>NZ_JBHTZI010000001.1:0-963894 GCF_042790355.1 Rhodococcus sp. NPDC056743 | reverse complement strand
CTCTTTGGTTTTTCGATTTTTTCTGGTTTTTGTTTTTGCTTTTCATTAACATAAAACGACAAAAATTTGCTGTGCGCTTTTGTTAACCGCGGGCGGTTAACAAAGGCGCACAGCACAGGTCCTACTTGTCGTGAATGATCACGCCACGGATGTTCTTGCCGTCACGCAGATCCTGGTAGCCCTGGTTGACGTCCTCGAGGCTGTAGGTCTTGGTGATCAGTTCGTCGAGCTTGAGTTGGCCGGCATCGTAGAGACGCAGCAGTCGCACGATGTCGTACTGCGGATTCATGGATCCGAACAGCGTGCCCTTGATCGTCTTCTGATTCAGCGTGAGGTCGGTACCCGACACGTGAACGGTCAGCTTGGCCGGATCGGCGAGACCCGTGATCACCACGGTTCCGCCCTTACCGATGACTGCTGTCGCTGCGCTGACCACATCCTCGTCGACGGTGCCGACAAGGATGAGCGCAGCGTCGGCGCCCTGTCCCCAGGTCAGCTCGTTGACCTTGGCAGCCGCGCTCTCTGCATCCGCAAAGGCATGCGTGGCACCGAACTTCAGTGCGGTCTCACGCTTGAGAGCAACCGGATCGACCACCACGACGTACTTGCAGCCCGCCGAAACCGCGCCCTGGACTGCGTTGATGCCGAGACCACCGATGCCGTAGATCACCGCAGTGTCGCCGGCGCGCAGGTTACCGGCGTTGACTGCCGTTCCCCAACCCGACGGTACGCCGCAGCCGACAACTACCGCCGTCTCCAAGGGAAGCCAGTCGTCGATCTTGACTACCGAGTGCTGAGAAATTGTTGCGCGCTCGGAGAACGTTCCGAGCATGCACATTCCGCCGAAATCCATTCCGTTGCCGTGGAATCGGAAGGAACCGTCCGTCATCGAACCTTCGAGGATGGTGGCACCCATGTCGCACAGGTTCTGACGCCCGGTCGAGCAGTAGCGACACGTGCCGCAGTTGGGAATGAAGCTACACACGACGTGGTCGCCTGGCTTGACCTTCGTGACGCCGGGCCCGACCTCTTCGATGATGCCCGAACCTTCGTGTCCGCCGACAATCGGGTAACGCGGTGGGAGGTCACCGTCGGTGAGGTGCAGATCCGAATGGCACAGTCCGGCAGCGGTGTACTTGATCAGTACCTCGCCCACACCCGGGCCGTCGAGGTCGAGTTCCATGATCTCGAAAGGCTTTCCGGGCTCGAGCAGTACAGCAGCTTTGGTCTTCACTGGTGATCTCCTTGATTGTCGGACGAGAGAATGTGCGATGGGGTCGGTCAGAGGGCGATGTTGACGGCCTTGGTCTGGGTGTAGAGGTCGATTGCCGAAGCGCCGAGTTCGCGGCCCCAGCCGGACTGCTTGTATCCACCGAAGGGCATCGCGGTGTCGAATCCGTTGTACTGGTTGATCCACACCGAGCCGGCCTTCAGGCGCTTGGCCGTGCGGTGGGCTTTGGAGATGTCGCGGGTCCAGATGCCCGCAGCGAGGCCGTAGATGGAATCGTTTGCGGCAGTGATGGGTCCGTCGTCCGCGTTGAACGGCAACGCCGCCACGACCGGTCCGAAGATCTCCTCCTGCACGATCGAGAATTCGGGCTTGACGTCGACGAAGACGGTCGGCTCGACGAAGTAGCCCTGATCGCCCCAGCGGTTGCCGCCGGTGAGTGCACGTGCGCCGTCGGCGATTCCCTCACGCAAGTAGCCGGTGACCTTGTCGAACTGCTCCTGCGACACGAGCGGTCCGAGCTGGGTGGTGGGATCGAGTCCTGGTCCGATCTTGACCTGGCTCGCAGCGTGCGCGACGGCCTCGGTGAACTTCTCGAAGATGGTGTCCTCGACGTACAGGCGAGTGCCCGCAACGCAGCACTGCCCGTGGTTGAACAGCCAGGCGTTGAGCGAACCCTCCACTGCGGAATCGAAATCCGCGTCGGCGAACACGATGTTGGGGCTCTTGCCACCGAGCTCGAGGGTGACCTTCTTCAGGTTTCCCTTGGCTGCGTCGACGATCTTCTTGCCCACTTCGGTCGAACCGGTGAACGCGACCTTGTCGACGTCGTCGTGACCGGACAGTGCCGCGCCGGCGTCACCGAAGCCGGGAACGATGTTGACGACGCCGGGCGGGAAGCCGGCTTCTTCGAAGACCTCTGCGAGAAGCAGTGCGGTGAGCGGGGTTTGCTCGGCGGGCTTGAGGATCACGGTGTTGCCGGCCGCGAGCGCGGGGGCAAGCTTCCACGACGACATGAGGAGCGGGAAGTTCCACGGCACGATCAGACCGCAGACGCCGATGGCCTCACGCAGCGTGTATGCGTGGAACTCGCCGCCGGGAGAGAAGGGCATGGACACGTTGACCGTGCTGCCTTCGATCTTGGTGGCCCAGCCCGCGTAGTAGCGGAAAACGTCTGCGGCCCAGGCCACGTCGACTGCGGTGGCGATGGCAACGGACTTGCCGTTGTCGAGAGCTTCGAGCTGGCCGAATTCTTCGGCGCGGGCACTGAGAATGTCGCCGACGCGCCAGATCATGCGCTCGCGCTCGTTTGCCTTCATCCGTGACCAGGGTCCGTCTTCGAAGGCAGTGCGAGCGGCACGCACCGCGCGGTCGATGTCTTCGGCCTGTCCGTGCGCCACGTCTGCGAGCTTCTGTCCGTCAGCCGGGTTGTACGTCGCGAAGGTCTGACCCGAAGCGGCGTCGACGAATTCGCCGCCGATGTAGAGCTTCTTCGGTCCGTTCAGGAAACCCTGTACCGCGGAACTGATGGTGGGTTCGGCTACTGCCGTCATCGGAAACTCCCCTGAAGTAGTGAGGTGCGAATGTGATGCACGCCATACTTCCGCGCTTTCGGGGGCGCTAACTGTCCGAACTTTGTACAACTCGATTCGGACAGTCAACTACACAGTGATGTCCAGCGCCCGCATCCGTGTGTAGAGAGTGCTTCGGCTGATTCCGAGTTGCGCCGACGCGTGAACCTTGTTGCCGCCGCAGTCTTTCAACGCTCCGATGATCGCCTGACGCTCGGCCTTCTCCCGCCCTGCCAACCGCGACACCTTGGTGGTGGTGCGGTAGTCCTCGGGCAGATCGGCGACGTCGATGCGATTGCTCGAGCGTCCGTCCGAGGCGCGGTGCAGCACGACGCGCAATTCGGCCAGATTGCCCGGCCAACTGGCCGCCGCGAGTGCTTCGGCAGCGCTGGCAGTCAACCTCAACTCGGGTGATATCCCTTCCAGCATCGCCTGCGCCAACTCGGCGATCTCGGCTTGTCGCTCACGCAGCGGGGTGATGGCAACTCTGGAAGCACAACGCGAGATCAGCGATGCGATGGCCGGCGGTAGATCCGCTACCGCGCCGCTCGTCAGCACGATCCTCGGACCATCCGCACTGGCGTCGATCAGATCTGCGACCAGCGGCAACACCGAATCGGGAAGAAGTTGCACCTGTTCGATCACGACGACTCCCGAATGCTTGCGAGCAGCGCGGACGAGGTCCGTGACCCATTGCTCACGGCCGTCGAATGCGATTCGCGTGGCATCGAGCCAACTCGCGTCGACACTGCCCACGACGTCTGATGCCGCCGACGTTCGACCGGAGCCCGCCTCACCCGAGATCGCCACGGCGGCAGCACTGGCCCGGGCTCGCATCAGGTCCCGACGCAGTCGTTCACCTGGAGACGGTGCCCGCTCGTGTGTTCTGCGGATCGGCGCCCGCTCACGTTGAAGTGGTTCGACCAGGAAGAGCGCACCACCGTCGGCCCCGGAAATCCGGTCGGCTTGAACTCGCGCGAGCGCACCGGACGCCAATTCGACTGTTACCAACCTTGATTGGTCCGGGTTGAGGTCGGCGATCAAGGAACGGAGCGATACGTGGTCGGCGGTGTCGAGCAGATCCAAGGCGGTTCGGTTGCTCAGCAGGATGTCGTCGCCGATGGCCGCGACGGCAATGTTGCGTTGATGGGAAACTCGCTGGAACGCGTCGACCAATCGCTGCTCCGACGCTTTCGAGCCCTCGAGCAGCCGCTTCTCGATGTCCGCTGCCGCACGCGCCAGGAAGGGCGCGAACAGCGGGTTGGCCTGCGAGACAACACCGGTCATGTCGAGAATTCCCTCGACGCGCCGCGTGACGGGATGCAGGATCGGCTGACCGTAACAGCTCAATCCCTTGAGACTGTCGAGGAAATGCTCGTCACCGTGGATCACCACACTTCGGCCCACTTCGAGAGGCGTCCCGAGCGCGTTGGTGCCCGCGTGCTCTTCGCCGAATCGCGAACCGTTGACGACGCCCAATCGCTCTATCGTCCGCTCGACTCGACTGTCGGAGTACACCGAGGCGACCACTCGGCACTCTCGATCAGCCAACAGGACGCAGAACCCGGTGCCCGCGATCTGGCGGGCGACTTCGTCGAGAACCGGAGACGCAGCGCGCAGCAGCCTACTCTCTGCGTCCTGGTCGGCAGTATCGACTGCGATCGCCGCAGACGGGTCGACTCCACTGAGCCGCGAGCGTTTCCAGGAGAGTGCGATCTCCGGGCGAACCGGATCATGATCTCCTGAAGAATCGAACACGACTCAGCCCTGCCCGATCAGTTCCATTGCCTGTTCGCGCATCGCTATCTTGCGCACCTTGCCGGTGACGGTCATCGGGAATTCGTCGACAACGTGTACGTAGCGCGGAATCTTGTAGTGGGCCAATTTACCGGTGCAGTAAGCGCGTACGGCGTCGGCATCCAGTTCGGGTGCCCCCTCTCGCATCTGAATCCACACCATCAACTCCTCGCCGTACTTTGCGTCCGGCACACCGATCACCTGTGCGTCGAGGATGTCGGGGTGGGTGTACAGGAACTCCTCGATCTCACGCGGATAGACATTCTCGCCGCCCCGGATGACCATGTCCTTGATGCGCCCGGTGATCGCGACGTACCCGGCCTCGTCCATGACTCCGATATCGCCGGTGTGCATCCACCGGGCAGCGTCGATCGCTTCGGCGGTCTTTTCCGGGTTCTCCCAGTAACCGAGCATGACCGAGTACCCGCGGGTGCACAGTTCGCCCGGTTCTCCGCGCGGTACCGTCAATCCCGTTGCCGGGTCAACGATTTTGATCTCGAGATGCG
The DNA here is from genome assembly GCF_042790355.1 of Rhodococcus sp. NPDC056743. Classification (NCBI taxonomy): domain Bacteria; kingdom Bacillati; phylum Actinomycetota; class Actinomycetes; order Mycobacteriales; family Nocardiaceae; genus Rhodococcus; species Rhodococcus sp. NPDC056743. The sequence continues at coordinate 958,792 of NZ_JBHTZI010000001.1, read as the reverse complement.
GCCCGACGCGTCCGACCGTTTCGGTGCGTTGCGCAATCGAATCGTCCGAGCGGGTCTGCAGCGACACCGGCGACGTCTCCGTCATGCCGTAGCAGATGGACACCTCAGCCATTCCCATGCGATCGATGACCTGCTTCATCACCTCGACCGGGCAGGGCGAGCCCGCCATGATGCCGGTGCGCAGGCTCGACAGATCGAAGCTCTCGAAGTCCGGCAACGCCAACTCGGCGATGAACATCGTCGGTACGCCGTAGAGAGACGTGCACTTTTCGGCTTGCACGGCTTCGAGTGCAGCACGCGGATCGAACGCCGGGCCCGGAATAACCATGGCAGCACCGTGACTGGTACACGCAAGGTTGCCCATCACCATGCCGAAGCAGTGGTAGAACGGCACCGGGATGCACACCCGATCGACCTCGCTGTAGTGGCACAACTCGCCGACGAAGTAGCCGTTGTTGAGGATGTTGTGGTGGCTCAGCGTCGCACCCTTCGGGAAACCGGTAGTGCCCGAGGTGTATTGGATGTTGATCGCATCGTCGGCCGACAACGAGGCTTGAGCAGCGGCGAGCGGAGCCGGATCGTTTGCCTGCGCCGCCAACCCGTCTGCAAGCACTGAGTCCCACTCGGGTGAACCGAGCAGGATCACCGACGTCAGATCGGGGCACTGCGGCCGCACCGTCTCGATCATCGACGCGTAATCCGAAGTCTTGAAGCTCGCCGCCGCCACCAGTGTCGAGATCCCGGCCTGCTCGAGCACGTACTGCAACTCGTGAGAGCGGTACGCCGGGTTGATGTTGACCAGGATCGCGCCGATCTTTGCCGTCGCATATTGCGTGAACGTCCATTCCGGACAGTTGGGAGCCCACATCCCTACCCGATCGCCCTTCCCCACACCACGGGACAGGAGTCCGGCAGCGAGTCCGTTCACCTGCTCGGCGAACTCCCGGTACGTCCATCGTCGACCGCTGGCATGGTCGATCAGTGCATCGCGGTCCCCGTGCGCGGCAACCGTGCGATCCAGGTTGTCACCGATGGTGTCGCCCAGCATCGGACCGTCCCATACTCCGGACGTATAGCTGGGCAGCGGCGTACTCATGTGTTCTGTCCTCTCCGGTTGCCTCTTCAGGCACCTATGAGAGGGGCCGCCGCAGCGGACCCTCTCATCTACGAATTTACTCGATTCGGTGTGATGCACGACATACTTCCCGGTGCGGGGTGTCCGTAACTGTCTGAAGTCCGGACACCCCTGCTGTGGTTACAGCGCGTGATCCTTGGTCTCGACGAGCGCCCAGGTGCAGACGAGGCTCACCACACCGAGGACGGCCAGCATGATGCCGATTGCCATGCTTCCGTACGCCGAGGCCAGCGGGGCTGCGATCAGCGGCGGCACTGCACCACCGAGCACTCCGGCGAGGTTGTAGCCGAGGCCGGCACCGGTGTAGCGGTAGCGGGTCTGGAACATTTCCGGAAGTAGCGCACCACACGGGCCGTAGGCGATTCCGAAGATCATCAGAGTGCCGAACATTCCGAGAATGAAGGCGAGGGGCGTTCCCGTGTCGAGGAGCGGGAACAGAATGAGCGCCCACACCACTGCCAGACCACACGAGATCATGATGACCTTGCGACGCCCGATGCGGTCCGAGTACAGAGCGGACACGATGATCGCCGCGCCGAAGACGACGGCGGAAGCGATACCGACAGACAGGACGAACGGGCGAGAGAAGCCGAGAGTCTTGGTTCCGTAGCTCGTCAGGAATGCCGTGCCCATGTAGAAGAACGCGAACAGGCAGGCCAGCGCACCGGCCGAGAGGAGAATTTCCTTGGTCTGGAAACGCCAGGCGTCCAGGAACGGGAGGGTGCGAGGGGCTTCGTTCTTCTCTGCTGCGACGCGATCAGCTTGCTCCGCCTTGAAGACCGGAGTTTCTTCGATAGCAAGGCGCATGTAGAGGCCGATACCGACGAGCACGATGGAGAACAGGAACGGGATTCGCCAGCCGTAATCGAGGAACGCCTGGTTGGTGTCGCCGAGAACTGCGCCGGTGATGAGGAACGTGCTGCTCGAGAGTACAAAAGCGATGGCGGGGCCGAGCTGGGGGAACATCGCGTAGAGACCACGTTTGCCGGGCGGGGCATATTCCGCGGTGAGGAGGGTTGCGCCCGCCCATTCACCACCGACCGCAAATCCTTGGCCGAATCGCAAGAGCACCAAGATGATCGGAGCGGCGACACCGATAGTTGCCGCACCGGGCAGCAGACCGATGAGCAGCGTCGAGATACCCATCAGCAACAGCGTGGAGATCAGCGTCTTCTTGCGGCCGATGCGATCTCCGAAGTGCCCGAACAACATTGCGCCGACCGGCCGTGCAATGAATGCAACGGCAAATGTCGCGAACGACGCCACAGTGCCGGCTGTGGCCCCGAGCGCCGGAAAGAAGACCGTCGGAAAAACAAGCGCCGCAGCGGTTCCGTAGATGAAGAAGTCGTAGAACTCAATGGTCGTGCCGATACAACTTGCGACGGCGACTCGCCGCACACTCGTTGTCTTTGCGGGGGCTGCCGCAGTGCCTGCGGCACTCGATCCCCCTGCTGGAGAGACTGTGGTCACTCGATTCCTCCGTGGTCCGGTGGTGTTGCCCTGTGGGCATCACCGTCGATAGGAGGAAAGGTAGTGATCCGGCTCACCCCCGCACTACCCCCGAAAGGGGGTAGGCGTGATGCGCATCACGATTCATGTCCTTGAGTAACGAGTTTCACGTCACTGCGACACGGCAAAGGCCGTCCGACTCCCCGGGAGTCGGACGGCCTCGGCAGCGAGAAGATCCGCTCAGGTTTCCGACTTACCGGCCGCCTCGCACAGTTCCTGGCGAATCTCCACCCACACTGTGGCGTACGAGTCGATGCCCGGTTCGGCAATCCACTTCGACTCCCCTGCTTGAACTTTCGCAAGCGCGTCAGAGAACAAGTCCTGATAGCGCGACAGGCGCGGAACAAACGCGGACAGATCATCGAACACGTTGGACGCGCGGCGATCCAAGTCGGCCAGCGACGCGACGTCAGCACTGGCGACGAGAGCAGAAAATTCCTCGTCCAACGGCAGGAAGGCTTCGAGGACCTCGAGAATCGAATCCTCGTCGATGGAAACCCGCTCGGCATCGAGCTGATCGTTCAGCTCGGCAAGGCCCTTGTCCGTCAGACTGATCTGGCCCTCACTCTCCACCGCCTTACCCTGTTCGACCAGGGCGTCGTACGCAGCCTGTCCGGATGCCGCACTCACTCCCAGGTGCTCGGCAAGAACACCCGATCCGACGCGTTCCTTGAGCCGCACCGACTGAAGCAGCGCCAATTCGTCCACGTTGCCGGCAAAGGCCATCGTTCTCTCCTCATCACGTGCCGCCTGGGCGGCTCTCACACTGGTGCGAACTTGCCGAAACAGAATCCGCAGCCCCGACGGGCTCGACAGCAATCACATCACAGCGACGGCCACATCAGCGTTGCTACCTGCGATCAGCGACAAATCCGACGCAGCGGCTTTACCAGGCATACGGTATCTTTGGCGCGTGAAACCGCACCTTGTGTCCGTGGTGATCCCCGCGTACAACGCCATGGACCACATCAGCGAACAGCTGAATGCCCTGTCCTCTCAGGACTACGACGGAGCGTTCGAAGTCATCGTTGCCGACAACGGCTCCACCGACGGTCTCGCGCACTTCATCACCAACTATCCGTCGACCGATGCCCTCTCGCTCCGCCTCGTGGATGCGTCGGCCGGACGAGGCGGCGGCTACGCACGCAACGTCGGAGTTGCCGCATCCAATGGCGATTTCATCGCATTCTGCGACGCAGACGATCGTGTCCACCCGTCGTGGCTCAGTGCGATCGTCCGCGCAGCCGAAAACTCGGATGCCGTTGGCGGAGTGGTGGAAACCGCGTCTATCAACTCGAGCGAGGTTGCCACGTGGCGCACCTTCAACGGAACGCAGTTCGGCAGTGAAGATTTTCTCCCCTACGGCATTACGTGCACCTTCGGCATCTGGCGCGCAGCATTCGACAAGGTCGACGGATTTGATCTCCGATACGTGAACTCCGGTGAGGACATCGACCTCTGCTGGCGCCTGCAGTTGGCCGGCATGACGTTGGCCCACGCACCCGATGCCGTGGTTGCGTACCGTCTCCGCGACACGTATCGCGGAACGTGGAATCAAACCCGCGCCTACGGGATCGCCACAGCACAGTTGTACTCACGGTTCCGTGACCACGGTCAACGACGAACTGCTCCCCGGATCGTCGCCGCGACCCTGCTGGCATTGCTTCTCTTCAACCCGCTTGTGCCCCGCCGGATCTCCCCGATGCCTCGCGGGCGATGGTTCGTCCACGCCGGCAACCTGGTCGGGAAACTTCAGGGCAGCATCAAATACCGGGTGCTCTACCTCTGATCGCTACTCGAGGGTCAGCACCTCACCCGACGCCAACTGATCTGCCCGCGACGTGTCTTTGAGGTCGACGCCGGAACGCCCCAGCATTCGGGCGCCGGCCACCAAACCCGCAACGACGCGGGCTGCCTGCTCGTAGCCCAGCCCTTCAGGCGGATGAATGTTGGAGATGCAGTTTCTATCCGCGTCCGTGCGTCCGACTCGTGGAAGATGGGTCAGATAGATCCCGACGCTGTCTGCCACCGAGAGCCCCGGACGTTCGCCGATCAGGACCACAGCAGTCTGCACACCCATGGCCGCCGCGATGTGATCACCCAACGCGACCCGCGCATTGGTCGCGATGACCGGCGGCGCAATCGAGTACGTCGTTCCCAGCACGGCGACTAGTGCTGCGAGCAACTGCTCACCGTGATCCATGAGGGCACGTGGCGAAAGCCCGTCCGCGAGAATGAATCCGATCTCGTTGTCCGACGGGTCGATCGCGCTGAGATCTGCCGGTCGGCGCCCCAGATCGGGTCGGCGTAAGTACTCGCTCCGGGTGGACGCGCCGCTGGTGACCACCACCGGAGCACCGATTCCGACGGCTTCGACCCGCCGAGCGAGAATCTCCGAATCGAGCGGTACGTGAACAGCATCCCGCGCGGCAGCATGAGCGGCCTTGAACTCGAGCACTCGTGTGGTGGGTAACGAATCTCCGGTGCGGCCCAGTCCGATTCGCGACTGTGTTGTCGCCCGAAGCGGACTCCAGAAATCGACGACCGGCGTCGCGTCGTCGCTCATCGGTTCACCGTCAGTGCTCGCAGCGGCGAGAGAGAAGCGTCTACCGGCAGCACTCGTCCGTCTCCGTCCGTCATCCCCAAACTGTGAAGCCAGGCCTCGAACTCCGGGGCAGGTTGCAGGCCCAACACCCGCCGCACGTACAACGCGTCGTGGAAGGCCAGACTCTGATAGCCGAGCATCACGTCGTCCGCCCCGGGAACCGCGATCACAAATGCCGCCCCCGCCACTCCGAGCAGCGTCAACAGGTTGTCCATGTCGTCCTGGTCGGCTTCGGCGTGGTTGGTGTAGCACACGTCCACGCCCATCGGCAGTCCCAGCAGTTTGCCGCAGAAGTGATCTTCGAGGCCCGCTCGGATGATCTGCTTGCCGTCGTACAGGTACTCGGGCCCGATGAATCCGACGACGGTGTTGACCAGGAGCGGCTCGAGGTCGCGCGCCACCGCGTACGCGCGGGTTTCGAGGGTTTGTTGATCGACGGGCGCGCCGCCGGTACCCAGGTGAGCGCCGGCACTGAGCGCAGACCCCTGTCCGGTCTCGAGGTACATGACGTTGTTCCCGACAGTCCCCCGGTTCAAGGATCGGCCGGCGTCGTTACCTTCCCGGAGCAGCGGAATATTCACTCCGAAGCCGGAATTGGCGCCTTCGGTGCCGGCGATCGACTGGAAGACCAGATCGACCGGCACACCGGATTCGATAAGTCCGATCGTCGTGGTCACGTGCGAGAGCACGCAGGATTGTGTCGGGATCTCGAATCGCTGCCGGATGTCGTCGAGAAGGTGCAGTAGATCCGATGTGGCCTGCGGAGAGTCCGTCGCCGGGTTGATTCCGATAACGGCGTCGCCACAGCCCAGAAGAAGACCGTCCAGCGTGGCCGCGGCGATTCCCCGTGGGTCGTCGGTGGGGTGGTTGGGTTGTAGCCGCGTGCTCAGTCGCCCCGGCAGACCGATGGTGGTCCGGAAGCCGGCGGTGACGGTGATCGCCTTGGCGACGGCGATCAGATCCTGATTGCGCATGATCTTGCTGACCGCCGCCACCATCTCCGGAGTCAAGCCAGGACTGACCGCCGCAAGTTGCGCCGCGGCACCTGGCGCCGACGCCGTTTCGAGGAGCCAGTCCCGCAAGCCGCCGACGGTCAGATGCGCAACCGGTTGGAACGCCAGACGGTTGTGACTGTCGATGATGAGCCGGGTGACTTCGTCGTCCTCGTACGGAACCAGAAGATCTTCCAGGAAGACCTTTAACGGAAGATCTGCCAGAACCCATTGGGCAGCAGCACGTTCCGCGTCGGAGTGCGCAGCGCAGCCGGCAAGTTCGTCACCCGAGCGCAGTGGTGTCGCCTTGGCCATGACGTCGACGAGACTCTCGAACGAGTACGTAGTGCCCGAAACCTGTTGGTGATACATGGTCATTCCAGTTCTTCTTCCGCCTGTGCAAGTACAGCAAACTCCTCGTCGGGCGAGTTGGCAACAAGATGATGTCGACTGTAGAGACCAAAGTAAGCCATGAGAACACCGAAGGCTGCGAGCGTGAGAAGGGCCGCAATCGGATCGACCAGGAATGTGGCGACCACGGATATCGCTGCGACGACAAGAGCAAACGAGGTGGTGGCAATTCCGCCGGGAGTCCGATAGGGGCGGGGCATGTTCGGCTCGCGCTTGCGAAGCACGATGTGGCTCACCATCATCAGCACATAGCTGACAGCGGCGCCGAACACCGCCATGTTCAGTAGCATCGCGCCTTCTCCGGTGAGTGACAGGGCAAACCCGATGACTCCGGGAACAACGAGTGCCAGTGTCGGGGCCTTGCGCTTGTTTGTCACCGACAGGTTCTTCGGCAGGTATCCGGCGCGCGACAGCGCAAAGGTCTGGCGGGAGTACGCGTACATGATCGAGAAGAAACTTGCCACCAGACCGGCGAGCCCGATGTAGTTGACAACCTTGGCACTGCCACTGTCACCGAGTGCTTCGACCAGCGGGTTTCCGGAGGTGGACAACGCGTCGGCGCCCAATGCGCCCGTAGCCAGGAAGAGAACGGTTGCGCCGGTGACGATCAGGATCAGCATGCTGATGATGATGCCGCGGGGGACGTTCTTCTCCGGCTCTCGTGCCTCCTCGGCTGCGAGCGGAACACCTTCCACCGCAAGGAAGAACCAGATCGCGAAGGGAACTGCCGCCCAGATACCGATCAATCCGAAGGGCAGGAACGACGACGACCCCGCGGCGGACGTATCGACGGCGATGTCGGTGAGATTCGACGAATCGAACAGTCCCACAGCGGAAATCGCAAAGACGACAAGACCGACGAGAGCAATGGCGGTGATCACGAACATCGCCTTGAGTGCTTCACCCGCACCGGTGAGGTGAATACCGATGAAGATCGCGTACACCGCGAGGTAGACCCACCAACCATCGGTGATTCCGAACAGATTGAGCGACTCGACGTAGGCACCGATGAAGGTCGCGATGGCGGCCGGTGCGATGGAATACTCGATGAGAATTGCAGTGCCGGTGGCAAATCCACCCCACGGCCCCAACGCGCGACGGGCAAATGTATATCCGCCGCCGGCAGCGGGTAGCGCCGACGACATCTCAGCCATGCCCAGCACCATCGCCAGGTACATTCCGGCGATGACGACGGCTGCGATCAGCAGACCGCCGAATCCACCCTCGGCCAGGCCGTTGTTCCAGCCGGCATAGTCGCCCGAAATGACGTAGCTGACCCCCAATCCGGCCAGCAGCACCCATCCTGCGGTGCCTTTGCGGAGTGTTCGTTTTTCCAAATACGAATTGTCTTCTGCATGAAAATCTGCGCCGTCGTGGTGCGCACCCGTCGACTTGTCCGGCACGTGCTCGGAAAGAGACATGTCCATCCTCTGAATCGGTCAAGAAATCAACGGCGCCAGTGCCCGGCGCCGCGTGGCTCAACAGTATGGGTGAGAAGTAACTAACGATCGCCGCGGCGATGACCGGGCTGTAAAACGATCAGGCTCGTCCGGCCAAGCCCGGAACCGGGCAGGCGTCCACCGCTTCGGCGACAACCTGCGGAACTGTCGGTGGCAGGGGACGCACCCCAGCCTCCCACTCGGCGCCGACCAGAATCGCGGACGAGTTGAGCGCGTCGTTCTCCTGCTGCGTGAAAGCCCTTGCTCGACTGAGGAATCGGAATCCTTCAGGAGACTCCAGACTGAACCCGCTGCCCCGGCCGGGCACCACGTCCAGAACCAACTGGGTATGCTTCCACGCTTCGAATTGGGATCCGGAAATCCAGACCTGGACGGCGTCCGTACCCGTGGGCAGGTCGACGGGAACTTCACCGACGCCTAGCCGCAGATCGATGACGCCGAGCAGTACATCACGGTCACCGACGATGAATTCGCCTGCGGGATAACACATCGGCGCGCTGCCATCGCAGCAACCACCGGATTGGTGCATCATCAGTTCGCCGTGGTTTCCGCTGAGGCGGCGCAGAAGATCAGCCGCCCCAGCGGTGGTCACGAGACGGGGTGGAACGACGCCTGCAGTGTCATCAGGTGCGGTGACATCGGTAGCGTCCATTCCAACCTCCGTGTGTTCGTATTCTCGTGTTGTCTTTACCTGCTGCGCGAAGCGAGGATCAGAAGAAGCCCTGAGCCTTCTGCGCGTAGCTGACCAGGAGGTTCTTGGTCTGCTGGTAGTGCGAGAGCATCATCAGGTGGTTCTCGCGGCCGATACCGGACTGCTTGTATCCACCGAAGGCGGCGTGTGCCGGGTACTGGTGATACGTGTTGGTCCACACTCGGCCGGCCTGGATATCGCGGCCCGCACGGTAAGCAACTCCACCATCACGTGACCAGACGCCCGCGCCGAGACCGTAGAGGGTGTCGTTGGCAAGTTCGATGGCCTCGTCGTAATCCTTGAAGGACGTGACGGACACGACCGGTCCGAAGATCTCTTCCTGGAAGATGCGCATCTTGTTGTTGCCGGTGAAGACCGTCGGCTGCACGTAGTAGCCGCCGGAGAGGTCGCCGCCCAACTGCGCCCGTTCGCCACCGGTGATGACCTTGGCGCCTTCTGCCTTGCCGATCTCGATGTAGGACAGGATCTTCTCGAGCTGGTCGTTGCTGGCCTGCGCACCGATCATGGTGTCTGTGTCGAGCGGATCGCCCTGGCGAACAGCCTTGGTGCGGATGGCGGCCATTGCGAGGAAGTCGTCGAAGATGTCTTCCTGAATCAGCGAACGCGACGGGCACGTGCATACCTCGCCCTGGTTGAGCGCGAACATCGTGAAGCCTTCGAGGGCCTTGTCCTGGTAGTCGTCGTTGGCGGCAAGCACGTCGGAGAAGAAGATGTTGGGGCTCTTGCCACCGAGTTCGAGGGTGACCGGGATCAGGTTCTGCGACGCGTACTGCATGATCAGGCGACCGGTGGTGGTCTCACCGGTGAACGCGATCTTCTTGATGCGTGGGCTCGACGCCAGCGGCTTGCCGGCCTCCACGCCGAAGCCGTTGACGATGTTCAGAACACCGGCAGGCAGCAGGTCACCGATGATGCCGATGAGGTGCAGGATCGAGACGGGAGTCTGCTCGGCAGGCTTGAGCACGATGGCATTGCCGGCGGCGAGCGCGGGAGCAAGCTTCCACACTGCCATGAGGATCGGGAAGTTCCACGGAATGATCTGGCCGACTACACCGAGCGGCTCGTGGAAGTGGTAGGCAACGGTGTCGGAGTTGATCTCCGAGAGCGAACCTTCTTGTGCGCGAATAGCTCCCGCAAAGTAACGGAAGTGATCGATGGCGAGCGGAATGTCGGCGTTGAGGGTCTCGCGAATCGGCTTGCCGTTGTCCCACGACTCGGCAAGTGCGATCGATTCGAGGTTCTCCTCCATACGATCAGCGATCTTGTTCAAGATGATCGCGCGCTCGGCGACCGAGGTCTTGCCCCAGGCCGGAGCTGCTGCGTGCGCTGCGTCGAGAGCGAGCTCGATGTCTTCTGCGGTGGAACGAGCCACATCGCAGAAGTTCTGTCCGGTCACCGGCGTCGGGTTCTCGAAGTACTGACCCTTGACCGGAGCAACCCATTCGTTGCCGATCCAGTTGTCGTATCGAGACTGGAAGGACATGATCGCGTCGGCGGTACCTGGGCGGGCGTACACGGTCATTGCAAGCTCCTATGTAAACGTGATCTTCCTGGGCACAGTCCCGAAATCGGTGACTGCAGTCCCACCCCCCGGCGGGGTGTGATTCACAACACTAGGAGTTGCAACGTTGCAACTACGTTGCGTCGGTGCAACGTGCCCGTTCCGTCAGTGCAACGTGCCCGCTTCTCAGAGTCCGAGCTGCCGGTCCAGCAGATCAATTTTGGCCTTGACCTGCGAATACAGTGCAGATTGCGGGTCCAATGTCGACAGGTACGCCTCCCAGACGACGGAATCCTCCCGGCCATGGACGGAGGTGGTCCACTTGGCAAGAAGGGTGGCATCGTCGCCGCGCAGCAGTGCAGCCTGAACCCGAGTGCGCAATTCGTCCCGGATTGCGTCGATTCCCGGAGCGGTGGATCCGCTCAGGACCGGGCCGGAATACAAGCGCATGGCTGTCGCCGCATCCCCACGGTCCAGGGCCTTGCGGACGTCGCCGACGTCCGTGGCGAACTCGGTGATGATGCGGTAGGGCCTCGACGCCAACCGATCGGCGCCGAAAACCTTGCGAAGACGAGACATCTCGGCGCGAATGGTGACGCCGTCCAACTCACCTTCATCGAGGAGAACGGCAAGGTGATCCGCACTGAGCCCTTCTGGATGTTCGGAAAGCAGAAGCAAGATTTCGGCGTGGCGTTGCGAGATCGGAATCCGCTCACCGCCGCGAACGAGAGTCGGCCGCCCGCCGCCGAACGTCTCCAGCCGCGGAGCGGAGGCAGTGAGCGGGATCGGCGAATTGAGCAGGTGGAACCGCAATTCCGATTCGGCGGCGGCCACCGTTGCACGAATCAACGACAACACTTCGGGGACGGCAACCCGCGGGCCACCGGTGATGTCGATAGCGCCGAGAATCTGTCCGGTGGTGGGATCGTGGACGGGCGCCGCCGAACAACTCCAGTCATGCACGGTCCGATTGAAATGCTCCGAACCGAAGATCTGCACCGAGTGGTCGAGCGCCAGTGCCGTCCCCGGAGCATTGGTGCCGACGCGATCTTCACTCCAGTCCGCGCCTTCGACAAAATTCATCGACAGTGCGCGGTCCTTGGCGGCACTGTCGCCCTCCACCCACAGCAACCGTCCGTGCGCATCGCTGATCGCGATCAACAGGCCGGTCTCGGCTGCGTCCTCCACCAGCAGTTTTCGAACAACAGGACGAATGAGAGACATGGGATGCGACGAGCGATAGCTCTCGAGATCGAGCCCTTCGAGCATCGCCGGAGCGCCGACGACGTCAGGATCGACGCCGTTGTTTCTGCTACGCATCCAGGATTCGAGCACAACAGACCGCACACGTGAATCGTCCGTTCCGGACCCGTCGTGGGCGTCGATGAAGGACTGATGGGCACTCGACAGACGACGTGCCAGCACCGCTACGTCGTCTCCGGGCCGCACCGCTACCCACGGGTTGCCGTACACAGCCTGTTCACGTGCCATATTCTGTGTTCCTCCGCTCCCCTGCCACTGTAGTGCCGATCACATCACAATGGTGAAGATGGTCGGTTGGTTCTTACGATCGCGCAGCGTCACGCACCAATTCACTGGCTCGCTCGGCGAGCATCACCGCAGTTGCATGGGGCCCACGAGTGGGAATCACCGGCATGATCGACGTGTCGACGATACTGAGTGCGTCGACGCCGAGAACGCTGCATCGATCGTCGACAACCGTTCCCGGATCGAACTCCGAACCCATGACGCAACTACCCGACATGTGCAGCGACGTGCCCAACCGCGATTCGATCCACTCGTCCGAATACTCGATCTCGGGCCGGCGGATCATCCCGGTCCGGGCAATAGTTTCGAGCAGGTCCTCGGCGATCTGCATCCCCCTCCGGACGACTTGTCGATCGTGCGCGGACTCGACGTAGTTGTATCGGATCCTCGGCGAACCACCCGGAGCCTTCGGATCGAGTTCGACGGTTCCGCGGCTGTGCGGTGCCATCAGCACCACTCCGATCCCGTGGTCCATTTGTGGAATCCCGGGTACCAGATCGGTGAACGACGCTGTATAAGGCCGGATTTCGAGGTCCGCGTCGTTGAGAGTCGTCTCCAGCACCGGGGTCTGCGGTCGCAAGGTCTCCGGAATCGAATATTGATAAGGCAGCAGCACTTCCGGATGATCGACAAAACCCTGCCCCACTCCCGGAAGGTCGACAACCACCGGAACATCATGAGCCACAAGCTGATCAGCCGATCCGACGCCGGAACTCAGGAGCAGGAGCGGAGTGGCAACCGCGCCGGAGCACACCACGATGCGACGCCCGTGGATACGACGCAACGACCCGGTGTCGTCGAGGACATCGACTCCCACTGCCCGCGTCCCCGAGAATACGATTCGCAGGACGGTGACACCGACGTCGACGGTGAGGTTGCGGCGCTTCATCGCCGGTAGTAGGTAACCGACCGCAGTACTGATACGACGATGGTCGAAGATATTCAGTGGAACTGGCCCGACGCCGTCCGATTCCGGCGCGTTCTTGTCTGCGTCCTCGGGGAAACCAGCCGACAGGGCCGCGTCGTGGAACCGACTGCTGAGTGGATGCATCTCGTCGCGGCGTCGCCGACGTACCGGAATTGGACCACTGTCGCCGTGGTATGGCCCGCCGAAATCGTGATCTGTCTCCGACTTCCGAAAATACGGCAGCACTTTCTCGTAGCTCCAGGAATCGGGCCAGAGGTCAAAATCTGCGCGCGTCGCCCTCGCGAAGTACGCACCATTTACCGCGCCGCTGCCACCGAGAGTTCGCCCGCGCGAGACGGTGGCACGTCGACTCGGCGTCAGCTCGACCGGATACGTCCAGGTGTGTTCACTCTTCGGCCCTACCGGTAGCAGGTACGGATCATCGAGAACACCCGGAAGATCAACCGTGGAACGATATCCACTTCCCGCCTCGAGAAGAATCACCTGCGCGGCTGGATCTTCGCTGAGCCTGGCCGCGATCACACACCCCGTGGTGCCGCCACCGACAACTACGAAGTCTGCGTGATCCGTAACGCTCACTTGGTGATTCGAGGCTTCAAAGCCGCAGGGTCGTGAGCCTCGATCGCGCCGCGCCACAGGCCGAACCCGTACGCCACGTCATCGGCTCGTTTGAACAACACGTAGCGAACCGGCCCCAAACCACCCTCTTCACGGTGGCGATACCAATCCACCAGCCCCTCACTGATTGCCGCGGCAAGAGCCAATCGCCGGATCTTGCGTGACGTGATCACCGCCAACAACGTCACCGGCCAGTAATGACGGCACATCGCCGACGCCAATTGCCAGAACCCGCCCACAAAACCTTGGGCCGTGAGAATCGCCGCGATACGCGTCGGTTGCTTGAGACCGGTGAACATCTTCCGCAATCGGAATACGGTGAACAGTAGAGCCCCGAGCGCTCCAGCCAACCCCGACTTGGTGAGCGTTGCTGCCGCAACACACGCGAACAGCGTCGAGAACGACATGGCCATCGGCGGCACCGAACCCGGATGTCGGGCAGCCAGCGGAGCAGCGCCGGTACCGTAGAAAGCGCGTCGGCTGAACCACTTCCCGAACTGAACCCGATGATCATGGGCGACATTGGCAACCGGTTCGTAGCGCAGTCGCCAGCCGGCAGACTGGAGACGCCAACAGAAATCGACGTCCTCTGCCACCTCGAGGTTTTCATCGAATCCCTCGCAGTCGAGAGCCACATCGCGCCGGACGATCATGGCCGCGCTGGGCACGTACGACACCGGGCTGCCAGACTTGACGGCTGCTTCCTTCCGTCCCAGATCCAGCGAGGAACGCATGCTCTCGTACCGAGCCAATGCCGTCCCGTACGGATCGAGGGCCACAATTCGGGGAGCCACCAGCGCCACACCCGGATCACTGAAGTGACCGAGCATCAGTTCGAGCCAGCCCGCTCGCGGAATGACATCCGAGTCGAGGAACGCCACGAAACGTGTTTGTGCCGAACGTAATCCAGTATTGCGGGCCGACGAGGGGCCACGCGCGTGCTCATGCCGGACCACAGTGACCGTTCCCGTACCGGGGTAGTCCCGACGCGGATCAAGAGGAACCTCGGACCCGTCGTCGACCACGATCACTGCCAGATCCTTGAGAACCGGCAACAACCGCTCAATCCCGGCAACGTTGTCCTTCACCGGAATCACGACGGTGACGTCGGAAGCCGACGGAGTCGACATCGGCCGAGGATTCGCGACACCGGAATCGAGTAGATGGCGCGCCACCGCGGCGCTCTGCTGATCGACAACCTCGAGGTAGCCGTCGCCGATCATCGCGGCTGCAGTCGGAGCCAGCTTGAGCATGCGCGTCGGCGAACCACCGATGAGCACGCGGCCACCCGAGTACGTGCGAACTTTGGGATCCAACCGAATGCCGAAGCCGTCGGGGAGTCGTGCGGGTCGCATCAGGCGATCGTCAGGGAAAACACCGCGAATCGGTTCGGGTAGATCGCCCGCCCCCCATCGGTAACAACCATCACCGAAGCCTCCCATCCGGGCCCGGATTCCACCGGGCCAGTCCATCCGTCACGCGTTGCACCAACTCGTCGAAAATGTGCGCGCCGTCCACGGCACTTGCCTGAACTGGATCGCCCAGAACACCGTTATCCGACACAGCGACCATACCGCCCGAACGCAATCCTGGCATCAGGTCTGCGATAGGAGAAATATTTCCTACCTCCGCCAGGTTCATGTCCACACATTCCGGCGAAAGGTGCAGTAAGAGGCTGGTTTCTGTCTTGCCTGCATGAGCGTCCGCCCCGGGAATCGCGCAGGGCACCCAGGCTGCATCCCGGCCCTCGTATCGCAAGAGCGCCACAGCCTTTGCCAACGCCGGACCGTTTCCGCCATGACCGCTGACAAACAACACCCGCTCGGCCCACCGACAGGCAGACCGTCCGTACTCGACAACCACCATTTCCATGACCTCGGCGCCGATGGAAATCGTCCCGGCAAAACCCTCGTGCTCCCCGCTCGCGCCATACTCGAGGGCCGGTGCAACCACGACGCCAGGGAGCTCGTTCGACACCGCTCTCGCAATCCGGGTATCTGTGTCCAGCGGCAAGTGCGGGCCATGCTGCTCGAAAGAACCGACCGGAACCACCACAGTGTGCGCAGACCCCTCGAGCCGGGGGCTCGGGATAGCGGACAGATCACGGGTTTCGGTCATGCAGTGATCATATTCGTCGGCAGTTCGTACCTGAGCAGCGCACGTGGACAACATGCGTCATGATTTCGAATATCACTGCACATCAACAAGTCTCGAGCTTGGATTCATGAAAACCTGTCCGGTATGTCCCTAGGAATCGAAATCCTGTTCGACTAAAATCAGTGCATGGACAGTCGGGAAGCGTGGCAATACGACGGCGAGGGCCTCAAGACAGAGGTTCTCGACCTCGCCCGCACCCGGCACGAGATGACGTCCCGCACGGTTGTGATGATCACCGAGATGTTCACCCGCGACACACTCGGCGGCCGAGGATTCCGCGCCATCGCGCAGTGGCTGCACCAGTCTACGAACCTCGAGATCGGCGAATGCAGCCGGCTGGTCGGCCTGGCGCGGTTGTTCATGCTCGAACCTGTTGTCGGGCAGTCTTTTCACGACGGCGATATCGATGCGTCGAAGGCGCGTCAGGTTGCGCAGTTCTGCCAGCACCCGCCCAAGAACATGAACCTCGTCGACGTCGAGAAGGCCCGCGGCATCCTCCTGACCCTCGCCTCCAAGAACGTCGCCGACTGCGATTCCGTCCGCGCGGCGATCCGGCGGATCCAGAAGCAGTACGGCAACCGCACCGACGGCGTACCCGCCGGTGAGGACTCCGAACTCAACGAGTTCTACGCTTCCCGCGGCCTGTACGGGCGAGTCAGCGTCAAAGGTGACCTCGACGCCGTCAACGGTGCCCGCCTCATCGCGCTACTGTCCGCCCTGTCGGCGCCCACACCGGAGAAGGACGGCGTGAAAGACGAACGCACCCCGGCGCTTCGACGCGCCGACGGATTTTGTGAACTGCTGCGCCGCTACGAAGCCGCCGGCCTCGGCCCCGTCGAAGGTGGAGTGAAACCGCACCTGACGATCACCGCCACCGCAAAAGACCTCACCGATCTTCAGGCACTGAAAGACCTGCTGCCCTCCACCGAAGAACTCGGCTACGCGATCACCAACTGGGCCGGCCCCATCAGCCTCGACACCGCCCGCATGCTCGCCTGCGACTGCGAAGTCACCCGAATCCTTCTCGATAGCAACGGTGTTCCCCTCAACCACGGAATGAAGGCGCGACTCGCGACCGTCCCGCAGCGGCGAGCCCTCACCGTACGAGACGGCGGCTGCGCCTTCCCCGGTTGTGGAACCCCACCAGGCTGGTGCGATGCCCACCATCTGATTCACTGGCTCGACGACGGCCCGACGGATCTCGATAATCTGGTCTTGCTGTGCGGTCATCACCATCGGATAATGCATCACACGGAGTGGAGAGTCGATATCGGAGACGACCGGAAAACCCGTTTCTATCCACCGATGTCGGTGGACCCGTATCAAGTTCCCGTTCCCGGGAACACGCCACCAACAGCCGCCTGAAAAACCTAGCGTGTGCACCGGGGATCAAACATGCCCCGGTGCACAAGGCTGATCTCACCAGGAGAGGGCTGCGGCTAGATGTTCAGCGCAACCCTGTGACCTTCAATGACGGCACTGTGCGAACGCCTCGGAGACAAGGCATCACCAATACGGTGCACCTCGAAGGAACTGCCACGCAGCGCCTTCCACAGTTCATCCACCGGTTCCTGCTGCGTCGCAAACACAACCCAGTCCACAATCACAGACTCGGGGACTCCAGTGGGATGGTGCACCAGTTCGACGGTCACAGGCCCTTCGCCGTGCACCGCGGTGACCATCAGGTCCGTACGCTGAACTATCGACTTTTCGTGCGCCCGGCGGTTCCAGCCTTCGAAATCCAGAGTGATACTCAAATCCTGGGCCACCACCATCCCGTTGGTGGCGACCGTGACGGTGCACCCTCGATCTGCCAGGAACTCCGCAACCGATGCACTCTGATGGAACCCCAGTTCGTCGAATACCAATACCGAACCGGTCGGCAGCATCTTCCCGTCGAGCACATCGCGGACCCCGACCACTCTGCTTAGGCCTCCCGCCCACACCGGACGCAGTGGTCGTGCTCCCGTAGCCACAACCACCACATCCGGGTCCAGTTCGATCAATCTCTCCGCTGTCACTGCCGCATCGAGTTCGACGGTGACACCACTTCTGCGGCATTCGGATTCGAGATTGCGGATCAGATCGCCCAACTCCCGGCGAGCCGGCATCACACAGGCAGTTCGGATCTGCCCACCAAGCACGGTGTCGCGTTCGAACAGCGTCACCCGATGCCCACACTGCGCGGCGGTAGCTGCGGCCTGCAGGCCGGCTGGGCCGCCGCCGACAACAACGACGCTGCGCCCCTGCAACTGTGGCAGGGGCAAGGCAACAGACTCTCGTCCTGCTCGCGGGTTCTCGGTACAGCCCAACCAACGGTTGAGTCCCATCCGCCCGACGCATTCCTGATTACAGGACAGGCAGGTTCGCACCTGTGACGACTGGCCTGCGCGTGCCTTGTTCACAAAATCCGGGTCCGCGATCTGACCGCGCACCACTCCCACAAGATCACACAGACCCTCGTCCAACGCCTGCTCAGCCTGCTGCGGTGTCTTGAATCGGCCGACACCGATCACGGGGAGCGAAACGACTTCCTTGATCGCCGATGGAATGAAGTTCGCGTAACCACTCGGTACCGCCATCGATGCCTCGATCAAATGCAAAGTCTCTGTGGCCATTCCGATAGCGGTGTTGATGTAGTCGACCTGACCGTCGGCTTCCACCAACTGTGCAGTCAACACCGCGTCCGGCAACTCGATACCACCTCGGGTTCCTTCGTAACCGCTCAGCCGAACTCCGAGAATCCGATCAGGGCCGATGGCGCGGCGAAGAACTCGCAAAACTTCCAGGAGGAACTGGGCACGGTTCTCGGCGGGACCGCCATATCGATCTGTGCGGCGATTTGTCGACGGCGCCAAGAACGCTCGGACAATCGACGACTGCGACGCCTGCAACTCGACACCGTCGAATCCACCGGAGATGCAGTTACGCGCAACTGAAGAGAAACCGTCGAGAATCTCCGCGATATCGCTCTCGTCAACAGCTTTGGGGACTTCCCGGAACAGTGGATCGGCAATAGCACTGGGCGCCCAGAGTGGGAGCCTCGAATACGTGCCGGCGCCCTGCCCGCCGTTGTGATTGATCTGCGCGAGGATCACCGATCCGTGCGCGTGCACGGCATCGGTGATCCGTCGATAGCCCACGACCACCTCGGGCCGGTACCCGGCAATCATCTTTTCGTACGGTCGATCCGACGGGTGCGTCGAATGCTCCTCGCTGATGATCAACCCGGCGCCGCCCCGTGCCCTCGCCTCGTAGTAGGCGGCATGCTGCGCTGTCGGCAACCCGTTCTCGGCGTAGTTGGTCAGGTGCGCAGAGAACACCACGCGGTTACGCAGTGTGAGATCGCGCAGGCGCAGCGGCTCGAAGAGGCGAGGATACGGCGTCATCAGACCTTGGAGTTACCTTGATCAAGAGCAATATGACTTGCCGTCACGGTGCGTGACCCGTCACCGGCCAACCACACGACAGTATCGGAGATCTCGTCGGGTTCGGCAAAAGCGGTCTCGGTGAGAATGGGGGTGAAGTTCGGGAGGTATTGCGGGTAGTTCTGGAAGACGGCGAGTGCGCCCTGATCAACACCCATCGGAGTATTGACCCCGTACGGATGGA
The DNA here is from genome assembly GCF_042790355.1 of Rhodococcus sp. NPDC056743. Lineage (NCBI taxonomy): Bacteria > Bacillati > Actinomycetota > Actinomycetes > Mycobacteriales > Nocardiaceae > Rhodococcus > Rhodococcus sp. NPDC056743. Next base: position 939,604 of record NZ_JBHTZI010000001.1, on the reverse strand, counting down.
TGGAGTTGACGCGGATCCTGTACTCCCCCAGTTCCTTTGCCGCCGCCTGGGTGAGCCCGACCAAACCGAACTTTGCACTGCCGTAGTGCGCCTGCCCAGGCATGGCCTTGAGTCCCGCGACCGAGCTGATCACGACGATCGATCCTCCGCGGCCGCCCTCGATGATGGACGGCACCGCAGCCTTGAGTGTTTTCCACACACCGGTGAGATTGATGTCGATGAGGGTTTCCCACTGCTCGTCCGACATCTCCCAAAATCGGTTCCAGTTGCAGACGCCCGCATTTGCCACCACGATGTCGAGCCGGCCGAACTGCTCGACTCCGTCCTTCACCACTGCAGCGAGCGCAGCACTGTCCCGGACGTCAGCCTCCCGCGCGAGGATCTTGCCACCCTCGGCTTCGACAAGACGGACGGTTTCGGTGAAGTCTTCCGGCGTGGCCGCGTCGTACGTGTTGTGCTCGGCGACAGCGCTGCAGACGTCGATCGCAATGATCGACGCGCCTTCTCTGGCCAAGCGAATCGCGTGCGAGCGGCCCTGGCCACGCGCCGCGCCGGTAATGAATGCAACACGGCCTTCGAGTGAACGTACCTGGGTCATGAATCGATCCTCTCCACGGAATTGAAACCTGTTCCAGTAGTAAACCCTGCGCGGCGCCCTTCGCGGATCGATTCGAGAACAGTTCTCGGAGCAATCGTGTCGCCGACGCCGACGCACCCCGAATAATGCAGCGAGGTGTCAGGCAGTCGAGGCGAGCAGTCGATGACAGTCGCACACAGGATGTGTGCCGCAACATCCGTGTAGACGTTCTCGATCTGCACGCCACCATCGACAACCGCCCGTACCTGCGAGGAACACACCCGGTTCACCCCAACCTGCTGAAGTCTCGTGTTCGCGCCCACAAGGTCGCCGCTCATACCCAACCGCGAACCGACGATCGTGTCCGGTGTGACGATCGAGACCTCGAGTCCGCACTCTGCCAACACCTCCGCAAGCGCAACAGCCATCGGTCCACCCAACGGATCCACGAGAATAACCGGACCTTCGATCGAATCACCGCCACGCTCGAGCGCCTGTACCGCATCCATCCAGAGAACGGACGTGTCCACGGGATAGGTCGACGGCCTCGGAACGCTGCCCGACGCAACTACAACATCACCACGGCTGCGGGCGTCGTCGATCTCCGATGAACTGATCGTGTGCTCGGTCAGCATGGTCACACCGCTTCTACGGCATTCGTCCTCGAGCCACTGCGCAAGCACAGCAAATCGGCTGCGGCCCTTCCCTTGCGCAAAAGTTCGGACCATCCCGCCGAACCGCGACGACCGTTCCGTCACCGTCACCGCAGCGCCGCGCCCGGCCAGGATTCGCGCAGCTTCCAATCCGGCCGGACCACCCCCGACCACCAGCACAGGACCCGAGATCAATTCCTGCATGCGCTCATCAGGATCTATCGTCTCGAATCCCGCACTCGGATTTCCGACGCACGTCACCACCGGATTACGCGGATCGCGCACAAGGCACGTTTGATTGCACAGGACGCACGGCCGTGGCTGATCGCCGCGAGCTGACTTCACCACCAGATCCGGGTCGGCGATCTGTGCTCTGGTCATTTCCACGAAATCGACGTGCTCGAGCGCCTCGTGGGCGTCTGCGATGTCGACGACGCTCCCCTGCAACGCAACGGGAACCGAGACTGCGGCCTTGACGATTCGGCATAGTTCACGGTTGAAGTTCGGTTCTTCGTGGAAGTCCGGGCGATACCCCGCAGCCGAGTAGAGGCCGCCGCGCACCACAACCAACAGATCGAGATACCGCTCCAGTTCGCTCGCATACCCAACCGCCAGTTCCGGCGTCACGCCCGCCCATGGCGCCTGCTCGTCGCACGACAACCGCAGGGAAACAACATGGTTCGCACCGACAGCCTCGCGAACTGCCTGGAGGACTTCTCGCAGCAGCGTCAGTCGATCAATTCCGTACCTGTCCGCGCGCGTGTTGGTCAACCCCGAAAGGAACTGCCGCAGAATGCTCCGTGGGCCGCCGTCGATCTCGACCCCGTCCATCCCGGAGCCCACGGCAAGCTCTGCCGAGGCACGGAAACCCTCGACCACACGATCGACGTCACCCTGCTCCATCATCATCGGCAACTCACGCGTCACCGGATCAGCGACCCTCGACGGCCCCCACAGAACCGACTGTGAGTAGGCGCTCGATCCCTGCATCCCGGTGTGCCCCAGACCCGCAAGAACCAGAGCGCCGTGCGGGACGCAGGCCGCAGAGATCGATTGCCAACCCGGCCCACACAAAGATGCCAACGGTGCCCGCTCGTAGGGCCAGTCATTCGCCAGAACCGACGCCGTTTCGGTGACGACGATCCCGGCACCGCCCTCGGCCCGTCGCTGGTAGTACGCGCGGTGCCCATCGGAAAGCGTTCGTCCCACAGCAAGATTGGTCTCGTGTGGACCGAAAACAACCCTGGACCGGACACGGTGTCCGGCCAGGGTTGTGTGTTCGTGAAGGCTCAACTCACAGCTCGATCAGAGCCAGAGGTTCAGCTCGCGCCCAGCGTGCGGGTGAAGCCTTCCGGAATGACCAGGTCCGCCGGGCTCAGTTCGGTGATGGACGAGTGACCGAGACCCATGAGTCCCGAGTCGATGCCCATACGCATGAGGTCGAGAACGTTCTCGACGCCGGCCTGGCCGTTTGCCGAGAGGCCCCACAGGTACGCGCGGCCGAGCATGACTGCCTTGGCTCCGAGCGCAAGTGCCTTGACGACGTCGCCGCCGCGCCGGATGCCGCCGTCGAGAACAACTTCCACCTGATCGCCCACAGCTTCGGCGATACCCGGGAGCACGCGGATCGGCGCGGGGGTGCCGTCGAGGTTGTTGCCACCGTGGTTGGAGACGGAAATAGCGGAGACACCGGCGTCGACTGCGCGCTTGGCGTCGTCGATACGCATGATGCCCTTGAGCATGAAGGGGCCACCCCACTGCTCACGCAGCCAGGCGATGTCTTCCCACGTCGGAAGCGGGGTCTGCATCCACTCGCCGTACGCGCCGAAGAACGTCGGTGCCGGCTGACCGGGAGCCGCGAGGTTGGGTGTTGTCAGGTCCGGGATCTTGCCGGTCTTGGCGAACTCCAACAACCACTTCGGGCGCATGATGCCTTCGGGCGCGAACTGGAACATCGCCTTGAGGTCCATCTTCTCGGGGATGGACGGGCTGCCCCAGTCACGACCGTACGAGAAGGACCAGTCGGTGGTGATGATCAGGCCCTTGGCACCGGCAGCGCGAGCGCGCTCCATACGCTGCAGGAGCACGTCGCGGCTGCCGACCCAGTACATCTGGAAGAACACCTGCGGGTTCGCCGCAGCAACCTCTTCGATGGACTTGCTGGCAAAAGAACTCAGGCCGATGGCCGTCCCCCGCGCCGCGGCCGCACGTGCAACCGCTACCTCGCCGTCGGGGTGCACTGCCTGCACACCGGTCGGCGAGATCATCACCGGAAGCGAAATGTCCTGCCCCATAATGGTGGTGGCCATGTTCCGCTCGTTCGGCAATCCGGCCGCATGCGGAGCGAAACCCAGTTCGCTGTACGCCGCGACATTGTCGTCGACGGTCAGACCCTTTTCGGATCCGGCCACCAGCGCCGCATACACGGACTTGGGCAACCTCTTCTGCGCACGTCGCTGTGCTTCGGCGACGGTCTCGAAGAATGCGTTCTTTGCCATCAATCAAACCTCTCGTATCGCAAGTAGCCAGGAAAGCTACTTACATTCCCGCTAGCGGGTTTTCGTCACAAATCTTGGCGGGGGGACGCATCATCAGTGTCAGAGGCACCGATGCACGCGGGGTCTTACGCTGACCGGACCGGGAGTGGTCGACGCTGGACTTGGGGATCTCTCCCGCGCCGGCCAACGCCATTTCACCGTTTCCGATGACGCACTCGGGATCAGGTCCGTCCATGGGCAGTCCGGTGAAGAACTTGGCTGCCATGCAACCGCCGCGGCAGGAGTCGTAGTGGTTGCACTTGCTGCACGCGCCACCGGTCTGCGGCGAACGCAACTCCTGGAACAGATCCGAGTGCTGCCAGACGTGCTGGAAGCCACCGTCTTTCACGATGTTTCCGGCGAGGAACTGGTCGTGAATCGCGAACGGGCACGCGTACACGTCACCGACCGGGTCGATGAGGCACACCACGCGACCCGCGCCGCACAGGTTCAAGCCGGGCAGTGCATCGCCGAACGCGGACAGGTGGAAGAAGGAGTCGCCCGTCAGGACGCCCTCACCGTTGGCGACCAGCCAGTTGTAGAGCTCACGCTGCTGCTCGGGACGCGGATGCAAATCGTCCCACACGTCGGCGCCACGGCCCGACGGACGTAGGCGGGTGATGCGCAGGGTCGCGTCGTACTTGTCCGCGAGAGCCTTGAACTCGTCGAGCTGACTGACGTTGTGCCGCGTGACGACCACCGAAATCTTGGCGTCCTTGAAGCCGGCTTCCTTCAGGTTGGCAAGCGCACGCTCGGCCATCGCGAACGAACCCGGCCCACGCACAGCATCATTGACCTCAGCGGTGGCGCCGTCGATGGAAATCTGCACGTCGACGTAGTCGCTGGCGGCAAGGCGCGCAGCAACCTTCTTGTCGATCTTCACGCCGTTGGTGGAAAACTTCACACCAACCTGGTGGTCCGTCGCGTAGTCGACGAGCTCCCAGAAGTCGGAGCGCACGGTCGGCTCGCCGCCACCGATGTTGACGTAGAAAACCTGCATACGCTGCAGCTCGTCGATGATGGCCTTGCACTGCTCGGTGCTCAACTCGTTGGGGTCACGACGACCAGACGACGAGAGGCAGTGCACGCAGGACAGGTTGCAGGCGTAGGTGAGTTCCCACGTCAGGCAGATCGGTGCGTCGAGTCCGAGTTCGAACTGGTCGACGAGGCGACCCACCTGGGCGGGCGGGGAGGGCTGTTCAAGAACTGAGGTCATGGCTGTGTCCTCGCAAAGAAATGAAGCGGGCGAACGTGCAGAAGGGCTGTTCCACACGTGGGAGCGAGCGTCTGACTCAGACCGGCACGATCATGTGCGAGTCGGCGAGAGTGCTCAGCGCGCGGGCATATTGGGGAGCCGCGTCATCTTCGATGCCTTGCGCACGCAGTGCGGATCGGACATCAGGATGGTCTGGCAACGCCTTGACCACCGCAACGATGGTCGTGTTCTTCAGGAACGAGAGCTTGCGCGTTCCGAAGTGGTAGAGCAACGCCCCGAAAGGTTCGGGGCGAAGCGCTACCTGCGGGTGGAGTTTCCACCCCGCATCGAGATTCAAAGCAGGCACGGTCAGTACACGCCGCACATGCCGTCGATCGAAACCTCTTCGACCAGCGATTCTTCGATGAGGTCGTTGTCGAGTGCCTTATTGTCACGATCGGACATGGATTCCTCCTGAATCTGTGGTCACGAGTGGGACTTCACTGTGACTCGGTTCACCACTGTAATGGCATCGAGTGCAGAATGACAGACTGGGAGCATAAAAAGTATGCGAAGCCGCAAAAACCCGTCCGCTCGGATAGGTCGTCGCCCCTCCACGACCAGGGAGGGGATCTCTACGATCGGCATCGAACTCTTTTCCACACTCGGCTTCAACGAGGTCAGTGTCGACCAGATTGCCGACGCCGCCGGGATCGCTCGTCGGACGTTCTTCCGCTACTTTCCGTCGAAGAACGCCGTGCCGTGGGGCGACTTCGACGGGCACCTGGCTCAGATGCGTGAACACTTCAATTCCCTGCCCGAAGACATGCCATTGGTCGACGCCCTCGAGTCCGCACTCCTGACGTTCAACACGTTTCCCCCGGAAGAGACTGCCGTACACCGCAAACGGATGGAGCTCATCCTCACCGTGCCCACACTTCAGGCATACTCGTCGGTGATGTACGAAGGCTGGCGCCAGGTTGTCGCCGAGTACGCTGCCAAGCGAATGAACCTCGAAACGACCGATCACGGTCCCCGGACCGTGGGCTACCTTCTGCTCGGCGTCGCGATGGCCGCCTACGAACAGTGGCTCACCGACGATGCACTGGAACTACCCGAACTTCTGCGAACCGGAACGCAGTCCTTGCGTACCGGGATCAGCATCTGAGGAAGGCCCACCATGTCAGCACCCGCCGCACCGGTCATGGATTCACTTGCGCCCTCGACGCCTGGGCGATGGTCGTTCGGCCACGTCACGGTCGAGCGGGTGGCATCGGGTCCGCTCACTCTCGACCGCAGTGACGGCACACTTCTGGTGCGGCATTCCCTGACCGCGGACGACCTCAGCGAACGCCTCGTCGCGGGCGTGACCGCCTCGATCGAGGACGCCGACTTCGGACAGGACGAATTCGAACTCACGATGGTCGGACTGGTTCGCTCCACAGTTGACGGAGCCCTCGAATCCTGGACCACCTACTACCGGAATTCGCTACGCGAGCTACTGGACGGCAGTGCCGATTTCGCGCCCATCCACGAGAAGGCACACGAACTCGTGCGCGGCTCCGTCCTGGACCTCGGGTCGTGCTTCGGATTCCTGCCGTTGCGCCTTGCCGGCGCCGGAATGGACGTCACTGCGACGGATATCCTGCCGGGAACCATGATCCTGCTCGACGCGGTCGCCCCCGAACTGGGCATCACGATCAACACACTGATCTGCGACGCCGGTGAGGTACCCGCACCCGACAAGAGCGCGGACACCGTCACGGCGATTCACCTCCTCGAACACGTCGACAATGCCGTCGGCGAGAAGGTGATCGCGCAGGCTCTGCGGATCGCTCGCGAACGCGTTGTCATCGCGGTCCCGTTCGAGGACGAAGCAACTGCCTGCCACGGGCATATCCGGACCTTCGACCTCGAATCACTGCGTGCCGTCGGCGAGAAAACCGGCGTGCCCTTCGAGGTGTTCGAGCATCATGGTGGGTGGTTGGTGCTCGACGCACGCTAAGCGCGCTCTACCCGGCATCTTCCTTCAGGGTGTGCGCCACCAGAGCATTGGCATGACCGTGCCCCAGCCCGTGCTCGGACTTCAGCCAGTTGACCAGTTCCATGTGCTTGGTCAACTCGGAACTGCGGATCAACTTTTGCCACTCGCTGATCGGGCGGCCGTACTTCTTCTCGATCGACGGGAAGTACGACGCCGGGCCTTTCACAGGTTCAGTCATGACCCGAAATCTACAACGGCCATGGGCACGTCGTGTGTCATCTACGACGCTCTCGTGAGGTGCGTCGTCATCGTGTAGTCCTTGCTCGGCCCGGTCACCGTCCACTCGACCGACCACGCAGCCTGCGAATCTGCTGCAGCTTCCTCGACAGCAATGTCGATGTCGATGCGGCCCCGGTAGGTATCCGCGCCGCACAGATGCTCGACGTCGTCTCCGGGCGCCCAGTCGTGAAACTCTCGGCCGTCCTCGAAGGTGACTGCCCAATCGCCGTCGTGCCGCTCGATGAACAGAGTTCGGTAAACGGGCAACTCCAGGTCACCGTCGAACAATGTTCCACTCTCGTACCAGCGAAGTCGGCCGCCGTCGGCACCTTCGATTGTGGTGGTTCCCGCGACACGCTTTGTTACGTCTGCACGGCGGTCGACGATCCTTCGCTCGAAGTTCCACTCCCCTACCAGGGCATGTGGATCGAGGTGCATGTCGTTGACCATCTGCCGATTCTAGTTGCCCGTCCGTGGCGTATGTTCCGGGTACAGACCTACCCGCAGGAGATCCAGAAGAACATGAACGATTCTGCCGCGCCCCGTCATCGCTCCGTCTACGCCGAAGATCTCCGGATCGGCCAGACCATGGAGCTGGATTCGTACACGGTGTCCGAGGACGAAATTCTCGACTTTGCATCGCAGTGGGATCCGCAGTGGTTCCACACCGACAAACAGGCTGCCGAATCCGGCGTGTTCGGCGGGTTGATCGGCAGCGGAGTGCACACTTTGGCCATCTGCCAGAAACTTGTGGTCGCGAGCATCTACGACCGCTGGAACGTCATCGCCGGCAAGTCCATGCGCGACATACGGTTTCTCCGCCCCCTGCGTCCCGGCGACACATTGAGTGGCACGCTCACCGTGGACAACGTGGTGCTCGACGGCCGCGCTCGCGGGTTGGTGACGACAACCGCCGAATTGGTTGACGCGCAGGGCAATCGCATGTTCGAGGTTGTCACCGACGCGTACCTCCACTGCCGACCGAAGTAGTGACCGACTCCCTACAGACGGACGTCACGGCGCGCGAACGCCGCAATCGCGGCCACACCGAGAACCAGAGCCAGAGCGGTCAACACGACTAGCGGCAGAGCCGTCACCACTTCGGCGGGTGCTGTCGGTACGTGAGTGAACGGTGACAGGTCCAGGACTACTTGGGGAAGCTTGAACAGCACGCCGAATTGCCCGAGAACGATGCAGGCCGCAAAAATGCCCCAGGACAGCGACGACGCAATCGCCGGAAACAGTCCGAAAACCAAAGCCACGACTGCAAGAACGACCAGCACCGCCGGTAGATACGCCAGCGCCGCGCCGGTCATCCTTGCAGTGTTGCCGGCGATGTCGTCGGTAACCAAGCCGAAAGCGAACCCGGTGAACGCGCCGGCCAGAATGTGCGCGAGCACCACCCCGCCGACAACAATGCTCACGTGCGAGAGCAACCACTTCCAGCGCGGAAGTGCCGTAGCCAGCAACGGTTCCAACCTCCCCGAGGACTCTTCCCCGTGCATGCGGAGAATGCTCTGAACCGCATATGCCGCAATGACTATCGACAGGAAACCCAACGCGGTCGCGAGGTACGCGTCGACCAAGGCGGCCGATCCCCCACCAAGTTGCTCGAAAAGATCAGCGGTCTGCTGGGACGAACCCACCAACTGGTCGATCTCGTTTCCGACTGCCCCGTAAGCGAATCCGAGAACGACCACCGAGAACAGCCACCAGAACATCGTCACTCTCTGCATGCGCCACGCCAGACCCCACGCCGACGGCAACCACCGCGCAGCAACCGGCGGTCCCGGCCTCGGCTGGACCAGCCCAGCCCCTTGGTCGCGATGGCCGATGAGCACGTCGGCAATCGCGATGTGGACTGCGGCAAAACCGAAGAGCAACAGCAGTATCCACCAGGCGTTGTCGTCGAACGGTCGTATCTGTTGTGCCCATCCGATCGGCGACAGCCACGACATCCACCCACTGACCACGCGAGTACCGTCGTCCACCACGGTACTGTCGACGTCGCCGACGGCCCGCAGCATGAACGCAATTCCGATAGCCGCGCCCGCAATCCCGTTTGCCGCGCGCGCACCGTCGGTGATTTGAGCCGCCACGGCGGCGACGCCGGCAAACGCGATACCGGTGCCGCCGATCGACGCTCCCAGCGCCAGCGAACCGCCTGCCGGAAATCCGATGGCCACCAGACCGACTGCACTGGCAAGAGCCAGAACGATATTCGCACCGATCGTGACAACAAGCGCAGAGGTCAGGAGCGCACGCCTGCCGACAACCGCCGCGCCGATCATCTCGGCGCGTCCGGTCTCCTCGTTCTGCCGAGTGTGACGCACCACCGCCAGCGTGCTCATCAATGCCGCAGCCAAGGCAAACACCAGAACGCTCTGGCTCGCGACAATCGCCCCCTCGGAGTACCCCGACACTATGCCGTTGGTGGCAAGCGCCACGGGCGAGACTGCGGACCCGACTGCAACGGAACGTAATTCCTCCGGCGTGCTGTAGAGGCCGCCCACACTGGCAGCGACGAAGACCAGGAACACGGTCAGCGATATCAGCCACACCGGGAGCTGAATTCGATCGCGTCGCAACGCAAGCCGAACCAACCGTGACGTACCGGTGAACTGAGTTCCCTCTGATGCGTCGACCGGCCTGGTCAGAACGGTCACGGCCGCGCCCCAGACTCCGCGCGCAGATGCTCCGAACTCTCCTTCGCTCGTTCGTCCCCGTAATGACGCAGAAACAGTTCCTCGAGAGTTGGGGGCGTCGACGTCAGCGCCACGATCCCGAAGCCGACAAGATGTTCCATCAGTGCGCCGAGCCGAACACTGTCGACCTCGCACTTCACGTGGTCACCGTCCACGAGCACGTCGTACGTGCCCTCGAACGCGTCGAGTCCGGTGACCGGCGTGCGCGTCGTGACCGACACCGACGTGCGGGTCAGATGCCGCAGTTCCGACAGCGTTCCGGACTCCACTGTTCGCCCGTCACGAATGATGCTGACACGATCACACAGCGCTTCCACCTCTGCCAGAATGTGACTCGACAGCAGAACCGTCTTCCCGGCATGGGCCAACTCGCGCACACAGTCCTGGAAAACCGCCTCCATCAACGGGTCGAGGCCGGACGTCGGTTCGTCGAGAACGTACAGATCGACATCCGAAGCGAAGGCGGCGACGAGCGCCACTTTCTGCCGGTTCCCTTTCGAGTACGTTCTCGCCTTCTTCGTCGGATCGAGCTCGAAACGATCGAGTAACTCTGCACGCGTGGACACATCGATCCCGCCGCGCAAACCGGCAAGCAGGTCGATCGACTCACCACCGGTCAAGTTCGGCCACAAATTCACCTCACCCGGCACGTACGCCAGCCGCCGATGCAGGGCTACGGAATCACGCCACGGATCCCCACCGAGGACCGTCGCCTCACCGGAATCCGAACGTAGTAGGCCGAGCAGTACCCGAATGGTGGTCGACTTACCTGAACCATTCGGCCCGAGAAATCCGTGAATCTCGCCTTCGGAAACCTCGAGATCCAAGCCGTCCAACGCTCGGGTCGGGCCGAACGTCTTGACCAGGTCATTCACCGAAACTGCGGCACCCATGAATTCGACCGTACGCTGATTTCACAAATGTGTGAAGATAGAAAAACGTAAAGATCGGACACTCCCCGATGATCGATATGAACCAGACCGAATTGAACCAGACCGACCATCCCGATGAGAGCAGACAGTTGGTCGAGCGCCTCTCGCTGGTCCTGATCAACATGGGCTTCCCGCCCATGCCGGCGCGCGTCTGGGCCGCACTGATGACCAGCAATAAGCCGTCGTCGACTCCCGGCGATCTCGGTGAGGTACTCGGCGTGAGCCCCGCCGCCATTTCCGGCGCGGTGCGATATCTACAGCAGGTCAGCCTGATCGAACGCGTCGCCGTTCCGGGATCACGGCGTCAGCACTACCGCGTGAGCGTCGACCTGTGGGCCGACGCGTTTGTCACCAAACAGTCTGCGCTGTACCAGGTATCGGAGGTAGCAGCAGAAGGAATTCGTGTTCTTGGGGAAGGCACACGCGGCAGCGAACGTATGGCCGACCTTCGCGACTTCTTCGACTTCATGGCCGCGGAGATGCCGAGGATGCTGGCCGACTGGCGAGCAAAGCGAGCCTAGATCAATCCTTGCTTGCTGGCCGCGTACACGGCCTCGGCACGCCGACTCACCTCGAGTTTGCGCATGATGTTGCTGACGTGGAACTTCACCGTCGTCGGTGAGATGAACAACCTCTCACCGATCCTGATGTTGGACAACCCGTTTGCGAGCAACCGCAGTACTTCGAGTTCACGATCCGTCAGACGGTCCTTGGTCGTCGACTGTCCGTTCAGCGAGCGCACCACCGCGGAAGCACTGCGCGAATCGAATGCGCTCTCACCACGAGATACCGCCCGAATCGCACGGACCAACTCCGTGGTGTCGACGTCTTTGACAACGTATCCACGCGCTCCCGCATGGACAGCTCGTACAACCAGTTGGTCGTCGAGAAATGTTGTGAGTACCAGCAATCCGAGTTTCGGATGCGCCGCGGACAACTGCGAGCACAGCGTCAATCCCTCGTAGTCCGAACTTGCCGAGAGTTTGAGGTCCATGAGCACGATGTCGGGGCTGACCCGATCGACAACCGACAATGCCTCCGGTAGCGACGATGCCTCACCGACGATGCGCAAATCGTTCTCTCGCTCGAGCACCGACCGCAGTCCTTGCCGCAGTATCGCGTGATCGTCGACAAGCACAATGCGGACAACACGGCTCTCGGTTGGCCTGGCAGGGTCTCTGGGCCCGACATGGTCGGCCGCGACGGGGCGTGCTGTAGTCATCGTTCCTCGATCTCGGTTGTGGGACACGTATCTTCGCTGTCAGTCTCGGCAGCGCTGTCAGACTCAGTTGCACTGTCAGGCCCGGTAGCAAGTGGCACCCGAACCAGCACTTGCACTCCCCCGATTCTCGCCCGGCGAACGTCGAGCGTGCCTCCCAATTCGCGAGCCCGGGACTGCATGTTGGCCAAGCCCCGGTGCCGCCCGTCGAGATCGTTGCTTGCCGCGAGCTTGAGGATCAGTCGCATCCGCGCGGGATCTCCGTCACCGTCGTCCGAAATGGACAAGATGACGGTCTCGGCGCGATACGTCAACCGGAGAACCGCCCGGGTGGCGTGGGCGTGAACAGCCGCGTTGAAGAGCGCTTCGCCCGCAATCCGCAACAATGCGTGCTCGGTTCCACCGGGAAGCTCGGCCGGTGTGCCCCCGACTCGCAGGCTCACCGCCAACTCGTCGGGCATGTGGACCACACTGAGCTGCTCGAGCATCTCCGGCAACGAGGTCCGGCCTTCGTCCGACGAGTGGTTGAGCGCGTAAATTGCCGAGCGCAGTTGCTCTACGGCTCTCCTGGTCAGATCCTTTGCCAGGTCCAGTCTTTCGCTTCGCTCGGCGTCGGGAATGTCGCTGCGGCACACTTCGATCTGCATGCCCGCCGAAAGCACCGCCTGGGTCACACTGTCATGCAGTTCACGGGCGATGCGGTGACGTTCGTCGTCGACCACCTGGTGCCGGTGCGCCACCCCGAGTTGACGTTGCGTCGATTCCAGCTCACTGTTTCGCACCGCCAAATCGGCAGCAGTTCGATTGGCCTCGGCAAATGCCTCTTCGGCACGCGCCAACAGCAGTTGCCCGCGCTGGTACAAAGCCGAATTCTGCAGCGCAACAGCCGTTTGACTGGCCAAGATGCTGAGCACTGCACCGTCGGTGGAATCGAGAGTGCGATTCTGCGGAGTCCAGGCCGCAAAGGCGCCGACCACACCGCCTCCGAGCACGATCGGCACAAACGCATAGTGGGGATCGACCACGGAATTCGATTCGATACTGCCGCAACGAATGTCGTTGAGACAATCCACCACATCGTCCGGCAACGGCGGGCCCTCCACGTTGTCGACCAGGAACGGAGTGGCGTCCGGCCCGAGAACCAACCGCCGCGGCCCCGCGTCGGGCAGAGTACCGTCGGCAAGCGCAAAAACCACCCACTGCGCACTCAAATGAGCACGGGCGGCCTCGGCAACAGCACAGACCAGCGTCTCCGGGCCGTCGACGGTTCGAACCAGCGCCCGCGAAATCAACTCCAACGCGTGCACGACGCGCTCGAGCCGTTCGGCCGCGCCTCGGTACTGCGGATAGAAGGTGCTCTTTCCCGAACGTAATCCGGTGAGCCTCGACAGGTCTGCGGTCATGACCTCACTCGCTTCACAGTGCACTCCGGAACAACGCCACCATCTGTTCCTGTGTGGCTTCACGCGGATTAGTGGACATGCACGCATCACGCAGTGCAAAACTTGCCAACCGGCTCAAGTCCTCTTCCCGAACACCCAACTCGGCCAATCCCTTCGGTACCCCAACCTCACGGGCAAGCCGTTCGACCCGATCCGCCACCGCCAACGCGGCTTCTTCGGCACTGCCTCGTTGCTCCGGTAGGTTCAGCGCCGCAGCAATTGCCACGAACGGTGCCGCGTCGGTTGTGGAGTTGAAGCGAATAACGTGGGGAAGCAAAATCCCGTTGATGACGCCGTGCGGGAGATCCAGCATGCCGCCCACCTGATGACTCATCGCGTGGGCCGCGCCGAGAATTGCGTTGGTGAAGGCAAGCCCGGCCTCGAGGCTCGCCTGAGCCATGACGGATCGGGCCTCCATTTCCATCGGCTCATGAATTGTGCGCACCAGATTCTCGGTAACCAAGCCGACCGCGCGCAGTGCGTGATGATCCGTGAGCGGATTATGGGCGAGCGATACAAAAGCCTCGATGCCGTGCGTCAACGCGTCCAATCCGGTTGCGGCATTGAGCCACTCGGGCATGGTTGTGAGCAAACGCGGATCGATGACCGTGACATCGGGAACCAATGCTCGTCCGATGATCGTGATCTTCGTGCCCCTGGCAGTGTCCGTGACAATGCAGAACTGGGATACATCCGCTCCGGTACCCGATGTGGTCGGCACCATCACCAGAGGAGGAATCGGCTTCGTCGCTTGATCGACCCCCTCGTAATCGAGGATGTGTCCACCGTTTGCAGCCAGAACCGCGACGCCCTTGGCCGCATCGATGACAGACCCACCACCGAGCGCGATGATGACATCACACTCACCCTCCTGGTACACCTCGAAACCGGCTGCAATCTCGTAATCCTTCGGATTGGGAGTCAGCCCCGCCCAGACCGTCGACCGCAACCCCTGCTCGGCCAGGTGCGCCTCGAGTTCACTGACCCATCCCGACTCGACCAGGCCTGGGTCGGTGACGAGAAAGGGACGAAAACCGCCGAATCGGAGAGTTGCGTGAGCGGCTTCGACCAACGAGCCGATTCCGAACACAATTTCCGGGGCATGGAACTTCACCAATCGCGCAGCAGCGTCTCGGGGGCGCGCAGCTCCGTCATGACGGTGTCCACCTGCGTCATGACGCTGCTCACCTGCGTCAACGGCATCCGGAACATCCACCGACACGGCTCCCACTCTCCTCTCGCAGGGCGCCGAGACTGTGATCCACTTAACAAGCGCCGGTTCCGAGACTACGCGGGCATCGACAGACGCACACCCGCCCAAGGAGAGGTGAATACCTACCCGATCGGGTAGGTGCGAGGTTCCTTAACGGTGATCCCGTCTGACGAACACCACGAACGCGATGCCTGCGAGGAAGCCGACCGAGGTCGGCCCGAGGAGCAACCCCGAATACAACCACGGGCAGGTTCTGCAGGGAACAGGTCCAGGTAACCCGGTCCGGATTGCTTTCCCACCTCAGCGAAGCGCGTGACCCAGTTCAGCCGCCTTGGTCATCAACTGCGCGGCATCACGTGCCACCACAACCTCGTCGCAGATCTTCGAGTACTCCGGCATCGCACACGACGCCTGGTTCCAGTAGCGCTGTGATTCCGGAGTGATCCAGGCCAAGCGATGAACCTTGCGTCGCAGTTCTTCGAGCTTCTCCACCTGTGGTGGCAATCCGTTGCACCGCCCGTCTCCGACGATGATGACCGACGTTCGCGCGTTCAATGCGTTGCCGTGCTCGTCCAGCAATTCGGTGAGCACCCGCCCGTAATCGCTACTGGCTTCCAGATCCAGGCCAGGATGCGCCAAGACCGCCGCCAGAGCGCCGTCACCACTGCTGGCGAGCAGCGTGTCCGTGACATCGACGGGTCGATCGACGAACGCGAGCACTTCACAACGATCGGCCCGGCGATGCATCGCTTGCGCCAGTCGCAACGTGAATGCGGTGATCGGCCTGACCGACAGTGAGACGTCGGCGATCAACAACAACCGAACCCGCTCGGGGCGCGGCGCTTTCACCACAAGGTGAAAAGGAATGCCATCGGTCCGCAAACTCGACCGTACCGTCCGGCGCATGTCGAGACGCCCACGAGAGCGTTCGCGCGGGCGCGGCCTCGACGGGCCTCGCATCCGCCGCAGCACTTCGTGGCACGCCAGTTCGATGTCGTTGTGTGAAGGGCCGGCAGCCGATTCACTGTCCGGCGCATCAGGAGCGGACTCCGCGAGAGCAGCGGCGGAGAGTGCCTGGACAAACGCTTCGACAGCTTCGACCAAGCGGTTCAACTGTGCCGGCGTCAGCGGTCCGTCGTCGGAGACGTCCGCGTAGGCCTTGCTCGGATCGTATGCGTCGAGCCACGCGAGAATAGACGTCGGATCGTCCCAGGACAACGAACCCACCACTGCAGCAGCAACACTGGTGCTGAGGTCCCCGACTACTGCCGACGATGCTCGGTCCACGTCCACGGTGTAGCTGACTCCCCGGCGACCGGTCTCGGAACCGGTGTCCACCGACAGTTCGGCATCACTCGACGTCATCGACACGTCGTCGTCGTCCTTGTGCGGGTTGAATCCCTTTTCTGCCTCCGGAGTATCGAAATAGTCGCCCACCTCGGCGGCACGCTCGTTGTACTCCGCGTATCGGCCGACTTCCTGATCCTCGTCGATACCGAGCGCGGTAGGCAGGCCGTCGGCAACTTCCGCTCTGGACGCGATACGTTCGGCATTCTTCGCGTCTCGCTTCGGACGGAACAGCGCGTCGAATGCCCGATCGAAGCCCGGTTGCTCGTGAGAATACTTGGCGCACACCGACCGTAGGCAGGCACGCAAGACGTCGCGATCCGACGCCCCGACCATCGCCAGCACTCGCCGAACCTCGATGACTTCGGCCGGCGACGCCGACACTCCGGCCGCCCTCAGCAATCGGCCGAAGCTCGCCGACACCACGTCGAGGACGAACGACGGCTTTTCGGTAGCGCTGAGCATTGTCATCGCGACGAGCGGAGTCCGCTGCCGCCACGGACTCCCTGTTGATTCGAGTCCCGCCCGCCGGTCCCCCGGAACACGGCCGTCGTCGTGTTCGCAGGCCTGCTTGCGACAGTGGCACGTTCGACTGGCGCGTCACTGCTACCCAATGTCGGCTCCAGCACTTTCCCGTCAAATCGCTCCTGTGCGAGCGTCACATCCGACGAGTACTTGAGTAGCGCTGCCAGCAGGATATCGCGCACCTTGGCGTCCGACGACGCACCCAATCCGCTGGCCGCGAGAACCGTTGCCGCTCTTGACGCATCGATCACCTCGGAGATGGACGGACTCTTGCGCAATGGAAGATCGCGCAGAATCCGAGCCAATTCGACTACCTCGGACGCGGTGGCCTGATCGACCTCCGGTGCACGGGCAGTGACGATCTCACGCTCACGCTCCGACGTCGGGTAACCGAGATGGTAGTGCAGACAGCGGCGCTTGAGCGCCGGCGACAGTTCACGAGTGTCGTTGGAGGTCAGGATGACCCAGGGTTGCGACCGAGCCACGAAGGTACCGACCTCGGGAATGGTGATCTGCTGCTCCGCGAGAATTTCCAGGAGAAGCGCCTCCATGGATTCCTCGGTGCGGTCCACTTCGTCAACCAGGAGCACCACCGGTTCCGGTGACAGGATCGCTTCGAGTAGCGGCCGCACGGACAGGAAGTTCTCGGAGTACAACCCGAAATCTTGATCTGCCAGAAACTTCGACGCTTCGGCAACGCTGTCGAACTCCGAGACCTGGTCGCTGATCCGGTCGCGAAGCATCTGCACGTGCAGCAGTTGCTTGGCGTAGTCCCATTCGTACAGCGCCCGGTTGTCGTCCAGCCCTTCGTAGCACTGCAGACGCACAAGCTTGCGGCCGCCGACCGCAGCCAGAGACTTCGCGAGCTCGGTCTTGCCTACCCCGGCCGGCCCTTCCAGCAGGAGCGGACGCCCCAATGCCGTCGCAAGATGAACTACCACCGCAAACTCGTCGTCGGCGATGTAGTCCTGCTCTCGCAGAGCATCTTTCAGGTCTACTCCGGAGGAGAAGGCTCGGGACATGGGGGCGTTCCTTTCATAGCGATACGCGCTGTGCGCCTTTATCAACCGCCCGCGGTTGACAAAGGCGCACAGCAGGCGGTCAGAAGTACGACTTGTTGATCGCGTGATCGACAACCGGGATCATCGACTCCACAGTGACCTCACGGGGATTGCCCGGGGTGCACCAGTCGTCCTGAATGTGCTCGGAGATGGCGCGCACAGTCTTCTCGTCACCCGTGATGACATCACCACGACCCTCGTACTTCTTGGTGTTCATCTGGTTCTTCGCGTACGAATCGGTGCGCACCTGACTGAAGTTGTCGGGGATACCGACGTCCTTGGCCAGACGGATCGCAGCCTCGACGGCCGCGTCGGCAGCCTGCACCGTCGTGAGGTTGCGGGTGTCGACACCGAGGGCGCCGGCCAACTGGGCGTAACGCTCGTAGCGCGACGGCAGGTTGTACTCCCACACCCGCGGCAGCGCGATGGCGTTGTTCAGACCGTGGTGGCTGTCGAAGAAGGCGCTCACCGCGTGGGAGATCGAGTGAACGATCCCCAGTCCGCCGGAGTTGAAGGCCTGGCCGGCAATGTACTGCGCGTTCATCATTCCCTCGCGGGCTTTGAGGTTCCGCGGCTCGAAGACGGCCTCGCGCAGATTCTTGGCAACCAACTCCACCGAGTAGATCGCGTTACCGAGCGACGGCGCAAAATCGAGACGAGACACGAACGGCTCACTGCCGTGTGCGAGTACGTCGAAGCCGCAGTACGCCGTGAAGTGCTGAGGGCAGGTGTAGTAGAGCAGCGGGTCGTCGACCGCGAGAGTCACAATGGTCGCCTCGTCGAAGCCCACCCACTTGTGCGGGTTGTTCATGTCCGACGTGTCGGTGATGACGTACGCCCACGACGTCTCGGAACCGGTACCGGCCGTGGTGGATACGGCAATGTGCGGTGGGTTCTCCTTGTTCGTGGACTTGGCAAATCCCTCGAACTCGTTGATGTTGCGACCGTCGTGCGCGATCACGACGCGGGCACCTTTGGCGGCGTCGTGGCTCGAACCGCCACCGATCGAGATGATCGAGTCGCACTTCTCCTTCTGGTAGAGAGCCGCGGCCTCCATGACGTTGTAGTCCTTGGGGTTGGACTCCACCTTGTCGTAGAGAACCACCTCGACGCCCTGGTACTCGATCTTGCCGATCAGTTCTTCGATGATTCCCGAGCCGCGCAGACCCGTCGTCATCAACAGGGTGCGCTTGAATCCGAGGTTCTTGGCTTCGACGCCGATGATGTCGTGAGCGCCCACACCCATCAGCGCACGGGGGAATGGATGAAATTCCTTGATCGGGAAATCCCAGATCTGGTTGAGCTCGATTGCCATCTTCTTTGCTCCTCGCGAATGCGTGAATGTGACGGTGGGAGTGATTCGAGCCGCTTGTTTGTGATCGGCGTCTCATCTGCACTCCACTGTGGACCGGCCGACAGCCCGAACCCAGAGTTCTCGGCGTTTACCGCCCGGACGCCGCCCCCGAACCGCCCTTTCGGGCAGGTTGTGACCACCCCGGCGCGCCAGGCCTCACCGTCGCGGACGGTCTGATTCCCGCTGATCGGGAACGTATTGCCGCGCGACTAGGATCCCCAGTAGCTTTTCATCACTGCTAGCATTGAACTAGAACATGTTCTAGCTCTAGCATTTCACTGACCTGCGCTTTACCCAGCTTCACGAGAGGACTTGCTTCGCGATGACGACAGTCGAGGTACCGCACAGTTCGCGATCGGCGGTACTCACCGTGTCCGGAGTCGTGGAAGAGACTTCGGACGCCCGGTCGCTGGTATTCGAGATCCCCGAAGATCTGAAGGGCAAGTTCGACTACAAGCCCGGACAGTTCCTCACCCTGCGCATCCCCAGCGACCAGACCGGTTCCGTTGCACGGTGCTACTCCCTGGCCAGTTCACCATTCACCGACGACGCCCCCAAGGTGACCGTCAAGCGAACCGTCGACGGCTACGGCTCCAACTGGTTGTGCGACAAGGTCCAGGTCGGCGACACCATCGAAGTGCTGCCGCCGTCCGGTGTGTTCACCCCCAAGTCGCTCGATCACGACTTCCTGCTTTTCGGCGCCGGCAGCGGTATCACCCCGGTGATCTCGATCCTCAAGTCCGCTCTGACTCAGGGCAGCGGCAACGTTGTCCTCGTGTACGCCAACCGTGACGAGAAATCCGTCATCTTCGGCGCAGAGCTCCGCGAACTCGCAACCAAGTACGCCGGCCGCCTGACCGTCATTCACTGGATCGAATCGGTCCAGGGACTCCCGGTCATTTCGCAGCTGGCAACGCTGGCCAAGCCGTTTGTCGCGTACGAAGCCTTCATGTGCGGCCCCGGGCCCTTCATGGACGCCGTGCACAGCGCACTCGCCGAAGCCGGTATGCCTCGCACACAGGTCCACGCCGAGGTCTTCAACTCCCTCGCCGGTGATCCGTTCAAGGACGTCGAGCTTGCCGAGGTCACCGACGAAGAAGCAGCTGACGCCGCTACAGTCGAGGTCGAGTTGGACGGCGAAACGCACACACTCGTCTGGCCACGCAAACAGACCCTTGTCGACATCATGCTCGCCAAGGGACTCGACGTGCCGTACTCCTGCCAGGAAGGTGAATGCGGATCCTGCGCCTGCACCGTCACCGAAGGTGAAGTGCAGATGGATAATTCCGAGATCCTCGACGCCGAGGACATCGCAAACGGATACATTCTCGGCTGCCAGGCAAAGCCTGTCACCGACAGGCTCAAGATCGAGTTCTGACACCGGATTCTTCGATACGGTTCGGCCCCTGATTCCCTTCGGTTTCGGGGGCCGAACCGTTTTCCCCCAACCCGGCAGCCTGACGTGGCCGTATCTGCCACAACGCAACAATCGCCGCGGCGCTGACCAGGATGAAGCCCTCGCGCAAAATCACACCGACCGGCACGAGCAGCGTCGACGAGGCCATCAGCTGCTGTCCCATACTCGGTCCGCAATAGACGACCGCCAAAGCCGCAACGAACACCGCAAAGCCTCGACGCGAACGCAGTCGGAACAGTATCGTGACCGCCGCCGGAATCAGATACACCCAGTGATGGATCCAGCTGATCGGGGACAGAATCGGCGCACTCAACCCGACCACAAGTGCCGCGTCGACGCCGCGTCCGTCGAGATAAATCCGCCGTGAGATCCACAGCGCCACCGCACCGACCAGAACGATCAACGGCATCACCACGGCATCCGTCCAGGTACCCATTGCCGCCAGGGTGCCCTGCAATGAGCCGTTCCCCGAACTCGCAATAGCCTCGCCTGTCAGATCCACTCGGCCGCTGAGGCTCCACACCACGTCAGTCCAGAAGGTCCTACTCAGGGCCGGATCGACCAGTGCGGCAGCAATTGTGGCTGCAGCAGCACCCATCGAACTCCAGATCGCCAGCCGCCATTGCCGTGTCACCAGGAAGTAGACGATGAACAACGCCGGGGTCAGCTTGACTGCTGTCGCAATGCCGATCAACAGTCCGCGCGGGAAGCATCGGCCGAGAATCGAGTTGTCGCGACGGGTGATGTCGAACAGCACCAAACCCATCAACAGCAGATTTACCTGACCGAACGAGATGTGTGCGCTGACCGTCGGTGTCACCGACACTCCGATCAGAATTGCGGCCATGACCAACGGGCGCAATCGAACCCACCTCGGAGTGAATCGCGCAACCGTCCACGCCACCACGAGAATGCACAACAGCGACCACAGAAGGTACGCGGTCCACCAGTCGAAAATCGCTGTCGGCCACAACAACAACACCGCAAACGGCGTATAGGTGAACGGCATCCCCTCGGGCTCGATCAGCGGGCCGAACAGGTTCCCGGCATAGATGTCGCCGCCACTGGCAAACATCTCTACGGCGTACCGGTAGACAAGAAAATCGACAGGTTCGACGGCTCGTACGACGAACACCAGATATGCCAACACCACGCAGGCTGCCGTGAGCATCGACGCGATCGTTGTCGCAGTGACTAGTCGAGCTGAGGTGGCCGGCACCCCTCGATCGTGTCACAGACCGTTACGACGCCGGCTCACACCGGCGCACGAAGCGATCGAAAGTGCGCACGCTCCTCCGCACTCAGGTGCTCACACGCATAGCTCAACGCGGTTCGACCCATATCGTGCGCGTGCAACTCCAGAAACCCGGTCAACAGACGCCGGTCGACACGTTTGCCCACCTCGCGCAGCATCCAACCCATCGCCTTCTGAGTCAGATCACGACGATCACCACAGACGGATGCTGCGAGATCGAGGGTTGTCGACGCGTCACCTCGCGTGATGAAGCCGTACGTGGTCAACAGCGCCACGCGCCGACGCCACAGGTCGCCCGAAGCCGACAGCTCGAACACCAGACGTCGATCCCGATCGAACAGCCAGCCACCGAGGATCTGACCAGCGGACGAATCGACCAGGTCCCAGTTGTTCACTCGCCCACGCTCCACCGCATCGAGGTAGAACTCGGCGATCGTGCGTCGGGCCTCGTCGTCGAAAGACCGCTGCCTGCTTGCCTTCTCGAACTGCGTCACGAGAATCAGCAGGGCGGCGAGGCGATGTTCGTGGACGTCACTGTCGAGCAGAACACGCACGTGGGTCAGGTCGAGATCGCCGAACCGTTTGACCACGGTCCGCGTTTTGGGCACCCGAACCCCGATGAAGACATCACCCTCGCCGTACTCCCCCGGCCCGGTTTTGAAGAACCGCTGAAGGTGAACAGCATCCTCCGGATCGGACAGCTCCGCCAACGCATCGCACACCGCACGAGCACTCAGATCACCCATGCCGACACGATCTCACAATTCCACGATCTCACAATTCACAGCGTCCTCACATTGAACGCCCCAGGTAAGCACAGCCCAGGCGACAACACTGAAACCATGCTCACAACCGCACTGGCGTTCACGACGCTCACACTGATGGCACTCTCCGGGCACATCGCAGCCACCGCCCCGCGCGGGTTGGTCGCAGCCCGCACCTATGATCACAAATCTTGATACAAACCTCCGCCGCGGACAGGTAACTGCAACCCGAATGCAATTGTCGGAGAGTTGAACTCGACCTCAGGAAGGCGTCTACTCGAGAGTGAGGAAGTCCATTCGCTCGAGGAGGTTTCGCCATGAAGTCGTGGAATCGAATGCAGGATGCCGTAGCCGTGGTTCTCGGTGTCTTTGCCGCACTGTCACCGATCTGGTTGACCACCAACGACCGAGCTATGTGGTCACTGATCGTCCTGGGTGTCCTCGTGGCACTCGCCGGCCTGGCTCACATGGCGCGACCAGACATGGCCGTCGCCGACTACGCGATGGGTGTCTTCGGTGTTCTGATGTTCATCTCCCCCTGGGTCATGAACTTCCACGCCTTCGAAGGCGCAGCCTGGACAGCCTGGGTTGTCGGAGTCCTCACCGTAGTGGTGGCAGTCAGTGCGATGCCGATGATGAGCGCGAGAATGCATCACGGCGATCACGGAGTGGCCGCCCATTAGAGCAGCGATCACGGAGTGGCCGCCCATTAGAGCAGCGATCACGGAGTGGCCGCCCATTAGAGCAGCATCACTGAGCCGCTCAGGCCCTGACTGCTCCCAACAACCGCCCGGCGTCGAATGCTTCGGCGCTGGGCGGAAGGCTGCCGGGACGTCCGCTGACAAACACCTCGACAGTCCCGGAACCGGCAGAAGTGTCCATCGCGGCTGCGTCGATCCGGCGCAGGGTCTGCCTGGCGACGGCCTCGGCGCTGTCGAAGAGCAGGACCCCTTCGGGTAGTGCAGCAACAATTTCGTCCCGCAGCAACGGGTAGTGGGTGCAGCCCAGAACAACGCCTTGCACACCTTCTGGCGTCCGGGCGGCGGCATCGCCGATCGCAGCCAAGGCGCCCGCTCGGTCGCCCCGGTCGATGGCGTCGGCCAAGCCGTGGCACGCAACGCCGACCACCTCGGATCCGTCAGCGAATTCCGCGATCAGATCTGCCTGATAGCGGCTGGCCGTGGTGGCCGCCGTAGCCCAGATCGCCACCGACTCACAGGCAGCGGCCGCGGGTTTGATCGCCGGTACGGTTCCGATTACCGGGATATCAGGCCCGACCAGTTCACGGACATGCTCGAGCGCCGTCACACTCGCCGTGTTGCACGGCAGCACGATGACCTGCGCGCCCCGGTCGAGACTTCGCTGCGCGGCGCCAAGCACCCGATCGATCACCCACGGCACCGGCTTCGGTCCCCATGGTGCGCCGTCAGGATCCAAGGACAGCACCAGATCCAGTTCGGGACGCAGGCGACGAAGCCAGGCGGAAGTCGGGAGCAAACCTAGTCCCGAGTCGATGAGCGCAACGATCACCGAACAAATCTAGCGTCCCGAACCCGCCCTGGCCGCATCAGCTCACGCGCGGCGTTCATCAACTCACACTGCTGCGGCTTCCAGCACCTCGGCGATCGGAGTTCCCGCAGCGATCTTCGCGCGCATTTTCATGACCGCCGCAGGGCTGCCGCAGCCGACCACAGCTGCCAGCACTCCGTCACGCTCGTAGTACGCGACGAATTTGCGGCCGTCGTCCTTGACGATATGCACCTGATCCGTAGGCGACACTGTTCCCAGTGCCTGAATCTTCACGTCGAATTGATCGCTCCAGAAATACGGAACCTGCGCGGGCGCATTCGGGTCGCCTGTCCCGGTCAACGCTCCGGCAAGAACCTTCGCCTGGTCCCCCGCGTTGCTCCAATGTTCGACGCGCTTGCGGTTTTCCCCGATCGTCCACGCGGCGACGTCACCGATCGCCCACACGTTCTCGACGCTTGTCCGGCCCACCGCGTCGCACAGCACGCCGTTGCCGAGTTCGATTCCGGAATCTGCGAGCCAGTCCGTCACCGGCAAGGACCCGACACCGATGGCAACCACGTCGACTGCAATTTCGGAACCGTCACCGAGTACAGCGGTGTCGACGACGCCGTCGCCGGACAGAGTCTCGAGCCCGACACCAACCCGGACGTCGATGCCGGCGTCGCGGTGCAGTCGCTCCACCAGGGCACCCACCGTCGTGCCGAGTACCGATGCAAGCGGTGTCGCCTGCGGCTCGAGCAGGACGACGTCGACTCCGTGCGACTTCATGCTCGACGCCAGCTCGCAGCCGATGAAGCCGGCGCCGACGATCAGCGCTCGCTTGCCCGGCGCAAGATCCGCGCGCAAGGCAAGTGCTTCTTCGATGGAGCGCAGGACATGCACACCCGACAGTTCAGGCAGACCGCCGATGCGCCGAGGGGTCAGTCCCGTGGCGATAATCAGATCGTCGTACGTCAGCTCCGAACCGTCGGCGAACGAGACGGTCTTGGACGCGGTATCCACCGACTGTGCTGGGGAACCGAGCTTCAAGTCGATCGCGTTCTCGGTGAAGAACTCCGCCGGACGAAGAGTCGTCTCGTCCTTGTCTCCGCGGATGACTTCCTTGGACAGCGGCGGACGGTCGTACGGCAGATGCGCCTCACCACCGGCGAGCACAATCTCGCCCTCGAAACTGGCACGCCGCAGCTCCTCCGCGGCTCGTAGCCCCGACAAACCTGCGCCCACGATCACAATCCGTGTCACCACACACCCACCCGTCTGTTCTTGCGTCACTATCGGCGCTCACTATGAGAGCCGTCACGTAATTCACGTCAGACTCTGTCATACCAAATTCGGACGTAGGTGTGGTGCATCCGCTGACAAGCAGCGGTTGTCACTAGAGTTGAGGGCAGGTGAGACGCACACACTGAAACTCGAGCAGGGAGCACCGTATGACCAGCGATTCCAGTGGAACCAGTAGCGTCCAGTTCGGCGCGGACGGTGGCGCCGCGCTCCACAGCACACAGGGCAAAACGATCATCGCCGACGCTGTGGTCGCCAAGATCGCCGGCATAGCCACCCGCGAGATCAACGGCGTCTACGACGTCGGCGGGGGTACCGCCCGCGCTGTCGGCGCACTCCGCGACCGCATCCCCGGCGCGCGCGTCAATCACGCCCAGGGCGTGGCCGTCGAGGTCGGAGAGAAGCAGGCCGCGATCGACATCGGAATCGTCGCCGAATACGGCGTCGCACTCCACGAGTTGGCACTCGGGATCAGGCGCAACGTCATAGCGGCAGTCGAAAGAATGACCGGCCTCGAAGTCACCGAAGTCAACATCACCGTCTTCGACGTGATGCTCTTCGGCGAATCCGAGAACCCGGGCACCGAACCGGAAGTGAAGCCGAGAGTTCAGTGAACGGTTCCGCCCCGATCGATCTCGGCAAGACTGCCGAAACCGTCGCCGACGCTGCGCTGTCGGTCGAGGGTGTCGCCGCACTGCACGGCGGCGAGTTCGGCGAAGTCGGAACCTATCTCCCGGGCAAACGCCTCACCGGAGTTGTCATCGACGAGACCGGTTGCAACGTACACATATCCGTCGCTTACCCGGCAAACGTCGTGACTGTCGCGCAGCAAGTCCGCGACGCGGTCGCGAAGGTCATCGACGTACCGATCACCGTCACCGTCGGCGACGTCAGCCACCCTGACGATCAAGGCGCACCCCTCATCGAAGAAAGGAACTGATGTGAACAGCACGACAGTCGGCCTGCTGGTCGGTCTGCTCCTCGCCCTCGCCGGGATTCTGGGCGGATTCAGCGGATTCCTCTTCGCGGTCCTCCTCGGCGCAGCCGGTATGGCGATCGGCGCCCACCGCGACGGCCACCTCGACCTCGGCGCCATCCTCCGAAGCCGTGGCCGTGGCTGAGTCCACCACACCCACCTCGTCGACGCCGGGCACGTCGAAACCCGGTCCCGTCGAACCCGAGGTCGATCCCGGCCTTCGCGGCGTTCTGGTCATCAAAGACCGCGCAATGTCGAAAATCGCCACAGCCGCCGCGATCGCAGTCCCCGGAGTTGTCCGGCAAACCGGCGGACTCAGCAAGTTGACCGGACGAGAACTACCCCGGGCAGACATCGCGACGGGCGCCGACGCCGTATCCGTCAATCTCTTCCTCGCCGTCAACTGGCCATGCTCCGTTGTCGAACTGACGGGCCGCGTGCACCACGAGGTCGCCACGAGCGTCGAATCCCTCACCGGTTACCCGCTGCACGAAATGAATGTCCTGATCGCCGCAACCGCCGCTCCCGAGGACGGGGACGTCTCGGGGATCACCACCCCCGAAGACACTGCCGAGCAACCGGTTTCGCAGTGGACTCCCCCTCGCGCGCCTGCCGCCGCACCCGCCGCAGCGGTATCGGCAGTGGTGATCGCATTCGGGTTACTCGCGCTTGCTTTTGTGGTCTCGCGTGAGTGGTTCATCAATCGTGGCACCTTCGAATCCGCGCCGTGGATCGCGAACTCGGTTGAATGGGCATCACGATTGCACTGGCAGACATGGCTACTGCCGACGGCGATCGCTGCAGTCGCCGCCGGAGTGGTCCTGATCATGACGGCCATCAAGCGGCGCGCCAAAACACATGTGCCGCTAGGTAACCCGAACGCCGGCACAGTCTGGATGCGCCCAACGGACATCGCCCGCATGTGTAGCGGGCAAGCCGCCACGGTGCCTGGCGTCGAACGCGCCCACACCACGGTCGACCGCAAACATGCCAAGGTCCATATCGATACCGTCGGCGGGGATCGGGACACGCTGATCGCGGCAGTCGAAACAGCGGTTCAACCGCACCTCGACGTCCTGCAGCGACCCGTACGTCTGACCGTTCTCGCCCGGGAAATCGCAGCAAGACAGAAGGTCGAATCGTGAACCGCTACATAGCCGGGCTCGACCGAGTTGTTGTGCTGATCATCGGCATTGCGCTCGTCGTGGCCGGCGCATACATCATTGCCTGGGATGCCGGTGTCCGCCTGATCCGAACGTGGGTATCACGGCTGGATCGACCGACGCTCCTCGGAATTCCCGAGCAACCCTGGTGGCATTGGGTTCTCACCGGAACTTTTGTCTTCTGCGTTCTTGCCGGATTCGGCTTGCTGTACCTCAATCTACGACTGCGCCGCGCCCGAGCAGTGACACTGCGCCATGCCGAATCCGGAACCGACATCAGTGTTGATCTCGGTCCGATCGCCGATGGTGTTGCAGCGGAACTCGCACAATTGCCCGGCGTCCGCACCACCAAGGGACGAGCCACCGTAGACCGCGGACTGCCGACACTCTCCGTCGTGGTCAACGCCGATCCAGGAATCAACGTCGTCGACTTCACCACCCGCGCCGAGGAAATCGCGTCGACTACGCGCAGAAATCTCGACGGTTCGGATGTTGCAGTACAGGTTCTGCTCCATCTCGACCGGGTGGACGCGGCAAGCTGATCCGGCCGTCACATACCTGAGCCACCGGAGAGCATACCGATCGTCAGGAGGATGCCTCCGACAATTCCTACCAGTGGACTGTTGCTGTTGAGCAGCCAATCGTTCAGGGATCCCATGGAGTACCTCTTTCCGGTATTGAATGGTTGACGGGCCGAGCCTATCGACAGATAGAGCCCGATATGTCACTTTTGCAAAAGCCGGAAACACAGAAAAGGCGCCCACTCCCGTAAGGGAATGAGCGCCTTTTCTTACGTGCTATGAATCAGCTAGCAAGACAAGAGTCTCACTTGATGATCTTGGCAACCTTGCCGGCGCCGACCGTACGGCCGCCTTCGCGAATTGCGAAGCGCAGGCCCTCGTCCATGGCGACAGGCTGGATGAGCTTGACGGACATCTCGGTGTTGTCACCGGGCATGACCATCTCGGTGCCCTCAGGCAGCGTCACGACGCCCGTAACGTCCGTGGTACGGAAGTAGAACTGCGGGCGGTAGTTGTTGAAGAACGGGGTGTGGCGGCCGCCCTCGTCCTTCGACAGGATGTATGCCTGGCCCTCGAACTCCGTGTGGGGAGTCGTGGTGCCCGGCTTGACGACAACCTGTCCACGCTCGACATCTTCGCGCTTGATGCCACGAACGAGCAGTCCGACGTTGTCGCCGGCCTGGCCCGAGTCGAGCAGCTTGCGGAACATTTCGATGCCCGTGACGGTGGTCTTGGTGGAGGTGTCCTTGATGCCGACGATCTCCACCTCCTCGTTCACGTTGACAACGCCACGCTCGATACGACCGGTGACAACGGTGCCACGGCCGGTGATCGTGAAGACATCCTCGACAGGCATGAGGAAGGGCTTCTCGGTCTCACGAACCGGAGTCGGGATGGACTCGTCGACAGCAGCCATGAGGTCGAGGATGGACTGGGTCCACTTCGGGTCGCCCTCGAGTGCCTTGAGTGCCGAGATCGGGATGACCGGGGCGTCCTCGTCGAATTCCTGGCCGGCCAGCAGTTCGCGGACCTCCATCTCGACGAGCTCGAGGATCTCTTCGTCGTCAACCATGTCGGCCTTGTTCAGGGCGACGAGGATGTAAGGAACGCCAACCTGGCGAGCGAGCAGGACATGCTCGCGCGTCTGGGGCATCGGGCCATCGGTGGCTGCAACGACGAGGATAGCGCCGTCCATCTGAGCCGCGCCGGTGATCATGTTCTTGATGTAGTCGGCGTGACCCGGTGCATCGACGTGCGCGTAGTGGCGCTTGTCCGTCTGGTACTCAACATGCGAGATGTTGATCGTGATGCCGCGAGCCTTTTCCTCGGGAGCCTTGTCGATCTGATCGAAAGCCGAAGCCTCGTTCAGGTCGGGGTAAGCATCCGCAAGCACCTTGGTGATGGCCGCCGTCGTCGTGGTCTTGCCGTGGTCGACGTGACCGATGGTGCCGATGTTCACGTGCGGCTTCGTCCGCTCGAACTTCGCCTTCGCCACTTTGTGTCCTCCTGGACTGATAATTGCTTGCCGTATGCAGCAGTGCGGTTGGTTATTACTTGGTCGTGCTTCGTGCCGGAAGCAACCGAAGTTACTTACCGGCGCGGGCTGGGAAGCTCGCAGTAATTACTACTGACGTAGTAATTACTACTTACTCGCCCGTCGCCTTGGCGATGATTTCCTTCGAGACGTTCGCGGGAACCTCTGCGTAGGAATCGAACACCATGGAGAAGTTCGCACGGCCCTGAGTCTTCGACCGCAGGTCACCGATGTAACCGAACATCTCCGAGAGCGGAACCAGCGCCTTCACGACACGGGCACCACTGCGTTCCTCCATGGCCTGGATCTGGCCACGGCGGGAGTTGAGGTCGCCGATCACGTCGCCCATGTATTCCTCGGGCGTTGTGACCTCGACAGCCATGAGCGGCTCGAGAATGACGGGGCCGGCCTTACGGGCGGCTTCCTTCAGTGCCTGCGAACCGGCAACCTTGAACGCCATTTCCGAGGAGTCGACGTCGTGGTAAGCACCATCGAGCAGCGACAGCTTCAGGTTCACGAGCGGGTAGCCGGCGAGAACACCGTACTGCATCGCGTCCTGTGCGCCTGCATCCACGGAGGGGATGTACTCGCGCGGGATGCGTCCGCCGGAAACCTTGTTCTCGAATGCGTAGGTAGCACCGTCTTCGCCCACGAAAGGCTCCAGAGCGATGATGACCTTTGCGAACTGGCCCGAACCACCCGTCTGCTTCTTGTGGGTGTAGTCGTGCTTCTCGACCGTCTTGGTGATGGTCTCGCGGTACGCAACCTGCGGCTTGCCGACGTTGGCCTCGACCTTGAACTCGCGACGCATACGGTCGACGAGGATGTCGAGGTGCAGCTCGCCCATACCGCCGATGACGGTCTGGCCAGTCTCTTCGTCGAGTTCGACCGAGAAGGTCGGATCCTCTTCGGCGAGCTTCTGGATTGCGACGCCCAGCTTTTCCTGGTCCGACTTGGTCTTGGGCTCGATGGAGACCTGGATGACCGGTGCGGGGAACGACATCGACTCGAGGACGATGGGGTTCGCCTGATCGCACAAGGTGTCACCGGTGGTGGTGTCCTTGAGACCGATCATCGCGTAGATGTGGCCGGCTACGGCCTCGTCTACCGGGTTCTCCTTGTTGGCGTGCATCTGGAAGAGCTTTCCGATGCGCTCCTTCTTGCCCTTGGTGGCGTTGAGCACCTGTGCGCCCGGATCGATACGACCGGAGTACACGCGGACGAAGGTCAGCTTGCCGAAGAACGGGTGAGCAGCGATCTTGAAGGCGAGAGCCGAGAACGGCTCTTCCTTGCTCGGCTTGCGAGTGATCTCTACTTCTTCGTCACCGAGCTTGTGGCCGACGACCTCGCCGATGTCCAGCGGGTTCGGCAGGTAATCGATGACTGCGTCGAGCATGGGCTGAACGCCCTTGTTCTTGAACGCGGAGCCACAGATAACCGGGTACAGCTCGGAAGCGACCGTCATCTTGCGGATGGCGCCCTTGATTTCCTCGACCGTGAGCTCTTCGCCGCCGAAGTACTTCTCCATGAGAGCTTCGTCGGACTCGGCAACGGTTTCGAGCAGCTTCTCGCGGTACTCTGCAGCCTTCTCGACCAGATCCGCGGGGATCTCTTCGATGGTCGGCAGTGCACCGGTCGGGACCACGCCGCGCCAGGTGATTGCCTTCATCTCGACCAGGTCGACGACGCCGTCGAAGTCGTCCTCAGCGCCGATGGGCAGCTGGAGAACGAGCGGCTTCGCGCCGAGACGGTCGATGATGGTCTGCACGGTGAAGTAGAAATCCGCGCCCATCTTGTCCATCTTGTTGACGAAGCAAATACGCGGAACGTCGTACTTCGCAGCCTGACGCCACACCTGCTCGGACTGCGGCTCGACACCCTCTTTACCGTCGAACACAGCAACTGCGCCGTCGAGCACGCGCAGCGACCGCTCAACCTCGACCGTGAAGTCGACGTGGCCGGGGGTATCGATGATGTTGATCTGGTTGTTGTTCCAGAAGCAAGTCACGGCGGCAGACGTGATCGTGATGCCGCGTTCCTTCTCCTGCTCCATCCAGTCCGTCGTCGACGCACCGTCGTGCGTCTCACCGATCTTGTAATTGACACCGGTGTAGAACAGGATGCGCTCGGTGGTGGTGGTTTTGCCGGCATCGATGTGCGCCATGATGCCGATGTTGCGGACCTTGTTCAGGTCAGTCAGCACTTCCTGTGCCACAGGTTTCTTCCCCGCTCGTTGCTTGGTTTTCGGGTGTCGGCCGTATCCGGTGTGTTCCACCGTCAAGGCCATGGTCTTTCAATTATGTCTCTGCCGTGGCAACCCGACCACCTCTGCCCGGAATTAACCGGCCGATGTGATCAGGTCGCCAACGGCGACAGCGTCGGAGCACCCACCCGATGGCAGTTGCTCCGACGCTTACATCACCAGCGGTAGTGGGCGAATGCCTTGTTGGCTTCGGCCATCTTGTGAGTGTCTTCGCGACGCTTCACAGCTGCACCGAGGCCATTGCTGGCATCGAGGAGCTCGTTGGCGAGACGCTCGACCATGGTCTTCTCACGACGTGCACGCGAGAAGGTGACCAGCCAGCGCAGTGCCAGCGTGGTGGAACGACCGGGGCGAACCTCGACCGGCACCTGGTAGGTAGCGCCACCGACGCGGCGGCTACGAACCTCGAGTGCAGGCTTGACGTTGTCCAGGGCGCGCTTGAGGGTGACGACCGGATCGGTGCCGGTCTTCTCGCGCGCCTGCTCGAGAGCCTGGTACACGATCCGCTCTGCGGTGGACTTCTTGCCGTCCAGCAGGATCTTGTTGACGAGCTGCGTCACCAACGGGGAACCGTAAACCGGGTCGTTGATGAGCGGGCGCTTCGGAGCGGGGCCCTTACGTGGCATTAGCTCTTCTCCTTCTTGGCGCCGTAGCGGCTGCGTGCCTGCTTGCGACCCTTGACACCCTGGGTGTCGAGGGAGCCGCGGATGATCTTGTAACGGACACCCGGGAGGTCCTTCACACGACCGCCACGGACGAGCACCATGGAGTGCTCCTGAAGGTTGTGGCCTTCACCGGGGATGTACGCGGTGACCTCGACCGAAGTCGTCAGGCGAACGCGAGCGACCTTACGGAGCGCGGAGTTCGGCTTCTTGGGAGTGGTGGTGTACACGCGAGTGCACACGCCACGACGCTGCGGGCTGCCCTTGAGGGCTGCCGTCTTGACCTTGGCGGTCTTGTCGCGGCGACCCTTGCGGACCAGCTGGTTGATGGTTGGCATTTACCGGCTTTCTACGTCGGAACAGACTGCTCGAAGCAACCTTGGCTGTTCTGAAATTAGGGATCTAGCAGTTGGAGCAAGAGAGCTGCTGCTCCTCACCCACCTCTGATACTGCTGCGCTGCGCAAATGCGCCTCGCTCCGCACCCGAGGTCGGGCGTGTCGCATACCCCCACACAGGCAGCCGGATGCTCGTTCTGAAGCAATAACTGCTCGAACGTGCGCACGGCAATACCTAGCTAGGCACACAGGTCGGCCCGGGCATGCCGGACACGACCCATAACGATACCTGCCAGCGTGCTATGTGGTCAAAATGAGCACCAAGTGATAGGGAACTCACAGCAACGGCAGGGTTCGACAGCATTTCAAATACTGACGTTGAGGGTCAATTCTCCCAGTTTGGTGACTCCTGCACAGGCATCCATCCCACCGACCGGCTGGCGAACCCACCAACCGAACACACCTCCCGCCGGAGCGCCGGCGGTGATTCCACAGCTCTGCGGATCCGCCGGTTGCCGTACGAGGTAGGCGTCGCTGCCCTTGACGGTGATCTTCTCGACCACATATCCGAGATGCTCGAACGCGGCGACCTCGTGATCGGTGGTGCCGGTCTCGAACCAGTTGAACGTGACATGGACCGGACCTGCGGCACCAACCCCGTCCCATCGACAGATTGCACCGTAGAAACCACGCTCGACGCCGTCGGCCCCGATCGCCGCCGCGATCTGTGGGTCGGACACCGCCTCACATTCCTGCAGAACGTTGGCGAACTTCTCGCTCCCACTGCCCTGATAGCCACCCTCGGCCAGCGGCGTTCCCGTCACCGTCGAACCGCACCCCGTCAACAGGATCAACGACGCACCCAGCGCCGCCGCCCGTGCGCGACTCACTGTGCCCTCGAGACGGTGAGTTCCATGAGACTCTTCCCGACAACGCACGGATCGGCAGGTGGAGCGACAAGCCCGGAGTTCACGGAGCCGTAGTTCACCGACCAATGGACAAAATCACCGCCGAAGGAAATACCCAACTCGCACAACACGCTTTCTCTCGACGCGATGAAGCCGGAGTAGCCGCCGATCGTGATGTCGGCGGCAGGTCGACCGAGGAGATCGGAGCCGGCGCGTTCACGCCCGATGGGGCTGCCTCGATACCAGGAGAACGCGACGCTGGGCCCCAACGATCCGGCAACCGTCCACTCACACCCCACACCGTTCCTGGTGACATCGGTGAACGCGAGCCCGAAAGCGGCGACCACCTCGTCATCGGTCACCGATCCGCATTCTGCGACCATCGGACCTGGATCGGTTGCTACCTGGGCGGTCGATGCTGAACTTGCGGACTGATCCGCCGTGCTGTTTTCGGAACCGCAACCGGTGACCAACGCCAGCACTGCAGCCGCGACCACCAACGAGGTACTGACAGACGAGGCTCTGCGGTGCGGCATGCAGGTGACTGTACTTCCGGGATCAGAACTGTGCGATCGCCGACGTCGGCGCTGACACCCGCACGAGTGTCGAGTCGAGTTGCGCCGCCCACGTTCTGACCACTTCGGACCGTCGGCGCGAGTCGTCGGTGAGCACGTCGGCGAGCCCCAACCCGCGGGCGAGGTCCAATGTCGCCTGCACCAGACGATGCGTCGTCGGATCTGCGTCGTCTGCGCCAAGACTCTGGACGGCCATGCGGTGCGCGATGCGGCCGAACCGTTCTTCGAGCGGCAACACTCGTGCTCGCAGGTCCGGGTCGGAGGCTGCCGCCGTCCACACCTGAAGCGCGGCCTTGAACAGGGTGCCGGTGTAGTACTCGACCAATCGGGAGATGATCGCCTCGGTTCTACCGGCGCCTGCGGGAAGGTCACTGGACTCTTTGCGGGCCTGGTCCATCCGGGCGTCGAACATCACCTCGAGCGCAGCGGTGATCAGATCCTCACGGGTCGGGAAATGGTGTTGCATGGCCCCTCGCGACATCCCGGCCCGCTGCGCGACGACGCTCATCGTCGTTGCGCTCCATCCGAGTTCGGCGAGACATTCCACCGTCACTTCGAGCAGGTGGGAGCGCGTGACTCGACTTCGGTCCTGCTTGGGTTCTCGAGTCACCGCGCTGCCATCCCTTCAGCTTCTGTTTTCTGTTGCGTCTTTGTCTATCGAGCCCAGGCCGCTGGACGCTTCTGCAAGAAGGACATCATGCCCTCACGGGCCTCTTCGGAGGAAAACAGTCGAGCCGACTGCGCGATCATCTCCTCGCCGTCTCGATCGAATCCCGCCAGGACCTCCCTGGTCATGAGCCATTTCGATTCGGCCAAGCCCTGAGGCGAGCACTCCCGCAGTGTGACCAACAGGTCAGTGACCGACGCACCCGTGTCCTGCGACGCCGCGGTGACGAGACCGATGGCTTCGGCCTCGTGCTGCCCGAACTTCTCTCCCGTGAGCAGGTAGCGACTCGCAGATCGCTGATCGAGCCTCGGCAGGACGGTGAGCGAAATGATGGACGCGGCCAAACCCAATCGTGATTCCGTCACCGCGAAGGTGCTCGCCGGACCGGCGACGACGATGTCGCACGCCCCGACAAGACCCATGCCTCCGGCCCGGACGTGACCGTCGATGCGCCCGATCACCGGCTTGGGCAACTCGAGAATGCTGCGCAAGAGCGTCAACATTCCCCGCCCTCGCTCCTTGACGGCGTCCTCCGGCGATGCGGACGACCCGGATGCCTCACTGAGATCGGCTCCCGCACAGAATGTTCCACCGGTGTGGGTGAGTACCACCGCTCGAACTGCCGGATCGGCCGCCGCCGAGGTCAGCCCCGCCTGCAACTCCGTGACCAACCGCGCCGAGATCGCGTTGCGGTTGTGAGGCGAGTCGAGGGTGATCGTGGCGGCACCGCCCGATACTTCGTACCGTACGTATGGCTTGTCCTGATCCGTCATAAGTCGCCTCTTCCTAGTACGAACGCGGCAGACCGAGGGAATGCTGCGAGACGAAGTTGAGGATCATCTCGCGACTGACCGGTGCAACGCGGGCGATACGTGCCGCGCCGAGCATGGCAGCCAGTCCGTATTCCTTCGTCAGACCGGCGCCGCCGTGCGTCTGAATCGCCTGATCGAGTGCCTTGATGCTGGCCTCGGCAGCCGCGTACTTCGCCATGTTCGCGGCTTCGGCAGCACCGAAATCGTCGCCACTGTCGTAGAGCACGGCAGCCTTCTGCATCATCAGCTTGGCGAGCTCGAGTTCGATCTTCACCTGCGCGAGAGGATGCGAAATACCCTGGTGCGCACCGATCGGTGTCTTCCACACCGTGCGCTCGTTGGCGAACTTCACCGCAGCGTTGAGGGCGTAACGGCCCATTCCGATGGCCATCGACGCACCCAGGATGCGCTCGGGGTTCAGACCTGCGAACAACTGCATCAGGGCGGCATCAGCTTCGCCGACCAGAGCGTCTGCCGGCAGGCGCACGTCGTCGAGGAACAAGATGAACTGGTGGTCCGGTTCGATGATGTCCATCTCCATCTGCGTCTTCACGAATCCAGGAGAATCCGTGGGGACGATGAACAGAGCGGGCTTGAGCTTGCCGGTCTTGGAGTCCTCGGTGCGCGCAACGATGAGCACTGCGTCAGCTTGATCGACGCCCGAGATGTAGATCTTGTTGCCGCTCAGAATCCAGTCTTCGCCGTCGCGACGAGCAGTCGTCGTGATCTGGTGTGAGTTGGAACCCGCGTCGGCCTCGGTGATTCCGAACGCCATGATCTTGGAGCCGTCGGCGAGGCTTGGCAGCCACTGCTGCTTCTGCTCCGCCGTGCCGTACTTGCCGATGATGGTGCCGCAGATAGCCGGCGAGACGACAACCAGGAGCAGACCGGCACCCTGCGCCGCCAACTCCTCCTGCACCAGCGCGAGTTCGTAGATACCTGCACCGCCGCCGCCGTATTCCTCCGGTAGGTTGACGCCCAGGAATCCGAGTTTGCCCGCCTCGTTCCACAATTCGGTGAGCGGCTCACCCTTGCGCGACTTGGGTAGTACGTAGTCGACGTAGTTGAAGCGCTCACCCAGTTTGGAAACGGATGCCCGCAGTTCCTTCTGCTCTTCGGTTTCGATGAAACTCATCATGCTTCCTCTTCTGTAGCGGGTTCTTCCACACGTGCGAGTACCGACCCGACCTC
This sequence comes from Rhodococcus sp. NPDC056743, assembly GCF_042790355.1. NCBI lineage: Bacteria > Bacillati > Actinomycetota > Actinomycetes > Mycobacteriales > Nocardiaceae > Rhodococcus > Rhodococcus sp. NPDC056743. The sequence continues at coordinate 902,726 of NZ_JBHTZI010000001.1, read as the reverse complement.
GACCTGCTGGCCGACGGCGACCGGAAGTTCTACCAGGACACCGGCAGTCGGCGCGGTGACGGTGTGTTCCATCTTCATGGCCTCGAGCCACAGAATCGGCTGGCCGGCAGTGACGGTGTCACCGAGTGCGGCGCCGAGGCGGATAACCGATCCCGGCATCGGAGCGAGCAACGAACCGGCGGCGACTTCCGCCGACGGATCCACGAAGCGCGGTGTTGCCGTCAACGCGACGGGTCCGAGCGAGGAGTCGACAAAAATCTCACTCCCGTAGGCAGCCACGTCGAACGAACGCCGAACTCCGCTCTGCTCGAGCACTACCCGGGTCGCAGTTGCCGATACCAAGCTCACGTCGTCGAAGCCGTCTGCGCTCAGCACACCACTTCGACTCAGGCAGTAGCGGACGTCGTAGTCGCCCGACGCAGTGGAATAGCTCTTGCTCTGCGGCTGCGACGGGAGGTTGCGCCACCCGCTGGGCAAGCGGCCGATGACGCGGGCCGACGCCCGGTTGTGCGCGGCATCGGCAAGTGCCGCCGCCAGCGCCGACAGCCTTTCGGCGTCGGTGCCGGCCAGAGGTGTTGACAGCTTCTCCAGGTCGTGGGTCTCGAAGAACGCCGTGTCGGTATCTCCGGCAATGAAGGCCGGGTGGGCCAGGACGTTGACCAGCAGGTCGCGGTTGGTACGCAAGCCGTGAATCCTGGTGCGCGCCAGCGTCGACGCGAGTAGCCGGGCAGCTGCCGTTCGCGTCGGCGCATACGAGATGACCTTGGCCAGCATCGGGTCGTAGTGCACGCCGACAACACTGCCGTCGACGACGCCGGAGTCGAGGCGAACGCCCTGCTCACGCAGAACACTGAATTCTTGCGGGTCACCGGGCAACTCGATGTGGTGAACGGTTCCGCTCTGTGGCTGCCAGTTCTTGGCGGGATCCTCGGCGTACAGACGCACCTCGATGGAATGCCCGCGGATCTCCGGCTGATCGTCCGGCAGCGTGTCCCCCGAAGCCACCTGCAATTGCAGCTCCACCAGATCGAGCCCGGTGGTGCACTCGGTGACCGGGTGCTCAACCTGCAAACGGGTGTTCATCTCGAGGAAGAAGAAGTCGCCCTTTTCGTCGGCGAGGAACTCGACGGTTCCAGCGCCTTCGTAACCGATGGCGTTGGCGGCGAGCCGCGAGGCGTCGAAGAGCTTGTCGCGCATGGCGGGAATGCGTTGCACGAGCGGCGACGGAGCTTCTTCGACGACCTTCTGGTGCCGACGCTGGATCGAGCACTCGCGCTCCCCCACCGCCCACACGCCGCCGTGCCGGTCGGCCATCACCTGAACCTCGATGTGCCGACCGGTCTCGAGGTAGCGCTCACAGAAGACCGTCGGGTCGCCGAAAGCAGACTGCGCCTCACGCCGCGCCGCTTCCAGTTCGCCGTCCAGCGCCGACAATTCACGAACGACACGCATTCCGCGTCCGCCGCCGCCCGCCGACGCCTTGATCAGCACCGGCAGATGAGCCTCGGTCACCGCGGCGGGATCGAGTTCGGAGAGCACCGGCACTCCGGCGGCGTCCATGATCTTCTTGGACTCGACCTTCGACCCCATGAGCTCGATGGATTCGACGGGCGGGCCGATCCACGTCAGCCCGGCATCGATGACGCTGCGCGCGAACTCCGCGTTCTCGGAGAGGAAGCCGTATCCGGGGTGAATCGCGTCGGCGCCCGAAGCCTTGGCGGCGGCGATGACGAGCTCACCCCGCAGGTAGGTCTCGGCAGGCGTGTTACCCGGCAGGCGAACCGAAGCATCGGCTTCGGTGACGTGCGGGCTGTCGGCATCTGCGTCGGAAAATACCGCGACCGTGCCGATTCCGTTCTTGCGGCAGGTTGCAAAGACACGGCGGGCGATTTCGCCGCGATTGGCGACCAGTACTGAAGTGATTGTCACGGCGTGCCTCACATACGGAAGACGCCGAAGTTCTCGGCGCCTTCGATCGGGGCGGTGGCAATGGCCGACAGGCACATTCCCACCACGGTGCGGGTGTCTCGGGGGTCGATGACGCCGTCGTCGTAGAGACGCCCGGACAAGAACATCGGAAGTGACTCGGCCTCGATCTGGTTTTCGATCATCGCGCGCATGCCGGCATCGGCCTGCTCGTCGAAGACCTGGCCGCGCGCCTCGGCGGCAGCGCGTCCCACGATGGAGATGACGCCGGCGAGTTGCGCACCGCCCATGACGGCGGACTTGGAACTGGGCCAGGCGAAGAGGAATCGCGGATCGAACGCGCGCCCGCACATGCCGTAGTGACCAGCGCCGTACGACGCTCCGAGCAGGATGGAGATGTGCGGAACCTTGGAGTTGGCAACCGCATTGATCATCATCGATCCGTGCTTGATCATGCCGCCCTCCTCGTATTCCTTGCCCACCATGTATCCGGTGGTGTTGTGCAGGAACAGCAACGGCGTGTTGGAGCGGTTGGCCAGCTGGATGAACTGTGTGGCCTTCTGGGATTCCTCACTGAAGAGAACTCCACGGGCGTTCGCCAGGATGCCGATCGGGTAGCCGTTCAGCTCCGCCCAGCCGGTCACGAGAGACGACCCGTAGAGCGGCTTGAACTCGTCGAAGTCGGAACCGTCGACGATACGGGCGATGACCTCACGTGGGTCGAAAGGAATCTTCAGATCGGCAGGAACGATGCCGAGCAGCTCTTCCGGATCCTCGAGCGGTTCGATGATCTCGGCGCGAGGCGCCGGTCCCTTCTTGGTCCAGTTGAGTCGCTTGACGATCGAGCGCCCGATGCGGATCGCGTCCTGCTCGTCGGCGGCGAAGTAGTCGGCCAGCCCGGACTTGCGAGCGTGCATTTCGGCGCCGCCGAGTGCCTCGTCGTCGGACTCCTCACCGGTGGCCATCTTGACCAGCGGCGGACCTGCGAGGAACACCTTGGAGCGTTCCTTGATCATCACTACGTGGTCGGACATGCCCGGGATGTACGCGCCGCCGGCCGTCGAGTTACCGAAGACCAGTGCAATGGTGGGGATTCCGGCGGCAGAGAGCTGCGTGAGGTCACGGAACATGCGCCCGCCCGGGATGAACACCTCCTTCTGCGTCGGCAAGTCTGCGCCACCGGACTCGACCAGGGAGATCACCGGAAGACGGTTCTGCATCGCGATGTCGTTGGCGCGGAAACCCTTACGCAGCGTCCACGGGTTGCTGGTGCCGCCGCGCACGGTCGGATCGTTGGCAACAATCAGGCATTCGACACCTTCGACGACGCCGATACCGACCACGGTGCTGGCGCCGACCGGGAAATCGCTGCCCCAGGCTGCGAGGGGGCACAGTTCGAGGAACGGTGAATCCTGATCGAGGAGAAGCTCGATCCGCTCACGCGCCAGGAGCTTTCCCCGCTTGTGGTGCCGCTCGGTGTACTTCTCGCCGCCACCCGCCAGCGCCTTGGCGTGCTCGACCTCGATCTCGGCGAGCTTGGTGTTCATGGTCGATGTTGCGGTCTGGTACACCTCGGAATTGGTGTCCAGTGTGGAACGGATGACACTCATGACTGATACCCCAATCGCTTGGCCGCGAGGCCGGTGAGGATTTCGGTGGTACCGCCACCGATTCCCAGAATTCGCATGTCCCGGTACTGCCTCTCCACTTCACTTTCCTGCATGTACCCGAGGCCACCGAACAGCTGAACGGCTTGGTTGGCAACCCATTCACCCGTTTCGACGGCCGTGTTCTTCGCAAAGCACACCTCGGCGATCAGATCTCCGTCACCGACCATGTACCGCTCGATCACCGAGTGTGTGTACACCTTGGCCACATCGATCTTGCGGGCCATCTCGGTGACGGTGTTCTGCACTGCCTGGCGGCTGATCAGGGGGCGACCGAAAGTCTCGCGGGCGCGGCACCATTCGAGGGTCAACTCCAGGCACCGCTCTGCGCTGGCATACGCCTGCGCGGCGAGGGCGACACGCTCGGAGACGAATGCCTGCGCGATCTGCGCGAAGCCGCTGTTCTCGGCCCCGACCAGATTCTCCACGGGAACCCGGGCGTCGACAAAGGACAGCTCCGCGGTATCGGACGCGCGCCACCCCATCTTCTCGAGCTTGCGTGACACCGTGAATCCCGGTGTGCCCTTCTCGATCACGAGTAGTGAGACACCACCAGCGCCGGTGCCACCGGTGCGCACCGCGGTGACGACGAAGTCTGCTCGAACGCCTGAGGTGATGAACGTCTTGGCGCCGTTGACGACGTAATGGTCGCCGTCACGCTTGGCTGTGGTTGTCAGGTGTCCGACGTCGCTGCCGCCGCCCGGTTCGGTGATGGCGAGCGAGCCGATCTTGTCTCCGCGCAGCGTCGGCTTGACCCACTTCTCGATCTGCGCCTCGTCGCCGGCCGCGATCAGGTGCGGCACCGCGATGCCGCAGGTGAACAGCGAGGCGAACAATCCGCCAGACGCACCGGCCTGGTGCATCTCCTCACAGATCACGATGGAGTCGACGGCGTCGCCGCCCTCACCGCCCGCCGATTCGGGAGCACTGGCGCCGAGGAGACCCAGAGCGCCTGCCTTGCGGTGCAATTCGCGCGGGATCTCACCGTCACGCTCCCACTGCGTCAGGTGCGGCAGAATCTCCTGGTTCACGAATCCGCGTACGGTCTCGCGAAGCGCAAGCCTCTCCGGTGTGGTCCACACGGTCACCGTGAATCCTCTTTCTCGTCAGTTGCGGGAAGTAGCGAAATCGGGATGTCGATGTGGCGTGAGCGCAGCCATTCACCAATTCCCTTGGCCTGCGGATCGAACCGCGCCTGCGAGGCCACACCCTGACCGAGGATTCCCTCGATCACGAAGTTGACGGCACGAAGGTGCGGCAACTGGTAACGAGCGACGGTCAACTCTGCCGCTTCGGGCAGTAGTTCCTTGAGCTTCTCGACGGTGAGTGTGTGCGCCAACCACTTCCACTGATCGTCCGTACGAACCCAGACGCCGACGTTGGCGTTTCCGCCCTTGTCGCCGCTGCGTGCACCGGCGATCGTGCCGAGCGGCACCGAGAGCGACGACTGCGGCGGCAAAGGTTCCGGACGCTCCGGTTCGTCGACAGGTTCGAGGTCCTGCTTCAGCGTCGATGGAGCGATGTCCACCCGAGTGCCGTCTGGCAGCACGGCGACGTGAGGCACCGATTCCGCGTCGACGTAGCCGGGGGTGAACACTCCGTACGGTTGGCCGTTGCTCGGCGGCGCCGTCAGCGAGAAGCCAGGGTAGCTGGCAAGTGCCATTTCCACCGCAACCGCGGAGAAGGGGCGACCGATCACCGTGGGATCGGAATCGCGAACCACGCAGCGCAGCAACGCACTTGCAGTTTCTTCGCTATCGGAATCCGGATGATCCGTGCGGGCGAGGGTCCAGACCAGCTCGGCAGGCTTCTTCGTCAGCCAGGATTCGAGTTGACCCTTTGCCAGATCCGCTTTGGCCTCGATATCGAGACCGGTGAGGATGAACGTGGCCTCGTTGCGGAACCCGGCCAGTGTGTTCAGCGAGACCTTGCACTGCGGCGGCGGCGCCTCGCCCGTGACGCCGCTGATCAGCACCCGATCCGGACCTTCCTGGGTGAGCACCGCGTTGTCGATGCGGGTGGTCACGTCCGGGCCCGCATAGCGTCCGCCGGTGATCTCGTACAACAGCTGCGCCGTCACGGTGCCGACGCTCACCTCGCCGTCCGTTCCGGCGTGCTTGGTGATGACCGACGATCCGTCCGCGTTGATCTCGGCGATCGGGAATCCGGGCCTACCCAGATTGGGAATCTCGGTGAAGAACGCGTAGTTGCCGCCGGTGGCCTGGGTTCCGCACTCGATGACGTGGCCCGCCGCGACAGCACCGGCCAACTGATCGAAATCATCTCGCTTCCAACCGAAGTGATGCGCGGCCGGACCGACGATCACCGACGCGTCGGTGACACGTCCTGTGACCACGACATCGGCGTCGGCCGACAATGCTTCGACGATGCCCCAGGCGCCGAGGTACGCATTGGCCGTCAGCGGGGAGCCGAGTCCGAGTTCGTCTGCTCGAGAGATCAAATCGTCGCCCTCGACGTGGGCGATTTTCGCGTTCAACCCCAGCTTGGTGTTGACCTCGCGCAGCGCGTCGGCCAGCCCGGCGGGATTGAGACCGCCGGCATTAGCGACGACCTTCACGCCCTTGTCGAGCGCGAGGCCGAGGGTGTCTTCCACCTGTCGCAGGAACGTCTTCGCGTAGCCGAGAGACGGGTCCTTCATCCGATCCCGGCCGAGGATCAACATCGTCAGTTCGGCCAGGTAGTCGCCGGTGAGGTAGTCGAGTTCGCCGCCCTCGAGCATCTCGCGCATCGCCGAGACGCGGTCGCCGTAGAACCCGGAGCAGTTACCGATCCGTACCGAACTCATTTGCCCACCTTCGATTCTCGTCCCTCACCGCTGGATCCGACGGCGGCTCGTCCTTCGCCGCTGGGCCCCGCAAATGCCTGTGCGAACCCGAGCCACTCGTCCGCGTCGGCACCCACGGCGACCAGATCGAGATCGGCGCGATTGGCGCGCTGAGTGACCAGCAGGCAAAAGTCCAGCGCGGGCCCGGTCACCTTCTGCGTCGCGTCCTCCGGCCCCCAGGTCCAGATCGAACCGTCGGGCGCCGTCAACTCCACCCGGAAGTCCTCGGCGGGCGGGGTCTTCTCGTTGACCGAGTACGCAAAGTTTCGCGTGCGGACACCCAGGTGAGCGATGTTCTTGATGCGCGACGTCGGAACTCGTTCGGCGCCAAGAGCGTCGGCGACGTCCTGTCCGTGTGCCCACGTCTCCATCAACCGGGCAGTTGCCATCGAGACACCGCCCATGGGCGGGCCGTACCAGGGGAACTTGGTGCCGGCCGGGGCAGCAGTGAGCGCCTCGACGAGAGCAGCGCGCCCCGCTCGCCAATCGGCGAGCAACTCTGCGGGCGGCCGGGCGGCCTGCTCGGCAGCACCGTCGTCGACGAATCCCGCCGGATTCACGAACGCCGCCTTCAACTGCTCCGCGAACCCGTCCGGGTCGGTGATCGCCAGGATTGCTGCACTGTCCGTCCAGTGCAGGTGCCCGATCTGATGGGCGATGGTCCACCCTTCCGCAGGCGTCAATGTCGCCCACTTCTCCTCGGGCAGATCTGCAACCAGGGCGTCGAGGCTGTCGCCCTCGGCCCGCAAGTCATCGATGAACGTCTGAAGTTCGGCCATGCGACCAGCATCACACCAGTGCAGATAAAAATCAAGCATGAATGATTGTTATTGAGAAATCATGTGGTGAGAGACTGGGCGCAACTGCCATCTACCACCAGGAGCACCCATGAGCGACGCCGTACTCATCTCCCGAACCGGCGACGTGGTCACGTGGACCCTCAATCGCCCGGACACCCGCAACGCCATCTCCGAGATCGACATGATCGAAGCTCTCGAAGACGCGGTCACTGCGGTCAACCGTGATCAGAGCGTGCGCGCGGTCATCCTCACCGGAGCCGGATCAGCCTTCTCCTCCGGCGGCAACGTCAAACACATGCGAGACAAGGAGGGCATGTTCGGTGGCGCTCCCGGCGATATCCGCCAGGGTTACCGGCACGGGATCCAGCGCATTCCTCTCGCTCTGTACACGTGCGAAGTCCCGACCATCGCGGCCGTCAACGGCCCGGCCATCGGAGCGGGCTGCGATCTCTCCCTCATGTGCGACCTTCGCATCGGGTCCACAGCCGCAGTCTTCGCCGAGAGCTTCGTCAAAGTAGGACTCATCCCCGGCGACGGCGGAGCATGGTTGCTCCCCCGCGCGATCGGCAACGCCCGCGCCGCCGAGATGGCGTTCACCGGCGAACCCATCGACGCCGCCAAGGCACTCGACTGGGGACTCATCTCCCAGATAACCGAGCCCGGCGAATTGCTCGCCGCAGCACAGTCTTTGGCAGCGCGCGTAGCCGCCAACCCCCCGCAGGTGCTCCGCATGACCAAAAAGCTCCTCCGCGAGGGCCAGCATCAAAGCCTCGAGAGCCTGCTCGAACTCTCGGCCGCCATGCAGTCGATCGCCCATCACACTCGCGATCACCACGAAGCCGTCGCCGCGATGCTCGAGCGTCGTAGTCCTGAGTTCACCGGAGAATGAAGGCCGGCAATCAGTTACTGCCGGTCGGCGCAGTCCTCACCTCGATACTTTCGCTCCAGTTCGGAGCGGCATTCGCGACGACACTGTTCTCGGAGATCGGACCAGCCGGAGCCACGACGCTGCGGCTGACGATCGCCGCGATCATCCTGGGCGTCATCGTCCGGCCGAGGTGGAGCAGGTGGTCGAACCGGCAGCGCAAAGGCATCTTCGCGTTGGGAATCGCGCTGGCCGTCATGAACGGTGCCTTCTACCTCGCCCTCGACACGGTGCCGATCGGTACTGCCGTCACCATCGAGTTCCTCGGACCGTTGACGCTGGCCGCAGTTCTGTCGCGTCGGTGGGCCGACGGAGCGTGGGTACTGCTCGCCTTCGGCGGAGTGTTGCTGCTCGGGTTGGGAGATCACGGGGAATCCGGGTTGGATCCGGTCGGGGTGATCTTCGCGTTGATCGCGGCAGCCGCCTGGGCGGGATACATCATCGCCGGTTCGCACCTCGCCGCGACGCTACCGAGCGCCGACGGATTGGCCGGCGCAAGCATCGTTGCGGCGGTATTGACGCTGCCCTTCGGCGTCGTCTCCGGCGGCAGCGAGCTGCTGGATCCGAAGATGCTCGCGGCAGGCGCGGCCGTCGCCATCCTCTCGTCCGTCATCCCCTACAGCCTGGAGATGTGGGCGCTGCGGTCCTTGGCCAAGAAGGTCTTTGCCGTCCTCATCGCCCTCGAACCGGCAGCGGCGGCATTGGCCGGCGTGGTCGTCATCGGTCAGGCCCTCGATTCCATGACCCTCGTTGCCATCGGACTGGTTGTCGTGGCCGGCATCGGCACCGTTGTGATGAATCGAAAGCCCACTTCGAAATAGGTCCAGGTACGGTCGAAGCACTTTCATCCCACGCTCAGGAGAACCATGACCAACCCGATCATCGCCACCGTCAACGGACGCACTCCGGCAATCGACGACAGCGCCTTCATCGCACCCAACGCCACAGTGGTCGGTGACGTCACCATCGCCGCGGGCGCCAGCATCTGGTACGGCGCAGTCCTGCGTGGCGACGCCGAATCGATCTCCATCGGCGCGGACACCAACATTCAGGACAACTGCACGGTGCATGCCGACCCGACGTTCCCCGCGGTACTGGGCGAGCGAATCTCGATCGGCCACAACGCGGTGCTGCACGGGTGCACCGTCGAAGACGACGTGCTTGTCGGCATGGGCGCTGTAGTGCTCAACGGCGCGCACATCGGATCCGGTTCACTGATCGCTGCCGGCGCCGTCGTGTCGCAGGGGATCCAGATCCCGCCCGGATCGTTGGTCGCCGGTGTGCCGGCCAAGGTCAAACGTGAACTCTCCGAAGGTGAAAAAGCCGGTATCAGCGCCAACGGCGCCGGATACCTGCTCCTCGCGAAGGCTCACCGGGACATCTGATTGTGAAGGATTTCGCTCGCTGAGCGAGCGAAATCCTTCACAATCAGAGCTAGCCCCGCGGCCGCAGCGTACTGTTCGGCAACTCGGGCGCGGGCAGCGCTGGACCGTCGTATCCCGGCACGACACCAAATCGCTGATCCGGGACGCTGCCGTCGAATCCGGAGGCCAGTTCGGCTTGCCACTTGCGTCGATACTCGACGATCTCTTCATGGGTGCGGCCCATGAAGTTCCACCACATGATGACCTGCTCCCCCAAGGGCTTACCCCCGAGCAGCAGGACCCGAGCCGGTTCGGAACCCGGATTCCGCACTGTCAGCTTCCCGAAACCCGGTGCTTGATAACCCAACTCGGCCCAGCCAACAGTGGTGCCGCGTAGCACAACCGATCCTTGATCGACGATCACGCCGTGTTCGTGGGAACGATCGACATCGAGGGCGATTTCCGCGCCCGGATCGAGAATCACCTCGGCACCGAGCAATTCGGTGAAAGTAGATACCGGCGACGTCTCACCGGCAAGCGAACCGAGGAACACGCTGAGCCTGGCGCCCCCGATGGTCACCGGCTCCGGTCGATAGTGAACAAACGCGGGCGCGGTATCGCGCGACGCATCCGGAAGCGCCACCCACAACTGCATGCCGTGCAGAACCTTCGTGTTCGGCGTCGAGACCTCCGAATGCGCGATCCCACGCCCGGCCGTCATCAAGTTCAGTTCACCCGGGCGCACCATGGCGTGTGAGCCGATGCTGTCGCGGTGCTCGATCTCCCCGGTGAACAGCCAACTGACCGTCTGCAAGCCAGTATGCGGATGCGGTGGCACAAGCATGCCGGGTCCACTGCCGACATCGTCAGGTCCGTAGTGATCGGCAAAACACCACGCACCGATCAGCGAACGATCACGCTGCGGCAGAGTGCGTCGTACCCGCATTGCCCGTGGGCCGCCGAGCGGAACGTCCCGCGGGGTGAGGATCTGGATCTCGGTGTTGTCGGGTTTGCCTTCACACTCTTGCTCTACGGGGTGCACGTCAAGGTTGCTCATCTCTTCATCCTGCCTCGGGTTGCGCCGGGGTGCCTGAGAACTATGCCGAGACCGCGCTGTTGTCACGGGCAGCCTTCATCGACGCGTGGGTGGGCGGGTTGTCCGGGACATGCGCCGGACGACGGGCCGCGAACTCACGACGCAGAACCGGCACAACTTCCTCGCCGAGAAGGTCGAGTTGCTCGAGAACAGTCTTGAGCGGAAGGCCCGCGTGGTCCATGAGGAACAGCTGACGCTGGTAGTCGCCGAAGAAGTCCGCGAACGCCAGGGTCTTCTCGATGACCTGCTCCGGCGAACCGACTGTCAGCGGAGTCTGCTCGGTGAACTCCTCGAGTGACGGTCCGTGGCCGTATACCGGCGCATTGTCGAAATACGGACGGAATTCCTTGACGGCGTCCTGACTGTTCTTGCGCATGAAGACCTGACCGCCCAGCCCGACAATCGCCTGATCGGCGGTGCCGTGCCCATAGTGCTCGTAGCGCTGACGGTAAAGGTTGATGAGCTCGATGTAGTGCTCCTTGGGCCAGAAGATGTTGTTCGCGAAGAACCCGTCACCGTGATACGCAGCAATTTCCGCGATCTCGGGACTACGAATCGAGCCGTGCCATACGAAGGGCGCAATGCCGTCGAGGGGGCGCGGTGTGGACGTGAAACCTTGCAGCGGAGTGCGGTACTCCCCTTGCCAGTTCACCACTTCCTCGTCCCAGAGCCGGCGCAAGAGTTGATAGTTCTCGAGGGCTAACGGAATACCGGCGCGAATGTCCTTGCCGAACCACGGGTACACGGGCGCAGTGTTGCCCCGACCCATCATGAGGTCGACGCGTCCTTCCGCGAGATGCTGGAGCATCGCGTAGTCTTCGGCGATCTTCACCGGATCATTGGTGGTGATCAGCGTCGTCGACGTGGACAGCGTGATCTTCTCGGCCTGGGCGGCAATGTAGCCGAGCATCGTGGTGGGTGACGACGGCACAAACGGCTTGTTGTGATGCTCGCCGGTTGCGAAGACGTCGAGGCCTACTTCTTCGGCATGCTTGGCAATGGTGGTCATCGCCTTGATGCGCTCGTGCTCGGTGGGTGCAATCCCCGTCGTGGGGTCGGTAGTGACGTCACCGACCGTGAAGATTCCGAACTGCATGGTTACTCCTATTCAAAGGGCGTTGATCCCTACGACAGCATGTAGATAATTTAACATTCAACCATCTAGCGCTATTCCCACCCTTCACGACGCCGAGGGCGGTAAGCACAATGTGTGCTTACCGCCCTCGGCGTTCTGGAGAATTAGATCAGTGCATCATGATCGGCGCGGACGAATCGCCCTCGGCCACAACCCGCGTCGTCTTGCTACGCGGCAGGAAGAATGCCGGGATGAAAGTCAGGACGATCAGTACGGTTGCCACGAGGAACGTGTTGCCGAATGCGTCGGCGGCAGAACTCAGAATCGAATCGACCATCGACGGATCCGGACCCACCGGCGGCGGAAGATGTGCCATACCGACCTCGACGCTTGTCAGATCGCGATTGAGCAGCTGGTTGGTGAGAACCACGGACATCACGGCGGTACCGATAGAACCTGCGGTCTGCTGAACAATATTCATGAGTGTCGAACCGCGAGCGATCTGCTCGTTGGACAGCGTCACGATCGCGGCCGTCATCAGCGGCATCATCGTGCAACCCATACCCATACCCATGACGAACAGGGCAGCCATCAGCATCCACGTCGGGGAATCGGACGCGACCTGGGTGAAGACGCCCATGCCGATCAGGATCAACGGAAGACCCGTCAACACGATCTTGCCTGCGCCCATCTTGTCGACGAGTCGGCCGGCGATCGGCATCGTCAACATTGCACCGAGGCCCTGCGGAGCCATGAGCAGACCTGCTGCCAGCGTCGTGTGCCCACCCACCTGGATGAAGAAGCTCGGGAACAACAAACCGGCACCCATGAACGCGACGATGAACAGCGACGTCGTGATGACGGCGACCGACAGCTGCCGGTTCTTGAACAGGCGCAGGTCGATCAGCGGATGATCCTTGCGCAGCGCATGGAACACGAACGCGATGATCAGCACCAAACCGATACCGGCGGAGACCAAGACCCTTGCGGACGCGACCGTCCCGACCTCGGGGATCGAGGACACGCCGAAGAGGAACAGCGCCAGACCCGGTGACAGCAGCACCATGCCGAGGAAGTCGAACGACTCCGAAGGCTGGGGCTTGTCCGAAGGGAGAATCTTGAATGCCGCAACTAGGGCAATGGCACCGATCGGCAGGTTGATCAGGAAGATCCAGTGCCAGCTTGCGACCTCGATCAGCCAACCACCGAGAATCGGTCCACCGATGGGGCCGAGCAGCATCGGAATGCCGAGCACGGCCATGACGCGACCGACTCGCTCCGGACCGGCAGCCTTGGTCATGATCGTCATACCGAGCGGCATCAGCATGCCGCCGCCCAGGCCCTGCAGAACTCGGAAACCGATCAATGACGTGATGTCCCACGCCATCGCGCAGGCAACCGAACCCAGCACGAACAGCACAAGGGCCGTCATATACAGGCGTTTGGTGCCGAATCGGTCAGCGGCCCATCCCGTCACCGGGATTACTGTTGCGAGCGCAAGCGTGTAGGCAGTCATGGTCCACGCAACCGTCGCGTAGGACGTCTGGAAGTCCTCGGCAAAAGTAGTAAGCGCAACGCTCACCACGGTCACGTCGAGAATCGACATGATGGCACCGAGCACCACCACGGATGCGATTTTGAGTACCGCACCGTCTAACTTGTCGGACGCCGGTGCCGGCGCGTTCGGCGATGTCATCGCGAAGTCTCCTGGGTAGATGCTCGCAGGTAGTCACCCGCGAGAATGGGCTCGAGCGCCTCGACAAGTCGAAGCCGTTCCGGCGCGGGCACGCGCGACGCAAAATCACGAAGCTGTCCACGCTTGCATTCGATGTGATTGGACGTGACCTTAACGCCGGCCTCCGACAGGGAAACCCGTTTGACACGCCGGTCACGTTCGTCCTCACGCCGCACGACCAACCCCATGTGTACGAGTTGGTCGATATTGCGTCCCGTCGCCGCCACCGAGAGCCGAAGCTCGTCGGCGACCTCGTTGATCGGGACGGGCGCATCGCACTGCCCGAGAACAAACAGCACACGCACCTGACTGAACGAGAGATCCAACTCGATCAATGCGTCGATCGACTCCGAATCACCGGCGCTCATCAGACGAGTGAACAACTCGTCGAGTGCTCCGAACAGGTCATCAGAATCCGAGGCGATCACCTGGCGAATAGTAGTGCGGATGCAACTATTGCCCAAACGTAACTAACGCGCAACCCGATTTTCGGTGAGCAACGTCACCTCCGATGACTCATTCCTGCACCAAAATCGCCTTTCCGAGAACTTTGCCCGTTTCCAGATCAGTGAGCGCCAAGGCCGCATCCTCCAGAAGGTATCGAGCTTTGACGAGGGGTCGCAACCCATTTTCGACATGACGCACCAACGACGCATGCACCTGGGCAACTGCCTCGCGATCAGTACGTGTGAACTCGCCCCACGCCGCCCCGACGATGCTGATGTTGCGGAAAAGCACCCGATTCACCTTCACTTCGGGAATCCCGCCGCCGGCGAACCCGATCACGACAAGGCGGCCTTCCGGCGCCAAGACACGGACCGCCTCGTCGAACGCGTCACCACCGACAGGATCAACAACTATCTGCGCTCCCTTACCGTCGGTCAGCTCACGAACCCGCTCCCCCCAACCCGGCGCCAGTGCCACCACCTCGTCGGCTCCCAACTCACGGAGGAATTCCTCGACACCGGGGCGCCGAACCACAGCGATCACCCGCGCACCGTGCGCCTTGGCCAACTGGATGGTCGCGGTGCCCACGCCGCCCGCCGCGCCGAGCACAACCACGGTTTCGCCGGCCACGATCTTGGCGCGACGAGCCAGCGCGAACTCCATCGTCTGATAATTGATGATCAACGACGCGGCTTCGTCGAAATCCAAAGAGTCCGGAATTCGCAGCACCTGCGACGGGTCGACTGCTATTCGTTCCGCATATCCCCCGAGATACGTCGCCGCGAGCACCCGATCACCCGGAGCGAAGCCCGACTCCTCCGGAGCCGAGATCACGACGCCCGAGATTTCCGCACCCGGGACAAACGGAGGCTCCGGACGGAGCTGATACTTGCCGTAGGTGATCAACAAGTCCGGAAAGCAAACCCCACTTGCCTTGACGTCGATGAGAACCTTGCCAGACGCATCAGGTTCGGGGATCTCCTCGAGGTCGAGCCCTTGCGGGCCGGACAACTCGGTAACAACCATCGCGCGCACAGCAACTCCTCGTCGGGAAAGTAGTCGGACATCGTGTATTCCCGACCTTAGCCTCCCGTCCGACCATCGCAGCAAGGGAACCGAACGCAAGGTATGAAAACGCGCACCACAAGGGTCGCAAGGATATTCGTCGCCAACCGAACGTCTTGCGGGTTCACATCAATTCCCCCGGTATGTAAGCTTGGGTGATATCGGGGTTTCAGTTTGTTTCCGAGAATTTGCGCACAGCCTAGCGAACTACGGCCACAGACCTCGGCTCGCGAACTTCCGAACCTTGTGTGCGGGAACAAGATTTGCGTGCCGGAACAAATAGTGGCACCGATGACGACCAAGGGCGGGATAACCATGCATGATGACGCTCTATACCTTTGTGCCCTGACCCATTTCGCGTCGCCGCCGCTCGAATGCAAATCGGCAACACACACCCTTCACGACCTGGCGTGCTACATCGCCGACATATTCGGTACCGCAGCGGCAAGCGTTACCGTGACCCTTCCCGATCAACCGGACATCACGTCGATCAGCGACGCCGAGTTCGACCGGTGCGAACAAGAGTTTCGAACAGGTCCGGGCGGGTTACCCCGACTCCACAGCCTGCAGATCACCGATGTTCCAGGAGCGGCACACGCCTGGCCGGCCTTTGCGGCTCAAGCAAGCCACCTGGGTGTCAAAGCCGTGGCGACACTTCCGCTTTACCGTGAAACGAGAAACGTCGGCGGGTCGGCATCCCCCACGCACATAGGTATCGGGACCCTGACCGTGTTCTCACACGAGATGATCGCCTGGGACGACGACGACGTGACTGCTGCCCGAGCACTGACCGCCGTTGCAATGGGGTTCATACTCATGTCACTCGAATTGCAAGAGCACGAACGAGTATCCCTGCAGCTGCAACATGCCCTCGAGACCCGGATCGTTGTCGAACAGGCCAAAGGCATCATCTCCAAGGACCACAACACCACCATCGACTCTGCCTACCAACTCATCCGCCGGCGCGCACGAAGCCACAACGCGACAGTACTGTCCGTCGCGCGGGCGATTGTCGAACTCGGATTGAAGGTGTGATCGATGCGCGTTGCATTGGTGACACCGGCATTCCCCCCGTCGATCGGCGGGGTCGAAGACCACGTCGCTCAGTTGGCCACTCATCTGAGCGCCACCGGGATCGACGTCGAAGTCTTCAGCGGCAGCCGCAGAGCGGAAATACCGCAGACTCCGCACGCACGCGATCCGCTTGTCCATCGCTACCGCGCCTGGAGAACCACCGCTGTGTCTGTCTCGCCCCGGCTCTTGATCCGAACCATGCACCTCGACAAGACGTTTGACATCGTCCATGTACACAGTTATCACGCGTCCTCCGCCCTGGCGGCACTGACAGGGTTACGTCGCCCGGTGGTCTTCACTCCACATTTTCACGGCAGCGGACACACTCGATCCACCAGTATGCTGCATACGCTCTACCGGAAATTCTCCCGAGCGCTCTTCACATCGAGTGCGGCAGTGATCTGCGTGTCAGACGCGGAACTCGAATTGGTACACGCATACTTCCCAGACCTCGACACGGATACGACGGTCATTCCCAACGGCGTCGACGCAACCACAGTGCGCGCTGCCGTACCGTATCCCGACGAGAGTGCCACGCTGTTGTTTCACGGCCGCTTGGAACCCTACAAGCGCGTGGATCGCATCATCGAGGCCATGGTCGAATTGCCCGACACCATCCAACTTGTTGTCGTCGGCGACGGTTCAGCTCGAAATGCACTGGCTGCCAATTCCGCCCGCCTCGGACTCGGCGACCGGGTGCGGTTTCCAGGACGGCTGGATACTCCCGGGGTGCATCGCTGGCTCAAGACGGCGGATGTGTCCATCTCGTTGTCGGAGCATGAAGCATTTGGTATCGCCCCCCTCGAATCCGCCGCAGCGGGATCACGAATCATCCTCAGCGACATACCTGCTCATCGTGAGATCGTCCGCCGATTCCTCGGCGCCGAGGCAGTTCTGATCCCTCCGACTGCCGGTGCCACATCCATTGCCCGCGCGATTGTACGACAGTTGAGTGCCGGACTCGCGGACGAAGTGTTCTTGCCGGAGTGGACCAGCGTGGCAGCCGCAACGGCCGATGTGTACCGACGCGTACTGGAGCGGGCCGTAGCGGGCCGTAGCGGCGAGAGTCGTCGAGGAGTAAGTTCAGATTAGTCGGCATGCCCTTGTTCCCTGGTACTTCCGCACTCACTATTCGGAGCTGCCCCTGATTCCCGGTAGCTCGTCCATCCCCGTACGGACGAGTCAGGTGGCACCCGCGATGAATCAGCCTTCGTTTCCGCACAACCGGGCACAGATCGGATCAGCAACCCGCCGCGGGGTGAGCCTCTCGATACTGATGCCGGTATTCAACGAGGAACGCACACTGAAGTCTGCGATAGAGCGCGTATTCGCCGTTCACTACCCGTGCCGAATGGAACTGATCGTCGTCGACGACGGCAGCACCGATCGCACCGCTGAAATTCTCGACGCTCAGCGATCAGATGCCCGAACATCGAAAGACATTGTTGTGGTGACTCATCCGTCCAACCGCGGCAAGGGCGCGGCTATTCGAACCGGATTGGACTACGCCGCGGGAAGTCACCTCGTCATCCTCGATGCGGATCTCGAATATCTGCCGAGCGATATTCCGTCGCTGATCGCACCGGTGCTGGCCGGGTACTCCGATCACGTGTTCGGCGCGAGGGTCCGCGGAGTCAACGCCTGCTTTCCGTCATTTCGGTTTGCCATCGGCGGACGCGCAACCACACTTTTTGCCAATGTGTTGTACGACGCCTGCCTGACGGACATGCATACCTGCCTCAAACTCATTCCGACCGAGCAACTTCGCTCCCTGACATTGACCGAAGGAGGATTCGGCCTCGACACGGAAGTGACAGCACGATTACTGCGGTGCGGTATCCGGCCGCTCGAAGTGCCGGTGTCCTACCACGGACGATCCGTGTCGGAAGGCAAGAAGATCACCTGGCGAGATGGTGTTGCCTGCCTTGCCGTCATGGCCCGTGTTCGGGTGCAGCACCGACCGGAGATCACACCGGTTGCAGGCCGGATCGCGATAGTCGGAGCAGCACAGGGCGATCCGCCGCGCAGGGTGTTGCATCTACCGAGGGCTGTGGGGTGAGCCGTATGACTGCCGAAAGCAGAATCAAAGTAGTCGTCGTGGGCCCGAGCTTTCACTTCCTCAGCGGGTTGTCGGCCTACACCTGCACACTCGCCAACGAATTGAGCCTCGAACACGATGTAGCGGTACTCCTGCTGCGGCGGGTCATCCCGCGGCGGTTGTATCCGACTACTCGCCGCTCGACGAGTGCCGGAACAGCACTTCGATACGGCAACAACGTCACTCGCATCGGCGAACTCGACTGGTATTGGTTCCCCGGCTTGCTGGGAACCTTGGTTCGACTGCGCTCGGCAAAGCCGGATCTTCTTGTACTGCAATGGTGGACGGCAGCAACTCTGCACACCTATATCGCCCTGGCACTGGCTGCTCGGGCACTCGGCATTCGTGTCGCCGTCGAGTTTCACGAGACCCAGGACAGTAGTGAGGCGTCGATCTTCGGCGCCGACGTGTACTGCCGACGCGGCGTGCCCCTTCTACTCTCGCTCGCCCACGGCGCGGTGGTCCACAACAACCACGATTTGCAGCTGTTGAGAACGACATTCGGCTCGGGTACGTTCGATCGGCTCGAGATCGAAACAGCACCCCACGGACCGTACACACACCTCGCCGACGGCCGCGCCGATCCCCCGGCATCTCGCGATTCCCGGGGTGGGCCGACCCGACTGCTGTTCTTCGGACTCATCAGGCCGTACAAGGGGCTCGACGATCTCCTGGTTGCCTTCAACCAATTCAGCCCAAAGCAGGCAGCACAGTTTCACCTTACGATCGTCGGTGAAACCTGGGAGAACTGGCAGATCCCGGCAGCACTGATAGCCGCCAGTCCACACCGTCGTCACATCACTTTCGTCAATCGCTACGTCAGCGACTCCGAGGCAGCCCAATTCTTCCGTGACGCAGACGTAGTGGTGCTTCCCTATCGAAGGGCGTCGGCCAGCGGTCCGCTGCAGATCGCCATGCACTCCGGGCTACACGTCGTGCTCTACGCGGTTGGCGGACTCGTCGAAGCAACACGCACTTACGAAGGCGCCCATCTGGTCGAGCCCGACAACGTCGACGCACTCCGTCGTGCGTTGATGTCGATTCCGCCGGACCGCCGCCGCCGATTCACCGACCACACCTCGTGGTCGACCATGCTCGGTGCGATCGAGCGGTTGGCGCGATCATGATTGCACTCGCACCGAGCGATACCGAACAGAGTCCGCGTCACCGGTTCTCCGGCAGTTCACGCTCGATACTGGTGTCGTGGACAGTAATTGGAGTATCGGTTGCGCTCGGAACACTCCTGATCGGGATGTCGTACCGGATGTCGAGCGAAGGCACACCGCCGAACGTCTACTACGCAACCTTCTGGGTCGGGATGTTGCTCGGACTGGTACCACTCGCAGCAAAATTGGCGACTGCCGGGACAACAGTCAATCAGCGCATCGGCGCGATAACCTTGCTCGGACTCTTCACGGCCGTGCCGAAGTATCTCCGAAACCCATTCGGTCCGTCGTATCACGACGAGTATGCGCACTGGCGTGAATCCGTCGATGTCATGACCGGCGGCCAATTGTTCCCACCCAACTCGATCATTCCGATCGTCGAATATTTTCCCGGCACGTCGGCCCTGTCCGCTTCCCTGTCCCAACTGACCGGCCTCTCGGCCTGGTCCGCGGGGGAAGTGTTGATGGTGATCGCCCACGTCATGACAATTCTCGGCGCGTATGTGCTCGGAACATCACTACTGCGCTCGGCCCGGGCCGGTGCCGTGGCAGCACTGATCTACGCACTCAATCCGTCGGCCATCTATTTCGACACTCAATTCGCGTACGAAGGTGTAGCCATCACATTCTTGATGTGGGCGTTGGCATTGACCTCGCTCGCGGCCCGCTCGGACGATCGTCGCCGGCGAATCTCGTATCTGTCGATCGCGGTCACGTGCGGTGCCGTGTGCGTCGTCACCCACCATCTGACCACCATCGCACTGCTCCTGATCTCGGCGGCAATCGCCGTCACCGTCACCGCATTCGGATTCGTACGCGCGCACCAAAGGCCATACGTCTGGTGGATTCTGCTGGGCGGCACCGGAACTGTCGGCGCCGCCTGGCTTGTCTTCGTGGCATCACCGACCGTGGGCTACCTCTCCCCGTATCTCGCCAACTCGTTGACTCAGCTGAGTAGCATCGCCACGTCGCAATCGAGTGGCCGCGAACTCCTCGCCGCCAACGTTCAGCCACTCTGGGAACGCGCCTTCACCGCGGCAGCACCGGCAACGGTGGCAGCGATCTTCGCGTTGGCGCTGTTGGTGATCGCGCGTGTGCGGAGCAAGGTCACGTCCGCGACACTCGCGTTCGTCGCTATCGGAGCGGTCTACTTCCCTTCCGTCCTGTTCGTTCTGGCACCGTCGGGCGCAGAGGGCGCTCGGCGCTCATGGGCGTTCAGCTACGTCGGGGTGGCGGTCACATGCGCCCTCGTCGTGGCGTTCCAGGATCGATTGCCACGAATGGTGATTCGGTTCCGGACGCCGATCTCGCTGAGCGTACTGATGGTCGTGCTCATCGGAAATGTCGGCGCCGGCCTCAATGACCCCTACCGATTTCCCGGCCCGTTCCTCTGGGGATCGGACACCAGATCCGCGAGCGCCGAAGCCCGGACGGTCGCCGAACACATTCGCCTGAGAGAAGGTCGCGTCCGCGTCGTGACCGATCGTTACACGACGCTGGCACTGGCAGCATACGGCGAACTCTACGTCTCCGAACCATCATCCGATTTTCCGGTGTGGGAGCTGACCCAGACCGACTCCGACCCCGATGCGAAACTGGCTTCCGACCTCGCCGGGGCCACGTACGGCTATCTTGTCGTCGATACCAGGATGGCGGACGCCCCACCCTTCAACGGTGACAACTACGGCAGCGATGATCCCCTGGCCGGTCTGCCGACACCTGCCTCGTATCTCGACCGACTCGATCACGTGCCATGGGCGTCACTGATCATGTCGACCGAACATCTCCGGGTGTACCGACTCGATACGGCGAGCGTCGGCACCGAACTGATCACTCCGACGGGAACGCCATGAAACGCAACGACATCGCCAATCGAAGTGGCCGACTCCTAGTCGCGGTACTGACGTGCGATCTACGTACCGGAGTGAGGGTTTCCGCCATGGTCGCCGCAGCGTCTCTCGCCGCGATACTGCTCCGGGCTCCAGTGGAAGTTCGGATCCTTGCCGTGGCCGCGCTCCTGGTCATACCAGCCTGGGCGACGTCGACGTTAGTTCTGGGTGACTTACCGGATGGAACTGACCCACACCATCTCGACGCGCGAGAAGACGGACTCGAAAGACCACTACGCGTGCTCCTTCCGTCCCTGTTCACCCTCGCTATCTTGCTCGGCGCCGTTCTCGCTCTTGGCCCCTTGGGCTTTCAACTGACTACATCTACCATCGCGCTCGCCCTCTTCGCTGTGGCAGCAACACTGCTGTCCCTGATGGCAATTCGCGTTCGGCAGACCCCGCGTAATGCCGAGGCGCCTCCAGTCCGCGACATAGCGTGGCTCAGTGTCGGGAAAACCGCACTCGTCTCACTCGCCTTGACGGCGCTGTGCATCGGAGCGTTGATCAGCGCGCTCGCGATGCAGACAACGCAACCCGCGCGGTACGTCAACACGATTCTCACCGGCCCCGACACTGCCATCGCCGGCCAACTCGAGGTGCCGCCCAATTCTCCGGTCGACATCGAATGGACTTCGTACAGTTACGGTTTCCTCTTCCCCACCCTGCCTCCATACGTCACGGCCACCATCGGCGGCGAGTCACCGACAGATCCACGGTTCGTCACGACACCACCGACCGCACCCTTCGACACCAACACCAACGCCCGCAGTGCCCAGGTCGGAACGGTGTCGTTCCTCGCACCGAACGAACCGGGCCGGTACCGAGTTGCGATCGACGTCGCGATCGCCCAAACTCCCGACACCGCCGGTATCGGACCGACATCCCTCGTGCTCTATCTGTCTGTGACGCCCCGATGAAGGTGACACTCGGCTCGCTCCCCCGGATCGTACGGACCCGAATAGCCGAAGACTCTATGTTGCGCAACAGTTCTTTCATGATGGCAAGCACCATTTTCACCTCCCTCATGGGCTACGTGTTCTGGCTTGTTGTCGCCCACACGACATCTACCGAGGACATCGGCGTCGCAGCGGCGACCACCAGCGCTATGCAGGCAACGGCACTGATCGCCAGCGTCGGCGCCGCCACCGCGATGGTCGAGTGGCTACCGCGCACTCTGACAGTTGAACGTTGGCGGCGAATACTCACCGCCGCAGTGACAGTCGTGACGGTGACCGCGTCACTCGGGTCTGCGATCGTGGTGCTCACTCTGGGATTTGTTCTGCACACGCTCCCGTCACTGACCACTGCACTCGCTGCAACGGCATTCACGATCGGAGCTACATTCTTCGCTCTGGGAACACTGGCCGACTGTGTGGCAGTTGCTCTGCGCCGCAGCGAACTACTCCTCGCACGCAACGTATTGTTCACCGGCCTGCGCATTCCGTTGCTGTTCCTCCCAGTACTCATCCGAGGCACACACAACCACATACTCACGGCCTGGAGCGCGTCGGCGGTGATTTCGGTAGTGTTCTCGACGTTCTGGTGCAGACGAATACGCGGCGAGCACAGTATGCGGCCGCTACTAGGGCACCTCGTCGCCGACGTCCGGGACTTGAGCGCATCACTGGTGGGACAACACGTGGTGACGGTGGCGTCGAACGTCACGTCCTTCGTACTGCCCATCATCGTGCTGGCCAGGCTGTCGGAATCCGACGGCGCCTACTTCTACGCGACGTGGATGCTCGGAGCGGTGTTCTTCATGATCAGTCCGTGCATTGCCATGGCGCTGTTCGCCGAGACCGCAACGGATCCCGAAGACATCCCGGCTCTCGCCCGGCGTTGCAGCCGGATCATCGCCGCGTTGCTCGGCCCGCTGATACTCGTCTACCTCGTCGGCGGCGGGTGGGTGCTGCGAGTGTTCGGCGAGTCGTACAGTGCCCACGGGCAACTGCTGCTGATCGTACTGACTCTCTCTGCCATCCCGGACGCCGTCACCAACATCGCGGTGGCGGTTCTGCGTGCAGTCGGCAGACTGCGCGAGGCCATGACACTCAATGTGTCGATGCTGCTCGCCTGCCTGGCACTCTCCTGGATCCTATTGCCGTCCATGGGAATTGTTGCAATCGGAATCAGCTGGATCGCCGCGCAGGCCGTCGGCGCGGTATGGGCCTTGGCGCGGTGGCGCTACATAGTCGTGCCTGCGCGACCGAGAGTGCTTCGATGAAAGGGATCACCCGGTGAAGGTCCTACTGGTCTCCGACAGCTACCCACCGGCCGCCGGCGGACTCGAACGCGCCGTGCATGCTCTCGCCACGGGGTTAGCCTGCGACGGAACCGAAGTCACGGTCGCCACACTCAGCCGAGGCGGCACTGCGTCGAAGTCACTCGACGGCCTGGTCACAGTGCACCACCTGCCCGGCTGGACGCGATTCCTGCGGCCGTTCACCTCCGATACCGCCCACCAATTCCATCCCACCGCACCCGATCCCGCGCTGATCCGGCACCTTCAGCGCCTTGTCGACGAACTACAACCCGATGTCGTGCATGCCCACGGATGGATCCTGCACTCGTGCCTGCGATTGTGTTTACCCCGGCGAACCGCACTGGTAGTCACCCTCCACGACTACGGACTGAACTGCGCAAAGAAGACTCTGGTACCCAAGAGTGCCCTCGATACCGTGTGCCGGGGACCAGGAATCACGCGGTGCCTGCGGTGTGCCGGCGATTTCTACGGGACACCGAAAGCTGTGCCGCTGGTCCTCGGACTCGCCGAGAGCCGGCACCTCCTCAATCGCGTCACTCTGTTCCTGCCGATCAGCACGGCAGTGGCGGAATCATGCCTGGCGAAAGTCGACCCGGATCGGGTAGCCGTAATACCGTCGTTTGTACCCGACAACGTGAAGGACGAAGGACGTAGGAATGGCACAGCAGACTTCCTGCCGTCCACCGACTACCTCCTCTTCATCGGCGCCATCGGCCCGCACAAGGGAATCACAACGCTCCTGGACGCTCGCCAGCTGATGCACACACCGGTGCCACTGGTGGTGATCGGAATGCAACGCCCCGATACTCCTCCGATGATCGGCGACTCCGAGCGTCCGGTCATCGTACGCACCAATGTCGGACACGATCAGGTCATGGCCGCCATGCGGGGAGCTCGCGTAGTCTGCGTTCCCTCGAGATGGGCGGAACCACAAGGTCTTGTCGCTATTGAAGCGATGAGCGTGGGAACCCCGGTGATCGCGTCCGACATCGGCGGTCTACGAGACGTGATCGAGCACGAACACTCCGGACTACTTGTTCCCCCCGGCAATGCCTACGAACTCGCACGAGCGCTCGAACGCATACTCGAGGATCAGACACTGCACACCAGAGTGGCCGAGGGTGGCCGAATCAGAGCGCGCGCCTACACCGAATCGGCTGTCTTGCCACAGGTTCGACGCGCCTACGCTAGAGCCATCTCACAGCGGGCCATCTGAGAGCCCCTGCGCCGTCCCGAATTCTGCACTATCGCAACAGCATACGCATTCCACCACACACTCGACGGTGGATCACCCCGATTGCAGGTGCCGTCAGACTCGCCGGGATGTTTGACCCACAAGTACGCGGCCGCGTGCGCGGCCTGGGTTTGTGTCGTCGGCGCCGAACCCAGCGCGCGATCAGGCGGATTACACCAGTTCAGCGGCCCTTCGGGGGGCGGTCCGGCACCGTTGCGTGACGTGTCGACAACGTACGTCTTTCCGCCGGTCAGCGCCGATACGGACTCGCCGTACGCTTCCTGCTCCACCGTCGTGTAGAAGTTGGCGACATTCAGGCTGAATCCCCGGGCGCGTTCCACCCCGGCAGATTCGAGCCGGCTCGCCAGCTCGGGGGCATCGAGCCACCGCGAATGACCACCGTCGATGTACACCGCTGTATTCGGATCCGAGGCAAGTGCATTCACCGAATAGCGGAGAAGATCGATTCGCTCTGTTGCCTGTTCGGATGACAGACAGGACCAGTCGGTGAGCGCGTCCGGCTCCACGATCACAACCGCTTCACGGTTACCGATTCCCGCCGCAACATTGTCCGACCACGTTCGGTAGTCCGCACCGTTGCTGTACCCGCCGGCCGAGAAAGACCCACAGTCACGTTGGGGAATCGCGTACGTGACCAACACCGGAACCGCGTTCGCACGAACTGCTGCATCAACGTACCGGCCAACCTCGTTGGAAACCGCTGTCGGCGGCGAGGTTGCACTGAGCCAGAACGCCTGCGGTGTATCGGCCAATCTGGCGACGATCGATGCAGTGTCCGGGTAGTCCACCAACGCACGTGCCGCACTCGAATTCGGATCGACATAGAAACCTCCGGACGCGACACGTTGCGCGGTGTCCACGTCGTCACGCGCCCCCGCCGCACAACAACTCGAACCTGTCATGAGTACAACCGCGCAGGCACACGCGATGATCCGATTCCATCTCATGGCAAATCCACCCTCGCGTCGTGAAGACCGGCCAGCATGATCGCTGCCAGTTCTTCGATTTGTGGACTGTCGAGAATCGAGTCGTGACTTCCGCACAGAAAGTGCGTGCGCAACCGACCTTCGTGGAACGTATCCCACCCTAGAACCGGTGTTCGCACTTCCGCCGCTGTCGACGACGTGACAAACAGTTCGAGTGGCACGCTGTGCCCACGCTGTTCGTAGCGCGCCATGATGTCCCAGACGCCCCGCAAATCGAAATCCTCAGTCGCCGAACGTCGAACGAGCCCCGCGGCGATCAATTTCTCTCGACCGGCCCATCCGAGATTGCGAGCATAATCGGCCACAAGCTTGATCCTGCCGGGCTGGCGCAGTCTCTCGAGTCGTCCCGACGACGACTTCCATCGCTTCATCACTCGCCCCGCAGTTTCCGGCGTCGGAGTGTCGAGTATCCCCAGCCACGTGACCTGTTGCCCATCCCGATCCAACTGCCGGGCAAGCTCGTACGCCACAAGCCCCCCGAACGAGAACCCGGCCAGCGCATACGGCCCTTCCGGTTGAACGGCGCGCAAAGCCGACATCGTGGGCTCCACGAGTTCCTCGACTGTTTCCCAGCGCTGCGGGCGCATCGAGGCGGCAAGCGGGAGCAGTGGATGCACACTCTGCTCGTCGCCCCAGAGCGCACGTAGATGCCGCAGACTCATGGCGCTCGGGAGATCGGGGAACACGAAGAAGGCGGGCCGCCGATCCGTTACGAGTTCGGGTGCTGGTTGCAACTCGGCCGGCGAGGAAGCATCGTCCACGAGCCGCGCCAGCCCTGCGACGGTAGTTCCCTTGTCGAGGAAGTCGACCAACGACACCTGCGCGCCCATCCGATGTTCGATCTGCGCAACAAGATTCGCGGCCAGGATCGAATGCCCGCCGAGATCGAAGAAGTTCCGATCCAGATCCGACACCTCGATGGCAAGTAGCATCGACCACAGCGAAGCCACCTTCTGTTCCGTCGGTGTGAGCACTCTTTCGAAAGTGATTGCCGCGCTGCGATGTTCACCGGCGTCGCTGAGCGCCCGAGCAGCCAGGTCGCGTAACGCCCGACGATCGAGTTTCCCACTCGCCGACGTGGGAAGCGTCGGCACTCGAATGATCTCGGCCGGCACCATGTACTCCGGCAGTCGTTGCCGAGTCCACGCCCGTAGATTCGCGTCGCCGTCCGGTCCAGGCTGGTTGTTGTAGCGCGCGGCCGGGACGATGTAGGCAACCAACTGCGGTTGCCCGCGGTGGTCGGTGCCGACGTCCACGGACACCGTGGCCACGCCGGGGTGTTCTCGTAGAGTCGCTTCGATCTCGCCCAGTTCGATCCTGAACCCGCGGATCTTGACCTGATCGTCCAGCCTCCCGAGGTGTCGGAGCCTTCCGTCCGCGATGTACCGCCCGCGGTCACCGCTACGGTAGACGCGCTCGCCGGGCACATACGGGTCCGGACCGAACCGTTGCGCCGTCTCACTCGTGCGGTGCAGATATCCTCTCGATACCCCTGGTCCGCCGATGACGATCTCACCCGGCACGCCCATCGGAAGGATCCGCCCCCTCGAATCCGTCACGTACAGGCGTGTTCCCGGCATCGGCCTGCCTACCGTCACGGGTTCATCCGGTGAGACTGCTCCACCGCCGGCAAACACCGTGGTCTCGGTTGGGCCCCACCCGTTCCACACACCTGCGCAGAGACTGGACAGAGACGTTGCGACCGACTGCGGCAGCGGCTCGCCCACGGCACCAGCGATCAACCCGGAACGTCCCGGCCAACCTGATTCGATCAGTGCAGCCCAACTGGTGGGTGTTGCGCTCATCCGAGTGGCGCCACACTGCTCGATTACGTACGCAAGCCGACGCGGGTCATGCATCTCCTCGGTGGTTGCAACCACAAGGCCGGCCCCGGCCCCGAGTGTCACGAAGTAGTCTCCGACGGACATGTCGAAGGTGTACGAGGCCACCGAGAGCACAACGTCGTCGGAAGCCAGATCTACGGCCGCCGGCAACGACTCCATCAGGTCCAGTACGTTGCGGTGTTCCACCTGAACACCTTTGGGTGACCCGGTCGAACCCGATGTGTAGATGATGTAGGCCAAGTCCTCAGGCCGAACTGCACAGTGAGCGTCTGCCACCCGTTCGGCGCTTCGATCGGAAAGTTCCTTACCGTCCACCGTTACGACGGGGCAGTCGACCCACGTCAATTCCTGTGCCAGCGATTCGGCAGTCAGCACCACCGCCGCATCGGCGTCGTCAAGCATGAACCGGGCCCGTCGCACCGGTTGCCTCGGCTCGATCGGCAGATAGGCGGCACCCACCATCAGGACGGCCAGGATCGCCGGCACGAGATCGATCGTGCGCGGCATCAACACCGCCACAACAGTTCCCGGACCGATACCCACCCAGGTGAGATGCTCCGCAATCGAACGGGCCCGGTTCACCAGTTCGGCGTACGTCAGGCAATTCTCACCCACCGTCACTGCCGGTGCATTCGGTGTCTTGGTCGCCCGATTAACGATTGCCTCGTGGATCGTGTCCGGAGGGTTCAGCCCGATCGGTCTCGACTCGACTGCGGCAGGATTCAGATTCAGCTGCCGCGCCACGTCTTCGAAATCCGCGAGGGACAACTCACTCAGGACGGCGGTCGGGTCTTCCGCGCATCGACGCAGCAACAGGTTCAGATGGCGCCCCATCAACGCGATCGTGCCCGATTCGAAAAGGTCTGTGTTGTAACTGATTCTGCCCACCAGGCGACCATCGGCGCGCTCGTCCAGCTCGAGGCTCAGATCGAACTTCACCTGCCCTACTCCAGCCCCGACTGCGTTCTCCATCAGCTGCATCGACCACTCGTCGTCAACCGGAACCGTCGGGGGCTCGAGAACCAGGACTGATTGGAAGAGCGGGTTCATTCGCGGATCTCGCGGTACGTCCAGTCCCCGAACCAGCCGTTCGAAGGGCACTACCCGACCGAGCGCATCCAGCACTTCGGTGCGCATGGCTCCGACAGCCTCGGCAAAAGTCCACTCCGTACATAGGCGGGCACGTAACACGGTCGGGGTGAGGCAGTACCCCACCATGGACTCGAGTTCGGACCGCTGACGCAGGTCGGTCGGAGTTGCGAACGTGACATCACTACTGCCCGTGTAACAATGGAGCCAGTACGCGTACACTGCGGCCAAGGCATGGAACAACGTTGCTCCTTGTTGCCCCGCCGAGGTGCGCAACCTCGCCACCGTATCGGCATCAACGGAGATCGGCTCCACCGACCCGGCAAATCGTGGACGCGGTGGACGCGGCCGGTCGAGCGGAAGATCCAAGGCCGGCGCTCCCTCGAAGTGCCGTCGGTAGCATTCGACCCGGTTCGCTACCTCGTCACCTTCCACCCACTTCCGCTCCCACGAGGAATAGTCGCCGTGTTGAACGGGCGGCTCAGTAAGCGCCGGTAGGGCTCCCGCGATTCGAGAGTTGTACAACGACACCAGCTCCGGCAGAAAGATGCGGTACAGCGTGACGCCGTCGAAGATCAGATGATGCAGTCCGAGGTACAGCCGATGACACGAGGGGGACACTCGTACCAACTGCGGGCGGATCAATGGGCCCGCGCTCATGTCGTACGGTTGACGTGTCTGCTCGACGGCAAGATCCGTTGCCACACCGACCGCTTCGTCGAACGGTAGGTGGCTCACGTCCAGGACTGGAAGATCGATCACGGTCGGCGGATGGATCACTTGCCGCGGCTCGTCGCCCACCACCGCAAACGTGGTACGCCACGCTTCATGCCGACGGATGAACTCGTTGAAGGCCCAGCCGAGGGCTGCCACGTCGAAAGCTCCGTCCTTGGTCACGATGGCAAGTTCGTTGTACGCAAGCGCTTTCGGGGCCAACCGATTGAGGTACCACAGTTGCAACTGTGCCGCCGACAGCGGCGCGTAGTGTACACCGGCCTCGCTCCCCCGTCTCCGCTGCACGGAAGGCGGAACCGCCGGTACGCCGTTTGCCTGCGCTCCCCGCAATCGATTCTCGAGCAAGGCCTTCCGCGCCGCGATGCGACGCTCGTTGTCGAGGGTGGTCATAGCGACCACCGCACATTCATCGACGCCAAGCCACGTAATCCCAGATTGGGGCGCCACCGGATCGGTCCAGGTTCCAGTTCCAGTCCGGGCAACCGGGCGAGTAGCGTCCTGAAAGCCGCCTGCGCCTCCATGCGGGCCAATGGTGCACCGAAGCAGAAGTGCCCAGCCCAACCGAATGCGAGGTGGCGATTGGGTGCGCGATGTAAGTCCAGCCGACCAGGATCGGCGAACTTCGACGGATCCCGATTCGCGGACCCCATCACGGCGATCACCGCTTGGCCTGCCGGAATCTCTTGTCCGGCAATCTCCACCGCGTCCGGAGCAATCCGTGCTGTGTGCTGGCTCGGACTCTCGAACCGCAGCAGTTCCTCGATAGCAGCGCTCAGACCTGAGGGATCGTCGATCAATTCCTCGAACTGATCGCGGTGACGGAGCAACGTGAGCAATCCGTTGCCGATCAGATTAGTGGTTGTCTCCTGACCACCGACCATGGTCACCACGACGTTGGCCACTATCTCGTCTTCGCTGAGACTGTCGCCGTCGATCTCGGCCGCGTACAGCGCACCGATCAAACCGTCAGTAGGGTGCGTGGCCTCATTGCGCACCGCAGCCTGGAAGTATTCCGTCATCTGCTCCACGCTGCGCAGGACGCCGGCAACACGGCCGGGGTTGTGCTGGAAATTGCCGAGCATCTCGGCAAAGTCACTTGACCAGTTCTTCAGCAGTTCATGGTCTTCGGTAGGCACTCCCAACATCTCCGCGGTCACGATGGCGGGTAGCGGGTTGGCCAGGGTGTCCATCACCTCCATGCCGCCGTCGTCGATGACCGCGTCGATCAGTGAATCGGTGATCTCCTGGATGTGACCGCGCAGGGCCGCAATGCGACGCGGGGTGAAGGCCGCGGCAGCCAATCCGCGGACCCGACCGTGTTGCGGTGGATCGAGGAACAGCATCTGACGGACCATCACCTGCGCCACTGGAGCCAGCTGCTCCATCCCCAACTCTGCCAACTTTGCCGGAGTGGGCGTGCGATCGGCCTTGAACCGCGTGAGTACGTCGGCGACATCCGCGTAGCGCGTCACCACCCACGCATGTAAGTACGGATCCCACATCACCGGCGCCTCGTCTCGCAAGGAGTGGTAGAGCGGGTAGGGATCGGCCAGCACTTCGGGGTCGAGTAGTCGAATCAGACTGGGGGCCTTGGTCGGTGCCGTGGTCATCATTCACTCCGTCCTGCGTCGAGAAGCTCCTGGTCACTCATCCCGGATATCTGTTCCACGACCAGTTGTTCCACCTTGGCTGCCATGTCACGAACCGTGGGATTGTCGAAAAGCTCGAGCAATGTCATTTCGACGCCGTACATCTCCGCTATGCGAATGATCAATTGAGCACCCAACATCGAATGGCCGCCGAGGACGAAGAAGTTTTCGTCGATCCCCACTGCCGGCAGATCCAGTCGAGTGGCGACGATCTCGGCGAGCGCGGCCTCGACCTCGTTGCGCGGCGCGACCAACGACCCGCGGTCGACACGGATCCTCGAGTGCGCCTCGCGCTCCAACTCCGCACGATCGATTTTTCCGTGTGCGGTGGTGGGGAACGCGTCGAGTTCGATGACGGAACGAGGCAACATGTGATCCGGAAGATGGGCCGAGAGGTACGTCTGTAGCCCCGACATGTCCGCCGACTTGTCACTCCGAACGACAAACGCGGTCAGTGCGGGATTCGCCCGTTCACCGTGAACGATCACCACGCTGGCCTGCACCGCTGGGTGTCGATCGAGTACCCCGGCGATCTCGCCGACTTCGACCCGATTACCTCGTATCTGCACTTGATCGTCGAGTCGGCTGGAGAACTCGATATCACCGAACCTGTTGACCCGAACCAGATCACCGGTACGGTACTCGCGCCGCGCAGGGTCGTCTCCGCAGTGCGAGAACTTCTGCGCAGTCAGTTCCGGTTGGCCGAGATATCCGCGGGCTACGGATACGCCACGCACCACCAGTTCTCCGACCTCACCGGCGCGTACCGGCGAACCGTCCTCACCGACTACCTCGAGGTCGACACCGTCGATCGCGCGACCGAGGGCAGGTAGCGCAACCGCAGAGGTGTCGCCGGCGAGCGGTTCGACAGCGCCCGACACGGAGACGACACTCGCCTCGGACAGTCCGTAATTGTTCACGAGGGTGAACGGCAAGCCTGGCGGCGGACGGTGATACAACACGTCGCCGCCGGTCAACAGAATCCGCAGACACGTGTGATCCGGCCAGGTCATCGCAATCAATGACTCTGCGAGAGGAGTGGGCATGAAGCACACGCTCACGCGCTCGGAGACCAGCCAATCACGCAGTCGCACCGGGTCGTTTTCCAATCCCACCGGAACTACGTGCAACGACGCTCCCGTGGTCAGAGCCGGCCACAGTTCCCACACTGCTGCGTCGAACCCCGGGCTCGCGATCAAGGTGCATCGATCGTCCGAGGTGAGTTCGAATGCTCTTTGGTGCCAGTCGATCAGGTTGAGCAATCCACCGTGCAGGGCGACAACACCTTTCGGCTCACCGGTCGAACCCGACGTGTAGACGACGTATGCGGCATCATCCGGTTCGGCGCCGACAGTCTGGGCGCCGACGGTTTCGCCGTCCACCGATGCGCCCACAGTGCGGGCAGGAACGACCGGGTCGACCCAATCGAGCCTGGCAGCAACATCGGGAAATGCAACCAGGGCACGAACCGAACTGTCCTGCAGGGCAAACCGAAGTCGCGCATCAGGTGCTCGAGGGTCGAGTGCTACGTAGGCCGCGCCCGCTGAGAGTATCCCCACCGCACCGACTGCCCAGTCCGTCGAACGTGGCACACAGAGAGCCACAAGATCACCCGGAACTACACCGGCAGATCGCAACTCTCTGGCGAGTACGACTGCGCGAGAATGTAGTTCGCTGTAGTCGAGCTCTTCTTCCGCCGAGGAGACGGCTACGCTGCGGGGCGCGGATTCCACCACTCGCGCAATCCGCCGCACCACGGAATCGCCAGGTACATGAGAGGGAATGTGACGCTGAATGTGATTCATGAGTGCCTGCCTACTCGTCCAGCCGATCGGACGAGCCACCAGGCATCAGGGGTAGCTCCACGCACCGCGCCACCAGGAATCAGGGGCGGAACGGCTCTGAATTGAAAGTTACTCCACTGCCGGGTCGATGGCTAGTTGGCGCTGCCGGGTCGATGGCTAGTTGGCGTGATGGCGCACCGGCATAGATCGGTGTAACTTTCGACTAGGCGGCAAATTGCCCTTCCACATCCGGCAGCGCTGCGGTCCTCTCCAGAGCTACCCCTGATGCCCGGCAGCTCGTCCTCGCTGCGCGCACGAGTAGGTAGCCACGATGAATCTCGAATTCGCCGATCTTCTTTCACATTTTGTGCAGCTACTCCCGACGGTCTACGTCGTAGACGACGTGATGACGGAATTGCTGGAAAACGGTGTCGACGTGCTCGGGGTCTCGGGTGGCAGCATCAGCCTGGTCAGCGATGGCGAGCTGAGATGCATCACGTCGGTCGCCGATTCCACTGCCGACATCGAACGGTGTCAGGAAGGACTGCAGGCCGGACCGGGGCGGACGGCATACGAGAAGGGCGAGCGGATCGCCGTCACCGATATCCGTCAACGGCCCGATCTCTGGCCGGAATTCGCCGAGAACGCCAAACGGTTGAACATCGCAGCTACTGCGAGCGTCCCGATGTCGATCAATGGCGAAACGATCGGTGTGGTAAGTCTGTACGCGCACGTACCACGCACGTGGTCCGCGGACGACATCATGTTCACATACCTGGTGGCGAACATGGCAACGGGGTACTGCGTCAACGCGTCGAAACGTCATCAACTGCAGCAGATTCGTTCCCAGCTACAGGAATCGTTGAAGGTGCGCATCATTCTCGAACAGGCCAAAGGCATCACCGCCGATGCGCGGCGCACCGGAGTCGACGAAGCGTACGCACTGATCCAAGCTCACGCACAATTGTGCAACGCCTCGGTGTCTGCGGTCGCGCGGGCAATAGTCGATGTCGGGCTGCGAGTGTGACGGCGCCTCAGGGCTGCAGCACGTAGGTCGGCGTCCTACGGCCGGCTTCCAGCATCGCCGCGATATGGTCAGGCTGCACCGGAGGGCTGAAGAGAAATCCTTGCGCAAATCGGCAACCGAGATCGAGCAGAATTCGTGCTGCTCTAGCGGACTCCACGCCTTCGGCGACCACGTACAGACCGAAAGATTCCGCGAGACCGACAATCGACTGGACGATCGCCAGATCGTCGTGATCGATTCCCAATTCGTGAACGAAACCCCGATCGATCTTGACCGTGTCGACCGGCAGGATCTTCAACTGAGCCAACGAACTGTACCCGGTTCCGAAATCGTCGAGCGCTATGTGAACACCAAGTTCCGACAGTCCGCGCAGCGTCACCAACACATGAGCAAGATCGTGCATCACGGCCCGCTCGGTGATCTCGATGCACAAACAACCGGGATCGAGACCGTAGGTTGCCAACTCGTGTGCAACGGACCCCACGAAGTCGCTGGTAATCAACTGCGCCGGTGACACATTCACACACACGTACAGCCGGCGGCCGGAAATTGCCGCATTCCACTGTGCAAGTTGACGGCAGGCCTCGTGCAGCACCTGTCGACCGAGTTCTCCCGACAAATTTGCCGCCTCGGCAAGGTCGATGAACGAATCCGGTTGAAGCACACCGTGAACCGGATGATTCCACCGAACCAGCGCTTCGACTCCTGATATCACACCCGACTCCAGATCGACGACAGGTTGGTAGTACACCTCCAACTGACCGTCGCGGATCGCTGCCCGCAAGTGCATCTCCATTTCCGCATGATCGTCGTTCGCTGCTCGCATTTCGTCACTGCAGACGACTACCGCATTTCCGCCGTCGGATTTTGCAGCAAGAACGGCCTCGTCGGCGCACCTGAGCAGTTCATTGACACTGCACTCTCCCGGTTTCGCCACCGCGATACCGATACTCACGCTTCTGCCCACCTCTTCGGTCCCCAGCGCGATGGGCGTCGATGCAACCGACTGTGCCGCTCGGGCAATCACTTCGGCCTGCGCCGCGTCCATCGGTTCCGAGAGCACTACGACAAACTCGTCGCCGCCGAGACGGACGACGACGTCGCCGGGAAATCTGCTTTCGAGGCGGTTTCCGAGTTCGTGAATAAACGCATCGCCGGCATTGTGTCCCAGTAGATCGTTGACCACCTTCAGCCTGTCGACGTCCAGAAACAGAAGCGCGACGGGCCCAGGCTCCCCCGGCTGCAAACGTCGTTCGAGTTCACCCAAGAGCATCCTCCGATTGGACAGCCCGGTCAGCTCGTCGTGATCCGCCAAGTAACGTAGGCGGCCCTCCGCAGCCACCCGCGCTTGTAGTTGGGCAAACAGAGTCGCAATGGCGTTGAGCGCATTGATCTCTCTGCTCGACCACTCCCGGTCACCGAACTTCACGAATCCCAGGACGCCCGTAGTGACGGGACCGGACAGCAAGGGCACCGCGGCCATCGACGTCTCGACGACACCTGCGCCGCTTCGGATTCTGTCCTGATACCCACTCGGTTCCGGGCGGATGATCAGAGTTTCTCGCGCGTTCTCCGCAGCCGCAAAAACGGGATCCGCATCCCGAAAGTACACCACTCCCAGTGGGTCCGGATCGGGAATATCCTGGCGCTGCGGCCACTCCGCCACCAGCACCGTCGCACCGATCGTATGATCGTTGCGACGCAGGAAGCTGACGTCGACGCCGAAGTACTCGACCAGATCACGCAGGACATCGGTAGCCGCTGCAACCGATGTCGTCGAGTCGGCCGGCATCAGCCGACCCGCAACGTCGGTCACCAATTGTTCGAGGCTACGGCCGTCCATGATTTCTCCTGCAACTCGTTCTTCGTCTCAGCGCCGAATACTGTTCGCGGGCAGTCGCGCACTGCGCACTGTTTCCGGTGGACAGTGACTCAGACGCAGCACCAGCGCAATGGACTCCTCGCCACTCAGATCGAGTAGCCCACGCATGCGCACCCGCAACGCATCGAGTTCGCCCGCGAACGGGTCGGACAGTCGCACGCAGTCATAGCCGTCTCGGGCATAGAGAAAGACCGGCGACATGGGTTGCACACCCAATCCGTGCTCCTGCGCGCATACCCACACCGCTTCAGCGGCCGAACCGCCGCGCACGTAGTCATCGAGACGGGAACCATCCACGGTCACCACACCGAGAGCCGAACTCGACGTGATGCGATCACGCGCACCGGTCCCCAGCGCTTCGCCCGCGCCCCATCGCGCCAACCGGGTCACCACATCGCTGCGCCGGACGACATCGAGGAATGCCACTTCGCTATTGCCGAGCCCCAATGTGCGGATGTCGATACCGGTGTGTGCTGCTTCCGATCCAGGCCAACGTAATTCGCCGATCATCTGCTCGTGCAGCATCGGCGTCAGGTATCGGATGCGGTCAGCGGCGCCCACAACATCTCCGAACGCGGCAAGCTCACGCGGATCCGTATACAGATGAAGACGACCGCCCTCGTCACTCGCAGCGCCACCGAGAGCATCCTCGAGCCCACGGTCGATCGGGGCTCGTACACCCACTCCGCGATTGGTACTTCGCTCCATCACCGACGGGTAGCGCTGCGCCAGAGGTTGATTCATGTGGTCCCCGAGCGTGACAGTCGCCACCAGATCCACTGAATCAGGATCGGGCAGAAGAACGGTGCCACCCAGAATTCCGTACGCCGCCGCCGCGACCTTGGCGTTGTAGACAGCAGCACCGATCGCCACATGGGTTGCGCGGCCGTCTACATCCATCAACGACGTCCGATCACGATCCGCATGAATATGGATCAGCGGCCCATCGACCCGAATGGACCACGGCTGGGCATTTCCGCCCGACGGCGCCCACCTGATCGCCTCGAGCACAGCCTCGATGCCATCGGCCGGCCTCGTCGGCGTCCCAGCCGATTCCACCTTCGATTCGGAAATGTCGCTCAGCGAACCACCTTCGTCGACCAGCGGATCTCGCAGGCTGTTCAGCAGGGTTCCCGAATCGATCCGGACGCGGCCGGACGGCAGTGATTCCCCTAAACCGAACCTACGTACCGCAGTCGCCACTGCGGATGCTCCGGCAAGCACCTCACTTCCGAGCTGCGGCCACGTCGAAAGCGTGGACCCCACTTCCACCAGTGACGCAGCCATCTTGACCGATAGATCTGCTGCCGACAGGAGCGCCAACGCGTAGGGAATCTTCTCCTGAGCCGTCAATCCGACCAACGACGCTTCGTCGAGATCGCCGAGGAGCCCGTGGAACAACGGTCGCTGTGGTTCGAGATCAAACCGCTCGATGTCCAGGAGCCCCCGATCGGTCGTTTCCATGATCACCGGGACGCCGCGGGCACGCGCCGCCCGTCGTACCGCCATCTTTGCGTCGAGCGAATCGCATTCCTCGACAACCAAATCCAGACCGTCGACAATCGAGTCGATGTTCTCGTCCGTCACACCGTTCGTATACACCGACACGGAAAGATACGGATCGAGTTCGGCAACACGGCGCGCCGCGGCCACCGCCTTGTTGACGCCCACATCCATGATCCCCACCGTGATCCGGTTCAGATTTGAAAGGTCGATGCTGTCGAAATCAGCCAATCTCAGCTCGCCGCATAACCCTTCGAGTGCCAGAGCCTGCGCGATGGCATTCCCGACGCTCAACCCGACGATACCTACTCGCACTCGTCGCAGTCGCGCCTGTTCGTCACGGGTGATCTTGTTCCGGTTCCGATCCAACCGGACAAGTGAGAATGACTGCGGACCAAGAATTCCCACCAGTTCTCGCCGCCACGGGTAGTGCACCCACCGGCACGGCTCGTCGACAATCCTGTGATCAGGAAGGTCGCGAAGTCCGGACAACTCGTCACGCAACCGAGCCCGATGGTCGATCGTCACCGTATCGGGTTGTCGCCTAATCTCTTCCAGAGCGGCAACATCGGCGGCACGACGCTCGTCGAAGACTCTCGCTCGCCAGAGCGCCTCATTTCCGGCCGACACCATTGCCGAGTCCATTGCCGAGTCCATCGGCCGCGAAACCGGCAGACGGCACTCGTGCCCCCTCGAGTTGAGCCGCTTCGGCCAGAAGCGCCGGCAACTGAAGGTGGTGCGTCTTGTCGACGTAGGTGCACTTGTCCCACCACATCATGCGAGTGGAATACCGCTCGTCCGGATACGGCACCCCGGGAATCGACTCCTCCATGACACCGCCACAGGTTGCCCAGCGGTCGAGCACGTAGCCTGCGGCCGTCGCGAATGCGAACCTGACGCCGAGCAGCGACAACGCGTGCGGTGCAATGCGTGACAACGCCGACGTCAGCTCACCACGTCTCTCCGCGTGCGCGCCACACCACGCCGTCTTGAGTTCGATCACACCACTTGGGATACGCCCGTCGATCATCGCGTAAACCTGAGTGGCACCAGGATGGTCGGTCCATTCCTGGACAGCGTGTGCCTGGTCCGCACACATGTACGGTCCCTGTACACGCACGCCGCCGACAACACCCCCCACATTGTCGAGGGCCACGAAAAACAGCGTCGTCGAGAACCCGTCCACTATCTCGTCGTATTCGACAACGCTCTCGACTCCGTGATGGCGATAGTTCTCCAATGCGCCATCTAGATACTCGCGCCATAATCGCGGATGCGTCGACGGAGTTGCAACAAGGAACCGGCAATTGGACGTAGCGTCGAAATAGCCACATTCCGACGCTGTAGTCGTGGGTGCCGCAGTAACAGAGGATGCGCTCGCCGCTCGAGTCATGACAGTCCCGTCCACACCATCGGTGCGTAGTCGAAGCGCGAGGAGCGAATCTCATTGTCGCAAGAAATCGGCACCGGTGCTCGAATCCCCGCCTCAACCGGTCACCTGGCAGAATTCAAGCAATCCCTCGGCGAACAGGAATCACTCGGTGAACCCAGATCTCACACTCGCGCCGCAACCCGGCCACGGACCGATTTTCGTGAAAACACGCCCGGTGCGCACCGGCGATGTCAACGCGGCAAAAGCGCTCCGACTGGACGGCGTAGCCCGATACCTGCAAGACATCGCCACCGACAACATCGAGGCCATCGATGCACTCGACACCCACCCGCTCTGGATCGTACGCCGTACCGTCATCGACGTCATACGTCCGGCGATCTGGCCCGAGAATCTGACCATGACGCGGTGGTGCTCCGCATTCTCGACGCGGTGGGCAAACATGCGTGTCCGCGTCGACGGCAGCAACGGTGCGCTGATCGAAACGGAAGGGTTCTGGATCCACATCAGTGCAGAGTCCGGTATGCCCACCCGGATGAGCGACGACTTCATGAAACCACTCGAGGAATCGACCGACGAACATCGCCTCAAATGGAAGCGTGTGATCGCCGACAATGCACCGGATGCCGAAACACCGGGCGTCGTCGACGCACCGTTCACCCTGCGTGCCACTGATATCGACCCGTTCGACCACGTCAACAACGCCGTTTACTGGCAAGCCGTCGAACAGGTGATCAGTTCGCATTCCGAACTGAGAAGCACGCCGCATCGGGCGGTGATCGAGTACCTCTCGCCCCTTGTTGCCGGCGACGACGTGGTTCTACGGAGCCGCGTGGAGGATTCGCGCCTCTCCGTGTGGTTCCTGGTGGGCGATGCGCTGCGCGCAGTTGCGCAGGTGAGCGCGCTCTAACGCAGTTTCTGGGTCGCGACAGCCGCAACACCGAAAACCAACGCAAGA
The DNA here is from genome assembly GCF_042790355.1 of Rhodococcus sp. NPDC056743. Lineage (NCBI taxonomy): Bacteria > Bacillati > Actinomycetota > Actinomycetes > Mycobacteriales > Nocardiaceae > Rhodococcus > Rhodococcus sp. NPDC056743. Next base: position 863,189 of record NZ_JBHTZI010000001.1, on the reverse strand, counting down.
AGTATCGCGGCCCAGAAACCGAACAGCCACCACACGACCCCGAAGACGACAACAGCCGGCGCCACCGTGATGAGTGCGATGGTAGGACTTTCCCGTACCACCTCGAGTGCAGTTCGGGCATGCGTTCGATCGAGTTTCTTGCCTGCCATGGAATCCTCCTTCAAGGTCCTGACCATCCAGAGTAACCGTCACCGGTAGCCACAAAGCAGATAACGTGAACGCATGGCAGACCACCGCACCCTCGTTCTCATGAGACACGGAAAGTCCAGCTATCCCGAAGGCATTCGGGATCACGAGCGCCCTCTCGCCGAACGTGGACTCCGCGAAGCCCGCCTCGGCGGCGAGTGGATCCGCGAGAACGTCCCGCCCATCGACGCCGTATTGTGCTCGACATCGCGGCGCACCGTCGACACCCTGGCCGCCACCGCTGTCGACGCTCCAACCGGCTTCGACAAGTCCATCTACGGCGGATCCCAGGCCGACGTCATCAACGCGGTGCGGACAACGTCCGCCAATGTCAGCACGCTCCTGGTCATCGGCCACGAACCGGGAATACCCTGGACGGCACTGGATCTGGCATCGAACGAGAATTCCGAAGCAGCCCAACGGATTCGGGACAAGTTTCCGACGTCGGCAATCGCCGTCCTGGCCGTGCCCGTGCCGTGGTCCGAACTCGACGACGCCGCAGCAACATTGCTGGAGTTCCACGTTCCCCGCTAGATCACCTCGCGCAGTAGGCGATCCGAGAGTTCCAGGGCGGCGCGGTCGAAGGTTGACGTCGAGGCCAGCAGTTCGTCGGCGCCGGTCCGCTCGGCCAGGTCGTTCAGATGCTGCTTCACCTCGATCGCGTTCCCGTACAGCGCCGACGCCAGGAACCCCTCGATGCGCCTGACGGTCCGATCACCGAGCGGTGCGCCCCCGATCTCTTCCGGAGAGGTGAGCGGCGGAAACTCCCCTGTCCGTGACGATTCCACGAGCGCGAACGCCTCCGGAATCAACAGATCACGGGCCGCCTCAGCGGTATCGGCGACCATGACTTCGAGTGACACCACAACGTAGGGATCGGGATGTGCGTCCGTGGCCTGGAAAGTCCGACGGTACTCGTCCAGCGCCTCCACGCGGCCGGCGGTGCCGATTCCGAGCACCGGCCCACCCACGACTACCGGAAGTCCCAGCTGCGCTGCCACTTTCAGCCCGGTGCGCGTGGCAAGCACAAAGATCGGCACCCGGCCTGGCGACGCCGGCCGAGCGGTGACAACGGCAGTTCCCTCCAGATACCGGCGCACGTCCAGGGCATCAGCGGCAAACGTGTCCGGCGCGTCCTTGCTGCGTCGTAGCGCCTGACGAACCGGTTCTGTGAAGCCCAACGACCGCCCGAGACCCAGATCGATCCGACCCGGGTACAGGGCCTCCAACATCAGAAACTGTTCGGCCACAACCAACGGTTGATGATTCGGCAGCATGACACCGCCGCTACCGAGGCGAATGTTTCGCGTGTGCGCACCGATAGCCGCGAGCAGCACAGCCGGCGATCCACTCGCAATACCGGGAACCGCGTGATGCTCGGCGACCCAGAACCGGTGGTAGCCGAGAGCGTCCGCATGGATGGCGCGTTCGAGCGAATGCGTCAGAGCGGCGGAGTCGGGGTATCCGCTCCTGGTTCGGGATCGGTCGAGGAGTGAGAGAAGCACTCTCGGAGTAACAAGCAATTCGGAAAGTTTCATCCGACTGCGAATCGAGGACCGTTTCTGACCGCAATACGCGCAACACTGGACCTGTCGCCGGAACTCACCACCACATGAAGGGCACGTCATGGACATCAAGCTCGAACTGGTCGCCATTCCCGTCACCGACATCGACCGCGCCAAAGACTTCTACGTTCGACTCGGATTCAACGCCGACCACGATCACACCGTCAACGAGAACCTGCGTTTCGTTCAGTTGACCCCACCCGGTTCCGCCTGCTCCATCTGCATCGGCAAAGGCATCACCGACGCTCAGCCTGGTTCCGTCGTCGGCATGCAGGTGGTGGTCAAGGACATCGAAGAAGCCGAAGGCGAATTCAAGAGCCGCGGAATCGACATCAGCCCGATCGACGACCAGGCCTGGGGACGATTCATCTACTTCGCCGATCCCGACGGCAACAAGTGGGCCGTGCAGGAAATCGTGATCCCGGACCTCAGTGGCAGCAACTCCTGACAAGAAAAAATCCCCCGCCTCATCAGAGGCGGGGGATTTTTCACGAACTAACCGCTAGCGGTAGTCGTTGCTGAAGCCGTAGTCGTCCAGCGGAACTGCAGCACCGGTGTTCTGGCCGAAGCCGTCCGGGCTGTAGTACTGGTCGTCGTACGCGGGCACTGCGTAAGCAGCGGCGCGGGCCTCTTCGGTGGGCTGAACCTGGATGTTGCGGTAACGGTTGATACCGGTACCGGCAGGGATCAGCTTGCCGATGATGACATTTTCCTTCAGACCGATCAGCTTGTCCGAGCGGCAGTTGATTGCAGCGTCGGTCAAGACACGAGTGGTCTCCTGGAACGATGCCGCGGACAGCCACGAATCCGTCGCGAGCGACGCCTTCGTGATACCCATGAGCACCGGACGGCCTGCTGCGGGCTCGCGGCCCTCAGCGACAACGCGGCGGTTGGCCGACTCGAACTCGGCACGCTCAGTGAGCGAACCGGGCAGGAACTCGGTGGCACCGGAATCGATGATCGTCACGCGACGAAGCATCTGGCGCACGATGACCTCGATGTGCTTGTCGTGGATCGACACACCCTGGCTCCGGTACACCTCCTGGACCTCGTTGACCAAGTGGATCTGAACCTGACGCGGACCCATGACTCGCAGAACCTCGTGGGGATCGGCAGCACCTTCCATGAGCTGCTGTCCGACCTCGACGTGGTCACCGTCTGCCAGAAGGCGGTCTTCGCCGTCGCTGTGCTTGAAGCTACGCAGACGCTGACGCTTGGAGAGCTTGTCGTAGACAACCTCTTCACCGCCGTCGTCCGGCACGATCGTGATCTTGTAGAAACGATCGCCGTCTTCGAGCTGTACCCGACCGGTGACGTCCGCGATAGGAGCCTTGCCCTTCGGCACACGTGCCTCGAACAGTTCCTGGACACGCGGCAGACCACCGGTGATGTCGGCACCGGCCACACCACCCTGGTGGAAGGTACGCATGGTCAGCTGGGTACCGGGCTCACCGATCGACTGTGCGGCGACAATACCGACAGCCTCACCGATGTCGACCAGCTTGCCGGTGGCCATGGAGCGGCCGTAGCAAGTGGCGCAGACGCCGGTGCCGGTGGTGCAGGTCAGGACCGAACGGACCTTGACCTGCGTGATGCCGGCCTCGAGCAGGGCGTCGATCGCGGGGTCACCGAGATCGTGTCCACGCTCGACGATGACCTTGCCGTTCTCGTCGATTGCGTCGGCAGCCAGCGTGCGGGCGTACGTGCTGGTCTCCACATGAGCATCGCGGATGATCGAGCCGTTGGCCTGCTTCTCCGAGATCGTGGTGACGATGCCGCGCTCGGTGCCACAGTCGGTCTCGCGAACGATGACGTCCTGCGACACGTCCACCAGACGACGGGTCAGGTAACCCGAGTCGGCGGTACGCAGAGCGGTATCGGCCAGACCCTTACGAGCACCGTGCGTGTTGATGAAGTACTCGAGAACGGTCAGGCCTTCCTTGAAGGAAGACTTGATCGGACGCGGGATGAACTCACCCTTCGGGTTTGTCACCAGGCCCTTCATACCGGCAAGCGAACGAACCTGAGTCATGTTGCCGGCTGCACCGGACTTCACGATCATCGGGATCGGGTTGTTGTCGGGGAAGTGAGCCTCCATGGCCTTGCCGACCTTTTCGGTCGCTTCCTGCCAAATGGTGACCAGAGCGCTGTTGCGCTCCTTCTTGTCCAAAGCACCACGCTGGTACTGCTTCTCGATCTTGTCGGCCTGAGCCTCGAAGTCCTCGATGATGGCAGGCTTCTCCGGCGGAACCAGAACGTCCGAGATGGAGATGGTGACACCGGAACGCGTTGCCCAGTGGAAGCCGACATCCTTGAGCTTGTCGACGGTCTGAGCAACCACGATCATCGGGTAACGCTCGGCGAGATCGTTGATGATCGTTGCCTGGCGCTTCTTCGGCATCTGCTCGTTGACGAACGGGTAGTCCGCCGGAAGCAGCTCGTTGAAGAGCACGCGACCCAAAGTGGTGACAGCGGTCCAGCCGTCGCCGTAGTTCCAGCCCTCGGGGAACAGTTCCGCTTCGCGATCACGCGGCGGACGCTGGTTGGTCAGACGCACCTTGATCTGCGACTGAACCGTCAGCGCGCCACGATCCACAGCCATCTGAGCCTCGGCGGGGCTGGAGTACACGCCCTGCTCCGGACCCTCGGACGTAGCTGCAGCGAGCTCACCCGTAACGCCGTCGTCGAGACGCGTCAGGTGGAACAGACCGGTCACCATGTCGAGACGCGGCATAGCGAGCGGACGACCCGAAGCGGGCGAGAGGATGTTGTTCGAGGACAGCATCAGGATGCGTGCCTCGGCCTGAGCCTCTGCCGACAGCGGAAGGTGAACAGCCATCTGGTCACCGTCGAAGTCGGCGTTGAAGGCCTCACACACCAGCGGGTGGAGCTGAATGGCCTTGCCCTCGACGAGCTGCGGCTCGAACGCCTGGATACCCAGACGGTGCAGCGTAGGTGCACGGTTGAGCAGCACGGGGTGCTCTGCGATGACCTCTTCGAGGACATCCCACACCTGGACGCGCTTGCGCTCGACCATGCGCTTGGCCGACTTGATGTTCTGCGCGTGGTTCAGATCGACCAAACGCTTCATCACGAACGGCTTGAACAGCTCGAGAGCCATCAGCTTCGGCAGACCACACTGGTGCAGCTTGAGCTGAGGACCGACGACGATCACGGAACGACCCGAGTAGTCGACGCGCTTTCCGAGGAGGTTCTGACGGAAACGACCCTGCTTGCCCTTGAGCAGATCGCTCAGGGACTTCAGCGGGCGGTTACCCGGTCCGGTGACCGGACGTCCACGACGACCGTTGTCGAACAGGGCGTCGACCGACTCCTGCAGCATCCGCTTCTCGTTGTTGACGATGATCTCGGGAGCACCGAGGTCGATCAGTCGCTTGAGGCGGTTGTTGCGGTTGATGACACGGCGGTACAGATCGTTGAGGTCGGACGTCGCGAAACGTCCACCGTCGAGCTGAACCATCGGGCGAAGCTCCGGCGGGATCACCGGAACAGCGTTGAGGACCATGCCCATCGGCGAGTTGCCGTTGGTCTGGAAAGCCGCAACCACCTTGAGGCGCTTGAGAGCACGCAGCTTCTTCTGGCCCTTGCCGCTGCGGATGGTCTCGCGAAGAGACTCCGCCTCGGCGTCGAGGTCGAAGTTCTGCATCAGGATCTGGATGGACTCTGCGCCCATCGCACCCGTGAAGTACTCGCCGTAACGGTCGACCAGCTCGCGGTACAGGAGCTCGTCGATGATGAGCTGCTTGACGCTCAGCTTGGTGAAGGTGCTCCAGATCTCGTCGAGACGATCCAGCTCACGCTGCGCGCGGTCACGGAGCTGACGCATTTCGCGTTCGCCGCCGTCCTTGACCTTGCGGCGGACATCGGACTTGGCGCCCTCTGCCTCCAGCTCGGCGATATCGGCTTCGAGCTTCTGCGCGCGTGCCTCGAGATCGGCGTCGCGCTGATCGGCGACAGCCTTCTTCTCGACCTGCATCTCGGCTTCGAGGGTGGACAGCTCGTTGTGACGGAGCTCCTCGTCGACGCCGACAATGACGTAGGCCGCGAAGTAGATGATCTTTTCGAGATCCTTCGGAGCCAGGTCGAGCAGGTAACCGAGGCGGCTCGGCACACCCTTGAAGTACCAGATGTGCGTGACCGGTGCGGCCAGTTCGATGTGACCCATGCGCTCACGACGAACCTTGGCGCGAGTGACCTCGACGCCACAGCGCTCACAGATGATGCCCTTGAAGCGGACACGCTTGTACTTACCGCAGTAGCACTCCCAGTCCCGGGTGGGGCCGAAGATCTTCTCGCAGAAGAGGCCGTCCTTCTCGGGCTTGAGCGTGCGGTAGTTGATGGTCTCCGGCTTCTTGACCTCGCCGTAGGACCAATTGCGGATGTCCTCTGCGCTGGCCAAGCCAATGCGGAGTTCATCGAAGAAGTTGACGTCGAGCACGTAACTTCCTTTCCCCGTTGGGGTTACGGTTGCCGGTCACCCGGCAACCTGACTGCCAATTCAAATGTGAACTACGCCCCCGGGCCGCTCCGCAGAGCAACCCGGGGACCGAAACCTAGTTCGCGAGGTCGTCGACCGTTGCCGCTTCGTTCCTGGACAGGTTGATGCCCAAGTTCGCCGCAGCTCGCTCCAAGTCCTCGTCGTCGCCGTCCGCCATCGTGATGGCCGCGCCGTCCGAGGACAGCACCTCCACGTTGAGGCAGAGCGACTGGAGCTCCTTGAGGAGCACCTTGAACGACTCGGGGATGCCGGGTTCCGGGATGTTCTCGCCCTTGACGATGGCTTCGTACACCTTCACGCGACCAACCACGTCGTCCGACTTGATGGTCAGCAGTTCCTGCAGCGTGTAAGCCGCGCCGTAGGCCTGCATAGCCCAGCACTCCATCTCACCGAAGCGCTGGCCACCGAACTGGGCCTTACCGCCGAGAGGCTGCTGCGTGATCATCGAGTACGGGCCGGTCGAACGAGCGTGGATCTTGTCGTCGACCAAGTGGTGCAGCTTGATGATGTACATGTAACCGACCGAGACCGGGTACGGGAACGGCTCGCCGGAGCGGCCGTCGAACAACGTGGCCTTTCCGTCGGGGCCGACCATCTGCTCGCCGTCGCGGTTCGGCAACGTGGACTCGAGGAGACCAGTGAGCTCGTCTTCCTTCGCACCGTCGAACACCGGGGTGGCGATGTTCGAGTCGGCGGGAGCGGCGAGCATCTCTTCCGGCAGGGTCGAAGCCCAATCCGGACGAGTGCCGTCAGCGGCGATCTGAACATTCCAGCCGGTCTTGCCGATCCACCCGAGGTGGGTCTCCAGGACCTGACCGATGTTCATACGACGCGGGACGCCGTGCGTGTTCAGGATGATGTCGACAGGCGTGCCGTCCGAAAGGAACGGCATGTCTTCCTGCGGGAGGATCTTGCCGATAACACCCTTGTTGCCGTGGCGGCCGGCGAGCTTGTCGCCGTCCTGGATCTTGCGCTTCTGGGCCACGTACACGCGAACGAGCTCGTTGACACCGGGAGGCAGATCGTCGTCGTCATCGCGCGAGAAGACGCGGATGCCGATGACCTTGCCGGTCTCACCGTGAGGAACCTTGAGGGACGTGTCACGAACCTCGCGAGCCTTCTCACCGAAGATGGCGCGAAGGAGGCGCTCTTCGGGGGTCAGCTCGGTCTCGCCCTTCGGCGTGACCTTTCCGACCAGCACGTCGCCGTCACGAACCTCGGCACCGATACGGATGATGCCGCGCTCGTCGAGGTCGGCGAGGACCTCGTCGGAGACGTTCGGGATGTCGCGAGTGATTTCCTCGGCACCGAGCTTGGTGTCGCGGGCATCGATCTCGTGCTCCTCGATGTGAATCGAGGTCAGGACGTCCTCTTCCACGAGGCGCTGCGACAGGATGATCGCGTCCTCGTAGTTGTGGCCTTCCCACGGCATGATCGCCAGGAGCAGGTTCTTACCGAGAGCCATTTCACCGTTTTCGGTGCAAGGGCCGTCAGCGAGGACCTGGCCGGCGTCGACGCGCTGTCCCTCGTCCACGATCGGACGCTGGTTGGCGCACGTGCCCTGGTTGGAACGCGCGAACTTGCGCATCCGGTACGTCTTGCGGCTTCCGTCATCGGCCATGACCGTGATGTAGTCCGCGGAGACCTCTTCGACGACACCGGTCTTCTCGGTGATGACGACGTCACCGGCGTCGACAGCTGCACGCAGCTCCATGCCGGTACCGACGAGAGGCGCTTCGCTGCGAACCAGCGGAACAGCCTGACGCTGCATGTTCGCACCCATCAGGGCGCGGTTTGCATCGTCGTGCTCGAGGAACGGGATCATCGCGGTAGCGACGGACACCATCTGGCGCGGCGACACGTCCATGTAGTCGATGTCGGAGGACGAGACGAACTCGACCTCGCCACCCTTACGACGAACGAGAATCTTCGCGTCGGTGAAGCGGCCGTCACGGTCGATGGCCGAGTTGGCCTGTGCGACGACGTGGCGGTCCTCTTCGTCAGCGGTCAGGTAATCGACCTGATCGGTGACCTGACCGTCGACAACCCGGCGGTACGGCGTCTCGATGAAGCCGAACGGGTTGACGCGTGCGTACACCGACAGCGAACCGATCAGGCCGATGTTCGGGCCTTCCGGGGTCTCGATCGGGCACATGCGGCCGTAGTGCGACGCGTGAACGTCACGAACCTCGAGGCCGGCGCGCTCACGGGACAGACCACCCGGGCCGAGGGCAGACAGACGACGCTTGTGCGTCAGCCCCGACAGCGGGTTGTTCTGGTCCATGAACTGCGACAGCTGGGACGTTCCGAAGAACTCCTTGATCGCAGCGACGACCGGGCGGATGTTGATCAGGGTCTGAGGCGTAATTGCCTCGACGTCCTGCGTGGTCATGCGCTCACGAACAACACGCTCCATGCGGGACAGGCCCACGCGGATCTGGTTCTGGATGAGCTCACCGACGGTGCGCAGACGACGGTTACCGAAGTGGTCGATGTCGTCGACCTCAACGGGAACCTCGACGCCGTCCGGTGCCGTCATCGAGGTGTCACCAGCGTGCAAACGCACGAGGTACTCGACGGTGGCGACGATGTCTTCTTCGGTCAGCGTCGATGCAACAATCGGCTGACCTGCGTTGAGGCCGAGCTTCTTGTTGATCTTGTAACGACCCACGCGAGCGAGGTCGTAACGCTTGTCCTTGAAGAACAGGTTCTCCAGAAGGGTTTGCGCGCTCTCCTTGGTGGGGGGCTCGCCCGGACGCAGCTTGCGGTAGATGTCGAGCAACGCCTCATCGGTGCCGGCGGTGTTGTCCTTCTCCAGCGTGGCCATGAGGATCTCGGAGAAGCCGAAGCGCTCCGTGATCTGCTCCGTGGTCCAGCCGAGTGCCTTGAGCAGGACGGTGACGGGCTGGCGACGCTTACGGTCGATGCGGACACCAACGGTGTCACGCTTGTCGACGTCGAACTCGAGCCATGCGCCGCGACCGGGGATCACCTTGACGCTGTGCAGGTCCTTCTCGGTGCTCTTGTCGACACTCTTGTCGAAGTACACACCGGGGGAACGCACGAGCTGCGAGACAACCACGCGCTCCGTGCCGTTGATGATGAAGGTGCCCTTGTCGGTCATCATCGGGAAATCACCCATGAAGACCGTCTGGCTCTTGATCTCACCAGTGTTGTTGTTGATGAACTCCGCGGTGACGAACAACGGCGCCGCGTAGGTCATGTCCTTGTCTTTGCACTCGTCCGTCGAGGCCTTGACCTCGTCGAATCGAGGATCAGAGAAGGAGAGTGACATAGAGCCGGAGAAATCCTCGATCGGAGAAAGCTCCGCGAGGATGTCTTCGAGACCGCCGGACACTGCATTGTCGCCGAGAGCTGCTGCTCGTTCGCGCCAACTCTGCGCGCCGATCAACCACTCGAACGAATCGGTTTGAACATCAAGAAGCCCGGGAACTTCGAGGGGTTCGCGAACTTTCGCGAACGAAACCCTCTTCGGGGCTCCGGGGATTCCGGAAACTGCCTTGGTCTGGCTAGAGACTGCCAAGATGCGTCCTTCCAGCACCTCACGCGGGCCGCTCCGTACTGTTGCGACCGCCGCTGTATCTGCTTCGAATTTCGCTGGTTACAACCCGAACGAAACCCGTCGCAGAAAGCAAGAAGTACTTGACTTCGCAGCGGTTGAGACGAGGGGTGGACAGGAGGCAGCCAGCGCAACGTCCAAAAGTACACCCTTACTCAGGAAATGTCGAGTCGGGTGTAGCTGAGGGTCTGATTCAGGTGCTGACGTGAGACTGCCGATCACTCGTCCGTGCATGTTCACCGATCAGAGTGGACCTTACGGACCGCCCCGTCAAGAGCGCCGAGGTAAGTCGTGGCATTCGAACAGTCGACCGACTCGATTCGAACACCGTCGTCGGTAGTGTAGCCAGTCACCGTCCCGGATACGAAAAACTGGACCGGAATCCAAGTCCGGTCCAGCTCGTCGCACACATTTGTCAGCGGTCGCGGATCTCCGAGATCAGCCAATTACCGTCCTGCTTCTCCAAGCTGACGACAACCATCCCGGACCGAGAATCGGCAGCGACACCACTTTGAGTGGAACTCACGTTCAACTGCGCGAGCAGTTGCGCTCGGTCCTCTTCGAGCCGGGTGACACCGATCTCCGTGACATCCGCTGTCGTTGCCGTCTGAGTCTGTTCGACGCCCGCCTTCTGGGTGTCCTTGTACTGCGTCAGCTGATCACGCATGGCCTGGTTCAGGCCCTGCAAGCCCTTGTCGAAATCAGCGTCGAACGTGCTGGGTGCAAACGTGAACACCGCTTCCAGCGCCGGCGGAGTAACCCGCAGCACCTCAGCCGTCGCACCCTCGTCGACCCACGCCACGTCATCCATCTGGGCGCCGACCTTGAAGAACGCCAGACCCGCGAGGACCGCGACTACCACCGCTGCTGCCCCTACCCCGACAACCAGCGGCCACGAGGTACGACTCGTCTGCTTAGTTTCGTCGGACTCCGGCGCGGGCGGTTCCTTCTCCGGACTGGGCTTGGCTTCCTTCCGGATACTTACCTTCGGGGCCGCCGCCTTGGTTTCGACTGGTTTAGCTTCGACTGCCTCGGCCTCGACCGCCTCGACATTCTCCGGTTCCTCGGACGACGTCCCCGCGGGGACGTTCAGCGAGCGGGCGGATCCGGCTATCTTCGGCCGACGGTTCTGATTTGCCGGCATACCGACTCTGCGCTTCGGTGGCATTACGCGCTTCTCCTTGGCATGGCTGAACGAGTTCGGATGGCTGATCGAGGCTGACTACTGGCCACCTGAATCGCCCCCTACGCTCGGTGCTGGCGCCTCGGTGGACGCTGGTGCATCCTCGGTTGCCGGCGTCGACCCGTCGGAACTACCGGTGCCGTCGGCGCCCGGCAATGTGCCCGACTCCAGATCGATCCGGCTGCCGACAGGTTCGGCCGACTGAGCTTTCCAGATACCGTCCACCTCGACCATGCCCAATCGCATGCCGACTTGATTCTTCACGTACTGGTTGCCTTGGGTAGTGGTGACCTTCACGACGACAAGAGCCGTCGCAGTCCTGTCATCGGTGTTGAGTTCGGTGAGCGCAGCCGACATCACCTCGGCATCGGCCTTGGACCCGGAGTTCCGCAGTTCGTCCGTGATGGAGTCTTGAACGCTCTGGAGATACACCGTCATCTCGTCGCCGGTGACCGAAGACCGCATGGTCTCGATCGACGCATCGAGATTCGCCGAGTCTGCGTTGTTGAGGTTGATCGCAACCTGCTGGGCGCCGATCAGCGCCTCGTCGCGAATCTCTGCGGTGGTGCGGTCGGTGGTCAGCGCCTTCACGTACGGGACGCCGAACACACCTAGCGCAACAAGTGCGGCTACGAGGAGAACGCCGACCGCAACCAGCGGCGCCGTCACCCCCTTCGGACTGCTTTTCTGAATCACGTTCACTACCCTACTTACTTGTTCTGTCCGGACTCTGGCGGCACATGCTTCACCGCCGTGAATCCTCAACTGCCCCAACCCAATAGCGCATCTTGGGGCACTTTACTTCGGCGTCACTCCGAGAATCGGCGCCAACTGGGTAGCGATCGGATTGAGATTCAACTTGTCAGGATCGACCTTCGGTGTGAAGTCCCACGGTTGAATCGTGCCGGGATCGGCGTAGATAACCCGATTGGCACTGCGAACGCCCGTCTCGCTGCCCAACGGCACCTCACACGACGCCGCGGTGTTCAACGGGAAATCCTGCTGCGTGTCGTCGAAGTTGGGATCCTGACGCTTCATGTCGGCGAGAATCGCCATGGTGCCTTCGTATCCGACGGTGCACGACAGCGGATTGTTGGTCTCCAGCACCAGCCCTTGATGCACGGTTCCGTCACCAGGAGCCACCGTCGGCGCGGCCGCAGCCAAGCCGGGTAGGAAGATCAGGAACGGTTGCAACGCAATTGCTCGAGGCGCCAACGTCTTGGTGACCGCTGCCAGGTTGGTCAGGTCCGTTGTCAGCGCCGGCCCGGTCTCGTTGACGAGCGCCCCGATCTGCTCACTGGCTGGGATGCCATTGTCGATCAGACGCCTGATGTCGGGATCGCTGGTCCGTAGTTGTGCGGCAATGACATCGAGGTCGGCGCTGAACTGCTTGATCGACGACGATTGGTCCGACTGGGTCGTGAGTACCGTCTGGCTGTCCCGGATCAATCCGAGTGTCTGAGGCAAAGTGTCGAGGCCGGACTGCGAGAGCCCGGACAACGAGTCGGCCAGAACCTGAATGTCCTCACCCTTGCCGTTGAAGGCTGCACCGAGCTCGACTGCGACCGTGTGCAGAGCGTCGACGGGCACGGAATGGACCAGACCGTTGGCACTGGTCAACACTTCCTCCACTGGAACCGGCGTCGCGGTGTCCCCCACTGCGATCACCGAACCGTCCTCGAGGAACGGGCCCTGATCGGTATCGGGGACCAGATCGACGAACTGTTCGCCGATTGCCGAACGGTTGGCCACGACGGCCCTCGTCGACGCCGGGATCTGCGGGGCATTGTTGTCGATCTTCAGATCGACTTCGATCCCGTCCTCCGTCAACGACAAGTCGCCGACCCGCCCCACCGGCACACCGCGATACGTCACTTCGGCATTGGTGAAGATGCCGCCTGACGTCTGCAGTTCCGTCTTGACCGTGTACTGCCCGAAACCCAGGAGATTGTCGAGGCGAACGTACTTGCCGCCCACATAGACGAGCCCGAGGAGCGCCACCAACACGAAGCCGACGAGCTGCCATCTGACCAGAGCCGATCTCATTGTCCACCACCGATTCCGAACTGATCCAGCATTCCCTGGATGGGGTTGAGCGGGGCGCCGACTGTCGGTGCTACCGGCAACTGCGGCAGGATCGGTGCGATCGGGAGCAGTGACACTGTGGGCCATCCCGGCCGTGGGCCGTTTCCGTTGTAGTACGGATTGGACGGATCCACCACCGGCTTGGGATCACCGAACTTGGGCTGGCGGTACTCGGGATCTCCCTGCCCGACACCAAGTCCGGAGAGCGTGTTACCGATTTGCAGGTCGACAGCCAGGAACAGATTCACCGATCCGCCCTGAGCGATCTTCTCCACTCCGTCCGGGAACGGGAAGGTCGGCAGGAAGGGCAGGGCGCCCACGAAGTCGTCACCCGAATCTGCCAAGGCCTGCAGCGTCGGCCGCAATGCCTGAAGATCCGCGATCAGATCGTCCTTTGACTGTGTCAAGACGTCGGTTCCGACGGTTCCGAGGCGGTCCACCTGCGCGAGCATCTGCGTCAACTGCGGTCGCTGCTCATTGAGTACCGCTGTTGCCACCGGGAGTTCGTCGAGGATCTTGGCGATCTTGTCGTTCTGCTCGTTGACACGACTGGACAACACGTCGAGACCGTCGAGCGCGCGAGTAATGTCCTCGCGCTGTTCGTTCAGGCCGCCGATCAGAGTATTTGCCTGTTCCAGAAGACTTCTCGTCTTTCCTTCACGTCCGTCGAATGCCGCGCCGAGTTCCTTGACGATGGGCTGCAACTGGCCGACACCGCCGCCGTTGAGCAGCAGCGACAATGCACCGAGAACCTGTTCGATCTCGGTGGCGTGACGCGTGCGATCCAACGGAATCAAGTCACCGTCTGCCAGCTTCGCGGTTGTGTCCGCTCCACTCGGCGGAGCCGACAGCTGAATGAACTTCTCACCGAGCAAGTTGGTCTGTTCCACGGCCGCAACGGCATTGGCCGGCAAATCCACCGAGGAATCCAGGATGATCCCCACATCGGCGGTCCATCCGTCCGGACCCACCCCGATCTTCTCCACCCGACCGACCGGAACTCCGTCCACCTTGACCGCGGACTGCGGAACAAGATCGAGGACGTCGTCGAACTGGATGGTCAGGTTCATGGGATTCGAACCGACGTCAGGGCCACCCGGGAGCGGAACGGCATAGATCCCCTCCGATGAGCAAGCACTTGCACCGAGCAGGACTACAAGCCCAGCACCGGCAATCACTGTGCGCTTCACTCGCCCTCCCCGCTGCTCAGTCGCGGTGACACGACACCAGGAACGGTGCCGGGCACTACCTGCATCTGACGCTCCGGACCGGCCAGGATGCCGAACGGAAGATTCATGTTCTTGGCCTGGTCGGCCGCATCGGTCATGGCTGCTACCGCCACACACTGATCAATGGCGGGCTGCATCTGCCGTCCCAACTCTTCGAATTGAGGATTACCCGGAACCAGTTTGCCGAGATCCATCAACTTGCACATCACCTCAGCCGGATTCTGCAAGTCCGGGAATGCCAGACGTGAAGCGAGAACACCGGATTCGGCGTCGTACGAGTTCACCAGATTGGAGATAGCGAGCGGCAACATGGTCAAGGTGTTCGCGAGCGCTTCCTTGTTGTTCGCCAACGTCTGCGTCGGCGCAATCAGGCCTTCCGCTGTGGTCGCCAACTGATCACGATTGTCTGCCACGAATTTCGCGACATCACCGAGAGCCAAGGACAACTGATTCAGAGCGGCACCGAGATCGTCGCGTTCACCGGCCAGAAATCCGGTGAGGTCGGACAATTGAGTGTTGAACTGGCGCACCTGCTGATCGTTGGTGGCCAACGCTCCGACAAACGTGTTGAGATTCTTGATGGTGACGGCGATGTTGTCGCGCGAGTCGTTCAACGTGCGAGCCGCATCGGACAACTGGGTGATGCTCTCCCCCAACGCGGCACCGTTTCCGTCGAGGTTCGCGGCACCGGTCTCGACGAACTTGGACAGCGCGCCGTCCTTGTTGGCACCTTCCGGTCCGAGCGCCGACGCGAGGTCGTTGATGCTCGCGTACAACTGATCGACCTCGACCGGGGTGGCGGTCCGCTCAATCGGAATCACTGAACCGCTGGTCATCTTGTTGCCGCCGGTGAACACCGGAGTCAACTGAATGTAGCGGTCCGCCACCACTGACGGAGTCACCTGTGCCGCATTGGCATCCGCCGGTATATCGATTCCGCGATCCACCCGGAGGTCGACCTTGACCTGATCACCCTGCGGCTCCACCGAGGTGACAGTGCCGACCTTCACACCCAGAACCCGGACGTCGGAACCGTCGTAGATGCCGATGGACTTGTCGAAGTACGCCGTGATCGTTGTTGTGCCGGCGCGGGTGAACACCCACCACAGGGCGCCACCGACAACCATGACACCGACCAACGCTGCGGCAACGATCGCCAGAGTTCGCTTCTTGGAGCCACTTTCGGCTTCGGTGATATCAGCCATCAGTTACCTCCCAACGTGCGAATCGGATCACGAGGGCCCGGAATCAGAGGCAGGCCAGGCGGAAGAAGGTTGACAACAACCTGGTCGAACCAACGGCCGTTGCCGACCACGTTGGCGTACAGGCGAATAAAGGGTTCGTAGAGCTTCAGAGCCTTGTCCAAGTTCTCGTTGTTGGCTTCCAGGATGTCGATGACACCGTTGAGTTGCGTCAACGCCGGCCCGATTGCCGCTTCGTTGTCTCGAACCAATCCGGTGAGTTGCTGTGACACCCGCTGAGTTCCGGTGAGCAACTGAGAGATCGCCTGCTGGCGGTTGTTCAACTCCTGCACCAGCAGAGCGCCGTCGCTGATCAGTTGCGTGAACTCTTTGTTCCGGTCCGCCAGGATCTGCGACGTCTTCCCCGTGGCCTCGAACAGTTTCTGCAGGTCCTGATCACGGCTCGCAATTGTCTGCGACAACCGGCTCACCCCGTCGAGCGATGCCCGGACGTCATCCGGCGTCTCTGAGAAGGCCTGCGACAACGTCTCCATACTCTGCGCCAACTGGTCCGTGTCGATGTCACCGACGGTGTCGGCGGCCGACGAGAAAGCCTCGACAACGTCGTACGGAGCCGTCGTGCGCTGCAACGGAATTCTGTCCTTCGGGTTCAGATTTTCGGTACCGCGCGGATCCAGCGCCAAGTACTTCTGCCCCAGAATCGTCTTGATCTGGATGGACGCCGACGTCTGATCGCCGACCCACGCATCTTTGACCTTGAAGTCGACCAGAACGCGGTCACCGTCAAGATCGACTGATGTCACCTTGCCGACCTTCACACCTGCGATGCGGACCTCGTTACCGGGCTTGAGCCCCGCAGCTTCCGAGAATTCTGCCGCGTACGAAGACCCGGCGCCGACAAAGGGGAGCGAATCCAGAAAGAAGGCGGACACCGTTGCGAGAAGCACCACGACGATGCCTATGGCGCCGGCCATTGCCGGACTACGACGCTTTTTCATCGGCCCTGCAACTCCTTCATTCCGTCTTGAGTGCATCGCTTGGCCGCGTTGGTGTAGATCGGCATATTGACAGTCGGCAACCCGGTCGGCAGGTTCAGCGAAGCCGACTGGCCGGGACCTGCAACGATGTCGATTCCGCACAGGTAAAACTGGAACCATGAACCGTAGCTTGCGACCCTGGCCAACTTGTCGAGCTTGACGGGCAAGGTCTCGAGCACTGCATTCACATCGTCGCTACGACGGTTCAGCGTTGTCGCCAGTGTGTCCAGTGCCGTGATCGATCCCTGGATCGACGGTCGCGTCGGCTCCAGCAGGTCCGCTGTTGCATCCGTCAGTCCGGCAAGCGAGGTGACTGCAGAGCCGACAACTCCGCGTTCGTTTGCAAGTCCGGTGACCAGCTGCTGTGTGTTGACGATGAGCGAATCGAGATTCTTGTCGTTCGCGTTCACCGTCGACAGCACTTCGTTGAGGTTCTTGATCACCGCACCGATGACAATGTCCTTGTCCGCCACGGTGTTTGTCAGGCTCGCGGTGTTGCGGACGAGTTCGCTGATGGTTCCCGATTCACCTTGGAAAACCTGGATGATCTGGTACGACAGCTTGTTGACGTCGTCGGCGCTCAGCGTCGTGAACAACGGCTTGAAACCGTTGAACAGCGTCGTGAGGTTGACGGCCGGTCGGGTCTGCTCGAGAGGGAGTGTTTCGCCTGCGGTCAGCTTCTTGCCCTGGCTGCCTTCACCCTGAGACAACGAGATGTAACGCTGACCGACCAGGTTCCGGAAGCGAATCGTGGCAATGGAACTGGCCGGCAACCAATCTCGATCGGAAACCGAGAACTGCACTTCGGCCTGGTTGTCATTGACGATGGCGATCTTCTCGACCTGGCCGACCCGCACGCCGGCAATCCGAACCTCGTCGCCCTCGTTCAGTGAGGTGACGTCGGAAAACACGGCATTGAACTTGGTCCCGCCGCCTCCTCCGAGGTTTGCGATACTCGCCGCCAGCAAGCCTGTTGCCAGGATCGTGACGACCACAAAAATGATGAGCTTGGTCAGCGGTGCTGCAAGACCTCTCATTGGAAGCTCACCTCCGCACCGGTGAAAGCGGGAGCGCTGACCATGGTGGTCCACGACGGAATATTCTCCGGTGCAACACCATTAGCCTGGCCGTAGATGACCTTCAACGTATCCTCTTCGAGTTGCGAGCCCGCGTATCCGGCTTGCTGCACCGGACCTGTGGTGTTGGTCGAGAACATCTGCGGTCCCGAACCTTCCGGAGCCGGCAGGAACTGCAGTGTTTCCGGACCGCCGTTACGTGAGGGAACCTGATAAGAGCCGTCGCCGTACGAACCGCCGGGATACTGCGGGAACGGTCGACCGGGCTCGGTGACATTGTCGTAGCAAACCGGTCCGCGATTGTCGACCAGTCGGGGCTCGTCCTGGTTGGGGATGTAGCGCCCCTTCGGATTAACAATCTGAATGTTCGCGCGGACACCGGGGTTGGGCGCGTCCACCGACAAGATCTTGGCAGCCTCCGGCGCAGTGTCGGAGAAACCCTTGAAGGTGCATCCGAACGTCGGCGAGTACTGCGCGAGCAGTTGCAGTGCCTCGCGGGAGTCTGCGGCAAAGGTGATGATCGACTGCGCGTTCGTCTCGAGGAACGCCGCAGTGGTCGACGACGTCGCCGTCAGCGAAGCCAACAGAGTGTTGACCTGTTTCTGCTTCTCCACCACGGTGTTTCCGGTGGTGCGCAGAGTGTCGAGAGCGTTCACCAGATCCGGCGCGGCCTCCGAATAAGTCTGCGAGAAGTCGGCGAACTTGCGCAGATCCTCCTGCAGAGCCGGAAGTTCCGTGTTGACCTCACGGAAAATTTCCTCGAGACGGTCCACCGTGAATCCCAGCTCAGCTCCGCGACCGGTCAAGCCTTGTGCCAGCGAGCCGAGGGTGTTCGCCAGATCCTGCGGCGGTATGGCCTGCAGCAACGGGAGCAACCCGTCCAAGACCTCGCCGACCTCGATCGCATTGCCGCTCTTGTCCTGATGGAGCACAGTGCCGGCCGATATTGGCGGAGCCGTTGTCCCTTCCGGGATGATCAGCGACACGTATCGCTCACCGAACAGCGTCTTCGGAAGCAAACGAGCCGTCGCGTCGGAGGGAATCAACTCGGCCTTGTCCGGCTCGATCGCGAGGACCGACGTGACGACGCCATCGGTCGTCGACGCGGATCGCACCTCTCCGACCAACATTCCACGAACCTTGACATCTGCGTTGGGAGGTAACGCATTTCCGACGGAATCGGACAGGAGATCGACCTTCACCACGTCTGTAAACGTCTTATTGAACGCCCCGATCGTGAAAGTGAGGAACAGTGCCAACACAACGAAGAACACAATTCCCAGCACACGACGGCGCAGAACAGACGGAGCCTCGATCATCCGGCCACCCTCACTGTTGTCGTAGTTCCCCAAATTGCGAGGCTGAGGAAGAAGTCCAGCACTGCGATAGTCACGATTGCCGCACGAACGGCGCGCCCGACGGCCACACCGACGCCGGCCGGGCCACCCGAAGCGTGAAATCCGTAGTAGCAGTGGATCAGAATCAGAACGAACGCGAAGACCAGGACCTTCGCAAACGAATACAGCACGTCCTGCGGTGGCAGGAACAAGTTGAAGTAGTGATCATAAGACCCCGTCGACTGACCGTTGAACACCGTGCTGATTACGCGCGAAGCCAGGTAGGCGGCAAGCAAGCCGACGATATAGAGCGGGATGACGGCGACAAAGCCGGCGATCATGCGAGTCGTCACCAGGAAGGGAACCGACGGAACCGCCATCACCTCGAGCGCGTCGATCTCCTCGGAGATACGCATAGCTCCGAGTTGTGCGGTGAAACCACACCCGACGGTCGCTGAAAGGGCCAGCGCGGCAACGATCGGCGCGATCTCACGGGTATTGACGTACGCAGACAGGAAGCCGGTCAGGACCGAGCTACCCAACTGTTCCAGCGCCGCGAACCCCTGCAATCCCACGACGACGCCGGTGAACCCGGACATCATCGCGATGACGCCGATAGTTCCACCGATGACGGCCAACGCTCCACTGCCGAAGGTCACTTCAGCCAGCAGGCGCAATGTTTCCTTGCGGTAGCGGTGCAGTGTGCGCGGTGTCCAGGCGATGGCCCGCGCGTAGAACGACATCTGCTCACCCGCGCGATCAAGCACGTTGAGCGGCATTCTGGCTACTTTGCGGCTTTTCAGCAGAAACTGATCGCCGCGGCCTCGTGCGATGGTCATGTAGTCAGGATCCCTTCGCCGGCACGATCTGGAGGTACACCATCGTCAGAATCAGATTGGCGAAGAACAACAACAGGAACGTGATGACAACGGCCTGGTTAACCGCCTCGCCAACGCCTTTGGGTCCACCCGACGGATGCAGCCCCTTGTAAGCCGAGATGACTCCGGCAATGACACCGAACACCGCAGCCTTGATCTCACCGCTCCAGATATCCGGAAGCTGCGCAAACGCCGAGAACGATGCGATGTACGCGCCGGGGTTACCGCCCTGCAGGATCACGTTGAAGAAGTAGCCACCCGCGATACCGACTACGGAAACCAATCCGTTCAGCAGCACGGCAATGAGCACCATCGCCAGCACTCGCGGAACCACAAGTCGCTGAATGGGATTGATGCCGAGGACTTCCATGGCGTCGATCTCTTCACGGATTGTCCGCGAACCCAGGTCGGCGGTGACCGCCGACCCGGCCGCACCCGCGACCAACAAGGCGGTCACCAGTGGACTGCCCTGCTGAATCACCGCGAGAACACTCGCTGCGCCGGTGAACGATTCAGCACCCAACTGCTTGATCAGCGAACCGGTCTGCAGCGAAACGACAGCACCGAACGGAATCGCGACAAGCGCCGTCGGCAAAATCGTCACGCTGGCGATGAACCAGGCCTGCTCGATGAATTCGCGAAACTGAAACGGCCGCCTGAACGTGTTCTTCACGACGTCGACAAATAGCTCGACGATGTTACCGGCCTGAGTCAGTGCCCCGTGTACTGGACTCAGAACCGAGTTGCGGGTACCCGCCATTCGTTATGCCTACCCTTGTCCGTGAGTCGTGTTTCCGTAGGGATCACCCTCGTAAGCTGGAATTACCTGTGTGTCCTGCGAACTGCCGTCCCACTCCCCCTGGTACTCGCCGGCGTCCACGTAGGCGTGGTCGAACTGACCGGCCTCCTCGTTGAGGCTGTCCTGGATTGCCGCCTGCGCGTTCACCGGCAGCGTGTGCATGATCTGGCGGACCCGCTCCTGCCGGCGACGAACAGCCTGGCGCTCCGGATTGCCCGGCGTGGCTTTCATCTGCGGCACAATGCCTTCCACGTCATCGACACCACCGGCATGGTGACCGGCATCCACGAGCGCCTGCTCGTGCGCCATCTGAGCCTCGTCCTTCTCCTCCGACATACCGATCGGACCGATCATCGTGCCGTTCAAGAACTGCTTGACCACCGGCTCATCCGACGTCAGCAACACCTCACGCGGACCGAACATCACCAACTGCCGACGGAACAACATCCCGATATTGTCCGGAACCGTCCGAGCAAGATTGATGTTGTGCGAGACGATCAAAATCGTGGCATCGGACTGCGCATTGATATCGATCAACGTCTGACTGATGTACGTCGTACGCACCGGATCCAGACCCGAGTCCGGCTCGTCCACCAGGATGATCTCCGGATCGAGAACCAACGCGCGAGCCAGACCGGCACGCTTACGCATACCACCGGAAATCTCACCGGGAAGTTTGTCCTCGGCCCCGACCAGACCCGTCAGATCGAGCTTCTCCATCACGATCTTGCGGATATCGGATTCCGACTTCTTCGTATGCTCACGCAACGGGAACGCAATATTGTCGTACAAATTCATCGAACCGAACAGCGCACCGTCCTGAAACAGCACGCCGAACAACTTGCGGATCTCGTAGAGCTCCTTCGACGAACACTGCAAAATGTCTGTGCCGTCGATCACAATGGAACCCTGCTCGGGGCGAAGCAAACCGATCAGCGACTTCAAGAACACCGACTTGCCGGTACCTGACGGCCCCAGCAACGCGCTGACCTCACCGGCCGGAAGCGTCAACGACACGTCCTGCCAAATCCTCTGCGACCCGAAAGACTTAGTCAGTCCGTCTACCGCTACCTCTACTCCCACCACTACCTCCGCGCAGTCCGATGCATCCACCCGATGTGGGTTGGGTCACTCTATCGCATGGAAGTGTTACCCGTGACTGCGAATACTACTAACGAGTAAGTAAGAAGCACAAACTAACACGCACCCTGAATCGGACACGTTTCCGACCTGCGTCGATCCGGACATTCTCCCCGGATCCGCCAAACAAAAAAGAGGGCCACTTCCCGTAGGAAGTGACCCTCTTTTCGACTACTCGAGGTGAGCAGCGGAGAAACCGTCTTACTTGACGGAGATCTTCGCGCCGGCGCCTTCGAGCTTTTCCTTTGCAGCTTCAGCTGCTTCCTTCGAAACCTTCTCCAGGATTGCCTTCGGAGCGCTCTCGACGAGATCCTTGGCTTCCTTCAGGCCGAGGCCGGCAACGACCTCACGGACGACCTTGATGACCTGGATCTTCTTGTCGCCAGCCGACTCGAGGACGACGTCGAACTCGTCCTGCTCTTCAGCAGCTTCTGCGCCGGCAGCCGGTGCGCCTGCAGCGGCGACGGCGACGGGAGCAGCAGCGGTGACCTCGAAGGTCTCCTCGAATGCCTTAACGAACTCCGAGAGCTCGAGGAGGGTGAGCTCCTTGAACTGGTCCAACAACTCTTCGGTGCTGAGCTTCGCCATTGTGGCGGTCCTTCCTGTAAGTCCCATGTCGCTGATCCGCGACCGGGCGGGGTTATAGCAGTGATGCGCGGGTGCGGATCAGCTTTCGGCTTCAGCCTCGGCCGGAGCCTCGGTAGCAGCCTCTGCGGCAGCGGCCGGAGCTTCTGCAGCTCCGCCTTCTGCGGCCTTCTTCTCCTGCAGTGCAGCGGCCAAACGGGCCATCTGCGAAGCGGGAGCATTGAACAGGCCTGCGGCCTTTGCCAAGTTGCCCTTCATCGCGCCGGCGAGCTTAGCCAACAGGATTTCGCGGGATTCGAGATCCGCGATCTTGTTGACCTCGTCCACGGACAGCGCAGCGCCGTCCATGTAGCCGCCCTTGATGATGAGCGCCTTGTTTTCCTTTGCGAAGTTCTTCAGTGCCTTCGCAGCGTCGACCGGTTCGCCCTTGATGAATGCAATGGCGGTCGGTCCGACGAACAGGTCATCAAGGCCCTCGATGCCAGCCTCAGCGGCGGCACGCTTAACCAGGGTGTTCTTGGCGACGGAGTAGGTGGCACCTTCTCCGAGAGCGCGTCGCAGTGTCGTGATGTTGCCCACTGACAGACCACGGTATTCCGTGACCACAGCAGCGGTCGAACCCTTGAACTGCTCGGTGATTTCCGCAACTGCGGAAACCTTCTCAGGCTTTGCCATACTTCGCCTCCTCTCGTGACAGTCGTTATCCCACTTCGGAACCGCCGCGGCTCACCAGGCGAACCTGACAAGCCACAAGTCGTAGACATGCAAAACGCCCCGGCGCAGGGCGCACGGGGCGTACAGAGGAGACAAACGGAAGCGAAAAGAACCACCACAGAATGCATTCCCCCTTACCTCGTCCTCCTGCGTGGGTCGCCGGACACTTCCGGACTTTCAACTGCACTCATCGCTAAGCGCAATAACCAACGGTCTTGGGTAGAACATGATTTTGGGGTGAAGTTCATATCCAGCACTGAACTCCGCGTTGAAGACTACCCGACAGCTCTCCGGAAATCCAAATCGGCGTCGGTTTCTTCACGCACCTATGGCCCTGGCAATCTTGTGTTCGATCTCCGCCCGAGCTCGGTCCGGCAACACAAGCAGTCCATCGAGTTCCTTGTGGGCCTTCTGGTACGCGCTCTGACGTTCCTGTGGCGTCGCGCCCTCGTCCATGGCCAATCGCAGCAGACGCTGTGCTCGCACCAGACGCTCTTGTTCGACGAGCGTGAAGCCGCTGCGTCTACGGCGCTTGGCTTCCGCTTCCCCGATTTCGAAAGCGATCGCGTAAGCGTGCACGGACTCGCGGTATTCGGTTTGCGCCTGCTGGTTGCCGATCATCGTCTCGGGATTACCTGGTCGAAGTAGATCGGCACGATATTTGGCTCGATGAAAATCGGCCGTCAACGGCTCGCGCATGTCCGTCATCATCGGGGTGTCGAGCAGCGTGACCGGGTCGAGCTCGTACGAGAACCATCTGCCGTCGACCTGGTCGTGCTGCTCGACGGCTTTCGCCAGCTCGCGACGCTGCGTCTCCTCATCGGTGTGATGTTGTGCCTTGGCTTGCGCGATTGCGACCTTGGTCTGCTGTTTGAGCCGGAAACGCTCTTGCCGGCGCTCGATCCGCCTTTCGTTGGCAACCGCGACACCTTTCAGCGCCCCACCGATGGTGCCGCCGAAAACGAACAGCACCCACCAGAAATTTCCGAGGAACTGGAACGCTTCGTGCATACACTCGATGATGCCACTGCTGGACCGGATGCTACTGCTGGACCGGATACCACCGGGGCAGCGAGGCAGACCTGCCCACAACAGACAAGAAGGCCGGTAGGGAGTGATCCCTACCGGCCTTCTTGCTCGTATGCGAATTGCTTACGCGTCTGCAGCATCCTCGAGGAGGTTGCGGGTACGGTTCGGATCCACCGGGATGCCCGGACCGGTGGTGGTCGAAACCGTGATCTTCTTCACGTAGCGACCCTTGGCCGACGAGGGCTTCGCACGCAGGATCTCGTCCAGCGCTGCGCCGTAGTTCTCCACCAGCTTCTCATCGTCGAACGATGCCTTGCCGATGACGAAGTGCAGGTTGGCCTGCTTGTCGACGCGGAAGTTGATCTTTCCGCCCTTGATGTCGTTGACAGCCTTCGTGACATCCGCGGTAACGGTGCCCGTCTTGGGGTTCGGCATCAGGCCACGGGGTCCGAGGACACGGGCGATGCGGCCGACCTTGGCCATCTGATCAGGGGTCGCGATTGCGGCGTCGAAATCGACCCATCCACCCTGGATGCGCTCGATCAGGTCTTCTGCACCGACTACGTCAGCGCCTGCAGCCTCAGCTTCTGCTGCCTTCTCGCCAACAGCGAACACGATGACGCGAGCGGTCTTACCGGTGCCGTGGGGCAGGTTGACCGTTCCGCGGACCATCTGGTCTGCCTTACGGGGGTCGACGCCAAGACGAACTGCAACCTCAACGGTTGCATCCATCTTGGTGGACGACGTCTCCTTGGCGAGCTTTGCAGCCTGAAGCGGGCTGTAGAGCTTGTCTGCGTCGATCTTCTCAGCGGCGGCGAGGTACGCCTTGCTGCGCTTTGCCATTTCTTCTGTCCTTACTTATCACTGCAGAGAGTTACTTGGTGCAGTGGTGAATGGTTCAGTTGTGGTCAGGGCCTGGCCGGCCCTCCCACGTGATGCTGTGGAGCTGGCTGAATCAGCCCTGGACCGTGATGCCCATGGAACGAGCGGTGCCGGCGATGATCTTCGCGGCCTGCTCGATGTCATTGGCATTGAGGTCTTCAGCCTTGGTCTTCGCGATTTCGCGCACCTGATCCATGGTCACCGAGGCAACCTTGGTCTTGTGCGGTTCGCCGGAGCCCTTGGCTACGCCGGCTGCTTTGAGGAGCAGCTTGGCAGCGGGAGGGGTCTTCAGCTTGAAATCGAAGGTCCGGTCTTCGTAGACCGAGATCTCGACCGGCACAACGTTGCCGCGCTGGGACTCAGTCGCCGCGTTGTAGGCCTTGCAGAACTCCATGATGTTCACGCCATGCTGACCGAGCGCGGGACCCACGGGAGGTGCAGGGTTAGCCTGACCTGCCTGGATCTGCAGCTTGATGAGCCCGGCGAGCTTCTTCTTCTTTGGGGGCATCTCTAGTTCCTAGTTTCTAGCTTGGGTGTGTGTCTTGCGTCTAACAGTGCAAGTGTGGGGGTTAGATCTTCGCGACCTGGTTGAAGTTCAACTCAACCGGAGTTTCACGACCGAAGATCGATACGAGGACCTTGAGCTTCTGCTGCTCTCCGTTGACCTCGCTGATGCTGGCAGGCAATGTCGCGAACGGGCCGTCCATGACCGTGACGGATTCGCCGATCTCGAAGTCCACCTCGATGAGGGGCTTGCCGAAGGACTCGACCGGAGCCTCGCCTGCTGCGACGGCAGCTGCTGCAGCCTGCTGCTTCTTCTGCTCTTGCTGAGGAAGCAGGAACTTGACGACGTCGTTGAGAGACAGCGGCGACGGACGCGAGGTGGCACCGACAAATCCGGTGACGCCAGGCGTGTTGCGCACTGCGCCCCACGATTCGTCGTTGAGTTCCATGCGGACCAGGATGTAGCCGGGCAGAACCTTACGGTTGACCTGCTTGCGCTGGCCGTTCTTGATCTCGGTGACCTCTTCGGTGGGAACTTCCACCTGGAAGATGTAGTCGCCGACATCGAGGTTCTGAACACGCGTCTCGAGGTTGGTCTTGACCTTGTTCTCGTAACCGGCGTACGAGTGGATGACGTACCAGTCGCCTGGCGCGCGGCGCAGAGCAGCCTTCAGTTCCGCAACCGGATCCTCGACTTCGATATCGGCCGCCGGGGCAGCGTCTTCGGAGTTCTCGGCGTCCTCGGAGATGATGTCCTCGGTTGCCTCGGCCTGCGCGGCGTCGGTGCCGTCTGCAGCGTCTTCGACAGCGTCGGTATCGGTGCCTTCGCCAGCCTCGACATCTACTTCGGCTGCCGCCTCGGCAGAAACACGCTCTTCGGCCAAGGCCTCATTCGTGTCGTTCTCGGGGGTGCTCACTGGGGCACTCGCTTCCTCTCGTTACTCGGACCCGTGCGGGTCTTTCTCGCGCTCGCAGGCAAAGACGCCCGACGATTCGACAATTAGCCGAACAGCCAGGTAACGCCCTTGATCACAGCGATATCGACGCCGCTGATGAAAGCGACCATGAAGACCACGAACGTCAGCACGACGCTGGTGTAGGTGATCATCTGCTTGCGGTTCGGCCAGATGACCTTTTGGAGTTCTGCTTTGACCTCGCGGAAGAATTTGCGAAGGCGCTTGAAGATGTTGTCCTTCTTCGCCTTGGGCTTCTTGCCGGGGTTCTTTGCAGTCGGCTTTGCCGGTGCCGTCCGTGCCGGAGTCTTCACGGTGGACGCTGCGACCGAGGCGCCGCGTGCAGCGCGCTTGCCGGTCGGCTTGTTGGAAACCCCACTCGATGCGGAAGATGCCTCTACGGCATCTCCCTTGTCCAGCGACAGATCGGAACGCGTGGCCGCGTCAGCTGCAGTGTCGTCGACAGCCTTCGAACCGGTAGACGGTGAAGTCTCCGCGTCCGAAGCGTCGGCGTCGCGCTTGTCGCGATCCTCGCTCACGTCGTTCCTCTCAGTCGCTGGCATCCGGGGGCAGGGGCGACAGGACTTGAACCTGCAACCTGCGGTTTTGGAGACCGCTGCTCTGCCAGTTGAGCTACGCCCCTTTGGTTGACGTCCGCAGCCGACACTTTCATGTCTTGCTGCTTCGGTTAACCGCTCTGCGATCACACAACATACGCGCTACCCCACTTGAACATCTTGCGACGTTCAGGGCAGCGCGCAGCGCTGAGGAATCCCAGAAATCTCAGTGTACTTCAAAGCCCCGGAACAAACACAATCTACCCGGCTATCAGGCCAGACGGACTGTGGCCGTGGCGCGGCCGAAGATTTTTCTGCCTTCGGATTTTGCCACAATTGCCAGTACTGCAGTCTTGCTGTCTTCGTCGATCGACTTCACCTTGGCAGTGAATTCGATCTCGGCAGCTGTATCAGCTGCCACTATCACCGGACTAGTAAACCGTACATTGTATTCGGTTACCGCACCCGGGTCCCCCAGCCATTCGGTGACGTATCCGGCACCCATGCCCATGGAGAGCATGCCCTGCGCCACCACATCGGGCAGGCCGGCAAGTCGAGCAACTTCGTCACTGAAGTGAATCGGGTTGGGATCTCCCGACACACCGGTGTAGTTGACGAGGTTTCCACGTGTGAGAGTGACGGTCTTCTCAGGGAGAAGATCGCCGACACTCACGTCGGAAAATTTACGAAGCGACATGCATCATCACGTCCTTGACTGCATGGGCGATGTTCTCGTCCACCTCACCACCGGTACGGGCAACCAGGGTTGTCCACATCGTGACGGTCTCACGACCGTGCTGATTGGTGATGATGTTCTTGGTCACGATGATGTCGCTGCCTGCTGCCTGCCTGAACGAATCCAGATAGACGTCGCAGAAAAGTCGATCCCCCACCTGGATCGGTTCGTGAAGCACGATCCGTTGGTCCGTATGGAGAATCTGACTCAAGTCGTAGCCGGTGACAACTTCTTCGAAGAGTCGACGTTGAGCAATGCCGCCCACGATCGCAACAAACGTCACCGGCGCAACCAGGCCGTCGTATCCGAGGCCCTTGGCAACAGTTTCGTCGTAATGCGCAGGATGGGAATCCTGGACGGAGCGAGCGAACTCGCGCACCTTCTCGCGCCCGACCTCGTAGAAGTCTTCGACACGATAATGGTGACCGACCATCTGGACGGCATGAGCGGCCGGGTCCATAGGGACCTCGGCCGCTGCCTTGTTCTCTTGCAAATCAGTCACGCGGAGAAACTCTCTTCTAGCTGGGACCCGAAGACGCAGGCCCCGAGAGGGTTTTCCGCGAAAATCGTCGTCCCGTTAAGGACTTGCTACTTCGACTCGCGATGCGACTGGTGGGTTCCGCAGTTGGGGCAGAACTTCTTGAGCTCCAGGCGATCGGGGTCGTTGCGCCGATTCTTCTTGGTGATGTAGTTACGGTGCTTGCATACCTCGCAGGCCAAGGTGATCTTGGGCCGAACGTCGGTCGAGGAGGCCACGGGATGCCTTCTTTCGGGTGTATCTGATTACGAACAATCAGGGTGGATCATGCATATTGTGTAGCGGTGACCGGACTTGAACCGGCGACGCAACGATTATGAGTCGTTTGCTCTACCAACTGAGCTACACCGCCTCGGTGTCGAGTGTCGCGCAAAAAGCGCGGCACCACAATCCAGCGAGCCCCCTAACGGAATCGAACCGTTGACCTTTTCCTTACCATGGAAACGCTCTACCGACTGAGCTAAGGGGGCGTGGCTTCCGGAGTGCGTTGCCGCTCTCTTGAAGCCTCCGAAAGATTACACACGAACGCGCTCCAGCACCAAATCGCCAGGTCATCGGGGCAAAATCAGTGCCGCAGCCCATTGTTGCACCGATCCGAGCCCATGGCGAGGGCTTTACTGCAACGGATATCGGCTCGATGACGCCAGATCAGGCCCAATCGCGGCAGCAATCCCACCTCTGTGGCCACATGCCCTGTTCTGCGTTGCCCGGTTCTACGCATCTGCGACTGCTTGACCGCCGACTGGTTCTGTATCCGGTCCACCCGCACGTACGGTCCACCCGCATGTAACTGGGCGAGGCGGTCGGCCCACTCGGCGCCGAACACAAAAAAGTCAGCCCCGATCCTGATTCAGGATCGGGGCTGACTTGGTGTGGCAGATGTAGGATTCGAACCTACGTAGGCATACGCCGACGGATTTACAGTCCGCTCCCATTGGCCGCTCGGGCAATCTGCCGTGCTGCACCAGGCCTTGATCCGATGCACTCGCAAGTATATCGCGGCGCGCAGCGGCCAAGAACGGCTTCCTTGGTGCGGAAAGAAGAATACAACGAACCCACCCCCATTTTGCAAACCGGGTGGTGAGCGGCGGTACCGACCCGATAACGTCGAGGTGTCCACCGGTACGGAAGGTGGGCAGACCTCGATGTTGTGACTACCGGAAAGCGGGAGTGTAGAAGTGGCTGATTCGTCCTTCGACGTGGTGAGCAAAGTAGACCGTCAAGAGGTGGACAACGCCCTGCATCAAGCTGCCAAGGAGCTGACCACACGCTTTGACTTCCGGAACACCGGTGCGTCGATCGAGTGGTCGGGTGAAGAAACGATCACGTTGAACGCCGACACCGAGGAGCGCCTGCTGGCGGCCCTCGATGTGTTCAAGGAAAAGTTGATTCGCCGGGACATCTCCCTGAAGGCATTCGATGCCGGCGAGCCGGCGCAGTCCGGAAAGATCTACAAGCTGTCCGGAACGTTGGTCCAGGGCATCTCCAGCGAGAATGCAAAGAAGATCAGCAAGAAGATCCGTGACGAGGGCCCCAAGGGCGTCAAAGCACAGATCCAGGGCGAGGAGTTGCGCGTCAGCAGCAAGAAGCGCGACGACCTCCAGGGTGTTATTTCGCTGCTCAAGGGTGAGGACTTCGGTATCGCGTTGCAGTTCGTGAACTACCGGTAAGCGCCCCGCCCTTGTGCGCCTTCATTCACCGCGACCGGTCATGAAGGCGTACAAGGGCCGCAGGGCCCTACATCCCCGCCATCTTCTCCAGCCTCTCGATCCGCTCAGCCATCGGCGGATGCGTCGAGAAGAGCTTGCTCATCTTCTCCCCCGCGCGAAACGGGTTTGCGATCATCAGGTGCGACTGTGCCGCCAATCGAGGCTCAGGGGGCAATGGAGCCGCCGCTACACCGGCCTCCAGCTTTCGCAGCGCCGATGCCAGCGCCAGTGGGTCACCGGTGAGCTCGGCTCCCGATTGATCGGCCTGATACTCCCGTGAGCGCGAGACCGCCAGCTTGACCACGGTTGCGGCGATCGGTCCGAGAAGCGAGACCAACAGCAATGCAATCGGGTTGCTTCCCTGACCGTTGCCTCTTCCGCCGAACATGCTGGCGTACATCGCGAAGTTCGCCAGTCCGGATATGACGGCCGCCATGGCGCCGGCGACCGACGAGATCAGGATGTCGCGGTTGTAGACGTGCGAGAGTTCGTGCCCGAGTACTGCTCGCAGTTCTCGCTCGTTCAGCAAACCCATGATTCCGCTGGTCACACAGACCGCGGCGTGGCGCGGATTACGCCCGGTCGCGAACGCATTCGGTGCGTTTGTCGGGCTGATGTAGAGCCTGGGCATCGGCTGATGCGCCGTAGTCGCCAGTTCACGCACGATGCGATAGATCACCGGCGCCTCGACTTCGGTGATGGGCTGGGCATGCATCGAACGCAACGCCAGCTTGTCACTGTTGAAGTAGACGTAGGCATTCATTCCGACCGCAAAAAGTACGGACAGCCACAAGACGGTCGGGTTCCCGAACAACGATCCGATGAACACGATCAGGGCAGACATGCCCAGCAGCAGCCCGAAAGTCTTGGCTCCGTTTGCGTAGCCGTGCACAGCGCTCACCCCTTACCCGCAGCGAGCTCGTGCTCGCGTGTAACTTCGCGGCTTTTGCAGCCGACCCGTTAGCACAACGAAGAGCAGGGGTGTTCGGGTTCCCCGCAGGGGACGGGGAGGGCGAACGCGGTTAAAAGTCAGCCAACCCGTCGAACCGTGTAGTCGATCAAGCGAACGAGTGCCTCGTTGGCCGGGCCTTGCGGCAACTCTGCGAGCTGAGCCAGCGCTTCGTCGACAAATTCGCCCAGCTTGGCTTTGGCTTTGGTCATTCCCGGTGAGCGTTCGAGCAACTCGAGGGCTTCCGCGACGTCCGCATCCTCGGTGACCGGGCCCGCAAGCAGTTCACGAAGGCGATCGGCATCGGCGCCCTCTTCCTCGAAGGCGTACAGCACAGGAAGCGTGTGAACCCCTTCGCGGAGGTCGGTGCCAGGGGTTTTACCCGACTGTTCCGATACCGACGAGATGTCGATGATGTCGTCGACGATTTGGAATGCGGTGCCGACGGCGTCGCCGAGACGCTCGAGACGCTCGATGTGGGTAGCGTCGGATCCGGAGAACGTGCCGCCGAATCGACCGGACGCGGCGATCAGCGAACCGGTTTTCTCCCACACGACCTTGAGGTAGTGCTCGATCGGATCCTGTTCCTGCCTGGCGCCGATCGTCTCGCGCATCTGGCCGGTGACCAGTTCGGCAAAGGTTTCCGCGATGATCCGAACTGCTTCGGGCCCGAGCGTCGACACCAATCGTGACGCGTGAGCGAACAGGTAGTCACCGGCGAGGATGGCAATACTGTTGCCCCAGCGAGCATTTGCACTGGGCGCGCCGCGGCGCATCTCCGCTTCGTCCATGACGTCGTCGTGATAGAGCGTCGCGAGGTGCACGAGTTCGGTGACCGTGGCAGCGGTGACGATGGACGGATCGGTCGGATTGGGTCCGAGCTGGGCCGTCAGGATCGTGAACAGCGGCCGGAACCGCTTGCCCCCGGCGCGCGCGAGGTGCAGGGCGGCTTCGGTGAGGAAGTCCTCCCCGTCGGACAGCTCGCTGACCAACAACTCCTCGACATCGGCGAGTCCACTACGGACAACATCAGCAAGCTTCTCGTCGCCCAGGTCGATACCCGCTACGACGGTGCTCACTGCCGTTGTGTCGGCAGCAGTTTTTTCGGTGCTCACGATGTCAGTACCCATTCCTGTCGTCAGTGACGGCTCGGTTCCCACGGTAGTGAACCTAGCGGTTCGCACTTGGCACGGCCTCGCCACGGTCTCGATCGCGAGCCTGGGAAGATGTGAGAGTGTCCGCCACCGAGAAGTCCCCCGCCTCGAATTCCCAGCCGACCGAAACTGACATTGTGGTCATCGGCGCTGGTCCTGCGGGTTCTTCGGCCGCGGCGTGGGCCGCGCGCAGTGGCCGCGACGTCGTTCTGATCGATGCGGCCGTGTTCCCGCGAGACAAGACATGTGGCGATGGACTCACTCCACGAGCCGTCGCCGAGCTTGATCGACTGGGCCTCGGCGAGTGGGTTAGATCACACACGACAAACAAGGGACTCCGCCTCTCGGGCTTCGGCCAGGAGCTGGAAATGGAGTGGCCGTCGACGGCCTTCCCGTCCATCGGCAGTGCTGTCCCCCGCACCGAGCTGGACGATCGAATCCGCCGATGTGCGATCGAGTCGGGCGCGGTGATGATCGAGGGCACCAAAGCAGTCGACGTCGAACGCGACGGTGATCGGATCAGCGGCGTTGTCCTGTCCGGCCCCGCCGGCACGAGCACCCTGCGGTGCCGGACTCTGATCGTCGCCGACGGCGTTCGTTCGACGCTCGGCAAGAAGCTGGGCCGGCAGTGGCATCGGGACACCGCGTACGGAGTCGCCGCGCGCGCGTACGTCGGCACTCCCCGCAGTGCCGATCCCTGGATTACGTCACACCTGGAATTGCGCGACGGCGACGGCACCCTGCAGGCGGGATACGGCTGGATTTTCCCGTTGGGAACAGGTGAGGTGAACATCGGCGTCGGCACCCTGGCCACTGCAAAAAGACCGGCCCCCGGAGCATTGCGCCCCCTGTTGGATCTGTACACTGATCAACGCCGCGACGAATGGCACTGGAACAGTGAAATCCATTCTGTTGCTTCAGCTTTGCTGCCGATGGGTGGCGCGGTTTCGACTATCGCCGGACGCAACTGGGCGATCATCGGCGACGCCGCGGCGTGTGTGAACCCACTCAACGGCGAGGGAATCGACTACGGCCTGGAGGGTGGACGGCTGATCGTCGAACACCTCGGCGACGGCGACCTGACCGAGCTGTGGCCGAGCGTCCTACGCGAGCATTACGGGCAGGCGTTCTCCGTCGCGCGGCGTCTGGCGGGGCTGCTTACGGTTCCGCGGTTCCTGCCCGCGTCCGGCCCGATCGCCATGCGGTCGAAGGCAATGATGACCGTCGCGGTCAGGGTGATGGGCAACCTCGTCACCGACGCCGACGCCGATCTGACGGCGCGGGTGTGGCGAGCGTCGGGAGCCGCATCCCGAAGGATCGACTCCCGTCCGCTGTTCGGCTGATTACCTGTGCAGGTCAGCGCGTCGCGTGATGTAGCGCCACGACACCGCCGGTGAGGTTGCGCCACTTGACGTTCTTCCACCCGGCCGCCTCGATCTTGAGTGCCAGCTCTTTCTGCGTCGGCCAGGCTCGAATGGATTCGGCGAGGTAGACGTACGCGTCGGGGTTGCTGCTGACGGCGCGCGCCACCTGCGGGAGCGCCTTCATGAGGTACTCCATGTAGACGGTGCGGAACGGCCCGAAGACCGGCGTCGAGAACTCACTGACGACCAAGCGTCCACCTGGCTTGGTCACGCGCGCGATCTCTCGCAGGCCCGCTTCGAAGTCGGAGACGTTGCGCAAGCCGAAGGAGATGGTCGCGGCGTCGAATACGTCGTCGGCGTACGGAAGATTCATGGCGTCGCCTGCCACCATCGGGACGTTGCGTGAGCGACCTGCCTGCAGCATTCCCTTGGAGAAGTCGGTGGCGACGCACCACGCGCCGGAGCGTCCCAGCTCGACGGTGGAGACTCCGGTGCCTGCGGCGAGGTCGAGAACCTTCTCGCCCGGCTTGAGGTCGAGGGCCTCACGTGTCGCCTTGCGCCACCCCCTGTCCTGGCCGAAGGACAGCACCGTGTTGGTCAGGTCGTATCGTTCGGCGACGTCGTCGAACATCGACGCGACCTCGCGCGGTTGTTTGTCGAGGGTTGCCCGGGTTCCGTGTGTAGTCGCCACACGTCAAACGCTACCAACACTCGCGCGGTGGCCGGGTTCAGGCCGCTTGGGCACCGGTTCCCCGGCCCAGGCCTTGCACGTCCTCGTAGTGGCCGAGCAACTCGTCGCAGATGGCCGGCCACGTCCGGTGCAGCACGGAGCGTCTCGCTGCGGAACCGAACTGAACTCGCAGATCGCGCTGACGGAGGGCGTCGATCGCGCTTGGTAGGAGTTCACCGAATCTGTCCACCGGCAGGAGGTAGCCGTTGCGGCAATGCGAGACGAGATCACGGGGGCCGCCCGCGTCCGGCCCGACAACGGGCACACCGCTGGCCAGAGCTTCCTGGACGGCTTGGCAGAACGTCTCGTGCTCTCCCGGGTGTACGAACACGTCCAGGCTGGCGTAGGCGTCGGCAAGATCGGTTCCGCCGAGCGCTCCGGTGAAGACCGCGTCGGGCAACAGTGTGCGCAAGCGCTCTCGGTCCGGTCCGTCGCCGACGATCACGAGTTGCAGGCTGTGATCGGTGGCCAGCGCGGCCAGTCGTTCGACATGCTTCTCGGGCGCCAGCCGTCCGACAAAACCGACGACCAGGCGATCGGTGTCCCCGATCCAGGTTCTGCGCAACGCGGAGCTACGACGCGACGGCGCGAATCTTG
Organism: Rhodococcus sp. NPDC056743; assembly: GCF_042790355.1. Classification (NCBI taxonomy): domain Bacteria; kingdom Bacillati; phylum Actinomycetota; class Actinomycetes; order Mycobacteriales; family Nocardiaceae; genus Rhodococcus; species Rhodococcus sp. NPDC056743. Next base: position 828,372 of record NZ_JBHTZI010000001.1, on the reverse strand, counting down.
CTGCGTCGACGCCCCTGGCCCACTTGTGGACCCGCGGAACTCCGTGTTGCTCGAGGGCATCGACAGCAGAGGTGGATGGCGCGAGGGTTCTGGTGCAGCTCTTGTGAATTCGCCGGGTCCACGCCCACGCTGCCCGGCTGGTGAGGCCGAGTCCGTAGCTTTCGGCGAAGCCCGCGACATCGGTTTGATAGACGGCGACGGTAGGAACGTGCAGTCGTTTGGCGATACCTGCTCCGCCAGCGCCGAGGAGAAAAGGGGACGCGAGGTGCATGACGTCGGGCGCAAAGGAGCGGACGGCAGCCGTCAATCGTGGCTGTGCCAGTCCGACCGGTAGCGAGCTGACTTTCGGAACCATGACGGCAGGCACTCGGAGGACCGCGACGCCGTCGTGTCGGGTGGGGGCGTGCCCACTGCCCACGACGTCCGGCGCAATGACCATCGCGTCGTGGCCGGTTCGATCGAGGTGTTCGAGCACGCGTAGTACCGAGTTGGTGACGCCGTTCATGTTGGGCAGGAATGACTCCGCAACGATGGCTACTCTCACACCGATCACGGTGACAGTGCGAAGGAAAGTCCGTGCCGTGTTCGTGTGAAGCGCAGGCTAATTCGAGGTGACGGGCTCCGGTGTGCGCGTCAGGGCCTCACGTTTGCGCAGGTACCAGACAGCGGGGCCGGCCAGGAGCCAGGTCACGACGATGACGGATCCGGCTGGGATCAGCGCAACACTCGCGCTGCGGCCGGCCACACGAACCAGATCGGGGTCACTCTTCGAGTACTCGACCTCGATACGTTGTCCCACAGTCAGATTGGTGGGATACAGGACTCCCAGTTCGGGGTTGCGGTTTGCACCGTCCGGGGTGACGAAGCTGATCGCGGACCGTAGCGAACCGGCCGAGAGAACTTCGGCGGTGGCCGTGCCCATGTCGGCTTCGATGGTCCGGTCGTTCCGCCACGCACCGAGAACGAGGATGACCGCGAGAACCGAGACGCCGATCGCGACAACGAGGATTCCGATGCGGAAACGACGCAGGACTACGTCGCTCACAGTTGCGCTCGCACAGATGCGTGCAGTTCGCGCAAACCGCTGCGGTCGGTGGGAACTTCCAGAACCCGGATGCCTACAGCGGGTTGCGCCAGCGCTTCCGTGAGCTTGTCGACGCTCACGGCGGTGTGGGGAACGCGGTAAGCAGCGCACAGTGCTGCCAGGTCCATGCCGTGTGGCGTGCCGAAGACGCGCTCGAACACTCCGGCGTATTGCGGATCGCCCTGCTCGAGCAGTTCGAATATTCCGCCGCCGTCGTCGTTGGCGACGACGATCGTGAGGTCGCGTGGCCGTGGTTCCCCGGTCCCGATCAGGAGGCCGGAGGCGTCGTGCAAGAAGGTGAGGTCGCCCATCAGAGCGATGGTTCGCCCATCGTCGTAGGCCAGCGCGGCGCCGACAGCGGCCGATACCGTGCCGTCGATGCCGGCGACACCGCGGTTGGACAGAACCCGCACGGACGGCTTCGGGTAGCTCACCAGCGCCGCGTCGCGCACCGGGTTGGAGGCTCCGAGCAGTAACTGGTCGCCATCGCCCAGAGAACTCATCACAGCGGCGGCTACGTGCAGGCCGGTGGCCTTGGGGTGGGCAGCGAGTTGCTTGGCTACGGCCGCGTCGGCGTGCTCGGTCAACGACAGGCACCGCGCGATCCAGGCCGGATCCGGAGTTCCGCTCACCACGGCCCTGGTTCCGGTGGCAAGGACGTTGCCGGACACGTCTGGCCAGCGCGGCCCGGTTGTCAGGGCGTAGACGTCGACGCTCGGGTCGGCCAGCACCTTGGACACCTGGCGATGCAGCGTCGGACGACCGGTGATGACTACTTGCCGGGGTTTGAGTTGCGCCAAAGCCAGCGGATGCAGGGGAATTCCGTGCAGCGGCGCCGTGGGTTCGGCGACGGTCGGCAGTCCGGCAAGTTCCGGTCGCAGCGCACTGCCGTGGCCGGAGACGACAACGGTGTCGGCGCTCAGATCCAGGTCGAGGGGGACGTCGAGGGTAGCGTTCTGCGTCGTGGTCCAGGCTGCGCCGCCGGGGCGGCCTTCCGGAACGGGCCCCTGCATGTGTGCGTCGGGAACCAGCGGTTCGCGCAACGGCATGTCGAAGTGCACCGGCCCGGCGTTGCCCGACCGGGTTCCACGGGCGGCGGCGAGCACGCGGCACACCGCGGAACGCCATTGGCTGTTCTGTGTCGCATCGTCTTCGGCCAGCCCCAGGCTGATCGTGGCGCGCACCTGGCTGCCGAACAATCCGAGTTGCTCGACGGTCTGGTTGGCGCCGGTTCCGAGCATTTCGTACGGCCGATTAGCGCTCAGGACAACCAGGGGCACGCGTGCGTAGTTCGCTTCGAGCACCGCGGGCCCGAGGTTCGCGACGGCGGTACCGGACGTCATGACGATGGGCACGGGTCGCTGACCGGCGATTGCCAGTCCGAGCGCGAGGAAGCCTGCCGTCCGCTCGTCGATCCGCATGTGCAGGCGCAGGCGCCCCTCGACGTCTGCGGCTTGGAGGGCAAATGCGAGCGGCGCGCTGCGTGAGCCTGGGCAGAGCACGACTTCACGCACGCCACCACGAACCAGTTCGTCGACGACGGCTGTGGCTTGTGCTGTGGACGGATTCACGCCTTCAAGAGTGTCAGATGTTCGGGCCGGGCCGTGCCGAGGGGCGAGTCTGCGGCACCATGTGTGAGTGCGCACACTCTTCGATCCTTCGGACACCTCGCCTCGCCGGTTCTATCAGTTGCTCACGGCGACGGTGGTTCCGCGGCCGATCGCCTGGGTGTCGACGCTCTCGGCCGACGGCGTCGGCAATCTGGCGCCGCACAGCTTCTTCACCGTGGCGAGTGCTGCTCCGCCGGTGGTGCAGTTCACCTCGGTGGGCCGTAAGGACAGTTTGCGCAACATCGAGACGACGGGTGAGTTCGTGATCAACGTGGCTACGGCGTCGTTGTTCGACATGGTCAACGACAGTTCGGCCCCCTACGCTCCGGACGCCGACGAGTTTCTCGAGTTGGGCATTCGCAGTGAGCCGAGTGAACGGGTGCGCCCGCTTCGGGTCGCGGAGTCGCCCGTTGCGATCGAGTGCACGCTGCGTCAAGTCATCGAGGTCGGTGATTCGTTTGTGGTGATGGGCGATGTGGTTGCCGTCGCGGTGCACCCGGACGCGTTGGCCGACGACGGTTTGCCGGAGTTCGCCGCATTGGCGCCGCTGAGTCGGTTGGGCCGCTCGGAATGGGGACTGCCGCCGGAGGTTGTCGTCAAAGAGCGACCCAGCAGACCGAAGCAGTAAGTTAGGATTGCCTGACCTACTGTCGTCGATCGAGGGTTCTGTCATGGCCAAGCGCTCCAAATTCGTGAAACCGGTGTCACGCAGCATCACGTCTGCCGAGGTCGTGGCGAACAAGAGGATCAGTCCCACCTTCATCCGCATCACGATTGCCGGCGACGAACTGGGCGCCATCACTCCGATGGGCGCCGATCACTGGTTCCGACTCTTCATCCCACAAGCCGGTCAGAGTGAGCTGCGACTGCCGTCCGCGGCAAACAACCTCTGGTACGCGCAGTACCTGATGATGTCCAAGGACACCCGCCCCGTGGTGCGCAATTACACGATCCGCGAGTTCCGGCCGGCAGGGTCCGGGGCCTTCGGCGACACAGCGGAAATCGACATCGATTTCGCCTTTCACGGCGACATCGGCCCGGCTTCCGCGTGGGCGGACACCGCGTCCAGCGGCGACAAGGTAGCGATTCTCGACGAAGGCTGCATCTACAACCCGACCGCCGATTGCACCTGGCAGCTGTTGGTCGGAGACGAAAGTGCCCTGCCGGCGATCGCCGGAATTCTCGACACCGCCGACGCCGATCTGCGCGCCGAGGTCTTCCTCGAGATCCCGAACGTCGAGGACAAACAGGAACTCCCCGACCTCGCGAACGTCGACGTTCACTGGCTCGTTCGCGACGACACGCACGCCAAGCCCGGAACGCTCGCCCTCGAAGCCGTTCGCGCAGCCGAACTACCCGAAGGCGCGTCGTACACGTTTGTCGCCGGTGAACAGGCCCTCACCACCGGGCTTCGACGCCACCTCGTGAACGACCGCAAGTTCCCGAAAACCGACATCACGTTCACCGGCTTCTGGCGCGACGGCCACGCCGCAAACTGATCCGGCTGTGCAGAAACGAAAAGCGGCCCGGGAGTGAAAACTCCCGGGCCGCTCGGTGTCGTGCTTATGCAGCGTGCTTCTGGATCAGATCTCCCAGACGCGGCAGTGCAGCCGTGACGTGCTTCTGCGCAGAACCACGCAGCTTCGAGTACATCGACTTGACGACGGCCTTGTCGCTGCCTTCGATGCGCTCGTCCGTCACCTGGAGCAGTGAGTTGGCAACGGCGTCGCCGCGAGCCGTGATGAACTCCGCGAAGCTTCCGCCGCCCGAAGCGGAGAATTCCTGCCAGTACGGCTCGAGCTTTGCCACGAAGTCGGGCAGAAGTGCGGTGACCGCGTCCGGCACGATGGACGGGCTCACCTTCTTGACTGCGCCGTAGCCGCCCTTGAGAGCTAGCCCTGAGGCCCCCGACTTATCCGAAACCTCTGCGTCGATCAAGGTCTGCACGTCCGCGACGACCGCGGGAAGCCGTGAATCCTCGAGCAGGGTTTCGTTCAGAGCTGCAACCACTTTCGATCCCTTCATTGTCCACTGATGTTCATCAGGTCGGGCCCGAGACTATACGAAATTCAGCGCGCCTCGTTGATCGAGTATCCGATGACAGCGACGGACGCGGTCCAGCCACCACGCAGTGCGTTCAGGCGTGGCCGCCAACTGGGTGAGGATCGACGGATCGGGCTCGACCGCACCGACGGACAAAGCACCCGAGATTGCCGGATCGACAACTGAGACGTCCCGGACGAACAGCCCGCCGGTACCCAGTCCGCACGCAAACGGCAACTCGGGCAACGCTGCTGCGGCCGCGAGTCCCGACGCCATCCCGACCGCCGTATCGAGCGCACTGGACACCACGACCGGCACGCCGTGCTCGGCCAGTTCGGTACTCAACGTGACCACCGCTCGCATACCGCCCAGCGGTGGCACCTTGACTATCGCGACGTCTGCTCCCCCGGCCCGCACGACCCGCAGCGGATCTTCGGCGCGCCTGATGCTCTCGTCGGCAGCAATGCGCACACCCGTTCCCGCGGCGCGCACCCGCACCAGTTCTTCGACGCTTGCGCACGGCTGCTCCGCATACTCGAGTTCACCGTCCTCTGTCAGCGCCCGCAGCGCCGCAACGGCCTCGTCGACGCTCCACCCGCCGTTCGCGTCGACCCGCACGTTGGGGATGTGCCGACGAACCTCGTTCACCCGGGCAATGTCGTCCGCCAACGACTGCCCCTTTTCGGCAACCTTGATCTTGGCCGTTCGCGATCCGGGGAAACGCTTCAACAACTCCGGTACCGCCGACGCGTCGATCGCGGGAACCGTGGCGTTGACCGGCACTGTGGCCCGAAGCGCAGGTGGGGGGCCGAGCCACGCCGCCTCGATCCCGGCGCGCAGCCAGTGAGCAGCTTCCTCGTCGTCGTACTCGACAAACGGAGCGAACTCCCCCCACCCGGCCGGGCCACGCAGAAGCAGTGCCTCACGCGTCGTGATCCCACGAAAGCGCACCCGCATCGGCAGGCTCACTACAACTGCGTCGGCGATCAGGTCGTCGAACGAGGGCAAGTCGAAGGTGGGAGTCATGTCAGGGCTGCCCGGGCAGGAGCTCGATCATGAGTGCGTCACCGTCGACGAGAAGCTTCCCGTCCAGGTCGGTCAGTCGTGCACTGACGAACGTCTTACGTCCCTCCACACGATCCACTGTTCCTTCGATCACCAGCGGTGTGTTCAGGGGGGTGATCGCGCGGTAGTTGATGTGCAGATACCCGGTGCGGGACATCGGCCGGCCACCCGCATGAGTGGTCATGCCGAAGATGTCGTCGAAGAGCAAGGGAACTATTCCGCCGTGAGCTGCGCCGTTGCCACCGAGGTGGTAGCGGCGGAACATGCCGGTACTGCGCACACCTTCGGCGTCGAATCTCTCGATCGTCCAGGGTGGCATGAGGAGACTGCCCCGACCCGGCAGGTGAATGTTCGAGCCGGCGGGCGACGATCCTTCCGGAACCTCGTACGGGGCCAGGTGATCGGCAAGCTCTTCTGCTTGCGTTGCGAGTTCCGCCAGAACGTCGTCGGGGACATGCGTCGACACCGCAAGGTCCTGCAGCCGACGCATCGCCTCGACAAAACGACCGAAATCGGGACCTGCGGGTATGTGTCGGAAGACCGGGAAACCGCCCCGACGCTCGTCGGGAACGACGGTTTCCTTGCCTTCTACGGTGGGTTCGCTCATGACCTGCACGTTATCGCGCCAGAGAACATGTTCTACTCCAGGTAGTCGTTCGGGTTTGCGATGCCTGCCTCTATCGTGACCTACGTGACCTTCAACCCGCAGCTTTGGCGCCCAGTTCCCGGATTCGAGAATCTCACCGACATCACGTACCACCGCCATGTCAGTCAAGGCACCGTTCGTATCGCCTTCGACCGCCCTGAGGTACGCAATGCCTTCCGCCCACACACCGTCGACGAGCTCTACCGGGCACTCGACCACGCCCGGATGACGTCCGACGTGGGCGCCGTACTGCTCACCGGCAACGGACCGAGCGAGAAGGACGGCGGCTGGGCCTTCTGCTCCGGCGGCGATCAGCGCATCCGCGGTCGTAGCGGCTACCAGTATGCGGAAGGCGAAACGGCCGACACCGTCGACAAGGCTCGCGCCGGACGTCTCCACATCCTCGAAGTCCAGCGACTGATTCGTTTCATGCCCAAGGTGGTCATCTGCCTGGTCAACGGTTGGGCTGCGGGCGGCGGACACAGCCTGCACGTCGTCTGCGACCTGACTCTCGCGAGTCGCGAACATGCCCGGTTCAAGCAGACCGATGCCGACGTCGGAAGTTTCGACGGCGGGTACGGCAGCGCCTACCTCGCAAAGATGGTGGGCCAGAAGTTCGCTCGCGAGATCTTCTTCCTCGGTGAGACCTATTCCGCCGAGGAAATGCACCAGATGGGCGCCGTCAACAAGGTTGTCGATCACGCCGAACTCGAGAACGTCGCCATCGAGTGGGCCGGCAAGATCAACGGCAAGTCCCCGCAGGCTCAGCGCATGCTCAAGTACGCCTTCAACCTGCAAGACGACGGCCTGGTCGGCCAGCAGCTATTTGCCGGTGAGGCAACACGTTTGGCCTACATGACCGACGAAGCTGTCGAGGGCCGCGATTCCTTCCTCGAGAAGCGTGATCCCGACTGGTCGCCGTACCCCTGGTATTTCTGATTCATCAGGTCAGGTATCGCAGAGCGAGACGTGGAAGGATAGTTCCGTGGAGATTCTGAGCAGCCGAACGATATTGCGCCCCGCTGACTACGAGCTGACGCTGAGCTTTTACCGGGACACGCTCGGGCTGGCTGTCGCCCGTGAATATCCCGGCGGCACAGTGTTCTTCGCCGGCCAGGGCTTGATCGAGATCGCCGCGCACGGCGGCACCGGCAACGGTGGGTTCCGTGGCGCGATCTGGCTGCAGGTTCGCGATCTCACCGCCGCCCAGACGGAACTGGTACTCGTCGGAGTCAAGATTGCCCGGGAGGCCCGTCAGGAACCGTGGGGTCTGCACGAAATGTGGATCGCCGATCCCGATGGGACGCCGATCGTCATGGTGCAGATCCCGGAGGATCATCCGATCCGGCGCGATTCCCGAACACCGCAGTAGCGCACCGACGGCCGCACCGACAATGCCCGCCACGGTTTCCGTGGCGGGCATTGTCGGTGAACCGGGTATCAGATGCGGGTGCTGAGTGCCTGTGCGATCTGATCGGTCTGGGCCTGGCCTTCGAGCAGCTGACGCACCAGCCACAGGCGCAGTACCTTCGCGACGGACGCGGCGATGAACATCGCCGCCCCGATGACCGTCAATGCCAGGAACGCGATCGCCAGAATCTGGTACGACGCGATGTTCCGCAGATCCGATTCGGTGAGCGAGGAAATGTAGAGCACAAACGCGCCGACCACACCCACCACCATCAGGATCAGGCCACCGAACAGTGTTTTGGCGTCGCCACCGGACTGGCCCTTGTCGAGCCCCAGCTCCGCAATGTTCTTCTTGAACTCGCCACGGCGATCTTGCGCAACAGTAGTCATCGTCATCCTCCTAGATAACTGGTAGAAAGTTCTTCTTCGATCTCATGCGGGTCACCGACCCGAGTAACGCGACCCTGCAACATCAACGCCGCCGACGTCGCGATCGGCAACACCGCCCGCGCGAACTGCTCCGCGACGAGGATGGAAATACCTTCCGCGGCAAGTGAACCCACCACGTCGTACATCTGCGAGACGATTCGAGGGGCCAAACCCATCGACAACTCGTCGAGCAGCAGCACCGTCGGATGAGTTCCCAGCGCCCGCGAGAGCGCGAGCATCTGCTGCTCACCGCCCGACATCGACCCCGCCAACTGAGCCCGCCGCTCCCCCAGAATCGGGAAACGTGTGTACGCAACCTCTTCGAGGTCCGCGAGCGAGGCTCCGGTTCCGGTGGCGATCCACAGGTTCTCCCGCACCGACAGGTTCGCGAAGATCCCGCGCCCTTCCGGGATGGAGCACACACCCAACCGGGCCAGCTCCGACGCTTCGACGCCGTTGACGACGCGTCCGGCGAGCTTGAACTCACCGCGCGTGACCGGCAGGACACCGGAGCACACTTTCAGGGTAGACGTTTTTCCGCCGCCGTTCGGGCCGAGCAAGGCCACCACCGCGCCGGGCTCGAGCACGAGGTCCACTCCGTGCAGAACCTCGATGGAGCCGTAACCGGCACGCACACCCGATAATTCGAGCAACGGCTCCGGGCGGGCAGCGTCGGCGGCTGCCGGATCGATCGTTGCTGCGGTCATACTGCTTCCTCCTCGGTGCCGATGTACGCGGCGATCACTTCGGGATCGGTGCGGATCTTCTCCGGATCACCCGAAGCCAACACGGCTCCGTAATCGAGCACGTGAATCGTCGAGCACACCTTCATGACCAACGGAATGTCGTGCTCCACCAAACAGATTCCGAGGCCCCCGGCCGCGAGGTCGGTGAGCATCTGCGCGAACACCTCGGTTTCCTGCTCCGTCTGACCCGACGCCGGCTCGTCCAGAAGCAGGATCCGCGGATTGGTCATCAACGCGCGCGCAACCTCGACGACGCGGGCGCGGCCGGTGGGGATGTCGGAGACATCTTTGCCCGCCACGTCCGTCAGGCCGGTCACCTCGAGCAGTCGATCCGTTTCGGCGTCGACGTCGATCTTGTTGCCGCTGTTCGCTTTGTGGATATCTCCGGCGACCCGCAGATTGTCGCGCACCGACAGGGAGACGAACAACTCCAGCCGCTGGAACGTGCGCGCCAAACCTTTGTTGGCCCGCTTGTGCGGCGCTAGCTTCGTCACGTCCACACCATCGAGGAACACCTGCCCCGACGTCGGTTTCTGCAGTCCGGTGATGGTATTGAACAGGGTGGTCTTCCCGGCACCGTTCGGGCCGATCAACCCCGTCACCGTTCCCGGAGCCACCGACAGCGAGACGTCCTTGACGGCGACATGACCACCGAAACGAACCGTGACGCCACGAGTTTCGAGCAAAGGCGACTCAGACATGGGCGGCCAACTCCTTTTCGGACTTGCTCAGATCGATACCGAGTTCGCGGTCGATCTCGTCGCGGACCTCGTCGCTGTACGGGACGTCGACCCCGACCTCTTCGGGAACCAGCGTCTTCTTCGCCGCCAACTCTTCCGCAGTGAGAACCGCTGCCGGCATCACCATTTCACCGATCACCGGCAGCATGAACACCACCGCGATGGTGATGGATGCAAACCACCAGTTCCCGAGCACCCCGGTCAGGGCGAGCAGATATGTCACCGCGATCACGGCGCCGCCGCCGTAGAGGACCGGCTTCGCGTTCATCAAACGCCGGTAGCCTTCGACGATCTGGTGGATGGTGCCACTGGGGTTCGCGCCGACACCGATACCGATCAACGCCGGGCTGACGGCGGCGATGTTGCCGAAGAGCAGCCACATGCCTTCGAGTTCGGGCTGCGCGGAGGCGAGATTGGTGAACGAGACCATGATGACGGCAAAACCGATACCCGCCATCAAACCACCGAACAACGCGCCACTGACGTAGCCGATTCCGGCGACGACGGTGAGCATCAGCAGCGACAGCGAAACCATGATCGCGAAACTCTCCCCCGAAACCGAACCCATCGCACTCGACATCAAGATGCCACCCAATCCGGCGATGCCGGAGGAGATCATGAACACGCTGAGCTTGAGGCGGACCAACGATTGGCCGAGCATCGCCGAACCGGCGGGGCTGTCCTTCATCGCCGCGAGACGACGGCCGTAACCGCTGTTACGCAACGCGATCACCCCGACGCCGAGCACCGAGAACAGTGCGGTCACGGTCATCAGGAACACGGTGTCGTTGCTCAGATCGAGCGGGCCGACCTTGAGCGGCGGGATCGCGATATTGCCGTCCTTGAACAGCGAATACCGGATGCCGAACATCTCGTGTTCGGTGGTATCACGCAACACCATGTTCGAGAGGAACACTCCGAACGCCATCGTCGCGAGCGCCAGATACAACCCGCGCAGACGCAACGCCGGCAGCGCGACGATTCCGCCGATGACGGCGGTGACGAGAACACCGACGACGATGCCCCACAGGTTCAGATGCGCCGCCAAACCACTGCCGGAAATACCGAAATGGAACGCGACGATCGTGGCGATGGCTCCGAAAGAGACCGGCGCCAAGTTCAATTCACCGGCATACCCCGTGAGCAGCGTGAGCGAGAGGGCGATGATCGCGAACGTCATACCGATCGTCAACGTCGTGATCGCCGAGGTGACCATCAGCAGACGCAGCAGGTACACGATGACGATGAGCGCGATACCCCAGATGACGGCCTTGCGAACCGTCGGCACGTGATACCGCTCGCGGGTACGGGTCACAGCGCCGCGCAGACGATCCTGCGGCAACACGATCAACACCACGAACAGCGCGATCATCGGCAGGGAGACACGGAAATTCGACGTCCACGACCAGCTCGTCGGGAAGTACGCCAACACGTACGTCCCCGCCAAACCGAGAACTACAGCGCCGACGAACGTGCGGGGAATGCTGCGCAACCGGCCGAACATCGCCGCAGCGAACGCGTCGATCACCAACAGCGTCAACATGTTCGCCTCGAGAGTGCCACCGCTGATCGGAGTGATCAAAATACCGGCCAACACCGCCAACGTCGACCCCATCGCCCACGACAACGCCGCCAGACGCTCCGGGTTGTGACCGTTGAGGCGCAACAAATCCGGATCGTCGACCACACCGCGCATCGCGACACCGGCACGAGTTTTGGTGAACAGGATTCGCAAGCCCACCGCGATAGCGATGGCAACGAAGATGCAGATCAACTCGTGATAGCGGATAGTGGCGCCGAACACCGTGATCTTGGACTGATCGCCGAAGAACATCTGCATGGTGCGCGCCGTCTCCGGATGCCAGAACCAATGCGAGATCGACAGCATACCCAGCAGAATCGACACCGTGACAACAATTTTGGTGACCTCCGCGGTATCGCGCAGACCCTTCATCACGAGCACATACAAGCCCAACCCCATCAAGGGGCCGACCACAACCAAAGAAATCAACAGCGCAACGACGGTCGGGAGTTCCCAGCCGTACCGCAACTGCCAGTAGATGAACGCGCCCAGCATCGCCTGAGCGCCGTGCGCGAAATTGAAAATGCCGGACGTGTTGTACGTGAGCACCAACCCGGAAGCGGCGATCGCATACACCGACCCCAGGACCAAACCCAGAATCGTGAAAGTGACAAAAGTGTTCATAACTGAACCCTCGTTAGGGGAGGAAAGGTGGCGCACTGCGCGTACACGCGGAGCGCGCCACCTTCCCTCGAGTCGATCAGGACTGCGGCTTGATCACATTCGCGTTCTGGTACTTCGTGGAGATGCGATCGGCACCCAGTTCGGTGCCCCACGTGCTCTTGTCGGTCGCGACCATGTACTTCGGGTCGCACTTGAACTCTCCGGCCGTCGTCGGGAAAGCCTGCGAGTAGTCGGCGCCCGACAGCGAGACCATCAGACCGCACGTAGCGGGCATGTTCTTGCCCGGATCGGTGACGGCATGCAATCCGCCGCCATCCCACTCGTGGATGCTCGAGAGCTCGTTGACCATGCACTGACGCGTCAGATCACTGCCGCACTCATCCGCTGCGGTGGCCCAGAGCAGGAACGACGACGCAGCCTGCATACCGAGGAGGGCGGTCTTGCCCCCCTGCTCGCTGACCAGGTCGGAGTACTGCTTCACAGCCGGAACCTTGTCGGCGTTCTCGAGCATCTGGAACGTCATACCGGCGCTGAGGTTGTCGAGCAGTCCGGTGTCCTTGTTCCACGTCGAAACGGTCTCGCCGTACCAGGTGGCTTCACCGAAGAAGATCGGATCGATCCCGACCTGATCGAGAGCCTTGATGAAGTTGAACTCCGCCGGAACCGCCGAACGAGACGTCCACAATCCCTTGACGCCGCATTCCTTGTACTTCTCGGCGAACGGGACGTAGCTGGATTCGCCCTCGTAGTTGAGGGTCACGCCGCAATCCTTGAGCTTGAAGCCCGCAGCCTCGGCAATCGATCGAATCTTGGTGGTGGAGGTGATGATCGTCGGCATCGTGCTGTTGACGACGTCGAATTCGTTCACCAGATCCGGATGCATCTCAGCCATCTGGAACCACTGCGAACCGTTGGCGTAATCGACGGGGAACGGGACACCCTGGAAGGTCATCGGGCCGTTGGCAGCGTCAGGTGACACCGTGAAACCGGGGACGGACACCAAGTTGCACGCCACGCGGGTCTGCTCTGCGGTCTGGTCCATCGCGAAGCCGTAGCCGACCATCATGAACTGGCTGGCGCAGGCTTCCTGCATCACCGAGTTGGCCTGCGTCATCGCTGCGTCGTAGTCGGTGCCGACAACCTTGCGGCCGTTGATGCCGCCCTGATCGTTGCACCAGGAGATGAGGGCGTTGACCGCGTCGCTCATTTCCTTGTTCAGGCCGGGCGACTTCACGTAGCCGCGGTCGTCGCCGAACCCGATCTTGATCTCGGTGTCACTGACACCCTGATCCGTGGCGCCCTTCGCATCGCCGTCGCCGCACGGCGAGGCGAGAGTTCCGAACTTCGCATCGGAACTCTTCGACGCTGCGTCGGCCGTCGCAACGGATGCACCGTTCGACGTCGCCGACGGGTCGTCACCGCGGTCGCCTGCACAGGCAGAGACCAATGCAGCTGTTGCGGCAAGTGCCACCACCAGCTTCGCGGTCTTGTTGGGCTTCACTTCGAGATTCTCCTTCTCACACACGTGCGCTGCCGGACAGCGCGCTCAGTGCCGTAGGTAATCAGCGTTCAAAGGACGACGACTGTGCTTTCCCGGTCAGTGAGACGGAAAAGTGAAACGCAACACAAGAGTTCAGCGCAGTGTCGCTGAACACGCCCTCAGCTGCAGCTGCGCAGTCCACGCGCCCGCCTCTACCGCATCAGCCGGAAGGTCACATCTCGTTGGCTGTACATTTACGCGTTCGATACGCACAATTCACGTTGTGACCGCAGAGCTCGTAATCCTCCTGGTGGTAGTTGTCACCGCCCTCGCGTTCGATTTCACGAACGGATTTCACGACACAGGCAATGCAATGGCCACATCCATTGCCACCGGTGCACTCAAACCGAAGGTCGCGGTCACACTCTCCGCAATCCTGAACCTGGTTGGCGCCTTCCTGTCCGTCGAAGTTGCGGCGACCGTCGCGAAAGGCGTCGTCAACCTCGGCGCCGTCAGCGGACAGGATCTTCTGCTGATCGTTTTCGCCGGTCTGGTCGGCGGCATCATCTGGAACTTGGCGACGTGGTTGCTCGGCCTTCCGTCCAGTTCCTCCCATGCACTGTTCGGCGGACTGATCGGCGCGGCGATCGCCTCCATCGGAATGGGCGGCGTCGAGTGGGGTGGCGTCCTCACCAAGGTTGTCGTCCCGGCTCTCCTCGCCCCGGTGGTGGCAGCGCTGGTCGCCGGCGTCGGCACCAAGCTCGTCTACCGGATCACCGCGTCCGTCAAGGAAGACGAGCGTGAGCGCGGATTCCGTTTCGGCCAGATCGGCACCGCTTCACTGATCTCCCTTGCGCACGGCACCAATGACGCCCAAAAGACAATGGGCGTCATCTTTTTGGCCTTGGTCGCTCACGGATCCATCACCGCCGAGACGGAGATGCCGTTCTGGGTCAAGTTCACGTGTGCCGTCGCTATCGCATTGGGCACCTACCTCGGCGGATGGCGAATCATCCGCACACTGGGCAAGGGACTCGTCGAGATTTCCGCACCGCAGGGACTGGCCGCCGAAGCATCCTCGGCCGCAATCATTCTTACGTCGAGCCACCTCGGACTCCCGCTGTCCACGACCCACGTTGCCACCGGATCCATCCTCGGCACCGGCCTCGGACGCAAGGGCGCCGAAGTTCGCTGGGGCGTCGCCGGACGCATGGGCGCTGCGTGGTTGATCACTCTCCCGTCCGCCGCAATCGTCGGCGCGATCTGTTGGGCAATCGCACATTTCATCGGCGGTCTCGCCGGTGTTCTGGTCGTCTTCGCCGCACTGATTGCCTTCGCAGTCTTCATGTACGTGCGTTCGCGTAAGGAACCCGTCGACGCGGCCAACGTGACCGCTGAGTGGGACGAGAATCAAGCTGTGCCCGTCGCAGATCCGACGCCGACCGCCGAGACCACCCACAACTCCGGAAAGGGGTAGACGAGAATGCATCTCCTCACCGACACTCTCCAATCGCTCTGGCAGGTAGTTGCCGTCGGACTGCTCTTCGGCGCCGGATTGCCCGCAATCTTTGCGCTCGGCCTCAAATCGCTGAGTCTGCAGAACGCCGACGGGACCGACGGACCCACACCGCTCGGCAGGGCCGGAGCGTATCTGTGCTTTGCCGTCGTGCTGATCACGGTCTTCGCTGGAATACTGCTGCTGATGAAGAACTTCCTGGCCAGCACGTTCGGAATCAACGTCTTCTGAGTCGGGCGCCAGGGCGATCCGACTCCACCACCGAAACGAAAAAGAGGCCGAGGATTTGAGCAAGTATTCATTGCGCAGCGTGCTCGACTGGCTGCGGGCGGGATACCCCGAAGGAATCCCGGACAAAGATCATTTTGCGCTGCTCGCCGTATTGCGTCGACGGCTGACCGACGAGGAGATCGAACAGGTCGTCGCGATGTCCATCGAATCCGCGCACGAAGTTCCGGATCGGCACGTCGACTACGACACACTCCGGGCGATCATCGCCGGAATCCTCAACGAGGAATCCTCCGAAGAGGACGTCGAACGTGTGACCGCGCGTCTGCGCGCCGGCGGGTGGCCCGTCACCGACGACACCGAACACGAAGTTCGAGATGTGAGCTGACGTCATGGCCCTTCCGCCCTTCCTCACCTCGATAGTCGGTTGGTTGCGGGCCGGCTATCCCAACGGTGTTCCCGAACAGGACTACATTCCGCTGTTTGCGCTGCTGACGCGTCGACTTTCCGAGACAGAGGTCGACGCGGTTGCCGACGCCTTGATCGAAGACGGTGATCTTCCGATCGAGAAGACCGACATCCAGGTCCTGATCACCAAGATCACCAACGAAATGCCTCTCGAGACCGACGTCGATCGTGTCCGCAGTCATCTTGCGGCCGGCGGTTGGCCGTTGGCCGGACCGGACGTTCGGCGGTGAACACTCTCGAAGCACTGCCCGTCCCGCAGGGTGAGGCTGTGCGCGGCGTTCTGCCGCGGATCGCACGAATACTCGACGGCACAAGCCCCGCTGTTCTTCCGGTCCCGGCCGCTGATCCGCGCGAAACCGCCAGGCTCACCGACGCTCTGCACCCCGGCGAACCCGTCGACGACGGCATTGCCCTGGTCGTGGCTACATCAGGAACCACCGGCACGCCGAAGGGCGCGATGTTGCGCGCCGACGCACTACGCGCGAGCGGTGAGGCCACCCATGAGCACCTCGGCGGGCCAGGATCCTGGCTGCTTGTCCTTCCGCCGCACCACATCGCGGGTATGCAGGTTCTGCTGCGCAGCGCGCTTGCCGGGACCGAACCTGTTGTCGTCGACGTCAGCACAGGTTTTGATCCCGCCTCGCTTCCCGCTGCGATTGCCGCGATGAGCGGCCCGCGAAAGTACACCTCGATGGTCCCGACGCAGTTGATCAAAGTGCTCGCCGATCCCGGCGCCGTCGACGCGCTGGCGTCCCTCGACGCCGTACTGCTCGGCGGAGCCGCAACCCCCGCGCCGGTTCTCGAGCAGGCCACCGCTGCCGGCATCACGGTTGTGCGGACCTATGGCATGAGCGAAACCGCCGGCGGCTGCGTGTACGACGGAATCCCGCTGGCCGAGGCCCGTATTCGCATCGACAACGGTCGGGTTCTGCTGGGCGGGCCGATGCTCGCCTCCGGGTATCGGGGGCTCCCGGATCACGCGGCCTTCGCCGAGCCGGGCTGGTTTCGTACCGACGACGCCGGATCGGTGGTCGACGGTGTACTGCGCATCAGCGGGCGCCTCGACGAAGCGATCTCCACCGGCGGGCTGACCGTGGTGCCGCAGGTGGTCGAAGCCGCCCTCGCTGATCATCCCGCTGTTCGGGAGTGCGCTGTCATCGGCGTCGCCGATCCGCGTCTCGGCCAACGAGTAGTGGTGTGCGTCGTGCCCGAAGGCGCTCCCCCGACGCTCGACGAACTGCGCGCCCATGCTGAGCGGACACTCGATGTGACGGCCGCGCCACGCGAGTTGTTCATCGTGGACGCACTACCCTTGCGCGGTCCCGGCAAGCTCGACCGCGCCGCCCTGGTGGCCAGGTTCAGCTAGCTCCCGCAGGCCGAATGTTCAGCCGCAGCCCGAACTAGCCCTGCGGCTGCAGAATCAGCGCGCGGCGCCGCGCAGGCACGCCCGATCGAAGCGTTCCCGCACCGCACCCGGATTCTCGCTGCGGTACTTCACCATCCCGTCGAACTCGCCCACCACACCGTGTTCTTTCCAGAAGAAATCGACCCTCCCGACAAACCGTCCACCGACGCGGATCTCCTGCTGCAAGGTTGGTGTCGGCCAACCGTCGGCGCGCATGCGAACCCTGCTGACGGACTCCCCTGGGCTCTCGGCACCCGGTTCGATGAACTCGGCCGCGACCCGCGCTCGGCTCATTCCGCGGCGGCCGTGCAATCGTTCGAGCGCGACTGCCACGTCCTCACGTCTCATCCCCCGGCGCATCGCACAGTCACCGATGACCACCGCATTCTCGAACGACGTCGTGCGCGCGATATCGACAAACGTGCGCGCCAGCGATGTTGTTGCCACACCGTCGACAAGCACGATCTCCTCCGGAACCAACGGCGCCGGATGGAGGTGGAAGGTGGCGCGCTTTCGCCCACCTGAACGTCTACTCCGCGTGACATGGACAATATCGAGGCCCACTGCTCCGCAATCGAGACCGTGCATCACTGCCGCGGATACATGGCTGAGGATTGCGCCTGGTCCGCAGGCCGCAGCAGCGGCGAGAGCGGTGTGCCGGTGACCGGCTCGCGCATCGAGTTCGCGGAAAGTAATCCGCCCGCATGTAGATTCCCGCGGCGATTCGGTGCAGCTCGCCGCACTTGACGGCCCGCTGCAACTGCGTGTCGCTGATACCGTCCCGATGGGCCTGTGCCCGCGTGAGAATTCCCATGTGACGAGCGTGCCGCCTCCATCGGCGTTCGTCGGCAACGATTGTTCGGCTGGGGATAACGCTGCCGCTGTGGAGAACGCCATCAGTCTCGAGAACACCGCACACCTGTCACGCTTGCAAGGGTGCGCAAGTTCCATGCAAGGCAAATGCAAGCGCACTCTGTCAGGCTTGATCCCATGAACCACACAGCTTCGCCTCTTGCCATCGAGGCCGAGGGGCTAGTCAAGATGTTCGGCGAGCAACGCGCCGTCGACGGCGTCAGCCTCACCGTGCCCACCGGATCGGTGTTCGGAGTGCTCGGCCCCAACGGCGCGGGCAAGACCACCACCGTTCGCATGCTCGCCACCCTCCTTCGGCCCGACGGTGGTGAGGCCCGCATCTTCGGTCGCGACGTCAGCCGCGAGCCCGTGGCAGTGCGATCCCTGATCGGCGTGACCGGGCAATACGCGTCTGTCGACGAGGACCTGACGGCCACCGAGAACCTGGTGATCTTCTCCCGGCTGCTCGGCCTGAGCCGCAAGGACTCCCGCAAGAAGTCACTCGAACTTCTCGAGGAATTCGACCTCACCGAGGCTGCGGCCAAACCTCTCAAGAACTTCTCCGGCGGTATGCGTCGACGCCTCGACCTCGCGGCCAGCCTGATCGCCCGCCCACCGCTGTTGTTCCTCGACGAACCCACGACCGGCCTCGACCCGCGTACCCGCGCCCAGATGTGGGAGACGATCAGGCGACTGGTTGCCGACGGGTCGACGGTCATGCTGACCACGCAATACCTGGACGAGGCCGATCAGTTGGCCGACCGGATCGCGGTCATCGACCGTGGCCGAGTGATCGCGAACGGCACAGCCGACGAACTCAAGGCGTCAGTAGGCATTTCGTCGTTGCATCTCAAACTTCTCGAGCGCGATCGAACCGACGAGGCCCGATCCGTCATCGCGTCGATGCTCGGTGTCGAGGTGGGTGTCACACCCGAGGTCGGCCGGATCACTGCCCCGCTGAGTGACCCATCCGTAACTGCCGATCTCTTGATCCGGCTGCGGGAGCGGGGTATCGCCGTCGAGGAAATCAACGTGCAGAAACCCAGTCTGGACGAAGTGTTCCTCACCATCACCGGACATCAACCAGAAGACGGTGGCCGCAACGACGCCGATTCCGACAACAATTCCGATCGGATTCCCGCATGACCACTACCCTCACCACTACCAAATCCCCAGTCGCCGATCCCACTTCGGCTCCGCGACGAATCAGTCTCGAGCAGAGTTTCGCAAACACGTTCACGATGGCGTACCGCGGCATTCTCAAGATCAAGCACAATCCCGAGCAACTGTTCGACGTTGTGATTCAGCCGATCATCTTCACGTTGATGTTCACGTACATCTTCGGCGGCGCCATCGCCGGCGACGTCACGGCGTACTTGCCGACGATCATCCCCGGCATCCTCGTCCAGACGGTCATCACCGGTTCCATCGTCACCGGCACTCAGCTTCGTGAAGACATGGACAAGGGTGTGTTCGATCGCTTCAAGTCGTTGCCGATCGCCCGTATCGCTCCCCTGTCCGGCGCCCTGCTCGCCGACGTCGTGCGGTACGGAATCGCCACCACCATCACGTTCATCGTGGGCTTTGCCATGGGATACCGCCCAGCCGGCGGTGCGATCGGCATCCTGTCGGCCGCGATTCTGGTGATGGTGTGCGCGTTCTCGATCAGTTGGATCTTTGCGCTCATGGGCGTGATGATGAACAAAGCGTCTACGGTGCAGGGTGTTTCGATGCTCGTGCTGTTCCCCTTGACGTTCATGTCGAATGCGTTCGTCGATCCTGCCACCATGCCGAGCTGGCTTCAGAAGTTCGTCAACGTCAATCCGGTTTCACAATTGGTGACCGCGGTCCGCGAACTCGCGAACGAAGGACATTTCGGTATCCACGTGGTGTGGTCGCTCGTCGGAGCGGCGGTCATCGTGGCCGTCATGGCACCACTGACGGTACGGATGTACATGCGCAAGACCTGAGCGAGGCGATTACGCCCGCGATCCGCGAAGCGCGTCGAGAACGGCTTCGCGGATTGCGGCGCGCGGGTATCTCGAAACCTTGTTCACCGCGGAAAGCCACTGTTCCTCACCGACAATTTCGCTCGCAAGGGCGGTCAGTCGAGCGTGCTGCAGTGTGGCAAAGTCCTGCCGTCCTCGCATCACGACGGCGAGGGCCAACAGTTCCGTGCCGGGGCCGAGGTTGCCGACGGACAGATCGTAGGCACCGACGGCCGCCGCGACCGACCCTGTCAACGGTAGGTCGGTATATCCGTTGGGATGCAACTTGATCAGACTCGACTCGATCATCCGGTGCGCGTGATCCGTAACCTTCGCCGCCTGCCCGGCCTGTGCGTGTGCGCACACCGCGGCTGCGCTGAGCAGGATGACAAACGGATCACCGTAGATGTTTTCCACCGCGCCGCCGAGCGAATTCAGCGCTTCTCGATACTGGCGCAGGCCGAGTTCGACATTGCCGTCCGCCAAGTCGGCTTCGGCAAGATTGGCCAGTAGCGCTGCCCGACGCTGATGGTTCTCGATTGTCGCGTTGGCGCTGATCTGGGCCACGGCGGGTCGCAGCTCGTCCAGCAACGCGCGTCCGCCGACGGAATCTCCGTTCGCAATCAGTGCGCTGGCTTGAAACCCGATGAGCTGCAATGCCTCGTCGTGGGCGCCGAGTCGTTCACTGGCCGCTACTGCCAGCGCGTAGTACTCGACAGCTTCGCCGTAATTTGTCGATTGACTGTGGATCGAGCCGACGTGTTGAGCGGCCATCGCGACGCCCCACTCGTCTCCGATCTCGCGGGCGTACCGGAGTAGATCCTCGGCATCACGATGCGCACCCCGCACGTCACCGATGTTCTCGCGCAGATTCGACCGGGCGAACAACGCCGCCGTTCGCGTCTCGATGTCAGCGCTACGGACTCCGTCCGCGAGCAACCGCGCGACGCCGTAACCGGACCGCGGGCTGTTCAGCAAGCGGATGAAGAAGACGAAGATCGGCCGCAGATCATCCCGCTCGTGCAGCATCTTTCGGAGACGGACCCGCGCCCGAGCATGTTCGCGACCGAGTTCGCCGAACAGCAGATGCATCGCCACCAATATGAACGTCGTAGCCGCCAAATCGCCCGTGACGCTGCGAAGGTCGTGATCCCGGGTTGCTTCCATTACCTTCGGTGCCCAATTTGATACTTCCGTGTGCGCACCGCGAATCGACCAGAGCATTCCGAGAACCGGAAAGACGCTCGCTGTAGTCGTGGCGTCGCCGCCGTCGACGGCCCATCGCAGGACGGCAAGGAGATTGTCGTGTTCGGCGTCGATCTCACCGACCAGGCGCACCTGATCGGACCGTATCCGCATGCGCGCGTCCTCTGCGATCGCGACGGCCCAGTCATTGAGCCGCAGAACAACTTCCGCTCCTTCGCCGAGCTCGGCTAGTTTCTCCTCGCCGTATTCGCGAACCGTCTCGAGCATGTGATAGCGCAACCCGTTCGGCCCGTCGACAACGGTGAGCAACGACTGGTTGACCAGAGCCTCGATCGCGTCGGCTACGTCGCCCACTCCATCCCACTCCGCGACCGCTCTCGCCGACGCCAACGTGAAACCTGCCGGGAATCGGCACAACCGCGCCAATGCCACTCGATGCTCGGTGCCGAGCAGATTCCAACTCCAGTCGATAACTGCGTGCAGAGTGCGATGGCGAACCGGTGACGTGGGATCACCGGATCGCAGGAGCGCAAAACGATCACTGAGCCGCGCCGAAATTTCCTCGACGCTCATCGTTCGCACGCGAGCGGCAGCGAGTTCGATGGCCAACGGCAAGCCGTCGAGCGTCGCGCACAGCACTCCGACCGCCACCAGATCGAGATGGACGGACGGTCGCACCGCTCTGGCCCGGGCAGCAAACAATTCGACCGCGGATCCGGAATCTCCGTGGATCTCCAACGGAGGCAACGGATAGACGACCTCGGCACTGAGCATGAGCGGTGATCGACTCGTGGCGAGAACTGTCAACAGAGCGCTGGCTGCGATCATCTCGGCAACGATGTCCGCGCAGGCGGCGATCACATGTTCACAGTTGTCGAGTATCAATGTCATCGGTCCGGCCGAAAGCGCTTCGACCAATCGCTCGCGGGCGGAATGAGTTCGCCCTACCGTCAGTCGGCCAGGTGCCAAATCTGCTTCACTGATTCCGAGGGTGCTGCCGATGGCCGCGATCACGTCGTCGCTGCTTCGCAACGATGCCAGTTCGACCAGAGCGACGGACGTGCGCGCCGCGGCCCGCGACCCCAATTCGTGTGCCAGCCGGGTCTTTCCCGCGCCGCCGGGTCCGAGAATCGTCACGACGCGAGACCGTTCGAGGAGTGACTCGAGGTTGTCGATATCGTCTCGGCGGCCGAACATCGCATTGGGCGCCGCACGCAGACCGATCGCCCGGGAACTCCGGACCGGCGTGGCAGCCGCACCGAGCAAGTCCGCATTGAGCGCCACCAGAGCCGGCGACGGATCAACACCCAACCGGTCACCCAAACGCTCGCGATGCACCGCGAACATCTCGAGCGCCTCGCTGACACGATCCGAGCCCGCGAGCGCCCGCATCAGGTTCCCGGCAGCGGCGTCGTCGAAAGGATTGTCGGCGTGGGCTTCACGCGCCAGAGGAAGCGCTTCGGCGAAATCCCCGACTTCGAGAAGGGAGCGCAGTCGCAGCGCGACAAGCTCGTCGCGCAGGCCCTGAGCACGCTCCGCCAACTGCTCCCCCGCCGGCCCGACTACATCCGCGCCGGGGCTCCCCCGCCAGAGACTCAGGGCTTCAGTGACTCTCGTCAGCACATCGCGCGGGTGGACGTCAGTCCTACGAAATGCTCGAACCTCGTCTTCCGCTCGCGCAAGATCAACCTGATTCCGCGCCACCGTGAGTCGGTAGCCGGCCGACGTCACTTCGAGCGCGCCTTCGGGAAGCGCGGATCGCAGCCGGGATACCTGCGTGTGTAAAGCATTGGCCGGTGAGCGTGGCGGCTCCGACCCCCAGATGTCGGAAATCAGGCTCTGGGGCGAACACGGATGCCCGGGATCGAGCGCCAACGCGGTGAGCAGGGCGCGAGCCCGCGGGCCCGGCACTCCAACCCACTCATCTGCCGCCCTGATTGCTACAGGGCCGAGCAGGGCTATGCCAGTCACGTCTCGAGTCTTGTCCTGATCCACCGCGTTCGATCGTATTGCACAGTGCAAAGATCGTTGCATGGCTACAGCTGCTCAATGGATCGAAGGCGCGAGACCGCGCACCCTCCCGAATGCTATTGCCCCGGTGCTGGTCGGCACCGGAGCAGCGGCGTCACTGGATCATGCAGTGTGGTGGAAGGCGCTCCTCGCGCTGATCGTTGCCCTGGCTTTGATCGTCGGGGTGAACTTCGCGAACGATTATTCCGACGGAATTCGCGGCACGGACGACGATCGCGTCGGTCCGATTCGCCTGGTCGGATCGAAGATTGTCAGCCCTGGCACCGTCAAGGCCGCAGCCATCGGTTGCTTCTCGGTGGCGGCTGTCGCCGGATTTGTCCTGGCCGCAACGACGGCCTGGTGGCTGGTCGCGGTGGGCGTGTTCTGCATTATCGGCGCTTGGTACTACACCGGCGGCAAGAAGCCGTACGGGTACAGCGGATTCGGTGAGATCGCCGTATTTGTGTTCTTCGGTCTGGTTGCGGTTCTGGGAACTCAGTTCGTGCAGGCAGAGCGCGTTGATCTGGCCGGACTTGCCGGCGCGGTTGCCGTTGGTTCCTTCTCGAGCGCAGTTCTCGTGGCCAACAACTTGCGAGACATCCCGACGGACACCGAATCCGGGAAGATCACTCTCGCCGTGCGACTCGGAGACGCAAAAACCCGCACGTTGCACATCGTCTTGCTGGCTGTCCCGTTCATCGCAACACTGCTACTGATTCTGCGAACGCCGTGGGCGCTGCTCGGACTGCTTGCGTTGCCACTTGCAGTCCGAGCCAACGCACCCCTGCGCTCGGGCGGTCAGGGTATGGCCCTCATCCCGGCCCTGCGCGACACCGGACTCGCAATGCTTGTCTGGGGTGCCACGACGGCAGTTGCGCTCAGCCTGGCTTGATCAGCGATTCTCGGGCACAAACGCGCTGAGCACGAAGTTCACGATCGAGATGATCAGTGCGCCCCACACAGCAGTCCAGAATCCGTCGACGGTCAGGCCGGCGTCCAGTGACGTCGAGATCCAGGCCGTCAACATCAGCATGAGCGCGTTGATGACCAGCGTGAACAACCCGAGAGTGAGAATCAGCAGCGGGAGGGACAGTAGCTTCAGCAACGGCTTGATGAAGGCGTTGACGACGGTGAAGATCAGCGCAATTATGGCGATGACCAGGATGTTTCCCCAGGTGTCGTCTTGATTGCTGTCGATGGTGATTCCGGTGACCCACATGGAGGCGAGCCAGATAGCTATTCCGTTGACTATGAGACGTGCCAGAAATGTCATATCTGAATGCTGGCACACGACCCCGTCATGTCGTGGTGTCTAGGCCGCTCGAGTCATCGCCGATTCCAATCGGCTACGAATCTCGGGGATGCTGACCTGCGCTTCGAGCGCCCCGCGTGTCGGACCGTCGGCGACACGCAGGATCCCGAGGAGGATGTGCTCGGCTCCGATGTGGTCGCTCTTGTGCGCAACAGCTTCCCGCAGTGACAGTTCGAGAACTTTCTTCGAATTCTTGTCGAATCGTGGGCGCGGGAAGGCGAATCTGCCACGACGCGAACCGATTCCGGCGGGCACGGCGGCGTCGTCGAGCGCGCCTTCCCCGAATGACCGCTCCAGACTCTCCCGAACTGCGGCCAGATCGATGCCGATCGACGCCAGTACGTCGGCGTCTTGATCAAGGTCGTTGGGCGGCGGAGTCTCGCTGCGAACGGATTCCGCCGTGACACCGGCTTCGGTCAAGGTCGCAGTGGCGATACCTCGATCAGTCGTCAGCAACGACGCCAACAACTCCTGGGGCGTCACGTGGTCGACGCCGGCGACTGCGTCGACGACAACCGCACGAGCGTCTGCGGTAAACCTCTCGAACATTTCCCTACCTGCCTTTGCCTCGAGGCGACTCTGCGCCTGCATGCTTCTTGTGGACGGCCTGACGGCTCACCTCGAGAGTCTCGGCAATTGCCTGCCACGACCATCCCTGCTTGCGCGCGTTGGCAACCTGGATGGCTTCGAGTCGTTCGAGGAGTCGTCGCAGCGCCCGCACGGCCCGCAATCCCTCGGCTGGGTCAGGACTGCCGGCGGCGGTGGCGAGTGAGGTCGCTTCGGTCATGTTGTCAATATAGGTTGACAAAAGACGGACGTCAACCGAAGTTGACAAATGTGCGCGACGGGCAGGGCAGATCAGTAACTCGCCACGGCACCGTCCACCGCACGCTGCAGATCACCCTGGACAATGCGGGCAATGTCCATCGGCTTCCCGCCGAGGTCTACTACCGGAGTCCCGATGAAAACCCGAGCACTCGTGACGTGACCCGCCTCCGGCCCGTAGCTGATGCCGACCGACAGAAGCGCAGGCGAACATCCCAATTTCTCTGCACGCGAGACGATGTGGCCGATTCCACTGTTGACGTGCTGCAGCGTCCGAGGATCCGCGGTATTGCACGTCCCCTCGGGAAAAATCGCCAGAGAGTCACCGTCTTTCAGTCTCTCCGCCGCGACGTCCATCATCACGCGACCCGCGTCCGACACCGCGCGCAAACCGTGATTCTTACTGCGGAACACCGGAATACTGCCCATCATGTCGACCTTCTTGCGCTGGGCCGGATCAACGAAAAGCTCATCCTTGGCCAGTACGCGAGTCCGCCCGATCACCCGCCGCAGCGGCGTGCGCCACGCCGTCGCCGCAAGCGTGAATTGGTCACTCTCCGTGAGGTGATTGACAGCGATGACCAGTTGCGCCCCGCGCTCGAGTAGCGCTTTCAACGCCGCCTCCGCGCCGGGCGCATAGGTAACTCGGGGACGATACTTCAGTGCCAAGCCGGCGTACGCGAGCTTCGCCACAAACCGATTCTGCTGATGAACCCGGTAGTACTCGTACACGGCCTCATAGTTGTCGAGCGAAACCTCGGGAGCGTCCATCGCTCAAACGATACACAACCTACGGTTCCGTAGGTTTGGGTCTCGCGACAGGATCGGTGGGAAAAACTCGGCGCTCGAGGTACAACGGTTTCCGTGATCCGCTTGGCCGTCCCCACTGACCTACCGACGCTGCAACTGATCGAAACAGCCGCTGGTGAGCCTTTCCGAGACATCGGAATGGATGCGATCGCCGATGACCCACCACCGACTCTCGAGGAGCTCGCGAAGTACCTCGGAGACGAGCACATCTGGGTGATGACAGACGTCCACAGCACCCTTGTCGCGTATGCCCTTGTCGACATCATCGACGTCGGGGTCCACCTCGAGCAGGTTTCCGTGCACCCCGAGCACTCACGCAGACGCTTCGGGGCGCAGTTGATCGACTCGGTTACCGACTGGGCGACGACCCATCATCACGATCTGGTGACCCTGACTACGTTTGTCGACGTCCCGTGGAACGCGCCGTACTACGAGCGACTCGGCTTCGAGCGCATACCCGAGAGCACGCTCTCCCCTGATCTCATCCGGATCCGCGCGCACGAACAAGCGGCCGGACTGGATTCGTGGCCCAGGATCGCAATGAGCCGGCCCGCACTCAGGCGTCGGCCATCCACGTCGCGGATCGGATGAACTCGTCGAGCACCGCTGTCGGAGTCTCGAGTGAAATACCTTCGGACGCAACCCACTCGTCGTTGTAGTACGTCCCCGAATAGCGTTCCCCACCGTCACAGAGCAGGGTGACGATACTACCGCTGCGTCCTGCCGCCATCATCTCCGCAATCAAGGCGAATGAGCCCCACAGGTTCGTGCCGGTCGAGCCGCCGACCTTGCGTCCCAACGCGTCGCTGGCGTGGCGTGCAGCCGCAATGGAACCGGCGTCTGGCACCTTGATCATCCGATCGACGACCTGACCGACAAACGACGGTTCGACGCGAGGTCGGCCGATGCCTTCGATTCGTGACCCGCGAGTACCGACGACGGTCGGATCTCCGGCCCGCCAGGCGTCGAAGAACACGGAGTGCTCCGGATCGACCACACACAGTCCGGTGTCGAACTTGCCGTAGCGAAGAAAACGGCCGATGGTCGCGCCCGTTCCGCCGGTGCCTGCACCGACGACAACCCACTCCGGAACGGGGTTTTCCTCACGTTCGAGTTGAGTGAAGATCGACGCCGCGATGTTGTTGTTTCCGCGCCAATCCGTCGCGCGTTCGGCATGCGTGAACTGATCCATGTAGTGGCCGCCCAACTCGTGTGCGAGCCGTTGGGATTCGGAGTAGATCGACGACGGGTCGGTGACGAAGTGGCAACGCCCGCCGTGCGCCTCGATCAGGGCGATCTTCGCGGGACTGGTGTGAGCGGGCATCACGGCCACGAATTCGAGCCCCAACAACTTCGCGAAGTACGCCTCACTCACAGCTGTCGAACCGGACGAAGCTTCGATAACGGGCGTGCTTTCGGTAACCCAACCGTTGCAGATGGAATACAGGAACAACGAGCGAGCAAGACGGTGCTTGAGGCTGCCGGTGATGTGCGTCGACTCGTCCTTGAGGTAAAGCTGGACGGGCCAGTGGCTCGGTAGCGGGTACCGCAGGAGGTGGGTGTCGGCGCTGCGCTGAGCGTCAGCTTCGATCAGCCTGACTGCGTTGTCGACCCAACTTCTCGCACTACGGCGCGAGACGTCGACCACCTCCGACGTCACCGCTGGTCACCGCGTAGTTTGGCACGCAAATCGTCGCGATCTTCGCGGCGCTGAGCGTCAACTGCGGCAATGCCGACATTGACGCGTTTACGCAACTTGGCAAACAGCAGCAGCGAGAGTGGAAGTGCTATCAAGACGGCGAACAAGGCAGCTACGAGCAGGGGAACCTCTGCACCGACGGCCTTTCCACCGAACATGATGATGGCACCGATTACGACTACCAGCAGGAGTCGGGCAACCGAGTACAACACCACATCTCTCGCCAATTGACCCTTCGTGACAACCCCACCAGAGGCAATTGCTTGCCCAGAGTTAACGGGCTCCGACTTGGTCAAGTCAGGCTTAGAAGGATGGTTTTCCGGACTTTCAGACAACTTACTCACACTGCAAGGTTACCTACTCGGAGCGGCTAAAATAATCGGCCCGCTTTATCCGGTTTGTCCTTTACTTTTTCTTTACCTAAATATTAAGGATCGACTAACTGGGCAACTCTGTGCAAACATTGCGCTACCAATCCAAAAAAGGTCGAACGTGAGCAGCGGCCGCCGAAACAAACTCGGCGTAGGTTTTGAGCTACTGTTTCGAAACACATGTTCGACGCCAAGACGGAGGAACATCAGATGAGCGCACCAACATACAACGTAGCCGCAGACGCACTCATGACACCCGGCCAGGTCGCGGCTCTGTTTCACGTAGATCCCAAGACAGTCACACGCTGGGCTCACGCCGGCCGACTGGGATCACTTCGCACTCCGGGCGGACACCGTCGCTTCCGCGAGACCGAGGTCATGCAACTCCTGCGCTCATTGACCACCGAAGCCAACTGAAATACCGGAGCTAGCGCTCTACCCGAATGCTCTACCCAACTACAGCACGGCGCACCCAGCCGCACCCACGTCCCAGGGATTCTGGTGATCCAGACCCGAGACTGAGTAGGCTCTTCCTTGTACTTGAAGGAGGTGCGCCGTGCTGTATCTGTTGGCGTTAGTAGGTTTGGTGACATTGGTCGTCCTGATGTGGAAAGCATTCGGACCGTCCCCCGCTTCCCGGATTCCAGGTGGCGGCGTGAAGGGGCCCGACGACGATCCTGAGTTCCTGTGGAACGTAAATCAGCAAACTCGACGCAAGCAGCAGGGCGGCCCGGACGGCGCTCCGACTGATTCGTCGCAGTAGGTTCCGTCGTCGCAGTAGGTTCCGTCGTCACGTAGGTCCCGTCCGTTGCAGTAGGCCCCCTGCGCTCGTTTCAGCGCTGCAGCGGACGGCCGTAGTGCGAACGCGGGAAGTCGTCGGCAACGGCGGCAGCAAGTTCGAAGAGAGCGTCCCTGGTACCTGATCGAAGTCGATCGAGGTCAACCTCGGCGCCTTCTTCGAGGTGCGGATCGAATGGAATCAGCCGAACGGTGCGGCACCGCTGTTCGAAATGCTCCACTACCCGCGGTAGATCAACCTTCCCGGAACCAGGCCGCACTGCATTGATGACGGCAACGGCGTTGGAAACCAGCGCGCTGTGTCCATGTGCGTCGAGCCAGTCCAAGGTGGCGGAGGCGCTGCGAGCACCGTCGACGGAACCGGAGCTCACGACGATCAACGAATCTGCCTGTTCCAGAACCGCAGTCATGGCCGAATGCATCAATCCGGTTCCGCAATCGGTAAGAACAATGCTGTAGAACTTTTCGAGCATGGTGACGGTGCGGGTGTAGTCCTCCCCGCTGAATGCTTCCGAAACCGCCGGATCACTATCGGAGGCCAGCACTTCCAGACGGTGCCGACTCTGGGACGTGTAGCCACGAACGTCGCTGTACTTCTCGATGGTCGCTTCGTCACGCAGAAGGTTACGGACTGTGGCCGGGGTTTCGAGCGGAACCTTCTGGCTGAGCGTTCCACGATCCGGATTCGCGTCGATTGCAATGACACGATCACCGCGGACAGATGCAAACGTCGAGCCGAGAGTCGCTGTCGTCGTTGTTTTTCCAACCCCGCCTTTGAGGCTGAGTACCGCAACTTTGTAGCAGCCCTGCATGGGCTGATTGATCTTGTTCGTCAACTCGAGCATCTGCTGATCTTTGGCGCCGTTGCCGAGGTTGAGGCTTCGCCCCGACAACGTGTACACCGCCTTGCGCCAGCCGCCGACCGGAGCGGGCTTCACGGGTTTGAGCAACAGCGCATTGGACAGATCTTGCGCCGACATCGGCAGCGGTGACTCCGGCCGACCAGCCGCAGGCTGCGGTCCCACGATCGACGCTGGACCCGCGGCGGTCGGGCGCGGAACAGGCATCTGCGGATTTGGCATGTGCTGATTCGGCAGGGGCTGATTCGGCAGGGGCGGCGAAACAGGAACCCGGGCAGCAGGCGGCATCTGACCTGCCGGCGCGGGCGCAGCCGGAAAATACGGGCGGGGCGGCGGCACCTGTTGCGCCGCAGCGGGATTCACTGCACCGGGATTCACTGCCCCGGGATTCACTGCACCGGGATAGGCGGCACCCGCATTGCCAGTACCGTGATTCCGGCCGACACCGGGCGACGGTTCATAGGTTTGCGGCGGCAACGAGGCCGCGAATGGCCCGGACGCAAAGTGTCCGTTGGCCGGACCGGGAGGACCACCGGGGTACTGAATGGCAGGCGCACGCCCCGCGCTGGGGGCAGGCGGATTCGGGACAGGCGGATTGGGGACAGGAGCAGCAGTAGCGGGCGGAGTCGCGTTGTCCGTCGGCGCGACAAACAAGCTACGCATTCCCGGATCAACATCCTTGGGCGAGGCAGCAGTCGGTGCATGAACGGACTTCGGTGCGGCCTGCTGCTGTTGAGCCGGCGCCGGACGCACCGGTTCCCAGAGCCCCGCTCCCGCGTCGTCTTTCTTGTCAGCCATCGTCCGCCCCTGTCGAAATCTATTCCGTGTCGATCACCCAGCCCGGTACAGACACGACGATACAGCTATCGCGTAGCTAGTTTCCAAAGCTGGTACCCATCTGCTGCGTACCCCACCGCACATACATTGGGCGGACACAAAAGCCCGACCGGTCGGCGACAACCCACCGTACCGGATCGACTCAGGTCAGTCCCGCGTAGGAATGCAGGCCGGAAACGACCATGTTGATGATGAACAGATTGAAGAGCATCGCCACAAAACCTGCGATGTTGATCCAGGCGGCTTTCGTCTCACGCCAACCGGATGTTGCCCGGGCGTGCAGGTAGGCGGCGTAGATCACCCAGGCGATGAAGGACACCGTTTCCTTGGGATCCCAGCCCCAGAACCGGCCCCACGCCGCTTCCGCCCAGATTGCACCCAGGATTACTCCGGCACCGAACAGCGGGAAGGCGATGATGGTGCTTTTGTATGCCAGGCGGTCGAGCGTCTGGGCGTCGGGAAGCCGCTCGGCGATCCGGCCACCGATGCCTGAACCTTCTTCACCGGGCGGAAACTTCAGGCGCAGCAGGAACAAGATACTGGCGATGCCACCGATCATGAAGATGCCGGACCCGACGCTCACGATGGTCACGTGAATCGGCAGCCAGTAGGACCGCAGTGCGGGAACCACGGGTGCGGCGTCGGCGTAGAGAATGGTTCCGGCCAGGAACATCAGAATCAGCACCGGCACGAGGAGGAAGACCCACATCGACCGGTACGTTGCCTTCGCCAGCAGAACGTGACCGACCAACAACGCCGCAGCACACGCCATGGCAACGAACTCGTACATATTGCCGAGCGGGAATCGTGAGGTCGCAAACCCACGGAGCACGATCGACGCGATGATCAGGACGGTGCCGACAACCAGGACTGCACGTCCCATGCCACCGAAGCGCTCGGAAAGCGGCTTGGTCGGCTGCTCGGTCACGCGACCAGGCACAAGGGCGTCCCCACCCCCCGCGGCAATCAGTTCCTTCTCCTGAACGGATTTGGCGCGAGCCGACGCGTACTCCACGATCAGCAGCACAAACGCCAGAACCAGCACGGTAAAGGCTGATTTGAAGGCCCAGTCGCTGTACTGAGCGAGAGTCTCGTTGGTTGTCATCGGGCATTCTCCTGCACGTGCGGTGTGGTCACCGAGTTAGTCGAGTTGCTGTCTAGTAAACGATCTGCGAGACGATCGAACTCGTCGCCCCAGCCGGCGTGGTCGGTGCGGGCAAGTCCGCCAAGCTCTACTACCGTACGTCGTTCGTCATCGAGATAGATACGGGCCCAGATTCTGCGACGCTTGATCAGGAGTGAGACCAGCAGGCCCGCCATCATCGTCAATGCCGAGACGAGAACCCATTGCTGGGCCGGGTCGTGCGAAACCTGCAGGTTGACGAAGTCGACGGCACCGTCGAACCGTACCTGTGTACCGTCCGCCAATGTTGCGCTCTCGCCCGGAAACAGGTTGACCCGCTCCTGCTTGACCAGTCGGCCCTGATTGATGAGTTCGGTGTTGAGTTCGAACAGCGACTGCGGGTTACCGGTATCGAGGCCGGTGTCGCCCTTGTAGATGTCGATGGCGACTGCCGGATCGTTCATCGCAGGGAAGCTCGACGACAGCAGATTTCCGTGGAACAGCGCCGTCGGCGCGAACAGCCCTTCGATGGCGATCTGATTCTTGCGTCGCTCGTCGGCATCCGGGTACATACCGCCGGGCGGGTCGAAACGCATCGCACCACTGCTCAGGAAGGTGGTCGCGTCATCGGGTCGCCACTGAAGGGTCTCGGTGCGGGTCTCCCCGTTGGGGAAGGTGACCGTGAAGGTCGGCGCGTACCCGTGGCCCTGCAAGTACACGCGATCACCGGCAACACGCAGCGGGTGGTTCACCGCGATGGTGGTGTCGCGCCAGGTGTCGGAGTCGATGTCGTCGCCCGACTGGTACGAGATGTCCGAGGTGAACATCTCGGCCTGCCCGGTTTCCAGGTAGTCGGCCTCGAAGTTCTTGACCCGCACACACAGCGGCGTCATCCCGGTGCCGTCGAGGCTGAGTCCGGCAATGAAGGAGTCGAAGACGGCCGGCGACGTGGTGCAGAATCCCGGTCCGTCATTGGCGATCACAATGCGGTTGCCTTCGTAGCCGAACAGCTTTCCGGCCGCGATGGCAATCAGAAGCCCGACGAGCGATAGGTGGAAAACGAGGTTGCCGAATTCACGGAGGTACCCCTTCTCCGCGGAGATCGTGATTTCACCGTCGTGCCTCGACCGCTCGTCGTCGGTGCGGGTCTCGACGCGCCATCCTTTGAGCTCCTTGGACAGACGTGCAGCCAACTCTTCGGGCGTCTCGCCCGGAGCGACGCTCGACGTATGGTGCGGCAAGCGGGAGAGGTTGCGCGGGGCCGCCACGGGGCGGGTACGAAGAGCCTTCGCGTGCTCGACGCAGCGCGGCAGGATGCAGCCGACGAGCGAGATGAACAGCAGGGCGTAGATCGCGGTGAACCAGAAACTGCTGAATACGTCGAACAGTTCGAGCTTGTCCATCCAGGGACCCAAGGTGGGCCGCGCGGCGATGTAATCCGCAACCTTGCCCTCGTTGAGGGAACGCTGGGGCAACAGCGCGCCGGGAATTGCGGCGATCGCGAGGAGGAACAGCAGTACGAGCGCGGTCTTCATCGAGGTGAGACCACGCCACGTGTTGCGTCCGAGTGCGATGACTCGAGCGATCGGCGACTGCCGGGGCAATGCCGAAGTCGAGTTGTCGTGATTATCGTCAGCTGTCATATCGGCAGCGTCACCTCCGAGATAAATGCGTCACGGACCCAGCCGACGAACTGGTCCCACGCGCCCGTGACGAGGGCAATGCCCACTGCCACCAACATGATTCCGCCGAAAATCTGAATGGTTCGCGCGTTGCGGCGCAGCCAACCGACGCCGTTCAAGGCGCGGGCCGACCCGAGGGCCAAGATGATGAACGGCAAGCCGAGCCCGATGCAGTACGCCACGATCAACGTGACACCGCGAGCCGCGGTCATGCCTTCGGTTCCGGCGGCCACGGACATGACTCCGGCAAGCGTCGGGCCCAGGCACGGTGTCCAGCCGAGTGCGAACACACCACCGAGCAGCGGAGCGCCCACCAAGGAGGACACTCGACGCGGCTCGAAGCGGACATCTTTCTGCAGCGCGGGCACCAGGCCGATGAACACGAGGCCCATTGCGATCGTGACAACACCGCCGACGCGCATCAGCACGTCGCGGTTGATCAACAGTGTGGAGATGACGCCGAACACGGAAGCTGTCGCCAGTACGAAGACGACGGTGAAGCCGGCCACGAACAGTCCGGCGGCGCCGGCGACTCGCAGACGACTGCTGCGAGCGATAGTTCGCGTCCTGGCTTCGTCGGCCGTAATTGCCGGGGCGTCGGCACCGACAACCCCGGCCAGGTAGGACAGGTAACCGGGAACCAGCGGCACTACGCACGGTGAGGCAAACGAGACCAGACCTGCAAGCAGGCACGCCCCCAGTGCAAGAAATAGTGGCCCGGACGATGCCGCATTTTGAAATGCTTCTCCGACGCCCGCGCCGAGTGTTTCAGTACTTGCGAGTGTCATTGGTGCGCAGGCTCTTCCGCCGCTACTCGTTCGACAACGGGCAGGAGATCCTCGGCAAGCAATTCCTGCAGGAACACAGCGGCGACGCGATGCTGGCGGTCGAGAACGATGGTGGTCGGGATGACCGACGTCGGGTATCCCTTGCCGAGCGCGATCAGCGAGCGCATCGACGGGTCGTAGATCGACGGGTACGAGACCTTGTTGTCGATGACGAAGTCCTGTGCCTTGTTCTTGGTGTCGTCGCGAACGTTGATGCCGAGGAACTGCACTCCGGAATCACGCGTCTGCTCGTAAACCTGTTCCAAGTCGTCGGCTTCGGCACGGCACGGCCCACACCACTGGCCCCAGACGTTGAGGACGACAACCTGGTCCGGGAAATCACTGAGGCCGACAGTTGCGCCGTCCGTCATCAGATCCGGTCCGCTGAGCTTTCCGATGGTGCCTCGCTCGGACGGCGGATCGTAGAAGATCTTCGTCTGGCCACCGGGCGAGACGAAGTCGAAAGTGCCGCCCGTCTGAACGGCGTCGTCGCCGGTCGCGCAAGACGAGAGAACGAGCATCGCTGCGGCAGCCGTGGCGACTGCTGCTGCGACCTTGCGGAAAATCATGCTCCGGTCACTCTCGGATCGGATGCGCCCGCGGGCTCGGAGTAGATGATGTCGACGAGGGTGTCACCTTCGTAGACGAGCGAGGTGAGCGACGCAAGACCACACTGACGGTGACGCGGGTCGTGCCACAGGCGTTCGCCCTGCAGGAAGCGTCGCAGAGTCCACACCGGCAACTGATGACTCACGATGACGGCTTCGTGTCCGACCGCGGCAACGCGAGCGGCATTCACGGCAGCGAGCATGCGATGCGCAATCTGCAGGTAGGGCTCGCCCCATGACGGGGTGAACGGATCGCGCAACTTCCACCAGTGGCGCGGGCGCGAGAGGGCGCCGTCACCGACGGCAACCTTCAGGCCCTCGAACTCGTTGCCCGCCTCGATGACGTTGTCGTCGGTGGTGATGTCGAGGCCGTGCGCCTCGGCGATCGGGGTCGCAGTTTCCTGCGCCCGCTGCAACGGCGACGCGACAACATGAGTGATGTCGTGATCCGCCAGAACAGCCGCGACCGCCCGGGCCTGCGCCTCACCCGCTACCGACAACCGGAATCCCGGTAGCCGTCCGTACAGGATCCCGCGCGGGTTGTGCACTTCACCGTGGCGAAGTACATGCACGATCGTGCGGGTGGACGTGTGGTCTGGGTGATCGGCGTCGGTCACAGTCGAGGGTCCTAGCTGAAGTAGGTGTGGGCTGAAGAAGGTGAGTGCAGATCTCAGGGCTTGACGGCTGCCGCGGCAGCCTTTGCAGCGTGCGGCAGAGCGTCGGCGATGATCGAAAATGCCCGATCGTCGAGTGCAGCCGAGACGAACCAGGCCTCGAATGCGCTCGGCGGCGGGTACACGCCACGAGCGAGCAATTCGTGGAAGAACGCGGGGAACCGCCACGTCTGTGCGGCCTTCGCCTCGTCGTAATTCGTCACGGTGTTTTCGGAGAAGAACACGCTGACCAGTGTGCCCGCGTACTGCACCTTGTGGACGACGCCTTCCGCGGTGAGTGCGTCGGACATGAGCGTGCCGAGGGTGGTGGCGTTCTTTCCGAGCTTGGCGTAAACATCGGCGTCGGCAGCGCGCAGGTTCGCGAGACCGGCAGCAACGGCGACGGGGTTACCCGAGAGGGTGCCTGCCTGGTACACCGGGCCGTCTGGCGCAAGATGGCCCATGATGTCGGCGCGACCGCCGAACGCCGCGGCCGGAAGACCGCCGCTCATGACCTTGCCGAAGGTGTAGAGATCGCCGGCAACATTGTCGATGCCGTACCAACCGGACGCGCTGACGCGGAATCCCGTCATCACCTCGTCCATGATCAGCAGAGCGCCGTGCTCGCGGGTGAGTGCACGCAGTCCCGCGTTGAAACCGGGCAGCGGCGCAACAGCACCCATGTTTCCCG
The DNA here is from genome assembly GCF_042790355.1 of Rhodococcus sp. NPDC056743. Lineage (NCBI taxonomy): Bacteria > Bacillati > Actinomycetota > Actinomycetes > Mycobacteriales > Nocardiaceae > Rhodococcus > Rhodococcus sp. NPDC056743. The sequence goes on along the minus strand of NZ_JBHTZI010000001.1, from coordinate 792,144 downwards.
CAGCGGCCTCGGTGATGACACACGCGATGGCGTCCGGGTTGGCCGCGAATGCTGCGGCGACGGCGTCGAGATCGTTGTAGCGGACCACGATGGTGTCTTCGGCCTGCGCGCCGGTCACACCGGGTGACGTGGGCAATCCGAAGGTGGCAAGGCCGGATCCGGCGTCGGCCAGCAGGGCGTCGACGTGCCCGTGATAGCAACCGGAGAACTTGATGATCTTGCTGCGACCGGTGAATCCGCGGGCCAGTCGTACTGCGCTCATGGTGGCTTCGGTGCCGGAGTTGACGAGGCGAACCTTCTCGACCGGGGCGACCCTGGCAACGATTTCTTCCGCCAGCGCGATTTCACCTTCGGTGGGAGCACCGAAGGACAGGCCGCCGAGGGCTGCCTCGCGGACGGCTTCCACTACTGCGGGGTGGGCGTGTCCGAGGATCATCGGCCCCCACGACGACACGAGATCGACGTACTTGTTGTCGTCGACGTCGGTCAGTGTGTAGCCGGACGCCTCACGGATGAATCGAGGTGTTCCACCCACCGAACCGAACGCTCGGACCGGCGAATTGACGCCACCTGGAATCACGTTGCCGGCCCGCTCGAAGAGCCGAGCCGAGTTCGTTGCATGCACGTCGAAATCACCGGAAGACACAGTCACGACCTCCAGTGTCCCAGTTCTGTCGAATCTGACAACGACAGGGTGTAGGAGTTACGGCGCCGAAATGCGTTTTCCGGCCCCAACTGGCCAATTATGGGACTATTTGGGCCATGAGGCGACTGCTGACCACGCTGTTGATTCCAGTTGCGATTCTTGTCACATCCTGCAGCTCCGACGGGGAAACAGAGCCGCCGACCGCTACGACGGTGACATCCGCTGCGGGTTCGGCAGTCAGCTCGCCAGTCAGCTCGGCCCCGGCCACGCCCCGCACCGAGCCCGCCTTTCTGGGCGGTTGCTCGGCTGTCTCCGTCTACGTCACGCAGCAGACCCAGACCGGAGGTGCCCCGGCGGACGCGGCGGCGAACTTCCTGAAAATCGTGGAAAACGACCCGTCGTATCAAGCGATGCCCGACGCGGACAAAGAACTGTTCAGAGAAGGAATCGAAGCCGGCGCCGCCGGAAACTGCTGACAGGTTCCACGCTCGCGCTAGGGTCGATCCCATGGCCACCACAGCGGACCACCTCAGGATTACTCTCGACGGACGCTGGCGGGAGGTGCGGGAGCGAGTTCGCGGTGAACTGTCCGACGAACGTTTTGCCCCGCATTTCACTCCGAATCTCGCCATCGCCCGCACCAAGACCCTCGAACAGATGCGAGTTCTTGCCGATCTCGGTTATGCCGCAAACGGTTTCGCGGTAGCGCACGGCGGAACCGGAGATGCGGGCGGCGCCGTCACCAGCATCGAAATGCTCGCAATGTCCGACCTGTCCCTCATGGTCAAGGCCGGCGTCCAATGGGGACTGTTCGGCGGAGCAATCGAAAACCTCGGCACCGAACGCCACCACCAGGCCTACGTCAAACCCCTCATCGACCTGGAACTGCTCGGGTGTTTTGCCATGACCGAGACCGGCCATGGCAGCGACGTCCAGGAACTCGAGACCACCGCAACCTACGACGCGGCCACCGGCGAATTCGTGATCGACTCCCCCACTCCGTCGTCGCGTAAGGACTACATCGGTGGGGCTGCCGAACATGCCACCGTCGCAGCAGTGTTCGCACAACTGATCACCGGAGGCGAGAGCCAGGGCGTGCACTGCTTCGTCGTTCCGATTCGCGATGCCGCCGGAAACGACCTCCCCGGCGTCACGACGTCGGATTGCGGCTTCAAGGGCGGACTACCCGGAGTCGACAACGGGCGCATCATGTTCGATCACGTGCGCATCCCCCGCGACAACCTACTCAACCGCTACGCCGACGTTGCCGAGGACGGTACGTACAGCTCGGCAATCGAGAACCCGAATCGGCGGTTCTTCACGATGGTGGGAACGCTGGTTCGTGGACGTGTCACCGTCGGCGGTTCCGCAGCAGCAGCAGCACGGGTCGGCCTGGCCATCGCCAGCCGATACGCCCTGCAGCGCAGGCAGTTCAGCGCCCCTAAGAGCGACAACGAAGTCCTGATCATGGACTACCTCGTCCACCAGAAGCGCCTGCTCCCCCTGATCGCGCGGTCGTACGCTCTGCAGTTCGCGCAGAACGAACTGGTTGCCGCGATGCATGACATCCAGAGCAGCGAGAACCCGGAACCACAGGAGCAGCGCGAACTCGAGGGACGAGCCGCCGGACTCAAGGCAGCCAACACGTGGCATGCCACTCGCGCCATTCAGGAGGCGCGCGAAGCCTGCGGCGGCGCAGGCTATCTCGCCGAGAACCGTCTCACCGCCTTGAAAGCCGACACCGATGTCTTCACGACATTCGAGGGCGACAACCATGTGCTGACGCAATTGGTTGCCAAGGAACTGCTCACGTCCTACGCCGACGAAGTGCGCGGCATGAGCCCCGTCGACTGGATGCGTTTCGCCGCTACGACGGTCTCCGACGTGGTCAAGAAACGTACTGCGGCCCAACAGATCCTGCAGACCATTGTCGACACGCGACAGGACAACGAGGAGGACGGCAGCCTCTTCAACCGCGGTACTCAGATGAAGATGTTCGAGGATCGCGAGGAGTACCTGCTCTCCACGGCTGCACGGAGATTGCAAGCAGCGCAGAAGCGCGAGGAGAATCCGTTCGACGCATTCAACTTCGTGCAGGACCACGTGCTCGAGGCCGCGCAGGCGCACATCGAGCGCGTCATCCTGGAAGCCTTTGTCGCCGGTATCGATTCATGCGAGGACGAGGCGGCGAAGGAACTTCTCGGTGAGGTCTGCGACCTCTACGCGCTTTCCGTCATCGAAGAAGACAAGGCCTGGTTCATGGAGCACCGGCACCTGTCCGTGGAACGGTCGAAGGCCGTCACGCGCGGCATCAACGAACGCTGCCGCACTCTGCGCCCGCATATCGCGACACTGATCGACGGGTTCGGAATTCCGGAATCGCTGCTGGGCTCGGCGATGTTGGATGGTGACGGCACGGACGCCGTGCGGCTGAAGTAAAAAAATCAGGTGGGGCTGGTAAGCACCAGCCCCACCGATTCTTATTGTGCTACTGCTTTCTTCGACTGCCGCGAGGCAACCAGACCCGTGAGTCCGAGAGCCGCGACCAACCAGATACCGAGAACGATCAGGTGCGGGCCGGCGCCGTTGCCACCGAAGTAGATGACGGAACGAATGGGCTCCATGGCCGCCGATCCGAGCCAGAACGAGTGGATGTGCTGCCAGAACCCCGGCAGGAACGACACCGGAATCGCGCCGCCCGAACTCGGGAAGTTGATGAAGACCAACACCGTCAAGACTGCGAAGATCGCGGCCTGGCCGAGCAGTCGATTCAGCAGGATGCTCACGGCACCGACGGTGAAGGTGTACACCATCGAGATCCCCAGCAGTTGCAGGATCTGACCGAATGACGCCCCGAATGCGTGCATGAAGATGCTGGTAATTCCGAAGGCGATGAGCGGGGTGAGGATGGCCGCACCAGCCAGAATCGAATACTGCTCTTTGAGACGCATTCTCGGCGCGACCTGGCTGAGCACGGTGATGGTGAGGTATCCGCCGAGGGTGCAGACGATCAGGAAGTAGAAGAGTCCGACGGTCGACGAATCACGCGCGGTGACGGGTGCCGAGTCGACCACGGTGACCTGCTGCCCGGTCTGGTCCGCGATGGAATGGGCCAGATTCGTCACCACGGAAACCGTCGAGGCGCCCGCTCCGGTGGCGATGTGCGCGGTGACGGTGTCACCGATCTCGATTGCGCCGATGGCATCGCGATTGTTGATGCGATCGATGGCGTCGGCGACGTTGTCGGTGGCGACGATGTCGAACTTGTCGCCGGACGACGCTTCGATTCCGTCGATCAGGGGCGCCGTGACGGATGCGGGGCCGGCTACGACGATCGGCGCCTGATTCGGCATCGGCGAGTGGAAGGCACTGACGTAGCACAGGCAGAACATGATGACGAAGAACAGCGGGAAGGCGAGGCCACTTCCCACCATTTTCCAGTTCGTGGGTGGATCGACCGGCTGCGCCGTTTCGCACGGGATCCTGACGTCGGTTTCTGTCATATTTCTGCTCTTTTCCGCTATCTGCACCTAGTCTGTCAACACTGTTGACAGACTCAACAGTCAACACCGTTGACAGGCTAGAGTCAACAGTGTTGACAGTTAGGTCGGCGTGAGAACGAGCACAGAGGTCGATGTCGTGACGGAACACAAACGGATTTCAGAGCAAGAGCATCCCTCGACGCCTGAGGCGATTCGCGCTGCGGCATTCCAACTGTTCGGCGAGCACGGATTCGGCGGCACATCCGTTCGGGCCATCGCCAAACTCGCCGGGATCGATCCGGCACTGGTGATACGTCACTTCGGTTCGAAGGAATCACTGTTTCTCGAAACCACACCGGTCGAGGACTACTTCAAGGGGTCGTTCGACGGCCCCCTCGACACACTCGGCGAGCAGATCGCCACATTTATCCTGGGCAAAGCGGACGCCCGGATGCTGTCGGTCCACACCGCACTCATGCGGGCGTCCGACAGTCCGCGCATCCGCGAGCGACTCCGCGAGATGACAGGCACGTTTGCCACCAACCTCGCCGCCCGTCTACCGGGCGACGACGCCTACACGCGCGCACTCCTCGTCTCCGCCCAGGTTTCAGGACTGTTGAGCACGCTCAGCGCCGAGAGCATTCCACCGACGACCGATCGCGACCAGTTGGCAAAACTCTACGGCCGGGCGATGCAGACGCTGATCGATCAGTATTGAGTGATGACCTCGTCGGCAAATCGCCGAATCGAGTCGAGCCGTCCCTGACGATCTCCCGGGTCGACGCCGTAGCGATACCATGGCAACACTCTGATTTCCGTGACGCCGAGAGTTTCGAGTTCGCGATATCCACCGAGATCGCGAACATCCGTCGGCGAGACGTTGATGTCGAATGGGACGTCTGCGCGACCGAATTCAGCACGCAGCTGAGCGAGACGGTCAATGGCAGAAGCCAATTCAGCTTTGGTCGTGTTCACCGACATCCAACCGTCGGCAAGCCTGGCGGCACGGCGCAATCCAGGCTCACTGTGCCCACCGATGTAGATCGGGACGGAAATCTCCGGAGCCGGACTGATCATGAGTGCGTCGAAATCGTAGTGCTTGCCGTGGTATTCAACCCATTCCGGGCCACGACCGGCGCATACGGCCTTGATGATCTCGATTGCTTCGTCGGTACGCGCACCACGGGTACGCATCTCGGTGCCGGTGAAGGTGAATTCCTCGGGAATCCAGGACAACCCGGCGCCGAGCGCGATCCGGTTCCCCGACATCACCGCCATCGTCGATACCTGCTTCGCCGTCAACAACGGATCACGGAGTGGAAGCTTGAATACATTGGTGTAAAACCGAATTCGTGACGTCACTGCTGCCATTGCCGTCATGGCAATGAAAGGATCCGGCATCGGCGTCTCGGGTGCCCACATCCGCTTGCCGTCAGCGGTGTACGGATACGGCGCCGATACCTGCTCCGGATAGAACACGGAATCCGGCATCGCGATACTGTCGAACCCGGCTTCTTCCGCGGCCTGAGCCAACTCGCACAGTTCCAGAGCGTCGATCATCGCGCCCGCCAACGACCACTTCATCGTTCCACCATTTTCATCGCTACTCGACTGACATTGTCATACACGACCGTATTGTCTTGCAGCAAGCAATTACTCGACAGATCCTGATGACCGGGACGGCCATCAGGATCGCTCTCGTACCCAACTTAATTCGGCGAGATCCAGGCGTCGTCGAGGAACATGATGTCGGTGATGTTGCGTTTGACGCCGTGAATGTTGTCGTCCCACGCGGTCAATACCGATGCCGGGCCCCAGATTGCGTAAGGCACAGTCTGATTGGCATACTCCTGCACCTTGCTGATGGCGTCACGGACAGCATCGTCTGTCGGCGCAGTCTGCACAGCTGTGACCAGTGTGTCCATCTGCGGGTCCGCGAAGCCGGAAGGATTGTTCTTCGAATCACTGGCCATGCTGTTGTACAAGTTGATGTACGGCGCTTCTTCCCCGACCGGAGCACCGCCGCGGGTCATATCGAAATCATGGTCTTTGTACACCCGCCGGACCAGATCCGTCACGTCGGTTGCATAGTCGATTGCAACGTCGAAGCCGATTGCGTTCAGCGACGCCTGCACTGTGAGTGCGGTTGCCTGCTGGCCCGGCTCCGAGGTTGTGAGGTAGCGGAGTTTCCCGTCGTACCCGTCTGCTTTCGCTTGGTCGAGCAGCGCCTTTGCCTTCACCTGATCGAACGGAATACCCGCGGTGTTGTTGTACCAGCGCGACGTCTCCGGAACCAGTTCGGAACTGGCGGTACCTAATCCGTTGTTCGCACGGGTATTGATCGCTTCCGGATCCACCCCGTAGGCGATCGCCTGACGGACGCGAACGTCGGCTCCTGGCCGGCCCTCACGGTTGTTGATCGTGCCGATCCCGTTCTGCCCGGTGGGACTGAGATAGCCGGAGTACCCGTCATCGAGAGCTTGTTTGATAACAGCCTCGTCGCGAAGGATGTACGTCATGTCGATTTGACCACTCTTCAGCGATTCGTACTGAGATACTGCGCCCGACGTGGGAACAAACCGCACCGTGTCGAGCGGAGGTCTACCACCCGGATAATCCGTGCGCGCGGCGAGTATCAACTCTTCGTGCGGCGCGAACTTGGCCAAAGTGAACGGCCCCGCCCCGATCGGGGTGAATGTTCCACCGGCCTCGGAGCTTCGCGCAACGATCATTCCGGGCCCGAGCGACAACAACGCCGGAAATTGACGCCACGGTCGTAGGAGCCTGAACTCCACAGTGGTGGCGTTCGGCGTATCGACTCGGTCGACAATGTTCAACCATGTCTGCGACACATCGCCCTTGCCCGCAACGAATCGATCGATGCTCCACTTCACCGCCTCCGCGTCGAGTGGGCTTCCGTCACTGAAGGTCAGACCGTCTGCCAAAGTGACGGTGTACGACGTGAAGTCGGCGTTGTTCGTCAGCGACGTCGCGAGTTGCGGCACAAAGCTCCCACTTACGGAGTCGCTGCGCACCAGCGTGTCGTAAATTGCGGCCATTTCGGTTCCGCCGGTCGAGCCGGCGGCTTGGGTTTTGGTGGGATCCAACGAGGACGGGAACGAGTAGGACCCGAAGGTCACGGTCCCGCCGTCAACCGGCTCTCCGGCGTCCTGCGCGCCTACAAAACCCGCTGCACCGCTACTTGTTTGAGAGTTCGCGCTTGACGACTCGCCATTGCTCGACGCGCAGCCGGTCAACAACAATGCACCGGCAATGCCGAGCGCGATCAGTCGAGTTCCTGATCGAATTATTCTGGTGTGCATACGATTCCCATACTGAAGTTGCGCGCCGGATGTCGTACTACGCGGCCCATACGACCGCGTAGTACGACTGTTCACACCGGACCGAGTGAGCCTGCTTGCTTTAGAGCTTGATTACCTTCGACGTCGGGATCGGGTGCGAGTCCGCCTTGATCCAGCGCATCGCCCACGTCCCCTCCGCGTGCGAATCGGTGTTGATCCAGTTGCCGTAACCCGGATCCTTCGCCGCCACCACGATTGTCAGGGTGCCGTCGTCGTTGAGCTTCGCGGTGTGATTGTTGATGTAGATGTTCGTCCGGTTGTAGTCGAGCGACTCCACCCAGAAGTTCTGCAGCACGAAGTTGAAGTACTCGCAGTTGGGGACCTCGGTTTCGATGACCCACGCCTCGTCCTCGGCGAGCTTCCAGTAACCGTGCAAGTAGAAGATCGTCGGATCGCCGCCGGCGTTCTGGAAGTAGTCCTGTCCCCAGTCGAAGATCTCGTTGGTGTGCGGCTGGAACTTGCGCGACCATTCGAGGAAGGTCTCCGCCATCCCCTTCACGATCCCGACCGACTTACTCAGGCGCACGCCCAACTCTTCCGGACTCAGCGGCTCGAAGTCGCCGTCCGGGTTCAGGCACTCGATGTTCAGGTCACCGACAACCTCGTTGCGCCGATCCTGGTGGGTCTGCCGGACCGAGATGAGGTTGCTGTCGACGGCCAGCGGCAGCCAGGCACCCTCTGCCGGCTTGTCCACGCTTGCGATGAACTCGAAACGGCCGTTCTCGTCGACCTCGAGGTCGTGAATATGCAGGTCACCGGTCTGCAGCATTGTCCCGTCGATGTGGTACCGATTGACGCGGGAGCCGAAGGTGATCAGCGGGATCGTGCCGCGGGTGCCGATGATCCGGTAGCTGTACTTACCGGAAATGTTGGCGCGCATGTAGACATTGTCCGGGTTGTCGGCACCGATCTTCGTCATCATGTTGGGGTTCGGCGCCGAGGTGAACTTCGGCCAACGCGGATCGGTGTACTCGACGCAGTTGATCGTGCCGTAGCGGAGCAACCGACTCAGGTAACGGACGCCTTCGGCCTGGGTCAGCGGATCCTGAGGAACGATCTCGTCCTCGAGGACCTTTCCGACCTCGAGCAGCTCTGCGCAGAACTTTTCCCAAGTGGCATTCATACGAGTATCCCTGTTCTGGTTGATGTTTCGATGGTCATGACTGTCTTGGTGTTCAGGGCGTTGTGGCGAATTTCGCTTCGACGTCGGCAGCGCTCACGCCGAACTCCTCGAGGGAATAGCGGTGCGACGGACGACGGTGCTCAGCCAGGCTGGCCTGGTGCGACGCCTCCACCGCGGCGCGAGCCTCGTCGGTGAAGGGCAGGGCGAACTGTGCGTAGATCTTCTCGACGGTGCCGACTGCATCGGAGATGAAGTCCTTGTAGTCGACGTCGATGAACTGATCCGGGTTGTAACGGGTACGAGCACTGTTGAAGTTCGCATTCCCGCGCGCCCACAGGTCGAGTTGAGTGCGCCCGATGGCCGGACGGTCGAATGCCCTCGACATGTCGTGGCCGCCCTGCTCCGCGAGGCTGAAAGTGGACGCCATCGACGTCAGTGGGTCCCGGAAGGTGCGAACGAACAACGCGTCGGGATAGACCTTCAAGATCTCGTCGATCGCGAAGACATGGCTCGGACTCTTGAGCACCCACCGTCGGTCCGTGTCGTGGAGTCCGATCAACTGCAGGTTCTTCTTGTGCCGCGCGTACGTTTCGGTCCAGTCCTGCTTCGCCAGCCACTGGGTGTAACTCGGCACGTATGCGACGGTCTCGAAGGCAGTGGAGAGCATCGTCTGCTGCAGCAACCGCCAACATTCCTCGACTTCCTCCGCTCCCATGAAATGCACCTTCATCAGGTCCGCCTCGTTGCGCTGGCGGGCGCGGTAGAAGGCGTCGGCACGCACGTAATCCTCGTTCTCCGACCACTTGTCGCGATCGGGACGCGGCTGCGGCGTCTCCGCGAGCCACATCTCGGCACCCTGATGCGCCGGGTCCGCACCGAGCAACCGATGGAGCGCGGTGCTACCGGTTCGCGTCAATCCGACTACGAAGATCGGACGCTCGATCGGAACGTCGACGTGCTCGGGGTATTTCGCGAATCCGGCCTCGCTGGTCAGACGTCCCGCGAGCGCACCGATGATCATCTTGCGGGCGATCACCTTGCCGTGCGGAGTGAGGTCGGCCTCCTGTTGGAACGACTCGAGCAGAACCTGAAGGCCTTCGAGGTAACCGTCACTGCCGAAATCTTCGTAACCGGCCACCTCGCGCGCGGCCTGGTGCAGATCCTCGATCGAACCGATGCCGTCGTAATCCTGTGTCATCTGTAATTCCTGTGTCCGTAGTTGCGGGTGAGAGTGGTTCAGTGGTGGGTGTGACCGCAGTTGACGTCGAGACATTGCCCGGCGATGGCTCTGGCCGAATCGGACAAGAGGAAGACGACGGCATTGGCGATGTCGTCGGGTTCGGGTAGCCGGCGCAGATCGGCGCCCGCAGCAATCTCGTCGTAAATGACCTTGGGGTCGACTCCTGCTGCCGCCGCCTTCTTCTCGAACATGTTCTTGACCGAGTCCGCCCAGATGTAGCCGGGAGCAACAGAGTTCACTCGAATCCCCTTGGGGCCGAGGTCGATCGACAAACTGCGTGCCATTGCTAAGAGTCCGGCTTTCATGATGCGGTAGGCCCCGAACCCCGGAAGCTGATTGCGCAGCACCATCGACGTCACCATCACGACGGAGCCCTGCGCCTCGGTCAATGCCGGCACCAAGGCGCGTGTGACGTTCAACGCCGCAAGCAGGTTGATGTCGATACCCGACTGGATGGACGCCAAGTCAGCGTCCAGAAGCGGGACCTGTGCCGGTTGGACGAACGCGTTGTTCACGAGGCAGTCCACGGCACCGAACTCGGCGACCGCAGTCTCCGCCAACGACGCGATCGAATCGACGTCGGTGAGATCGGTCGGAACTGCCAACGCAATTCCGCCGCGGTCACGGATCTCGGTCGCCACCGATTCCAAACGTTCGGGCGTGCGGGCGGCCAGAACAACTTTCGCTCCGGCCGCCGCACTCTGCAGCGCGATCGAACGACCCAGCGCCGGCCCTACTCCGGATACCACCACCACTTTGCCGGCCAGCAGGCCGTTGGCGCTCAACACAGTGCCTGCGGATCGAGAACCACACTCAGAGAAACGATCTTGCAGTTCTCGTCGAACTCGAAGAGATCCGAGGCGGCGAAGTCGGGGATACCAACGCGCTGCACCCGCAGCTGCATGGCTGCATACTTTCCCGCCACCACAATCGGCCCGAGCAGGCTCACCGTGAAGTCGACCTGCGCGTTCGCCGTGTCGAATGCGCGAATCTCGTCGATCCCTCGGTAGGTCTTGACCCCCAGAGGTTCGTGTTGAACGGCGTCGGCGGCAAACAGCGCAACCAACTGGTCAACGTCGTGACTTCCGAGATACTTGACGTAATCTTCTACGGCAGAAATGATTTCAGCCCTGTCAGGCACAGCTACTCCTCGTTGTTCGGTGGGTGCGGGAAAGTAGTTCTACGGGTCAGGCGGCAGTTCTACGGGTCAGGAGATGGTTCCGCGGGCGCGGAGATAGTCGATGATCACACCCGCAGCATCCTCGGTCGTAGTCACAGCGGTGTCGATGTGAATATCCGGGTTCTGCGGCGCTTCGTAGGGTGAGTCGATGCCGGTGAAATTCGCCAACTCCCCCCGCCGAGCCTTCTTGTACAGGCCCTTGGGATCTCGCTCCTCTGCAACGGCAAGAGCGGTATCGACGAAGATCTCGACAAACTGGTTGTCGCCGATCAATTCACGAGCCGCATGACGTTCAGCCTCGAACGGCGAAATGAACGACGCGAGGACGATCAGGCCGGCGTCTGCCATCAGGCGAGTGACTTCGGTGACGCGTCGGATGTTCTCGACACGGTCGGCTTCGGTGAACCCGAGGTCTCGATTCAACCCGTGGCGAACGTTGTCGCCGTCGAGAAGGTAGGTGTGTGCGCCGAGAGCATGCAGTTGGCGCTCGAGGTCGTTGGCGATAGTCGACTTTCCCGACCCGGAGAGGCCGGTGAACCACAGGACTGCGGGCTTGTGTCCTTTGAGCCTGGTGTGCGCAGCCTCGTCGACGTCGACGGATTGCCAGTGGATGTTGTCGGACCGGCGCAGCGAGTGCGTGATCATGCCGGCACCGACGGTTCCGTTGGTGAGGCGGTCGATGAGGATGAAACTGCCGGTGTCGTGGTTGCCGGTGTACGGGTCGAACGGGACCGGCCGATCGAAACTGATGTTGCACACACCGATTTCGTTGAGCTCGAGGGTTGTCGTTGCGGTCTTTTCCAGTGTGTTGACGTTGATCTTGTGTTTCGGTTTCGTGATGCGCGCGGTGACGGTGACGGTACCGATCTGGCACAGGAACGGCCGTTCTGGCAGCATGGGTGCCTCGCCCATCCAGACGATGTGGGCTTCGAACTGATCGGCAACAGCCGGTGGATTGTCGCCGATGGACAGCACGTCGCCGCGACTGATGTCGATCTCGTCGGTGAGGGTGATGGTGACCGAGCGGCCGGCGCCGGCAACGTCGAGGTCCCCGCCCATGGTCACGATGCGCTCGACGGTGGACGTCTTTCCACTGGGGAGCACGCGGATGGGATCACCGGGAGAGACTGTGCCGGAGACGATCTGGCCGGAGAATCCGCGGAAGTCGAGGTCCGGTCGGTTGACCCACTGCACGGGCATCCGGAACGGAGCCGCGGCGGCGGCATCGTCGATGTCCACGCTTTCGAGATGTTCGATCAGACTCGGCCCGGAGTACCACGGGGTATTCGCACTGCGCTCGGTGAGATTGTCGCCCATGTACGCCGACATCGGAATCGCGACAAAACCGTCGAGACCGATTTCGTGAGCGAAGGCCGTGTAGTCCGCGGTGATGGCGTCGAAGACCTCTTGCGAGTAGTCGACGAGGTCGAGTTTGTTGACGGCGAGCACCACGTGCTTGATCCCGAGCAACGACACGAGATACGAGTGCCGACGGGTCTGAGTCAGGATGCCTTTGCGGGAGTCGACGAGGATGACCGCGAGGTCGGCGGTCGATGCGCCGGTGACCATGTTTCGGGTGTACTGCTCATGGCCGGGTGTATCGGCGACGACGAACTTGCGACGTTCGGTCGTGAAGTAGCGGTAGGCGACGTCGATGGTGATGCCCTGCTCACGTTCGGCTGCGAGACCGTCGACGAGGAGCGCGAAGTCGAGCCCTTCGCCCTGGGTGCCGCTCTTGCGTGAATCGGCTTCGAGTGCCGTCAGCTGGTCGTCGAAGACGAGTTTCGATTCGTAGAGCAGGCGGCCGATCAGGGTGCTCTTGCCGTCGTCGACGCTGCCGCAGGTGATGAATCGCAGCATGCTCTTGTTCGCGTGACGTTCGAGGTATGTCTCGATGTCGTCGGCGATCAGATCCGAGGAAACAGTCATCAGAAGTACCCTTCTTGCTTCTTCTTTTCCATCGACGCACTGGAGTCGTGGTCGATGACCCGTCCCTGGCGTTCGGAAGTGGTGGTGAGCAACATTTCCGAGATGATCTCGGTCAGGCTGGTGGCGGTCGATTCGACGGCGCCGGTCAGCGGATAGCAGCCGAGGGTGCGGAATCGAACGCTCTTGAGTTCCGGGGTTTCTCCCGGCAGCAACGGCATCCGGTCGTCGTCGACCATGATCAGTGCGCCGTCGCGTTCGACGACGGGGCGCTTGTCGGCAAAGTACAGCGGAACGATCGGAATCTCTTCCTGGCGTATGTATTCCCACACATCGAGCTCGGTCCAGTTCGAGAGCGGGAAGACGCGCAGGCTCTCTCCCGGTGCTTTGCGGACGTTGTACATCCGCCACAGTTCCGGTCGCTGCTGCTTGGGGTCCCAGCGGTGCGCTGCCGATCGGATCGAGAAGATCCGTTCCTTCGCCCGGGATTTTTCTTCGTCACGGCGAGCGCCGCCGAACGCGGCGTCGAACTTGTAGTGATCGAGGGCTTGTTTGAGGCCTTCGGTTTTCCACATGTCGGTGTGGACGGCGCTGCCGTGTGTGAACGGGTTGATGCCCTGTTTGACGCAGTCCGGGTTGGTGTAGACGATCAGATCGAGATCGCCTGCGGCCGCGGTCTCGTCGCGGAGCTTGTACATTTCGCGGAACTTCCACGTCGTGTCGACGTGCAGCAGCGGGAACGGCAGCTTCGACGGGTAGAAGGCCTTGCGCGCCAGATGCAGCATCACGGCGGAGTCCTTGCCCACCGAGTACAACATCACCGGGTTCTCGCTCTGCGCAACAGCTTCGCGCATGATGTGGATGCTCTCGGCTTCGAGCCGTTCGAGATGAGTCAGTGTCGTGGTCATCGGCCCAGTTCCTCCAGTGCTTTCGGGGCGAGTTCTGGTCGGCAGATCAGCAGATCCGGCAACCACGGGTTTTCCTGGTTGTAGCGAAGTTCGCTGCCATCGATACGTGAAACATGCAGTCCCGCAGCGCGTGCGACCGCGACAGGTGCCGCCGAATCCCACTCGTACTGCCCGCCCGCATGGGCATAGATGTCTGCGTCTCCGGATACGACCGCCATTGCCTTGGCTCCGGCGGATCCCATTTCGATCAACTCCGCGCCCATCGAGTCGGCCATGCGCATGACCGGTTCCGGACGACGCGTCCGCGACACCACAACGCGAACCGGCGTTGCGGTATCGCGTCCGGTTCGGTCGTCGCTGCTGGCATAGGTGACGCCGAGGGCAGGCATTGCAACCGCACCTGCTGTGAGCGCACCGTTTTCGGTCAGTGCAACATGCACGGCCCAGTCCGATCGGCCGGCTTCACCGTATTCACGGGTGCCGTCGAGCGGGTCGACGATCCATACCCGATCCGCGTTCAACCTCGCGAGGTCGTCAGCGCCTTCCTCCGACAACACTGCATCTGCGGGGAAGCGGCGGGCAAGTTCGGCGACGATGAAGTCGTGACTGAGCCGATCTGCGGCGTTCTTGAAAGTCACGGCATCCACGTCCGCCGCACCGAGGGATTTCCGGTGTTCGAGCAGAAGTTCTCCAGCCGCAGCGGCGATGTCGATCGCCGCGCGTTCATCGTTGGTGCGTGTCATAGGTACTCCACAACTGTGTAGACCTCCCGATGGATACGGGAAGAAACGTCAGGCCGACCGCAGAGTGTCCAGCGCTATGCACTGGTCTCGATGTGGTCTGCGCCATAGCGTAGCACCAGAATGAACGATGTTCATTCTAATTCGAACAATGTTCTTTCTGTGATTCATATCACTGAACAGCAAAACCTATGGTCAAGAACGAACGACGTTCATTCGCGATTGAGGTTGCAGCGCGACCCGACTACGGTGAGCAAATGAGCAGTACCAGCACTAACTCGATCTACGGCGACGCCGAAGCGCGCCGACGCCGTACCTTGGACGCAGCGATCGCACTCCTGGACGAAGGCGGCTACTCCGCACTCACTATCCGCGCGGTGGCGAAACGCTCGGGTACCAGCACCGGCCTGATCTACCAGTACTTCGTCGACAAGCAGGACATCTTTGCCGCCCTGCTCAGCGAGAGCCAACTGGAAATGGCGGACTTCGTAAGCTCGCTCCCCCGCGAGCAAGGATTGACTGCACTGCTCGAGTCCATGATTCCCGAATTCGCGCGGCATTGGGCACGGGTCGGCAGGCTCACGACTACGTGGCGCGACATCGAGGGAATGGCCGGATCCGACCGGGAGAGCATGCGGGAACTTCACGCATCAGTGGCGGTCTTCAACTCGGCATTGCTTGCGGCGCTTGCCGAATCAGCTGCAAGCGAGGGAAGTACATTGGTGGACGACCCCGCGCTGATCCATGTCGTGCTCTCCGGACTCAAAGGCCTGTCGGACACCATCGTCATCAACGTCGCCAAAGAAATCACACCCGAGCACTTCGTGAACTTCTCCGCCCGAGCGCTCGCGCGCTCGATCACGGAGTAACCGCACGGCGATTCAGGAACGAGCCGTGCTATTCAGGAACGAACCAGGCGAGCGATAGCCGCCTGAGCTTCCTTGATCTTGGCATCGGCTTCCGGGCCACCCTGCTTGGCAGCTTCGACAACGCACCCGGCAAGGTGGGCATCGAGAAGCTTCAGGGACACGGACTGCAACGCGCTGGTTGCGGCCGACACCTGCGTCAGTACGTCGATGCAGTACCGATCGTCGGCAACCATGCGCGAGATACCCGCAACCTGACCTTCGATGCGGCGGAGACGTTTGAGCAGATCATCCTGCTCGGGGCTGTAACCACTCATAAGGCCACTATACCCCCTACCCGTATGGCGCTCACTCGGATGCGACGCAAGCCATACGGAGCCGACGTGTCACATCGATCGCCATGAGCCCGGCCAGCAACAGAGCCAGACCGGCACCGGAAATCCACAGTCCGTCGTAGTGCGTGCCCTCGAATGACGGTGCGCCCTCGACAATCGGCGCGAAGGTCGACGTGGTCAGCCCTGATCTCCAACACACGACGGCCAGCGCCAGAGACGCGACCATACCGAGAATGCCTACTCCGGTCTTGAAGTCGACTTTTCTAGTCATCGGACACCCTCTCGGAATCTCGGGCACTTTCCGCTTCGCCGCGCCCCGCTATCACCTGATTCAACGCTTCGCGCAGCGCTACGTCGTCTTTCGCCCAGGCCCGGACCAGGCCGCCGGTTGTCAATCGCAAACCGATGCTGTGACGACGACGCGGCACTCCCGACAGTTCACCAAGTGCGCGGGCAGTTTCCCACGGCTCCATCTCGTCTTCGTACGCGGCGTCGTCCGATTCGGGAAACACCTCGGCGATTTCGTCGACCGGAACCTCCTCGGTGCCTTGACGCAACATCGCGCTGGTCAACTCGACGCTGACATGCCGACGCGCGGCAGTGACCTGCACGTAGACCAATCCCGTCAGAATCACCGCGAACATCGCCAATCCGAACCAGTGCACCACCGGCCCGGTGAACAGTTCGATCACCAATGCGACAAGGCAGAACGCCGGACCGAGCGCAACAGCTGACATCCGCGAACCGGGCTCGTAGAACAGAACCCCGGAAGCCTCGTCACCCATGGGCGAACCAGCTGCGCGTCGAGCCTCGATAAATCGACACCCCCGCGCTGATCAGCATCACCGGAACAACCAACGCCAGAACCGTACTGATACCCGCAATCACCAGCGCTATCTGAAGCACCGCAAAAACTCCCGAGTAGATCACGAGAATTTTCCGGCACAGACTCCGGCCCAACCGCGTCGGGCCGGCCAAGCCGCCGATGATCAATCCGCTGAGCAACAACGCCACCCCGGACACCCGAACGAACGTCACATACGTATCGATGTTGCCGGCCGACACACCTTGATCGGCGAACTGTTCCCGGAGTTCGTACGACGCGCTGGACAAATTGATCAAGCCGAACAGGATCAGCAGAAATGCACTTGCTATCCACAACCAGAAAGCAGCATTGACAGCCGTGGGGGGACGGACTTTCTTCGAAATCGTCACAGGCAGCGAGTCCGCGCTAGCCACTCACGAGTCCTGGCACGACAACCAGGAGCGCGGTGGAGATCACGGATATGCCCAACAGCAGAAATACAATCAACTCGGTGCGCGAACTGCGTCGCGGTCGTGGGGCGTCATGTGTGCCCTCGGCGTTCAAAGCGTCTCGAGAATGCACTGCGCTTGCCTCTCCCAACTACCGTCGTGACCTGATTCACAGTACCCGCCTGATGTTCACCGAGTCGACGGGGGGAACCTCAGGAAGTACGGATTCGAGTCCTTGCGATGCATCATCACGATGGCACCGACCGCCGCGACGGCCTGCAGGATCTGCGCTCCACCGAACAACAGTGTCGCGCCGTCACCGCCCCCGCCGAGACCGAGAATCACCGGAATCGCGGAGACCAGCATGAAGACCCCGCCAAAGGTCAGCAACATGCGCGCCCAGTTCTTGCCGCGACTCATCGATCGGACCACCAACAAGAAGAGCGCGGTGAAGATAACGATCATGATCACCGACACCACCACGGCCATCGGGAAGACACTCTCGATGTCCGAGCGCGTGAGACCCGCGTCGGCGGCGGCCGGATTGCTCATCATCTCGTCGATGAACGACGACTTCTGACCGAGCATCATCGCGATCATCGCGCCGCCCTGCACCACACCGAGTACAGCCACTGCCCAGCACAGCTGAATCGCCGTCACCACATCGGTCGGCGGTTCGGACTTCTGCTTGCCCGAGGGATGCGACGACGGATTGGTCGGCATCGGTCCGAGCGGATGGAACTGATTCTGGAACTGCTGGTTCTGATACTGCTGGTTGTCGTACGAGGGTTGGTTGTCGTACGGCGGTTCCTGGCGAGGGGGCTGCCACGGCTCGGTCATAGTGACAGCCTATCTGTCCGGGACTTGATGATCATCAGGCTTGGTTCGAGCTCACAGCCAACCGGCGACCTCGGACGCCCAGTATGTGAGAACGACGTCGGCCCCGGCCCGCCTGATGCTGGTCAGTGATTCGAGAATTGCGGCGTCACGATCGATCCACCCGTTCTGCGCCGCCGCCGTGATCATCGAGTACTCCCCCGAGATCTGATACGCGGCTACCGGCACCGGCGAACGGTCCGCGGTCTCGCGCAGGATGTCGAGATACGACATGGCGGGCTTCACCATCACCATGTCCGCGCCCTCGGCAATGTCGAGATCGACTTCGCGCAACGACTCACGACGGTTCGCGCCGTCCTGCTGATAAGTACGACGGTCCCCTTGTAGCGAGGATCCGACAGCTTCACGGAACGGCCCGTAGAACGCCGACGCGTACTTCGCCGCGTACGCCAACTGGCCCACCTCGGTGTACCCCGCAGCGTCGAGTGCGCCGCGAATCGCCCCGACCTGGCCGTCCATCATTCCGCTCGGCCCGAGGAGATGCGCACCCGAATCGGCTTGAGCCAACGCCATCTCGACATATCGAAGCAACGTTGCGTCGTTGTCGACGGTGCCGGTCGGTGTCAGTACGCCACAGTGTCCGTGATCGGTGAACTCGTCGAGGCACGTGTCGGCCATGATGACCGTCGAATCACCGAGTTCGTCTGCGAGAGCGCGCAATCCGACGTTGAGAATTCCGTCGGGGTCGATGGCACCCGATCCCTGGGCGTCCTTGTCCTCCGCCTTGGGCACACCGAACAGCATCAGACCGCCGACGCCTGCGCTCACCGCCTCGGTGGCCGCTGCGCGCAACGAGTCAAGAGTGTGCTGGTACACGCCGGGCATGGAGGAGATCTCACGCGGGGCGGCGATCCCGTCTGCAACGAACATCGGCAGCACGAGGTGCCGCGGTTCGAGTGTCGTCTCCGCTACCAGCCGCCGAAGCGCCGGGGTTCGCCGGAGTCGGCGCGGACGATGGGTGGGAAACACGAGACGGGTTCTCCTTCGTCGGACCTTGCTGTGCGCCTTTATCAACCGCGGGGGGTTGATAAAGGCGCACAAGCGGGTTAGCGCCTACGGGACTTCTTGCGCGGAGGAGGCAATGCACCCTCGGCGCGCAGGCGAGCAGCATGCTCTGCCAGTGCCTCGACCAGCGGTCCCACCTGTGAGGTTTCAGGCTGTACGTCGACGCGCAGTCCGAACTCGATAGCGGTTTCGGCGGTCTTCGGGCCGATGCACGCCACCAGAGTGCGAGCGTGCGGCTTGCCGGCGATGCCGACGAGGTTGCGCACCGTCGAGGACGACGTGAAGCACACGGCGTCGAAGCCACCGGTCTTGATCATCTCGCGGGTCTCGGCGGCCGGCGGAGCGGCACGCACCGTGCGGTACGCGGTGACGTCGTCGATTTCCCAGCCACGTTCACGCAGGCCCTCGGCGAGAGTTTCGGTCGCGATGTCGGCGCGGGGCAACAGAACTCGGTTGACCGGGTCGAAAACGTCGTCGTACGGCGCGAATTCGGCCAGCAGCCCTTCGCTGGACTGATCACCCTTCGGTACCAGTTCGGGGTTGATACCGAACGAGCGGACCTTGGCCGCGGTGGCTTCGCCGATGCAGGCGATCTTCACGCCGGAGAAGGCGCGGGCATCGAGGCCGAACTCTTCGAACTTCTCCCACACTGCGCGAACAGCATTCGTGGACGTGAAGACGACCCACTGGTAGCGACCGTCGACGAGACCCTTGACGGAACGTTCCATCTGAGCGGGGCTGCGCGGCGGTTCGACGGCGATGGTCGGAACCTCGATCGGGATGGCGCCGTGGGTGACCAGACGGTCACTCATCTCGCCGGCCTGATCCTTGGTGCGCGGCACGAGGACGGTCCAGCCGTACAGTGCGCGTGATTCCCACCACGACATCTTGTTCCGCTGGCTCACAACCTTGCCGACGGTGATGACCAGAGAGCCGACCAGTTCGGAACCGGCCTCGTTGAGCGTCGCCAGCGTTGCTTCGACGGTGCGCTGCTGCCGGGTGGTGCCGCGCACGGTGATCGCTGCCGGGGTCTGCGGAGCCATGCCGTTCTCGACCAGCGCGCTGGCGGTCTCGGCGAGGTGTCCGGACGTTGCGTGCAGTACCAGCGGTCCCGGTGCTGCGGCCAGTGCGGCCCAGTCGACCTCGCCGCGCACGTCGGCTTCGGTGTGTCCCGAACCCAGTGCCATACCGGCGTAGCTGGGAACAGCTGAGCCGGAGGGCAGTCCTGGCAGGACCTCGAACTGAACCTGGGTACGTGCGACTGCGGTGACCTCGGCGATCACGGAATCCGTGGTCAGCGGATCACCCGATACGAGACGAACGACGTCGTGGCCGTTCTTGGCTTCGTGCACAAGGGTTTTGGCGACCTCGGCCGGTTCCCCGAGCGCGGGACGCACGTCGGCGATCAGTTCGCCGGTTTCCTCGTCGCGACCCATGTCGATGCCCACGAGAGCGACGACGCCCTTGTCCACATCAGGATCGGTGAATGCCAAGGCTGCGCCGGTGAGGACGTCACGTGCGCGAACGGTGAGCAGGGCGGGGTCGCCCGGTCCCGATCCCACGAACAGGATCCGTCCGGGAGTGTTCTTTCGGACTCGGGTCATCGGTGATTCTCCAGTGCGCTGTATCGAAATGGGAACTTGGTGCAAGTGCAATAGGTTGTGTCAAACATCGGCGGCCTCGCCTGTGGTCACGTTCATCAACTCTCGGGCGCCGAGTTCGAGTAACTCTCGGGCCACCGCTCTGCCGAGTTCCTCGGCGTTGCCCGGCGCACCGACTGCGCCGGTACGGATGACGTCCGAACCGTCGAATGCGGCTGCGCAGCCGCGGATCGACAGTTCGTCGAAAATTCTGCCGTTGTCGTCGATCGATTCGACAACTTCGGCGAGTGCCCCTACGGGGGCAGTACATCCCGCTTCGAGTTCGGCCAGCAGAGCACGTTCGGCGATGACCGCCGCACGAGTGTCCGCATGGTCGAGCTCTGCGAGTATCGCCACCAATTCTTCATTGGCAGAGAGACATTCGACGGCCAGCGCGCCCTGCGCCGGCGCCGGCAACATCTGAACGGGCTCGATGTTCTCGGTGATGAGATCAAGGAGACCGATGCGAGACAAGCCGGCGCGAGCAAGGATCACAGCATCGAGTTCACCGGATTCGACCTTGCCCAGCCTGCGCTGCAGATTTCCGCGCAACGGCACGATGTCGAGACCGAGACCGAGGGCGGAGAGCTGCGAAACACGTCGCGGCGCTGAGGTACCGACCTTGGACCCGGCCGGAAGTTCACCGAGCACCAGGCCGTCGCGGGCCACCAGCGCGTCACGCGGATCTTCGCGAGGCGGGATCGCCGCGATCACGAAACGCTCGTCCTGCGCGGTGGGCAGATCCTTGTACGAATGCACGGCAACGTCGACGCGGTTGTCCGCCAACGCTTCTCGGAGCTCCGCCGTGAACACGCCGACGCCGATCTTCTGCACGGGATCGGTGGACTGATCACCCTTGGTCTTGATGATGACCAGTTCAGCCGGATGCCCAGCCGCGATGAGTGCGTCGCGCACGGTTCCGGCTTGTGTGGTGGCGAGAAGGCTTCCCCGAGTACCGATCCGCAGAGTGCCTTCGGAGTGCAGTGATTCGGAGTGCGATGCTGTGGCGCTCATGCCTGGTTGTCCCTTCCGGCGCGATCGCCGTCCACCCGGTCGGTGGGTGCGGCCACTGCCGCAGGCAATGCCGGGCTGAGTTCGAATAGTTCACGCAATGCCGCCGCGTAGGAGTCTCCGCCCGGCGCCGACGCCAGTTGCTTGACGCGCACGGTGGGTGCGTGGAGCAGTTTGTCGACGACGCGTCGCACGGTGCGGGCGACTTCGTCACGTTGCGGATCACCGAGATCGGGCAACCGCGAATCGAGGCGCATCAGTTCGGATTCGACGACGTCTGCGGCGCGCTGGCGCAGGGCTGTGACCGTGGGAGTGACTTCTGCGAGTCGCTGACCAGCGAGGTACATTGCCAGCTCACCGGCGACGATGGCGCGTGCGGCATCGGCGTCGGATGCGGCTGCGCCGGCAGCCGGATCGCGTTGCAGCGCTTCCATGTCCAGGACGGTGACGTCGGGCAGACCCGCTACTGCGGGATCGATATCGCGGGGCAGACCGAGGTCGCAGATGACGAGATGCTTGTTCGGGTGGCGATCGGGTTCGGCGAGTGCGCGATGCGCATCGGCCAGTGTCACTACTGCCCCGACCGCGCCGGTACAGGTCACCAACACGTCCGCCTGAGCCATGACCGTTGAAAGCTGCTCGAAATCAACAGCTTCGGCGACGACTCCGTTGGAACGAGCGGTGTCCGCCAGGTGCTCGGCACGCTCGCGGGTGCGGTTGACGACAATGATGCGATCGATTCCCGCGCGGGTCAGATGCGCGACCGACAGTCCGCCCATCGCTCCGGCGCCGACCACGACTGCGGTGCGTCCGACCAGTCCACCGTCACCGAGGATTCCGGCAGCGCGGTCGAGCGCCACTGATACCACTGATGCTCCGGCAGAATCGATCCCAGTTTCGGAGTGAACCCGCTTGCCGACCCGCAGCGCCTGCTGGGCAAGCTCGTGCACAACTCGCCCTGCCGCCTGCTGCGCGTCGGACGACGCGTAGGCAGTGCGAATCTGGCCGAGGATCTGCTGCTCGCCGATCACCATCGAGTCGAGGCCGCTCGCGACGGCAAAGAGGTGCTCGACGGCAGCTTCGCTGTACCGCACGTAGGCGTGGGCATGCAGGGCTGTGAGGTCCAGACCTGAATGGTCGGAGAGGATCTCGCCGACCTCGGTGAGAGCGCCGTGGAATGCGTCCACGACTGCGTAGACCTCTACCCGATTGCAGGTGGAGACGATCATCGCCTCGGTGATGTGCGACGACGCCAGAAGCTTGTCGATCAACTTCGGACGGTCGGTGTCGGTCACCGCCACTCGCTCGAGAACCGGCACGGGCGCAGTTCTATGCGAAACCCCGACAAGCAAAACACTCACGGCGCGATCACTGATCCGTTTCTTGTCGAACCTGCTCCGACCGGAGCGGGTGAACTTGTGGAGGGACGGGACGAAGCGGGTGCCGCATGAGCGACGCGCACTCTTGGTGCACCAGACGCCTGATCTGCGTTGCGTGCACTGTTGAACGAAAGAACCTGCATTTCCACGGCCAGGTCTACGCGTCGCAGTTCCACGTGATCCGGAACGTCGAGCGCGATCGGCGAGAAACTCATGATGCAGAGAAGTCCGGCGCGAACGAACTGATCGCACACTTCCTGAGCGGCCTCGTCCGGGGTGGAGATGACGCCGATGGTGGCCTTCAGTTCGCGGCACGCGAATTCGAGTTCGGCGGTGTCTCGCACGGTCAGATCCCCCACCTGGGTTCCGACGCGAGCGGAATCGCTGTCGAAAAGTCCGACCATCTCGAATCCACGACGACTGAAACCGCCGTAACCGACCAGTGCTTTTCCGAGGTTTCCGACGCCGACAAGAACGACCTTGTGTCCGCGGTCCAGTCCGAGCGCACGCTCGATGCGGATGCGGAGTTTGGTGACGTCGTATCCGACACCGCGAACACCGTTAGGGCCGAGGAACGACAGATCCTTGCGTAACTTCGCTGATCCGACGCCTGATGCCTGGGCAAGTTCTTCGCTGGAGACGATGGTCGTACCGCGGTCGGACATGACTCCGAGGACCCGCAGGTATGCCGCCAACCGGGTCACCGTAGCCTGGGGGATGACGCGATCCTGAGTGGTTGCGGAATCGACCTCAGCAGTAGTAGCGACAGGACGGCCCGCAGCGCCGGTGACGCGCTGAGCCAGTGGCTCGTGCGTCTGGTGCGGTTCGGTCACGTCGTTGGCTCCTCGTCCGACCGACACAGTTGTCGACCTCCACGATGCTCCGGGGGGAATGTTCACACCACGGTAACCGCTTGTGAACCCATGCACAAAGTTGCTTGGAACGGGTTCGATGTGCCTTTAACCTGCAGAGCGGCAGATTTCCCCATATTTAGCGTTGCCTTACTTGCGTAAATCGGCTCGAAGTCTCTCTTCGTCGACTTCCCAATAACCGTGCTCGCGCCCGTCGAGAAGAATGACCGGTAGCCGATCGCCGTACTCGGCTCTCAACTCGGGGTCGCTCGCTGCGGCTTCGTCCACGTCGATGCACGTCACTTCAAGCTCGAACTCGCTGCAGACCCGCGCCAGCACCTCCGCGGCGCCTACACAGGAGGCGCATCCTGCACGGGTCAACAAGGTCACTTCATGGGCGTTCACAGTCATCGAGTAAGGACCCTTCCTCAGGCGCGATGTTCATCTACTTGTCGGTCAAGTCTGCCTTCTGCGCCCGCCTCGATACCAAATCACCCGAGAGGAAGGTCACACACACGCACACTCATCGCCATCCACACCTTGGAGCCTCACCGCGGAGGATAGGCTGACTTCAAGAGTTCTCTGCTCAACGGTGCAACACGGGAGGTGCGGGTGCCTGCGCGATCACTACCGAACGGTTCCGGATTCGGGTCGGGGCTGGCCGGGGTCATTCTCCCCGGTCGTCGCCGGGCCAAGAATCCGCTGGGACCGAGCGAATCGGAAGTTCGAGCCAACCTCGCCGGCGAGGCCAGCGTGGACGCGGCGCTTGCGCTCACCGCGGCCGCCCATCCAGAAGAGCCCACGGTCGACGACGCCGTGCCGGCGGTGCCTCGAGACCTCACTGCTGCGGCGTTCTTCGACGTCGACAACACCATGGTTCAGGGTGCGTCCATCATTCACTTCGCCCGTGGGTTGGCCGCCCGGAAGTACCTGAAGACGTCGGACCTGGTGGATTTCGCCTGGAAACAGGTCAAGTTCCGGGTCACCGGACGCGAGAGCAGTGACGACGTCGCCGAGGGCCGTGAGAAGGCCCTCTCGTTCGTTGCGGGCCGGTCCACGGCCGAACTTGCCCGTCTCGGCGAGGAAATCTACGACGAGGTGATCGCGGACAAGATCTGGCCGGGTACCCGGGCGCTGGCTCAGATGCACCTGGACGCCGGCCAGCAGGTCTGGCTGGTGACGGCCACTCCCGTCGAACTCGCGCAGGTCATTGCCGAGAAGCTGGGACTGACCGGAGCCTTGGGTACCGTCGCGGAAAGCGAGGACGGCGTCTTCACCGGCCGTCTTGTCGGTGACATCCTGCACGGAATGGGCAAGGCGCATGCTGTCCGTACCCTCGCGGTTCGTGAGGGACTCAACCTCAAGCGGTGCTCCGCGTACTCCGACTCTCACAACGACGTCCCGATGCTGTCCCTGGTCGGAACCGCCGTTGCTATCAACCCCGACGCCGATCTGCGTGAACTCGCGAAGAACCGCGGCTGGGAAGTGCGTGATTTCCGCACCGCCCGCAAAGCGGCCAAGATCGGAGTTCCCACCGCGCTGGTGCTCGGGGCGATCAGCGGGGCACTCGCGGTCATCCTCGCGCGTCGCAAAGAACAGAGCGCCTGACGGAACGTACTAGGTCCGGATCGAATCGATCCGGACCTAGTACGTTCAACCGAGGAAAATATTGCGGCGCTTGGCCAGCAACCGGTAGAGCGTCTGCTGGATAGTCTCGCGCACGTGGTCGGTCACTTCGAAGAGAACCATCGGATCCTCTTCAGCCCCTGCGTCGTACGTGTCGGTGACAATCGGCGTTCCGAATTCGATGTGCCATTTCGACGGCAGCGGAACCAGCCCGAGCGGTCCCAGATGCGGAAACAACGGAGTGACCGGGAAATAGGGAAGGCCCAACAACCGCGACAGCGTCGTCAGGTCGCCGAATTTCGGGTAGATCTCTTCCGAGCCGACAATCGAGCACGGGATGATCGGAACTCCGGTACGCATTGCGGCCGACACGAATCCGCCGCGGCCGAACCGCTGCAACTTGTACCGTTCGCTGAACGGCTTCCCGATTCCCTTGAACCCTTCGGGGAACACTGCCGCCACTTCACCCTCACGCAGAAGCCGCTCGGCGTCCGGGTTGCAGGCCAG
Organism: Rhodococcus sp. NPDC056743; assembly: GCF_042790355.1. Taxonomy (NCBI): domain Bacteria; kingdom Bacillati; phylum Actinomycetota; class Actinomycetes; order Mycobacteriales; family Nocardiaceae; genus Rhodococcus; species Rhodococcus sp. NPDC056743. The sequence continues at coordinate 766,166 of NZ_JBHTZI010000001.1, read as the reverse complement.
GGTATGCCCGGCTTTGCGTGCGAGTCCACCGACCAGCGGCATCTCGAATGCCATGTCCGCAGCCAACATTCGCAGTGGCCGGTGCGCCGGGTGGTGATCGTGGACGGCAACGGACGTCATCAACCCGTCGATCGGAATCACGCCGGCATGATTTGCGACCACAAGCGCGCCGCCGGTAAGGGGAATGTTCTCGATTCCGCTGACCTCGACACGAAACCACTTCTCGAACAGTGGCCGGAGCATCGGCATCACGATGTGGTCCGAAAAGTGCGGGTCGAACCCGAACTCGTCGACCTCGTAGTCACCGGCCATCCGGCGACGCAGGAACTCCGCCGTCGACGCGATCTGGTCGACAAGTCCCGAGCGAACGGTGTCGACAAACGACCCGTCATTGGGAGTCTTGGGCGGCAACGTCGAACTCGACGGATGCCGGCGCTCGCTTTGCTCTCGCACCAATCGCTCGGCGCCGGTTACCGATTCACGCGAGCGGGCTTCACTTCGGGCCGGGTGCGGCCGCAACGGAATTACCTTTGCCACGTCACTCATCGCTCCACTACACCTCGGTCCGGGGTCATCATCGACATCACGTCAGCGCTCGGCGACGCACTGGCTCCGTTGCCGCCGACGATTGCGGTCAGTGTTTTCTCCGCCCGGTCGATCCACTCGGACCCGATGATCCGCCGCGTCTGCATGGCCCGGACGAAGTCGTCGAGCGCTTGCATCGTCGTCCACCTCGGCTCGAACCCCATCTCGCTGCGCATGCGTGTGGTGTCCAGACCGCAACCGAACCGGAAGTACTCGAGTTGTTCGTCGGTGTACAACCGCATCGACGAACCGACCAAGGCATTGCCGACGCTCCGGAACAGCGCCAATGGCATCGGAACTTCGATGCGTCCGGCTCGCCTGATGGCCTGCGACATCATCACGACGCCGTCTGCGGCGATGTTGTACGTACCCGACACCGGGGTGATGGTGGCGCATTCGAGCGCGGCAAGCGCGTCCTCGGCGTGCAGCAACTGCAGGCGCGCGTTGCGTCCGACGATGGTCGGAACCACCGGCGCGCTGACGTAGTGCCCGACCGTCGCGGTGAGTTGGGGTCCGATCAGCGGGGCAAGCCGCAGAATTGCGACGTCGATGTCTGGCCGGCGACGTCCCATGCCGCGGAGATACCCCTCGATTTCGAGGGTGTCTCGGGCGTACCCGCCTGGCGGGCGCCGACGCGCGCTCATCTCCTCGGTGAACTGAGCCGGATCCTTGGCACTGCACCCGTACACCACCGACGCGGATCGGAGCACGACTTTGCGAACGGTGGGGGCCTTCTGACACACAGCGAACAACTGCATGGCGCCGATGACGTTCATGTCCTTCATCGCTGCGCGCGAACCCGATTTGGGGGCCTTCTGCAGGGTCGACGCGTGTACGACGGTATCGACTTCGGCGCCCCGGATGACCTTGCCGATGAGAGGATTGCGGATGTCGGCGCGCACGAATTCGGCACGGCCCATTCTGCGCAACATGTCTTTGCTCGGACTCACAGAGTCAACGGCGATCACTCGCTCGATGGCCGGATTCTGCGCCAGTCTGGTTACCAGATAACCGCCCAGAAATCGGCTTGTGCCGGTTACGAGAACCACGCGGGGAACTACATTGTCCGATTTCGTGTCGCCTGCTGATTTTTCGTCGGCTGCTGTGTCACGAACTACCACCAAGTACCCCCATATCCAGGACGGACGAGCGTTCCCGAATCACTTTTGTGACAAGTTTCCCCCACCATACGGCCAGTCGGGGTCTCGCGCTGTTTACCCGCATCGCACTCAATCAAGACATATCTCCCACCTAGTGGGACGGCGTGTCCATAACCCCGAACAGACAGCGATGCCCGCCGCTTCCGAAGAAGTGGCGGGCATCGACGCTTAGTGCACAGTACTGCTTATTTACCGAGTTTCCTGCGCTGCACTCGGGTACGACGAAGCAACTTGCGGTGCTTCTTCTTGGACATGCGCTTGCGACGCTTCTTGATCACTGAACCCATAGCGGGTGTCCCTCACGTTCTTCTATAGCGTTCCTGCGCACGCCGGTCACGTACGCCTGCGCCAAGCAACTGGCGCCTGGCCCTCGTTTTAACTAGCTCAGCGCCTTACGACACCAGCTTGCTGGTACGACAGTTGATCATCGTACCGGTGCGGAGTCACACGACATAAACCGAGCCTCCGGCACAGCTTCCGCTGTGCCCGCGACAGGGCTTACGCCGAACTCATCCTCCCGAATCGGCTGGCCAGCATTGGCTGGTCAGCCTGCATCGAAGTACGAGGTTTCGAGATAATCGTGCACGGCTTTCGCGTGTACACGGAACGAACGTCCCACTCGAACAGCGGGCAGTTCGCCGCTGTGCACCAAGCGGTACACAGTCATCTTCGACACCCTCATCAACGTTGCCACTTCGGCAACTGTGAGGAATTGTGTTCCGGCCACAGCCGGTTTTCCGTCGTGGGACGAACCCATGGACGGCTTGTTTGCAGACACCATAAATCCACATACCTCCAGTACGACTCGCGCCGCCGGCTTCCCCTCCGGCGGAACAGACACGTACGTACTAACCCGAGCTTAGCTGTACTTGTGGGGTTAAAGCGACGGGTGTGGCGTAATGGGCGACTATTCGACGGCCGCACCCATGGCCACGGAACGCGCCTTTGCAGCGTCGAGAGCGTTGTAGAACGCGGTCCGGATGCCGCCTGCCTCGAGTTCGCGAACGGCAGCGGCCGTCGTCCCACCGGGTGAGGTCACTGCAGCCCGAAGATCCCCGGCAGTGTCGCCGGTGCGATCGAGCATCGCGGCCGATCCGACCATCGTCTGAACAACCAGTTCCGACGCCACCGCGCGAGTGAGTCCGAGACTGACGCCGGCATCGATCATCGCCTCGGCCACCAGGAACATGTACGCCGGACCGGAACCGGAAACCGCCGTGACAGCGTCGATCTGCGATTCGGGCACGGTGACGACCTTGCCGACGCTGCCCAGAATTCCGCGCACCAATTCCAGGTGCTCGGGCTTGACGTGCCGGCCAGGCGCCAGGACGCTCACACCTTCACCGACCAGCATCGGAGTGTTCGGCATGACCCGAACCACCGGGAACCCCGCAGGCAGACGCGTTTCGTAGAACCCGACCGGGATACCCGCGGCGAGCGAGACGATCAGCTGTTCGAGGTCACCGTCGAGATCCACCTTCGACAGCGCGGTCAGAGCTGCCTCGACGTCGTTCGGCTTGACGGCGATCACGATGACGTCAGCACCCTCGGCCGCGTCCTCGATCGTGGTGACACGGATGGAGTACTCGGCGATCAGTTCGTCAACGCGCGGCTGATACTGCTCGGCAACAACCAGATCCTTGATCGCATGGCCTGCTTGCAGCAACCCGGAGATCAGCGCCTCGCCGATCTTGCCGCCACCGATAATCGCAATTCTTGTCATGCCGTCAAGCCTGCCACGACACCGTCGAACGGGATTACCGGGGCATCATGGCCAGCTGCCTACTCTGCACTACCACTGCCCCGGTGGAATCGAGGATGTCGTGGTCCTCTTCGAACCACGTGCTGCCCAACACATCCGAACTCGCCCGAACCCGCAGCCAGCCCGGCGCAGGCAGCCGGCGCAAGTACGTCGTCAACTGCACGGTCGGTGCCCATCCGAAAAGCCCACGGTTCATAGTCACCGGAGCGCTGATGTCCCCGGCCATGATCGCGAACAGCACCGCGGTGTCGACATCCGCTTCGTCGTCGGGCCGAGCGCGCACCCACATCCGGACCTCCGGCTCTCCCTGAGCGCCGGTGAGAAAGTGCGCGGACGTCGTATCGATGCGCATATCGCACCCCTGACCGACATGCACGATCTGCGCCATCGGATGCTCGCCCTCAACTGCGGCGGCATGCTCCGACGGTTCTGCGGGCATGTCGTCGATCGACGAGGCGCTCACGAAGGCAGGCACGTCACCGTCGGGAATGCCGAGGGTGACTGCGGCACGGACGGCGATCCGTCCCCCCTGACTCAACTCGACGTCGACCAGCGACACCTGGCGCCCTTGCTTCTGCACTGTCACTGCCAGATCGACGTCACCAGGATCGGGCGCGGCAAGGTAGTTCGCGCTGACGGCAATAGGTTGCATTGCGCGTACGGCGTTGTCGTCAGCACCACTGTTGTCGGCACCACTGTTGTCGGCACCGGCGGCTCGCAGTGCCGCTCTCGCAGCCGCCGCGCACACGGCCATCATGGACCCGCCGTGAACCTTGGGACCGATGGTCCAGATGGGGTCGATCGTTGCGCGGAAGCGGCCGTCGCCGAGCGATTCCAGTCGGTTCAGATCACGAAAAGGGCTGCTGCTCATCAATTTTCCTTCATCTGGGTTGTCACATGCTGTGCCGGTGGCGTGAACTTTGTGGATCCTGATCCAAGGTCTTGGTGCGCCAGGCGTCGTAGCGCCGCCAGGACGGGTTCGTACATCGCTGTCCCGAGGACCGCGTACCGGACTGCTTCCTCCGTCGACTCGACGGGCATCAGATCGATTTCCACCTCGGCGATTCCCCGAATGTGTTCGCCGTAGGCGCGCAGTCGTTCCTCGCTCAATGTCAGACCTGCGTCTTCGAGACCGATCAGCGCTTGCTCGAGATGCGCGACGGCGACGTAGCGCGGGTCGTAGACCTGTCCGAGAAACTCCAGAACCTTCCGCGCCCGCGGAAATTCGCGTACCGGATCAGGATCGACGTGAGGTGGCAACTGCGCGATGGCCCGTCCGATCCGCTCGAATTCGGTGAGGTCCGTCGCCGAGATCAGATCGAGAATCGCGCGAATACGAGGAATGGAGAGGCCCGCCCCGGAGAGCGCTCTGATCAGTCCGAGCCGACGAACGTGGTCGTCGCCGTACTGCGCCCCGGTCGCGCTGGTGGGTGCGCCCGCCATCAGCAGACCCTCACGCAGGTAGTACTTCACGGTGGGCAGAGCCACGCCGGACCTGGCCGACAGTTCGGAAATCTTCATGGCTCTCTTCGTTCTCGCATTAGATACCGATACTATCTAACTGAACTCCGCCCCTGATCCAGACCCCTGCGTGGACTATCGTCGGACGTTCTAGCGAACACTAAAAGACGCGAATACCAAGACACGATTGTCGAGCGGAGCTCACAGACACAATGGCAAGAAAAACTTCGGCAGCCTCGGACGAGGCGTGGCGCACCGTGGAACCGTTGACACTCACACCGCTCCTCACCGCGGCCCTGGCCACCTTCCACGAGTTCGGGTACCACGGCGCCTCCGTCCGCGACATCGCCAAACGCGCCGGCGTCACCGTTCCGACGCTGTACTACCACCACGAAAACAAGCAGGGCATCCTCGTGGCCTTGATGATGACGGGCATCGAAGCGGTCACCGCCCGGGCGCGCGAGGCGGTTGACGCTGCCGGACCCTCTCCTACTCGACAGTTCGGAAACCTCGTCGAAGCCTGTGTCCTGCACATGACGAGTCGAACGGACATCGCGTTCCTCGATTCCGAACTGCGCTACCTCGAAGATGCAGAGCGAAAGGCCTATGCGGCCAAGCGAAAGCACCTCGAGAACCTTCTTGCCGACGTGCTCACCGCCGGTGTCGAACAGGGCGAGTTCACCGTGACCGACATCGCCGGCACCGGGCGCGCCATGCTGGGAATGTGCCAATCGGTGGCGCTCTGGTTCCGGCCCGACGGTCCTCAGACGCCTTACGAGGTCAGTGTCTTCTATCGAGAAATCGCACTCAACGCAGTGGGCGCGGTCGCCCCTGCCTGAATTGGCCGAGTCAGTCGAACGTCACATCTGTTCACTGACACCGAAACCGGGACGCGCCGATGGTCTCGGGTCCACACTTGTAGATAGAACGACGGGGTGGACCCGAAGACCGAGGGAGTTCTTGAAGTATGGCCGACAACAATCCATTTGTTCCTCCTAGTGCGGTCGACGTCGACCTCTCTGCGGTCGCGTGGGGCGCGAACCGGACGATGTCCGATTTCGAGACCGGGATGTGGCGGATGGAAGAAGCGCAACCACAATTGCGCTCACCGATCGTCGCGGTAGAAGTCCTCGACCAGGCTCCCGACTGGGATCGCCTCCTCGAGGCCGTCGAATGGGCGTCGCACGTCGTACCCCGCATCCGGATGCGCGCTGTCGACCCTGCCCTGAACCTGGGCAACCCGGTGTGGTCGGTAGACCCCGAATTCGACATCGGGTACCACTTGCGGCGCGTCCGTCTCCCCGCTCCGGCAGATTTCGATCACGCACTGCGCATGTGCCGGCACCTCGCCACCGAACCGTTCGACAAAGCTCGACCGCCGTGGAGCGCACTGCTCATCGAAGGACTGGACGACGGCCGGGCCGTCTTTGTCGTCAAGACCCATCATTCCATCACCGACGGCATGGGCGGCATCCAGATGATGACGCTCCTGCACAGCAGACGCGCTGATCCCACACCGAACAAACCTGATCGCACTCCGCCGCCGGCAGAGCATCTGTCCTCGATCGGCGCTTTCGGCGAAGAAGTTGTCGGCGAGATCCGTCGTGCGCCGTCCCGTGTGGCACGACTCGTCCGCGGCGCCACCAACATCGCGGCCACCGCGATCACGCAACCGATCAGCACTGCCACCGAGGTCTTGGATTACGCCAACTCGTTGCGCCGAATTGTCACGCCGCCCGCTCGTTCCGGTTCTCCGCTACTACGCGAACGAGGCCTCGGCCGCTGGTTCGGTACCTTGGAAGTTGGTGTGCCCGAACTCAAAGCAGGCGCAAAAGCAGCCGGCGGTTCACTCAACGACGCGTACGTCGCAGCGCTGCTCGGCGGATTCCGTCGCTACCACGACGCGTTCGGCCAATCGGTACAGAGCATTCCCATGGGAATGCCCGTCAGCATGCGCACCGGTTCGGATCCGTCCGGCGGCAACAGATTTGCCGCCGTGCGCTTCAGCGGCCCGATCTCCGAAACGGACCCGGCCAAACGAATCCGGCAGGTCCGCGAAATCGTCCTGAACCTTCGCGAGGAACCAGCGCTCGACGCGATCGACCTGGCTGCGCCCGTCCTCGCTCGCCTACCAAATCAGCTCCTCGCGAGCTGGTATCTCTCCCAGTCCACGGGACTGGATCTGCAAGCGAGCAACGTTGCCGGCGTTCCCGTCCCGGTCTATCTTGCCGGCGCGAAGATCGAGCGGATGTTCCCGTTCGGTCCGGCACCTGGCTGCGCGGTGATGGCAACGCTCGTCTCGCACGTCGGAATCTGCTGCATCGGAATCAATATCGACACCGCGGCCGTCACCAAACCTGCATTACTCGTGCAGTGCATCCAAGACAGCCTCGACGAGATCGTGGCCCTCGGAACCACCGCGGAAGGTGTGTGAGTCATGACCACCGACGTGACGCAACAGAATGTCTACCTCACCGAACCGATGACCGAAGCCGAAGCCGGTGTTCTCCGAAAGTGGTTGGCCGACAGAGCTCGTGGCACGGCACAGCCGTCCACCACCGTCGCGATCACTGATCGCACCCTCGGCGAACTGTCCCGCCGCACCGATGACCCGATGCTCGCGCCGTTGCGAGTGGTGTGGCTACCGGGCACCCAGACCGAACAGAATGTGGTCGGGCGCCTTCGCAACGCACTGGCCCCGCGAGATCCGTTGCACCCCGGACGAAGCGCACAGCGCCGCACACTGCGCACCGACCCCGACCGGTGCCGGGTCATCGAGGGTCAACCCGCCCCGCTCAGTGACCTGTCGCGCCGTCTCGACGAGAGCGGCGGCGGATCGCTGCCCGAGTTCATCCGCCGTCAGGCCGCCCTGTCCCTCGAGCGAGCAGAACTCGACTTGATCGGCGGGCAATACAAGGTGTCTCGCTTTGTCGTCGACGAAATCACCGACACCCGGCGCTTCACCACCGAGACCATGGCCCTTGCCGACCGCCTCGGTATCGCCGTCGCCGAAGTGGACCGGCGTGCGCGCGAAGCCCTCGAAGAAATGGTTGCCACCCAGAGTCGCCAGGCAATCGCGGTGTGGGATCGCTTGGGGCGCTACTTTGCTCGCGCGTACACGATCGACGTTGACACCAGCCGATTCGAAGAACTACGAGAGCTCAACAAGGAACATTCGCTTGTCTTCCTACCCAGCCACCGCTCCTATCTCGATCCGCTGGTGCTGCGCCCCGCACTGATCAACAACGGACTCCCGCTCAATCACGTGATGGGCGGACTCAACATCAGTTTCTGGCCCATGGGCTCCATCCTCAAGCGCAGCGGCACGGTCTTCATCCGCCGCAGTATCGGCGACGACGAGGTCTACAAATGGTCGATGCACGAGTACATGCGGTACCTGCTCACCAAACGATTCAATCTCGAGTGGTACATCGAGGGTGGCCGTGGACGTACCGGGAAGCTGCGTCCGCCGCGTTTCGGGTTGATGACGTATCTGGCCAAGGCCTTTCACGTCAGTGGCGCCTCCGACGTCTATCTGGTCCCGGTGGCGCTGAGCTACGACCAACTCTACGAAGTCGGTGCCATGGCCGCCGAGGCCCTCGGCGCCGAGAAGAAGCCTGAAGGTCTGCGCTGGATGTTCGGATACGTACGCGCGCAGGGCAAGCGAGAAGGCGTCGCGCACGTGACGATCGGGCGGCCACTCTCCTTTGCCGAAGCACTTCGACAAGAACCAGACCAGCGCCTGGCCATTCAGAAGGCCGCTATCGAGGTGTGCCACCGCATCAACGAGGTAACACCGATTACCGTGTCTTCTCTCGCGATGCTCCCCTTCCTCGGAATCGAGGATCGCGCGCTCACCGTCACCGAACTGACCCTCATCCTGACTCCGCTGTTCGAATACATCACGGCCCGCAAACTGCCGCTCGCCGGCGATGTCGAACTCGGCGATCCGCATGTCATCGAGAAGGCACTGCAGACGCATGTCGACTCGGGCGTGCTGATGCACTTCGACAAGGGCGGCGAGAAGGTCTTCTACCTAGGCAAGGATCAAGGGCTTGTTGCAGCGTTCTACCGCAACAACACCATTCACTTCCTGGTTGTCCGAGCAATCGCGGAACTTGTCCTGCAGGCTGCGGTGGACGAGCAGTTCACCGACCCGATCATCGACGGCTGGAACGAAGCCAAACGCATTCGGGATCTGATGAAGTTCGAGTTCTTCTTCAGCGACCGGGACACCTTCGAAGAAGAGATGCGCACCGAACTGGACTTGATCGACCCCAGTTGGATCTCGGTCACCGCCGACCCGAACCGCACAGCGCACATCATCGAAGGCGTTCGCCCCTACCTGGCGCACCGGGTACTGCAACCGTTCCTCGAGGCATACCAGGTGGTGGCCGATCAACTGGTCCTCGCACCGGTATCGAAGTCCTTCGACGAAAAGTCGTTCACCCGCAACTGCATCGACGTTGCTCACGAACGCCGGCTCCGCCAGCAGATAGCCAGCAGCGAATCGGTATCCGGCGAATTGTTCGCCACCGCACTCAATTTGGCGCGCAATCGCAATCTCGTGGAAGCCGAAGACGACGGAGTCACCGCGCGTCGGATTGTCTTTGCCGAAGAACTCCGGGTACTGGTCGACCGGTTGCGTCGAATCCGCGAACTCGCCCATTCCCGCCTCGACGCGGCAACCAGATCCTACGGTGTCACAACGACTCCCAACCCAACCCCCCACGAGGAAGCAGGACCGTGACCGGACTCGAGCGTCTGCATGCCGCGATCAAAGCGGCACCATCCGGACCCGACACCATTGCCGCGTTCGACCTGGACGGCACACTCATCAGCGGGTACTCCGCCAGCGTCGTCTACCGCGATCGACTGCGGCGCTTCGATATCAGCCTCGGTGAACTGTTGCGAACCACCGGCGCCGCCATCGACACCCAGTTCCGCGGTGCCGACGTCGGCGCCCTCATGGACATCGCTGTCCGCGCGCTTGCAGGCCGCACCGAGGAAGAATTGAACGACTGGGGCGAGCGGCTGTTCAAGCAGGACATCGCCGCGATGATCTACCCGGACGCTCGCGGAATTCTCGCGGCTCACCGAAAGGCCGGTCACACCATCGTGATGGCGACATCGGCGACGCCGTTCCAGGCCCGCGGCGTTGCCGCGGATCTCGACATCGAAGACGTACTGTGCACGGAAATCGAAGTGATCGACGGCATGCTCACCGGCGAACTGTCGTCGCCGGCGCTGTGGGGTCCCGCGAAGGCCGACGCACTCGCAACCTACGCCGAGAAGCTCGGCGCTGATCTGCGGAATGCTTTTGCGTATTCCAATGGTGCCGAAGATGTCCCGATGCTCCAATCCGTCGGCCGCCCCGTCGCCCTGAATCCGGATCGCACCCTGGCGAGTGTCGCACGGCGAAACGGCTGGCCGTCCGTCACCCTGCGCAAACCACAACGCGGCGCAACTCCCCTCTCGACGGTGCGCACCGCCACCGCAATGGGTGCGCTGGCCGCCACGGCCATGGTGGGTGCGTCTGCCGGATTGGTCACCGGCAACCGGCAACTGGGAGCCAACCTCGTGGGCACCTACGGCCCGGACATCTCCCTGTCACTACTGGGCATCGACGTCGAGATCGACGGTGAGCACAACGTGTGGGATCACCGCCCCGCCGTCTTCATGTTCAATCATCAAAGCTCACTGGACCTGCTGGTACTGGGCACCGTCATCAAACGCGACGTGACGGGGGTGGCGAAGAAGGAAGCTGCCAACGATCCTCGCTTCATTCCGATCGGCGCACTGTTGGACGTCGCGTACATCGATCGATCCAACACCACCAAGGCAAAGGCGGCATTGCAACCGGCTGTCGACAAGTTGAAGAACGGCGTCTCGATAGTCATAGCACCCGAGGGAACCCGTTCCGCCACACCAAAACTCGGGGCATTCAAGAAGGGCGCGTTCCACCTGGCCATGCAAGCGGGCGTTCCCATCGTGCCGGTCGTGATCCACAATGCCGGTGAACGCATGTGGCGCAATTCCCTTGTCGCCCACCCTGGCCCGGTCTACGTTTCGGTTCTCGACCCGATCTCCACCGCTGACTGGCAACTCGACGACCTCGATTCCCACATCGAGGAAGTCCGCTCACAGTTCGACGCAGCACTGTCTGCCGGGCACCGCTGAACGCCCGGAGCTAACTCACCGGGCCAGGTGCTCGCGTGCAAACGCGAGTGCCTGCGCCAGCATCGAGGACCGCTCCCGCCGGGTGCGCGCATTCTGGGTATTGATCTCGAGGACGGCCTGGCCGGTGAAGCCTGTTGCGGCCAGGTGCCGGCAGATCTCGGCACAGGGCTGTGATCCGTGGCCGGGAATCAGGTGCTCGTCCATCGACGCGCCTCGCCCGTCCGCGAGATGCAGATGCTGGAGTCCCTTGCCCATTCTCGCCGCCAATTCGAAAGCGTCCATGCCGGCCGTAGCCGTGTGCGACAAGTCGAGTGTGTAGTGGGAATGATCGGAGTCGGTGGGATCGTACGACGGACTGAACGCCGACAACGCCGCTCCCGGGCCACCGCGCTTACGTAGCCGCTCGGCCGAGCGATCCTTGCCGCCGAAAAAGCTGTCGGCACGCATGGGGAACATGTTCTCCACAGCTACGACGACGCTGCTTCGTGATTCCAGATCAACGACCTGATCGGCAAAGCCGTCGGCGTACTTGCGTTGCCACCGAAACGGCGGGTGCACCACCACGGTGGTGGCTCCCAACGTCTCCGCAGTGCGGACGGACCGCTCGAGCTTCTCGATCGGATCGGCGCCCCACACCCGCTGCGAAATCAGCAGACACGGCGCATGAACTGCCTGCACCGGAATCCCGTACTTGCGGACCAACGCCGCAACGCCACCGACATCCTGGCTGACCGACTCGGCCCACACCATCAACTCGATGCCGTCGTACCCCAAGTCCGCCGCGTAGCGGAATGCGGCTTCGGTGTTCTCGGGATAAACCGATGCCGTCGACAAGCCCACAGCGATCATCGTCGGATCAACCCGAGGTCAACAAGAACGCCAGCGGACCCAAGGTCACGATCATGCCGACAACGACCGCAATCACAAAACTCGTGATGTCGTCCGTTTTCCGCAGAACCCGAACTACCGCCACCAAGCCGACGATAACGATCAGCGCGAGCACCAGAGCCACCCACGGCAGCATGTCCCAGAGCTTCTCGAAACCCTTGAACATCGCGCCGCCGATGATGAGCGCAACAACAACCTGGCCGGCCAGGATCGCCCATTCACGGATCGAGTTCCGATCGCCGGTGTCTTCTGCGGCGGCAGGTTCGGTCGATGCAATCTCTTCGGAAGCAGCGGGCTCACGTTCCGGAGCTGCGGTGGCGGATTCCGATGAACCGGTCTTGTTTACCGCGGCAGGCTCGGCGGGATCGTCGCTGATCGAGTCCATCATCTCGGTACTGACATCAGCGTCACTGGCATCAGCGTCAGCCGAGCTCGGCGCCACTCGCGGAGGCAGGATCGGCCCACGCATCGACGGATTCTGGTCAGCCTCGCGTTTTTGCCGCATGAGGTCACCCGCCAACGTCTGACCAGACAGCAGCGCCGGCTCTTGCGTCACCTTCGGCGGCCCGGCCGGAACCGACTTCCTGGCTGGGGTCGGCGCGGGAACCACCGGAACAGCCTGGGTCGGCGCGGGAACAACCGGAACAGCCTGGGTCGGTGCGAGAGGCACGGCCTTCTTCGGCGTGACGGGTGCCCGGCTGACCCACTGACCCGGCGCGTTCTTGGAGATCGGCTTGTGAAGGTCGATCCTGGTGTCGTCCGACTCGTCGCTGGTGACCGGCGGCTTGGCGTCGGTCACAGGAGCCGGGCTGGGCTGAGCAGACTTGGGCTCGTCAGGCTTGATCTCGTCAGGCTGGGTTTCCGGCGCTTCCGGGGGTGCGTCCGATTCTGCTGCTGAACGTGAACCGGCAGGCCGAACGATCGGAATTTCGCCGGTGAGCTCAGCTACGGAGATACCTCCGGCCACGCCCCTACGACGACGCCCACCGCGGGACTCGACGGTCTGACCGTTCCGCTTGAGCAGTTCCGCTACGGAAATCTGCTGACTGTCCTCGGCCATCAAGCACTCACCACCAATTCACCGCCCATTTCTGTGTCGAGCTTCCGCAGAATCAGACCCTCGCGCAATGCCCACGGACAAATTTCGAGTTCGTCCACTCCGAGCGCTCGCATGGTTGCTTCTGCGATGAGTGCGCCGGCCACAATCTGCTGTGACCGATCTGCACTCACTCCTTCCAATTCTGCACGGTCCGACGCCGTCATCCTGGATATGAAGGCTATGAGTTGCCTGAGTCCGCTGGCTGTCAGGGTCCGTTTGGCACGTGGTCCGGCTGCTGATGGGGCCGCGCCGGTGAGCCTGGCCAGGGAGCGGAAGGTCTTCGAGGTGCCGACGGTCCGGTCCCAGTCGCCGGCTGCGCGGAGTTCCTTGGCTGGTCCGAGCAGTTCTGCGTCCAACCAGTCGCGGAGTACGGCGACGCGGCGCTTGCCGGGCGGGTCGGCGTGAAGCCAGTCGCGCGTGAGTCGGCCTGCGCCGAGTTGGAGTGAGAACGCGACGTCGGGATCCTCGTCGCCGCCTGCGGTGAGTTCGAGTGAACCGCCACCGATGTCGAGGTTCAGGATGCGTCCGGCGCTCCAGCCGTACCAACGGCGGACGGCAAGAAAGGTCAGTCGGGCTTCGTCGACACCGGACAGCACCTCGAGTCCGACGCCCGTCTCGGCACGCACGCGGGCGAGCACGGCTTCGGAATTGTTGGCGTCGCGCACGGCGGAGGTGGCAAACGCCATCATTTCCTCACATCCGGACATCTTGGCGATACCAGCGAATTCCCCGACCGTGGAGACCAGTCGATCGGCTCCGACGACGGTGATATCTCCGCGGTCGTCGGTGTTTTCCGCCAGCCGCAAAGTCGCCTTGGTGGAGCTCATGGGTGTTGGGTGGCCGCCACGGTGGGCGTCCACTACCAGTAGATGAACGGTGTTGCTTCCGACGTCGAGTACCCCTAGTCGCACATCGCCACGTTACTGGGTCTACGGTCTGCCCTTGTGACAGCAGGTAACCCAGACCGGTCCCACAAGATGACTCCTAGCCCCGAGGTCGACCTCGATTTCCCTCGCGAGTGGGTCGAATTTGTCGACCCCGACAACTCCGAACACCTCATTGCCGCTGATATGACGTGGCTGCTCTCGCACTGGACCTGCGTGTTCGGCACTCCGGCATGCCAGGGCATTCTCAGCGACCGCCCAGACGACGGATGTTGCTCACACGGCGCGTTTCTCTCCGATCAGGAGGATCAGGACAAGCTCGATGCGTCAGTGAAACTGCTCACAGCCGAGGACTGGCAGTTCATGGAGAAGGGTCTCGGCAAGAAGGGCTACGTCGAGGAAGACGACCTCGAGGACGAGCCTGCGCTGCGGACCCGCCGCTACAAGGGTGCGTGCATTTTCCAGAACCGGCCGGATTTTGCGGGCGGTCCCGGCTGCGCGTTGCACTCGATGGCGATGCGGAAGGGCATCGAGCCGCTCGAGGTGAAGCCCGACGTGTGCTGGCAGCTTCCGATCCGCCGTACCCAGGACTGGGTGGACCGGCCGGACGGGGTACAGATCCTCAAGACCACGATCACGGAATACGACCGCCGCGGCTGGGGTGAGGGCGGCGACGACCTGTCCTGGTACTGCTCGGGGTCACCCGACGCTCATATCGGCCAGAAGCAGGTGTGGCAGTCGTACGCCCCCGAACTGACCGAGCTACTCGGGAAGGCCGTTTACGACGAGCTGGCTCGCCTCTGCAGGCGCCGGGCGGGGCTCGGGCTTATAGCGGTCCACCCGGCAACCACGACCGCTCAGAACAAAGCTCAGGCGTGAAAACGAGTTCGGCCGCCCACAGTGCGTGGGCGGCCGAACTCGTCTGTACGTTTCTCAGGCTTCGAGCTTGTATCCCAGGCCGCGCACGGTCACGAGATGTTCCGGCTTGGCCGGGTCCGCCTCGATCTTGGAACGCAGCCGCTTCACGTGTACGTCAAGGGTTTTGGTGTCGCCGACGTAGTCCGCTCCCCACACGCGATCGATCAACTGACCGCGGGTGAGCACGCGCCCGGAGTTGCGGAGCAGGTACTCGAGGAGATCGAACTCCTTGAGCGGCAACGTGATCGGATTTCCACCTACCTGGACGACGTGGCGTTCGACGTCCATACGGACCGGTCCGGCTTCGAGCACACCGTTGTCCGAAGCCAAGTCTGCCTCGTTCTCGATGCCGCGGCGCAGGACGGCCCGGATGCGGGCGATGAGTTCGCGGGCCGAATACGGCTTGGTCACGTAGTCGTCCGCACCGAGTTCCAGACCGACGACCTTGTCGATCTCGCTGTCGCGTGCCGTCACCATGATGACGGGCACACCGGAACGAGTGCGCAATGCCTTGCACACGTCGGTACCGCTCATACCGGGCAGCATGAGGTCCAGCAGGACGATATCTGCGCCGGAACGATCGAACTCCGCCAACGCCGACGGACCGTCGTTGACGATGGTGGTCTCGAACCCTTCCTTGCGGAGCAGGAACGCCAGCGGATCCGCCAACGACTCCTCGTCCTCCACGATCAGCACCCTCGTCATCGTTTGGCCTCCATGCCTGTGTCTTTACTGCCTGAGTCTCGTCTACCGCTTCGCCCGGAACCGGTGGTTCCCGCGTCGCCGTCGTCGAGGTCGTCGGTCTCCTCCACGTGCGCTGGTATCTGCAAGGTGAAGGTGGACCCGGTTCCTGGTTTGCTCCATACGTCGATGGAGCCGTTGTGGTTGGCCGCAACATGTTTGACGATCGCGAGTCCCAGTCCGGTGCCTCCGGTCTGGCGCGATCGAGCTTTGTCGACGCGGAAGAATCTCTCGAAAACGCGTTCCTGGTCGGCTTTTGCGATTCCCTCGCCGCGATCGGTCACGGCAATGGCGACGTTTCCGGCGCGCATCGAGCGACTGACCGACACCGGAGAGCCCTTGGGCGAGTAGGCAATCGCATTCTCGATGAGGTTGGACAATGCGGTGACGAGCAGGGTCTGATCGCCGAGCACCTCCAGCCCACTCGGATGATCGGTGGTGACGGTAATCTCCGCAGCTTCAGCCGATAGCCTCGATCGCGACAATGCTTCGGAGACAACGGTATCCACGTCCACGACATCGAGGTCTGGAAGTTTCTCCGCTCCCTGCAGTCGCGAGAGTGCGATCAGCTCCGTAACCATCTTGCCGAGGCGAATCGATTCGCTGTGTACTCGTTCACCGAAGTGCCGCACCGATTCCGGATCGTCCGCGGATTCGAGCAACGCCTCCGCGAGCAAACTCATGGCCCCGACCGGGGTCTTGAGTTCGTGGCTGACGTTCGCAACGAAGTCGCGTCTCGTCGCCTCCATCCGAACCTGCTCGGAATCGTCATCGGCAAACAGGACGACGAAGTTTCGCTCGTCCTTACTGAGCAAACGCGCAACCCCACGGACCGCGATCTTGTCGCGTCCCCGTTGCGCGGTTGTTGCCGTCAGATCTACTTCGACGGGTTGGCCGGTCTCGAGAACTTTCAGAGCCGCCTGCCACGCCCGCTCGTCGACGCGACGATTCTTGACCAGCCCCAACTCTTCCGCGCGAGGGTTGAAGAGCACCACGTCGTGATAACCGTCGACAACGGCGATGCCACTCTCGGATGCCAGAACGATCAGGTCCAGGACCTGCGACATGGTCAACCCGGTCTGTTCTGCAGCCCGTTCCCGGTGCCGTGAACTCAGCCTCGGAATCAGCACACCTCCGACGAGGTATCCGATCAAGCCGCCGATCACGATCAGCAGCACTGCAGTTGCGACACTCACGGCGTAATCGTACGTTCGCGCGTCGGGTGGGTTACGGCGGGTTCGAGCATTTCCGCCCGCGTCATCCACCCGGCGGGCGGCGTTGGCGCCCTGTTCACCTGTTGTTTGCCGGAGCCCCTCGAACACGCAGTTCGAGGGGCTCCGGAGGTAACCATGTGAGCGCTACTTCGCGCCCTGATTCGCCACCGCGGCGGCGCCTGCTGCGGCCGCCTCGGGATCGAGGTAGGTACCGCCCGGGTTGAGCGGCTGCAGGTTCTCGTCGAGGTCGTACCGCAGGGGGATGCCCGTCGGGATGTTGAGACCCGCGATGTCCTCGTCGGAAATACCGTCGAGATGCTTGACCAATGCGCGCAGCGAATTGCCGTGAGCGGTGACCAGAACGTTCTTACCTGCCAGCAGGTCCTGGGAGATCGTGTCTTCCCAGTACGGGATCAACCGCTTGACGACGTCGAGCAGGCACTCGGTCAACGGAACCTCGTCGAGGTTTGCGTAGCGAGGATCGGTGTCCTGGCTGTATTCGCTACCGGCTTCGATGGCCGGCGGCGGGGTGTCGTAGCTACGACGCCACAGCATGAACTGCTCGTTGCCGTACTCCTCTTTGGTCTGAGCCTTGTTCTTGCCCTGCAGGGCGCCGTAGTGGCGCTCGTTGAGGCGCCAGTCGCGAACGACGGGGATCCAGTGGCGATCGGCCGCATCGAGCGCGAGATTGGCGGTGCTGATCGCGCGGCGAAGCAGCGAGGTGTAGAGGACGTCGGGCAGCAGGCCGTGCTCGGCGAGCAGTTCGCCGGCGCGCTTGCCTTCGGCCATGCCCTTGTCGGTCAGGTGTACGTCCACCCAGCCGGTGAACAGATTGAGTGCATTCCATTCGCTCTCGCCGTGGCGAAGCAGGACCAGTGTTCCGATACTCATGCCGTTCATCCTGGCATGAGTATCGGAACCCGTCTTGATCAACCCTGTGTCGAAATCAACCCTGTGTCGAAATCAGCTTTGCGCTGCTTCTGCGGTGCGCAGATCCTTGCGGAGAATCTTTCCGGCCGCCGACTTGGGGACGGTGCTGATGAAGGCGACCTTGCGAACCTTCTTGTGCGGTGAGACGCGCTCGGCGACAAACGCGATGACATCGGCCTCGGACAACGTGGCACCGTCCTGCAGGACGACAAACGCCTTCGGCACCTCCTCACCCTCGTCGTCGAGGACTCCGATGACGGCGGCGTCGGCGATCTGGGGGTGAGTGAGCAGCAGCGCTTCGAGTTCTGCCGGCGGTACCTGGTAGCCCTTGTACTTGATCAGTTCCTTGAGACGGTCGACGATGGTGACGACACCTTCGGCGTCGACGGTCGCAATGTCGCCGGTACGCAGGTAACCGTCGGCGTCGAGGGTGTCTCTGGTGGCCTGTTCGTTTCCGAGGTACCCGGCCATGATGTTGGGGCCCTTGCACCACAGCTCACCGGGCGCGCTGACCGCACCGGAACCGGTGGCCGGGTACGCGACCTCCTCGCCGGTGCCCGGATCGACGAGCTTGCATTCCATGTTCGCGATGGTCGGGCCGCACGAGTCGAGCGCGATGTCGTCGCGGTCGAACGGAATCGCGTGGCTGACGGGGCTCATCTCGGACATTCCGTAGCCCTGACGGACCCGGCAGTTCAGACGCTCGGCGACGGCCTTGCCGAGTGCTGCGTCGAGCGGAGCGGCGCCGGAGAAGATGGTGTGCACGCTCGACAGGTCGTACTGGTCGATCAGCGGATGCTTGGCCAGCGCGACGGCGACAGGCGGAGCGACAAAGATGTACGTCGACTTCTGCTCCGCGACAATCCGCAGGAACTCCACGAGATCGAACTTCGGCATCGTGATCAGGCTCGCGCGTGCGTAGAGCGCGGCGTTGAGCAGCACCGTCATGCCGTAGATGTGGAAGAACGGCAGGACAGCGAGGATCTTGTCGTCGGCGCCGATGCCCATCCGCGGCATGATCTGGCACACGTTGGCGACCAGATTGCGGTGGGTGAGCATGACGCCCTTGGGGCGCCCGGTGGTGCCGGACGAGTACGGCAGCACGGCAAGTTGGGTGGCGGGATCGAAGGACACGTCCGGTGCCTGTGCGCCTTCGCCGAGCAGATCGCGCAGGGAGAGGTGGCCTTCGGCGCCGTCGAGGACGAATACGTTCTCAGCCGGGATGCCGACCTCATCGGCCGCGGCCTTCGCTTGCGGAAGCAGCGGCGAAACCGTGAAGAGGAACTTGGCCTTCGAGTCGGTGAGCTGTTTGGCGATGTCCTCGGCGGTGTAGAGCGCGTTGATCGTGGTCGCGACGCCACCGCCGCGCAGGATGCCGTGGAAGACGGAACCGAACGCCGGAACATTCGGTGAATGCAGGGCGACGACGTCCCCCACTGCGAGTCCGCGCGCGGCGAGGGCTCCCGCGATGCCGTTGATCTGCGCGATCAGCGATGCGTACGTGGTGACTGCGCCCGAACTACCTTCGACGAATGCCGTCCTGTCGAGGTCTGCGGGGTCGATGTTTCCGAACAGGAAGTCGTAGACGCTGAGGTTGGGGATTTCAACGTCGGGGAACGGACTCTTGAAGCTCAACGGTGCTCCTCGAAAAGTTGCGCGGCAGGGTGGTGACCAACTTACTGTGACTCACAGGAACAGTATTATTCCGTGACGACAGTCACAAGTAAAGGTCACTTTACGTGACACATCCGCGATGTGTCTCACCCTGCGCAGTCAGCTCTGCGCGGGCTCTTCCTCCTCGATGAGGTGCTTGAACGGTTGAAGATTCGCCAGCGACTCCCCCCGCGAGACGCGCCACGCCCACTCACGCTTGATGGACGAGGAGAACCCGAGTTCGAGGATGACGTTGAAATCGCCGTCCGCAGCCTCGAGAACCTGGCCGAGCACTCGATCGAGTTCGTCACCGGTCACCGCGTGCTCGGAGATCTTGCCGACGAGGTAGATGTCCCCGACCTTGTCGAGCGTGTACGCCACCCCGTACAGGCGACGGTTCCGCTTGAGCAGGAACTTGTAGACACCCTCGAAGTTCTCGTCGACCTTGCGGCACACAAAAGCTTCGACCCGCACACCGTGGTTTCCGACGGTCAGCAAAGTCGACGTCTTCAGTTTGTGCTCGCCGGGAAGTTCGACGATGAAATGGGTGCCGTCGCGCTTCGTGAATTCCAGTTCGCGCTCGGTGAGGGCCTGCTCGATTGTGTCGCTGACACTGCTCATGTACGCACTCCTCCGGTCCGCCGCAGACGCCACAGTCCCCGCGCGCGGCGGGGTGAGAAGTCACTGGGACCGGTTCCGTTGTTGTAGTTGACGGCGGCTTTGCGGTAGCTCTCGAGAAGTCCGTCCGCGGTGTGTTCCCACGAAAAGTTCTCCGCGTGACGCGGAGCGTGGTCGGCGAGGGCGGCGAGACGGGTGGGTTCGGTGACCAGCGTTTCGAGAGCGCCTGCCCAATCCGCCGTCTTGTGCCCCTGCACCAGCAGACCCGTCTCACCGTTGCGGACGGCAACACCCAAACCGCCGACGTCAGCGGCGATCACGGGAGTCCCACAGGCTTGAGCCTCGATGGCCACCAGGCCGAAGGATTCCGAATAGCTCGGTACCGCAACAAGATCCGACGCCCGGTACACATCGGCCAGTCGCGTCGGCGCTTGCGGCGGCATAAAGGTCACCTGCGCCGTGATGCCGAGACTGCGCGCCAGTTCGATCAAGACGTCCGGCTGAGCCAGGCCGGTGCCGGAGGGACCACCGACGACCAGGATGCGCAACGGCAGTCCGGGATGGCGGCTGATGACTTCCGCAGCGGCACGCAGCAGGACATCGGGCGCCTTGAGCGGTTGAATGCGACCGACGAACGTCACGATGACTTCGCCGGGATTCAGGCCGAGCGACGCCCTCGCCCGATCACGATCGCCGGGTCGATAGAGCGTCAGATCCGCACCCGGAGCGACGACGTCGATACGCGTCGGGTCGGCCCCGTACAACTCGTGAAGAGCCTTGGCTTCGTCGGTGGTGTTGGCAACAAGCCGATCGGCCTCGGCCACAACCTGTTGCTCACCGATCTGCCGAGCGGCGGGTTCGGGAGTGTCCCCCTCGGCCATCGACAGGTTCTTGACGGCGGCAAGCGTGTGCGCGGTGTGGACGAGCGGAACACCCCAACGGTCGCGCGCCAACCAGCCGACCTGCCCGGACAGCCAGTAGTGCGAGTGAATCAGGCTGTAGTAGCCCGGTTCGCGACGTGCTTCCTCCCGCAGAACTCCGGCGACGAACGCGCAGAGTTGCGTCGGCAGATCTGCCTTGTCGAGGCCCTCGAACGGTCCGGCAGCGACGTTGCGCACCCGAACCCCCGGTGCGGCTTCGACGACGGGCGCGTCTGCCGATGACGTCGCGCGAGTGAAAATCTCCACCTCGACACCACGTTTTGCCAACTGAATCGCGGATTGCAGGACGTAGACGTTCATCCCACCTGCATCACCGGTGCCTGGTTGCGCCAAGGGCGAGGTGTGGACCGACAGTACGGCCACCCGGCGAGGGCGCGAAATGTGCGTGGGTGTCACGGCTCCATAGTGCCCCCTCACCGGGCGCGAACTCTAACCGAGGCTGGAGACGAACGTTCTCACTTCGGACACGAATCGCGTCGGATCCTCCACGAACGGCCCGTGATTGCAGCCGTCCCAGTACGACGCCTGCGACTTCGGAATGAGTTCCTCGGCGTGTTTACCTGCACTCACGTCGACAACGGAGTCCTCGGTGCCGTGCAGCACCAGCGCCGGGATGTCGAGGGAACGGAGCAATTCGTCGTGACCGACCGCACGGTTGAACAGTGCCGCCCGCACGCGAGGGCGGGTCGCGAGGCTCGCGCCGAACAGAGCCTGCGATTGTGCTCCCTTACCGTCCGGCGGGCCCGTGAGCGCGTTGCCGAACGCGCCGAGTGCCCGAATTGCCTCACGCGGATCTTCGGACATCGCACCGGGAACAGCGCTGCGCATCGCGGCACCCACCTTGCCGCCCTTCTCGCCGCGTCCGATGCTCGTGATCGCTCCGACCAGGACAATGCCTGCCACCGCGCCCGTTCCATGTGCTGCCAGGTAATCGCAGATCACCAGTCCGCCGTACGACCACCCGAGCAGCACAGCGTTCTCGGTGATGCCCTCGGCGGCCAGGACAGCGGCAACGTCGCCGGCCCAGTTCGCGCTGTTGTCGTAGCCGGCTTCGGGAGCGTCGGAGTACCCGTGGCCGCGTAGGTCGACGGCGATCAACCGGTGCGAGGCCGCCAGTTCACTCAGAACCTGCTCACCCCAGCACTGTGAGGACTGTGCCCAGCCGTGCAGCAGGACCAACGGAGTTGCTTCCGGGTTTCCCGTTACTCGGTAGACGATGGACGTGCCGTCGACGCTGACGGCTTCACGAATAGACATGCCGTCACGATAGAGGCTGTGACCGCCGCACCGACGGCAAGCGTGTACGCCGACGAAACTCCGTAGCGGTCGATCAGCTGCCCTGCCAGCGCGGATCCGAGCGCCACGCCGACGCCAAGGCCGGTCACCGTCAGCGTCATACCTTCGGTGAGTTTCTCGGGCGGAACGATCTGCTCGACAAGAGCTGTGGCGATGATGAGCGTCGGCGCGATTGTCGCGCCCGCCAGGACGTAGGCAGCTGCCAGTCCCGCGACGTTGCCGACCAGCAGGAGCGGAATGCTCAGCACGGTCACGGCAAGGGACGCGATCATCAACTGTCCCCGGAGAGAGCGGACCGGGTGGCGGGAGCCGAATACCAGTCCCACAACTCCCGATCCACCGGCAAACAGGGCGAGGACGACGGTCGCCGACCCGGGCGAATTCTGTTCCTGGGTGAACGCGATGGCACCCACGTCGATGACGCCGAAGATGGTCCCGAGCATCACCATCACGACGATGACGATCCACATCGCCGGATTCGCGAGAACGGAGCGCCCGCGGCCCGGCCGGCGTGGATGAATCTTGGGTTCCGTCGATCGCTGCGCCACCAGGAGGAGCGTGCCGACCACGAGAAGAATCACTCCCGCCAGCGGACCTGCTTCGGGAAACAGCCCGATACTCAGACCGACCGAGAGCACCGGCCCCACCACGAAACAGAGTTCGTCGACGACGGATTCGAACGCAAAAGCTGTGCGCAACTCGGGTTTACCGACGTAGATCGCAACCCACCTGGCGCGGACCATCGCACCGATCGTCGGAGTCGCGCCGGCCGGGACCACCAGAGCGAACAGCACCCAGTCCGGCGCTTCGAATCTCACGGACAGCAACAGCGCGCCGATGGAGACAGCGCTGACCGCGGCGGCCAGGGGCAGAACCGCGCGCTGCCCGAATCTATCCACTGTGCGGGACACCAACGGCGCAATGACGGCGCAGGACAGCGCAAACACTGCGGCGAGCGCGCCGGCCAGCCCGTAGTCACCACGAAGTTGCGAGATCATCGTCACGATTCCGATGCCGATCATCGCGATCGGCAACCTCGCGATGAAACCGGCTGCGGAGAAGGCAACCGCGCCAGGGGCGGCGAATATTTCGCGATACGCCCCCATCAGGCCTTTATCGCCGGAACTGGTCATGACTGATTCTCGTGCACCACACAAGGTTCACAGAATAAGTGCAGCCACCACAAATCCGCCGCCGGCGTTGACCTGTCGGTAACTTGCCATACCATTGCGCGAATGAGTGTCCTGGTGTGTTTCCACGCCCATCCCGACGACGAAGTATTCATCACGGGTGGCGTCATGAGAATGGCTGCCGACGCGGGTCATCGCGTTGTTGTCGTCACTGCCACCGACGGTGCGCTGGGTGAGTATCCCGACGGCCTGCTGGACGAGCACGAAACGTTGGCACAGCGCCGCAGTCGTGAACTCGAGGCATCCACCGACGCACTCGGCGCCAGCCGGGTCGTGTCGTTGCACTATCCGGATTCCGGAATGGTCGGCACCCCCGAGAACGAGAATCCCGACGCCTTCTGCAACGCCGACGTCGACGAAGCGGCCGAGCGTCTGGCAGAGGTTCTTCGTGAGGAGAACGCCGACATCCTGACGATCTACGACTCCAACGGCGGCTACGGCCACCCGGATCACATTCAGGTCCACCATGTCGGCATTCGGGCGGCCGAGCTTGCGGGTACCCCGCTGGTCTACGAGGCCTCCACCAACCGCGATCACATGAAGATGCTGATGCTGGCCAACCCGGAGTGGACCGAGGAGGCCCAGCCGCCGGATATCGAGTCGTTCGGACTTCCCGCCGAACAACTCACCACCGCCGTCGACGTCAGCTCGGTGATCAACTCGAAGCGTGCAGCCATGTACGCGCACGCCACCCAGGTCGGGGATTTCGGGCCGTTCCTCGAGATGCCCACCGAGCAGCTCACCGCGGCATTCGGTACCGAGTGGTTCCGCCGGCGAGGCGCCCCGGACGGTCTGTCGGAAACTGCGCTTCCGCTGTAGCCGAAGCTCCACATCGCCTTCGACTTCTGGTTAGCATCGGTAGGCATGGACCTCGAACAACTTGTCGCGAGTATGCCTTTTGCCGTTCATACCGGAGTGCAGTTAGATAGCGCGGCAGCCGAAGAGGTTGTGGGGCATCTCGATTGGGACAACCACCGCACCACTGCGGGTAACGGAATGCACGGCGGCGCCTTGATGACGCTGGCTGACAGCGTCGGCGCCGTCTGTGCATTCCTCAACCTGCCCGCTGGTGCAGGCACCTCGACCACGAGTTCGTCGACGGTCTTCACTCGCGGTGTCCGCAAGGGCACCGTCACTGCAACGGCCCGGCCGTTGCATGCCGGCCGCAGCACCATCGCGATAGTCACCGAACTTCGTGACGACGAAGGCCGGTTGGTCGCTCAGGTCACGGCATCACAGGCGGTGTTGGGGCCGTGAAACTTCCCGGGTACCGGTCATCCGGCGCCACCACTCCGTACGGCAATCTGCTTGCCTCGCACGATGTTGCGATGGAGGGTTACTTCTGGCGGTTCACGCTGCCGGAAAGCGGCCGCGTGGTCATCGCACTGGCCGGGATCAATCGGGCCGCCGACGGCCATTGGTCGACGCTTGCGGTTGCCGCGCATCCCGGCGGTTTCCTCAGCGACACAGAGCATCCCAGCGGATATGCCGACCCCGACCGGCTAGGCGCGTACGCGGACGACGCTTTTCGCGGCACGACGCATCAGGTGCACGCCGATCTCGAAGCCGCACGACTGGACGTCCGTATTACGAACCAGCGATTCTGGCCGCGTCGACGGTTCGGCGGATCCAGCTATTTCCAGTCTGTTCCAGCCCTCAATCAGTATTGGCATCCCTGGCTTCTCGGTGGCCGGGCCGAGGGCACCGCGATCATCGACGGTGACGTCTGGGATCTCACCGGCGCTCAGGTGTACGGCGAGAAGAACTGGGGCAAGGGCGGTTTCCCCGAATCCTGGTGGTGGGGCCAGGCGCAGGGATTCACCGATCCGGATGCCTGCGTCGCCTTCGCGGGCGGGCAGATCAGCGCCGGACCGCTACGCACCGAGGTCACCGCTGTTGTTGTTGCTCTGCCCGACGGGACGGTATTCCGGTTGGGGAACCCGGTCACCTCGCCGGTGACCGCGGTGGTTGCCGACGACCGCTGGACACTGCGCGGCCGAAATCATCTCTGGAGCATCGAGATCGAGGGCACCGCACCTTTGTCGGATGCTCATGTTCTCCCGGTCCCCCTTCCCTCGGAACGCCGCAATGTTCCCGGAGCCCTGGAACATCTTGGTGCCACGTTGACCGTGACTGTGCGTCGGCGAGGCGCCGTGTACTGGACCGACACTTCACATCTCGCCGCCCTCGAGCACGGTGGGTTGGACCGCGCCCAGGCTGAAGTCACGAGGCGGGAGCAGATCGCGCCAGATCTATGAGCGCCGACGCCGCCGGGTTCTTACCGCCGCGGGCGCGCCACACCATTTCCAGCCTGGACCGGGATTCGGGTTCGAGGTCGATCCGATGCAGCCGTCCCACTGCGGATTCCGGGAGAACCGCCATCCCCAACCCCTGTGCTGCAAGGGAGACGATTATTCCGAGATTACTGGCCTCGAGCGAAACCACCGGGGTGACGCCGACGGTCGCGCAGGCCGCGTCGAGGCACGTCCTGATACCGGTTCCCGACGGAAGGC
Organism: Rhodococcus sp. NPDC056743; assembly: GCF_042790355.1. Taxonomy (NCBI): domain Bacteria; kingdom Bacillati; phylum Actinomycetota; class Actinomycetes; order Mycobacteriales; family Nocardiaceae; genus Rhodococcus; species Rhodococcus sp. NPDC056743. The sequence goes on along the minus strand of NZ_JBHTZI010000001.1, from coordinate 740,133 downwards.
AGATCACGGACCGCTCCCCGAGTTCGGTGAACGGCAGGGCATCCCTGTCGGCAAGTGGATGACTCAGGGCGACTCCCGCCACCAATCGCTCGTCGGTGATGACGCGGGATTCGAGTCCCTCCGGCAGATCGCCCGCGATCCCCACGACGGCTATGTCGAACGTTCCGTCCGCGACGCCGGCCAGAAGGTTGTGTGAATCATCTTCGGTGAGAGAGATATCCAGCCCTGGATGCCGTGCGTGCAGCCGAGCCAGGAGATCCGTCAGATCGACCGAGGCGCACGCCGTCACCATTCCGACGGAAACCGATCCGCGAACCAATCCGTTGAGCGCGTCCACGACGTCGCGGGCGCTGTGTACGGAGGCCAGGGCAGCGCGGGCGTGAGGCAGCACGGCGCGCCCCGCTTCGGTCGGACGCACGGTTCGCCCGCTGCGATCGAGCAGTTCCTGACCCAACTCGCGTTCGAGGCGTTTGATCTGGGCACTCACGCCTGGTTGAGCGACATGGAGACGCTCGGCCGCGCGGGTGAAGTTCGCTTCGTCCACCACTGCGACGAAGTATTCGAGCTGCCGAAGTTCCATAACTGTTGATTCTAGCTATGAGACAAACTAGATCTTGGACTTATCGTCAGCTTCGCGCCACGATGGAAACATGACAACTGATACAACTCGAACAGCCCGGACCCCGGAAGATATCGCCCGCCTCTTTGTCGAGTTCGCCAATGCCGGCGACGCCGACGCAGTCGCCGGACTCTACGAAGAGGACGCCGTGATGGCATTTCCGCCCGGATCTCTTACCGTCGGACGTTCGGCCATCCGCGACGTGATCGCACAGATGCTCGCCGCCGCACCCACATTCACCGTCGAGAAGGCACTGCCGACCGTTGTCAGCGGCGATCTCGCGATGACGTCCACTGCCCCGGCCGACGGTACCGGCGGGCGCACTCAGGTTGCGCGCCGCCAGCCCGACGGAGCCTGGTTGCGAGTACTCGACCGACCGGAACTGTAATCGGCGCAGACGAAGTCAGATAACTGCCGCCCGGCGCATCGCTGCTGCCGGATCGGCGAACAACGCGCTCAGCGACACCACTGTCGACGCGTATTCCTGCACCCGATTCCCGAAGCCGGTGATCCGAATGTCCTTACGTTCCAAGGACGACGTCGTCGAAAATGCCTCGGCGACGTACGGCGCACCGGCCGGGTAATCGGTGAAGGCCTGACCACCGAGGATCACCCGATCCGGGTTGAACAGATCACGCAACAGCGCCACCGTACGGCCGAGCACCCGAGCGCGTTCGACCAGAAGTTCATGTGCCGCAGCCGAACCGGCGGTGGCAGCGGCATACACGTCGGCGATGGTGATGCGTTCGCTGCCCTGAACCACCGCACCACTCGACAGCGCTTGCGTCACTATCGCCCGATCACTGATGGTTGCTTCCAAGCAGCCCACGGACCCGCAGACGCACTGCGCCGACGACCCGGTCGGAAGGTGCGCGATCGAACCGGGTCCGCTGGACGGGGTATGCACGCGGCCCTCGAAAGTGATCGCGATGCCGGATGTTTCGCGTGCGTAGAAGTACAGCGCAGTGGTACCGGTAGCCGGAGTCTCCGTGCGATCGGCGCTCAGAAGCAATTCGGATGCCGCCATGGCCTCGACGTGCGCGGCAACAGAAACCGGCAAGCCCAACCCGGCTCCGATGACGGCTCCGACCTTTGCACCCTTCCATCCCAGCCGGGGGTGATCGACCACGCCGGTCGCCGAGTCGACTCGGCCACCGATCGCAACGCCGACAGCAAGCGGTCGACGTTTGTGCCACCGGGACATGAACGATTTTGCCGATCGCGCGATAGTGGCAAGTGCAACAGAAGAATTGGTGGCGGGCGTCGGGATTTCGACGGCGCCGAGTACTCGGCCACGAATATCGCTGGCGATGATGCTGGTGACGGCGGCACCGATGTGGATGCCGACCGTCAGATACGGCTCGTGGTTCACCTCGAACGGAACCTTCGGGCGACCGATGGCACCTGAGGCAATCAGATCAGCTCGCTCACGGACTACTCCGAGGTCGAGCAGGCTGGTGACCTGCCGATTCACGGTTGCAATGCTCAGCCCGGACGCCTTGGCCGCAGTGTCACGCGAAATCGGACCTCGCAGCCGAGCAATGCGGAGGACCGTCGCCGCCGGCCCGTCGGCGATGCGCAGTTCAGGCACAACAACTTGGGGCCGCGGTCCGGAAAGAACGGTTCGTGATCGAAGCAGTGGGGCGGAAAGTGTGGGTGTCGACATAGCAGTCCCTTGCAGAAAGAGGAGAAAGCGCACACTTCAGCCCTCGAACCGGCATCAATGCTGGTCCTGGAAGAAAGACTGGAGAGCGGCGCAGAAAATTAGCTGCAGAAAGAACGGCGGCAACAACACAGTTCGCGTGCCAGAGGCAGACGCGACCCCAGCGCAGCGGTCACATAGGTGACACGCAAAGCGGCAGGCTGGTCGGTCGACATAGATCCAAAAATAGCAGCTCTGCCCGATTTCACCAATCGGTGCGGTAACGATCACAGTGAATACAACTCTGGCCGACCGCACAAACACCTGCTTGAGTGCTGTCATGACCGGCGCAAACACCACTCCTCCACCACACGCACGCGGCTACGAGGGGTTCGGTGGTCGGATCGGCCGAACCGCAGCCGGTTCAGTCCCGTCCTGGCCGTCGACGCCGTCGCCCGCCTCGGAATCACCCAACATCGTCGTCGTCCTGATCGACGACATGGGATACAGCGATATCGGCCCGTTCGGATCGGAAATCGAAACACCCACCCTGGACCGGCTTGCCGCCCAGGGAGTTCGATTCACCAACTACCACACGACACCCCTGTGCTCACCCTCGCGGGCAGCGCTCCTCACCGGTGTCAATCCGCACCGTGCGGGATACGGGTTCGTGGCAAACGCCGATCCCGGCTACCCGGGATTGCGGCTCGAGCTCGGCGACGACATCCTGACTCTTCCCGAAATCCTTCGCGAATCCGGTTACGCCACATACGCCGTCGGAAAATGGCACCTTGTCCGTGACGCAAACCTCGCACCGGGCCGAACCCGAGACTCCTGGCCGACGCAGCGCGGATTCGACCGCTACTACGGATCGCTCGAAGGGCTCAACTCCTTCTACCATCCCAACCAGCTGATCTCAGACAACTCCGTCGTCGACGTCGACGAGTACCCCGAGAACTATTATCTGACAGACGATCTCACCGACAAAGCTGTCAGCTACATCAAAGATCTCCGTGCGCACGACGCGGAGAAGCCGTTTTTCCTCTACTTCGCGCACGTTGCCATGCACGGACCGTTGCAGGCCAAACCCGAAGATCAGGCCAAGTACCGGGGCCGCTACGACGAAGGGTGGGACCGGATCCGGGAGTCTCGCTTTGCCGCTCAGCTCGCGGCGGGACTGTTCCCCGAAGGAACGCGGCAGGCACCGCGTAATTCCGAGCCGGGCTTCGACGTTCCCGAATGGGATTCACTGACGCCGCAGCAGCAGTCACGGTTTGCCCGATACATGGAAGTGTATGCGGGCATGGTGGATTCGGTTGACCAAAGCGTGGGCCGCATTGTCGAGACACTCGAAGAACTCGGCGAGCTGGACAACACCATCATCGTCTTCACCTCCGACAACGGTGGCACCGCGGAGGGCGGGTCGGACGGCACGCGCAGCTACTTCGCGCAATTCGCGCACGTGCAGGATCCCGAGTGGGTGGGCGACGTCCCGCACGACGAGTCGCTGATCGGTGGTCCGCAGTTGGGTGTTCACTACCCTCGCGGCTGGGGACAGACGTCCAACACCCCGTTCCGTTTCTACAAGGGCCAGTCGTTCGCCGGTGGCGTCCGAGTACCGTTTGTCCTGTCGTGGCCGGCAGGTGTCAAGCCAGGCGCAAGCGACAACGGCATTCGAGACCAGTTTGCCTACGTCACCGATCTGACCCCAACTCTCCTCGATCTTGCGGGCATCGACGTTCCCACTGTGCGTCACGGCCTGCCCGCCAAGGAATTCGACGGCGTCTCGGCTGCCCACCTTCTGCACTCACCGGTCGCACCGAGTTCCCACACCGAGCAGTACACCGAGATGACCGGCAACCGCGGGTATTACAAAGACGGCTGGAAACTGCTGGCGCTGGCCCCCGAAAACATCGACGAACCCGACTGGCAACTGTTCGACGTCACCGCCGACCCCACCGAACTGAACAATCTTGCCGCGCAGTACCCGGACAAGGTCCGCGAACTCGCCGGCGCCTGGGACAACTCGGCGTGGGCAAACACCGTCTTCCCACTGTTGGGCTACGGCGTCGGGGCAGTGCGTCGGCCGGAAGAGCAAGTGCTGTCGCGCCCCGTGCGAATCCTGGCCGGCACCCCAACGCTGGAGCGATACCGATCCTCGAGGCTCATCGCCTTCCGCGATTTCGACATCACTGTAGAACTGAGCGGCTACCAGACCGGCGACTCCGGCGTCCTCGTCTCACACGGAGACCCGCAAGGCGGGTACATCCTGTACGTCGCGGACGGCCATCTCCATCTCGGATACAACGCATTCGGGGACTACCGAAGCATCGACACCGGGCCACTCGCGGTGGGCAGCACCCGCATCGACGTGGCGGTGACAGTCGCGCCGCGGCTGCGCTGGAATCTCGACGTCAGCGTCGACGGCGTCCCGGCCGGCCAACTCCGCGATCAGGTCCAACTTGTGGGCATGGCGCCGTGGACCGGCATCTCGGTCGGCGTCGATGCGCGCGGACCGGTGTCCTGGGATCTGCACGGTCGGCATGGCAGCTTCCGCTACAGCGGCGCGCTCCGAGCCGTCACGTACACCCCGGGAGCCGTCCAGGTCCCGGCTCGTCACATCGAATCCATCGAGCGGGAGGCAGAGTACGCGGCCGACTAGCCCTACGATTACGTCATGACCATTTCTTCCGATGCCCGCGTCGCTGTTGTCACCGGAGCCAGCTCCGGAATCGGCGAGGCCACTGCCCGTACACTTGCCGATCAGGGATTTCATGTTGTGATCGGGGCCCGGCGCCTCGATCGCCTCGAGAAGATCGCCGAGGAGATCGGCGGCACTGCCCTCGAACTCGACGTCACCGACGAGGATTCCGTCGACGCCTTTGCCGCTGTCCTGCCGCGGGTCGACGTCCTGATCAACAATGCCGGCGGCGCCAAAGGCCTCGCGACGGTCATGGAGGCCGATCTCGACGACTGGCGCTGGATGTGGGAAACCAACGTGCTCGGCACTTTGCGCGTCACAAAAGCGTTGCTGCCCAAGCTCATCGATTCCGGCGACGGTCTGGTGGTCACCATCACCTCGATCGCTGCACTCGAGGCATACGACAACGGTTCCGGGTACACCACGGCCAAACATGCTCAGGCCGTTCTGCATCGGACTTTGCGCGGCGAATTGTTGGGCAAGCCAGTTCGATTGACAGAGATCGCTCCCGGCGCCGTCGAAACCGAATTCTCCCTGGTCCGTTTCGAGGGTGATCAGGAGAAGGCCGACAAGGTGTACGAAGGCATCACTCCGCTTGTGGCTCAGGACATCGCCGAGATCATCGGGTTTGTCGCGACGCGGCCGTCACACGTGAACCTCGATCAGATCGTCGTACGCCCGCGTGATCAGGCGGGGGCGGGACGCTTCCACCGCACAACCACCTAGCTACCTCTTCGTGACTATCCTCCTCGTGGAAACGGCAGCCATGATCGCCGTTTCCACGTCGAGGCCGGAAGCCGCAACAGCGCTGAGCGTTTCGCCACCTCTCACGATGTACCGACCGTCGTCGGCGAAGTCGTTCCACTGAAAGACCGCATCGCCCCGGTGCGGTCTGCTGTCTACGGCACTACCCGACGAGATGGTGATCTCACCGATCGACGTGCGCGGCCGACGAAAGAACCTCCCCAACTCCTCGGCTGGTCGCCGATCATCAGCTCGACTCAAAATTGACTCTCCCGGAACATGTTTCGCGTTCCGAGTCGACGCAACCAGAACCTTCCCCTCGGGGCATTGCGGTAGGTGCGCGACTATCGCCGGCACCAGCACCGACGCCCGCTGCACCGAAAGAACAACGTCGGAGCCGGAATCAGCTGCCTCACCGGGTAACTGCGCTAGCAGCACACCCCATTCGCCTGCGATCACACCGTGCAGTCGTATCACTGTGTTCATCTGGGGGCCGTGAAATCCTGACACTTCGATGCGTACCGTGGGCTCCGCCAGCATCGCCGTAGCGGCGGTCACACTCTCGTCGAGAATCTGCTGGAGCCGTTGTCCAGCGCTTTTCCGTTGCGCAGTCAGTTCGGGCATGGTTTCGGCCACCGGACAGAATTTCAACGGGTACGGCAGTCTGTCACGACCGGTGGCTTCCCACAGAATCTGGAATTCCAATCCGGTGAAACGCCACTGTGGTGCGTTCACTGCCCCAGCACCGGCGGCGTGACCAGCGGCAGGTCCCCGATCAGTTCGTTTCCGTTGTCGAGAGTGATGAGGTAGCCCGGCGTCTCGTGCATTTTGTCGTCGTCGCCTTGTCCGCGGCCGCCCGCCATGCCTCCCATTCCGCCGGCCATCATGCCGCGGCTACCGGCTGCCCCGAGACTGCCGGCGCCCGCGCCACGGGCACCGCTGCCGCCGGCACTGCCCAGGCCGCCGCCACCCAAAGCACTGCCGGCCAGTCCACCACCCGTGAGACCACCACCTGCCGCACCTGCAGATCCACCGCTGCCAGATCCACCAGTTCCAAATCCACCCGCTCCAGGTCCACCGGTGAGACCGTTGCCTCCACCGAATCCGGTGCCATTTCCGGCTCCGGGGACAGACGCTCCGGGGGCGGGCGGCGGCACAGCGGAAGCCGCCGAGGTAGTGGCCGGCCTGAAATCACCTTCACCCTGGCCGTTTTCCGACCCCGATACCGGTCCGCCATCGCCGACCCCGGCGCCGGGCGTCGCCCCTGATCCACCGGCCGACTCGCTGTTGCTCGTGCCGTCGACCGGCGGTTCAGCCCCGGTACCACCGGCCGAAGCGGCTGCGCGCTGCTCCGGCCCGCCAGATGTTTGGTAGTTGCCCATGGCAGATGCCGTTTGCTCGCGCGACGCCTGATCGGCACCGGCCTGGAAGGGACTACTGCCGCCGGAGGTTCCGCTGCCGGAATTGATGGGATTGAATGCGGGCGGCAGGACGGGAACCTGATCGTCGGCACGCTTCATGTACGGCAGGTACATCTCCTTCATGACGTTCCGCGCCAGTCGCTCCGCTTCCTCGGCTTCATGTTGCGCCTGACGCCACGACTCCCCCGGAATCATGCTGATGACCTGTTCCACAACCGACGCGTCGCTGGGCCGCGGTATCGACTGTTTTGCCTGTCCCAGCGCGATCTTTGCTTCTTCGACTTTGTTGGCAATCAGTTGCACGCGGGTCTGAAGTTCTTGGCCGTCTGCGGAATACGCGATAACCGCCTCCAAAGCCGCAGACCCGCCCTTGCCTTGCCAGCCGTCGCCGATTGCCGATCCCACGGCGTCGTTGAATGCCGAGATCCCCGTCGCGACCCGCCCCGAAATCTCTGTCCACGCGGTGCTGATCGCGGCAAGGACGTCTGGCTTCATCTCGTCGACATGCGCGAAAATCCGAGCATGAGACATGGCGTCGAAAGGATCGTCTTCCATGATGGCGTGTTCGCTGTACTCCAACGCTGTCGCCCGCGGAGTCAGCGCATCACGGATCGCCCAGTTCGTTTCGCGTTCCACGTCAGCGAGCCTCGATGCTGCGGCAATGGTGTCGTCGAACTCGCCGCGATCATCGGTGAAATGCTGGAGCACACTGGTCGGGGCCAATGCGACATCGACGACTCGACCCGGGATCGCCGCCAACTGGCCGAATACACCCGTCACAATTTCCGAACCGCCCACGACCGTCCCCCGAATTCATTCGTGTCTACCTGGGTAGACGCATCGGTGACGCCAGCGGTTCCGTCGCGGGAAAGTTTCTTGTTGCTCAAGCGAGCGCGGACATGGACTTCCAGGTCGGGAGATCGATCGCCCAGTCGTAGATGTCGCCGTCGGCGGCGGAGAGGTCGATCGACGTCCCGGTCACCTCGACGGGATCTCCGTACAGCGCGGTTCCGAAATACTCCTGCGCATCGGACATCGAAAGGTTGATGCATCCGTTGGTGACGTTGGACGAACCCTGAACTCCCGTTGTTTCCGGGTTTGCATGGATGAATTCACCGTTGTTGGAAATGCGGACAGCCCATCGTTCGCGAACGTTCTCGTAGAACGGCGGATTGGACATGAGAAAGTCTTCGTACTTCTCGGTCACCATGTGGATACCGCTGCGCGTGACGTTGCGGGGCTCGTTGCCTTCGCCGTAGCTCACGGGGATGTCCATGATGGTTTGGCCGTCACGGACGACCTGCATGCGGTGGCTGGGCGCGTTTGCCTTCACGATCTGGCTACGCCCGATCGTGAAATCGAGCGTCAGATCCTGATCGCCGTACGCGCCGCCGCCGTAGTTCAGTCCGTACAGCTTCGCGTCCAGGTGAACCACGGTTCCCGGCACCCAGTACTCGGCGGGACGCCAATGCGCTCGCGAGCCCCCGTTATCGTCCGGCAGCCACGCCCACGAACCGGCGGTCGGCGGAACACTCGTGACGACAAGCGCCTTCTCCACTGCCGCTTTGTCGACGACGGAGCTGTCGAACTGAAGAGTGATCGGTGCTGCTATTCCGACTTCTTGGTCGTCGGCGATGTTGAGGGTGCCGCCGGTTTGTGATTCGGGAGTCAGCGTCGTGAAACTGCCGTCGACGGGAATGGTTTTCCCGTCTGTGCCGGTGGCGGAACCGGACCACGAATACGTGGCTGCGTACCCGAGAGGCTCGCTGACGACGAACGACGTCCGGTCTGCAGACAGCTGACCTGCGACGGGTGTGCCCGCCGAGTTGTTCAGCGCGACCCCGTCGAGAGTGCCGCCCGTGACGGTGACGGACACCGGCGCAATCGGGCTGACGTCCCTGGCACCGACAACGGGCGTTGCGACAACCTGCGCAACAGGTGCTTTTTCAGCCGCTGTTGCCTCGCCGGCCGTCTCGGCGCCACCGATGGTGCATCCGGCAAGAGCGAGCATCGTCGCAAGCAGAACAGCTACCAAAGCAGCAAGACGCGAACGTTTTCTCCGAATACCCAGCTGATGCACCTCAACAGGCTACCCGCGCTCACTGCTGTCAGCTCATATCCGGCAACCCACGGTGACCGGTTCCGGCTCGAGACGCACACCGAATGCGGCTTCCACGCCGTCCCGCACGGTGCGGGCGAGAGTCACGATGTCCGAGCACTTCGCGTCACCGCGGTTTGTCAGGGCAAGGGTGTGGCGCGTCGACAACCGAGCCGGTGCGTCCTCACCCGGGTACCCCTTGGAGAAGCCTGCTCGTTCGATCAGCCATCCCGCCGACAGCTTGGTTCCACCAACTCCCGGGTACTGCGGGACCGTCACATCCCCGAGCTGCGCGGTGATCGCGGAAAGAACTGCGGGCATCCGATCCTCGGGCACAACCGGATTGGTGAAGAAGGAACCAGCACTCCACGTGTCGTGATCATAAGGATCGAGCACCATCGCCTTACCGGCGCGCAGACCCAGAACAGCTTCGCGGACCTGCGACGACGGCAATCGATCACCTTCCTGAGCATCGAGTGCCGTAACCAGTTCCCGATAGGCCAGGGGTGCGCTCAGGCCATCGGTTGTCGCGTCGAGTTCGACAGCCAGAACCAGCGCTGCGTCCGAATGCTTGAGGACGCTCGACCGGTAGCCGAGTTGCAGAGTCGACGGGTCGACCCACGACACCTCTCCGGTACGGCGATCGAGCAACTGAACCCGCCGAAGTCGCGAGCCCACCTCGATGCCGTAGGCGCCGACGTTCTGAACCGGGGTCGCACCCGTCGAACCGGGGATTCCCGACAGGGCTTCGAGTCCGCCCAATTCCGCGGCAACGGATTGACCGACCACCTCGTCCCACACGGCTCCTGCCTCGGCGACAACACGATCCGTGTCGAGGGTCACCGTGGTGTTCGCCACACGAACCACAACTCCGTCGAAACCCTCGTCCGAAATGACGAGATTCGACCCGCCCGCCAAGATCAGCGTCGGCACGTTCTCCCGATCGAGAAGCCGAACGACGTCGACCAGAGACTGCGTCGTCGGGCATTCTGCGAGCAGTCGCGCAGGTCCTCCTACCCGGAGCGTCGTCAATCCGGACAGGTCAATGTTCTCGGACACGAAAGCGCCGGAATCTACGACGCGTTGGCCAATGGTTACATCCCACACATCGGTAAACGGTAGCCTCCACAATCGTGAGCCGTCGCATCGAGCATTCATCGAAGTACACCGTCCCTGTCACCAAGGTCCATGAGGCGGTGACGTCGGAGCAGTATTGGCGTGACCGTATCGCCGCAGTAGGTGGCCCTGGCGCCACCATCGACGAACTGACTGTCCGGGACGAAACCGTCGCAGTCACCATGTCTCAGGTCATTCCGGCCGAGCACCTTCCCTCCATGGTCTCGAACTTCATCAAAGGTGACATCGTCATCAAGCGCAGCGAGACCATCGCGCCCCTGAACGACGGAACCGCGACGGGAACCTTCTCGGCGCACGTCGACGGCGTCCCAGCGCGCATCGAGGGCACTCAGGTGCTGAGCGGAGACGACACTGGTTGCACCCTCAGCGCTACCGGTGAGGTCGAGGTCAAGATCCCGATTTTCGGCGGCAAGATCGAAAGCGCGATCGTCGACGAAGTCACCCGTCTGATCGAGGCGGAGCAGAACTTCACACGGGAGTGGATCGCAAAATAGGGCATTGCGGGCGGGGTAGGTTTTTTCTGTAACAGCAGGTAGCCGGTATCGTTTGCGATCATGGCTCGACGCATCGACTACTCCGCCCGCTACCAGCACTCTCCCGAACAGGTCTACGAAGCACTGACCGATCGCGGATACTGGGACGCTCGCGTCGAGGAGATGCGCAAGCATTCCGAAAATCGGGTAGAACATTTCGAGGTCAGCGATTCCGGGATCGAACTTGTCCTGCACCACGTCCTGCCTCGCACCGATCTGCCCGATATCGCGCAGACGGTCATGCGCAACGACCTGATCATCACGCGTACCGAGTCCTACAGCCCGTTCGGTGACACGGTTACGGGAACCTACGAGGCCTCCATCCCGGCCGGACCGGGCAGCCTCACCGGAACCATGGAACTGTTCGGCACTGAAACGGGATGCACCTTGCGGACGTCGTCGGAAGCCAAAGTGCACATCCCCTTTGTCGGCGGAAAATTGGAAGAGCTGATGCTCACCAATCTTGTCGACCTTTTCCGCACCGAAGCTCAGGTCACCGCGACCTGGCTCGCCGCTCGCTGACCCCCGGTGAAGACTGCTCCACCCCCGAGGATCGAGGGTGTCATCACACGCGGCACAACCGGCATCAACCGTCTGCGACGCAGTGACCGCTGGCTCGTGCACAACCGGGCCGTTCAACGTGCACTGCACAACGCTACCGACCCACTGATAGTCGACCTCGGCTACGGCGCTCGCCCCGACACGACATTCGAGATGGCCGACCGCCTCACCGCGGTACGACGCGACCGCAGGGTCATCGGACTCGAAATCGACCCGGCTCGCGTGGTGGAAAGCCGCAACGGCGTCAGTTTCGCGCGCGGTGGGTTCGAATTAGCCGGGCTTTCACCGGTTTTCGTTCGCGCCTTCAACGTGTTGCGCCAGTATCCCGAAGAGGCGGTGGAATCGGCTTGGTCGCACATCCAATCCGGTTTGGCGCCAGGCGGTTTGATACTCGACGGAACGTGCGACGAACTGGGACGGCGGTGCGCCTGGGTGCTGCTCGATGCGCACAGGCCACTGACCCTGACCTTGGCATGGGATCCCTTCGACATCGAGAAACCGTCGGACATCGCAGAACGCTTGCCCAAGGCCCTCATTCACCGCAATGTTCCGGGAGAGCCGATACACGCACTGCTCACCGCCGCCGATCGCGCGTGGGCCACTGCGGCGCCCCACGCGTCGTTCGGCCCCCGGCATCGTTGGGCCGCCTCGCTGGAAATTCTTCGGGCACAAGGCGTTCCCGTTCAACCTGCGCGTCGACGCCTTCGTGACTGCATCTTGACAGTGCCCTGGCACGTCGTAGCGCCGAACCCCTGACCCCGCAAACACACAGCGCCCCGCCGCGGAGAGTACCTCCGCGACGGGGCGCTGTCGTCACTGCTGGTTCGGACTAGGACCCGAAGATGTTGCCCAGGCTGCCCAGTGAACCGGTCGAACTGCCGCCGGTTCCGGGTTCGCCTCCGTCAGACTCTGCCGAGACCTTGACGGTGGCTGCATTCTGCGTCTCGGAACCGAGGTAGCCGTCAGTTCCACTGAACACCGCGGTGATTCGACGATCGCCGACCTCAGTGAAGGTGTGTGAGAGAGTGGCCTTGCCGTTCACTACCGCGACCGGGCCACCGATCGGAGTCGTCCCGTCCAAGAACTGGACCGTTCCGGCGCTGAGCGTGGGGGCAACTGCCACAACAAGATCGACCTTCGCGCCCTTGACTGCGGACGCCGGAGCGCTCACCGTGATGGACGTTGCCTGATCCTCCGCGACCGGAGCGGTAACCGAAACTTCATGCGCGACCGAGGTAGAGGTGAGGAATCCGGTTGCACCCGAGTACACGGCCGTGACCTTGTGAATGCCGACGACAGCGAACTCGTGCATGATCGACGCCTTGCCGCCGACAACCGGCACCGGCGAACCGAGATTGCCCGAGCCGTCCTTGAACTGCACCGTACCGCCCGTCGGTGTCGGCGAGACTGTCACCGAAAATCCCACTGCCGTACCGGTTTTTGCTTCCGACGGGACGATCAAGGCAGTCTGGGTCTGCTGATCGGCGGGAGCCGGCGCTTTGACATTCACAGTCTGGACGTTCGACGTCGAACCCCGGTAGTTGCCCGAACCCGAGAACACCGCAGTGATGTTGTACTCACCCGCTACGTTGAACGTCGGCGTCGTCGTGGCTGTACCCGAGGCGTCCACGGGAATCGGGGCACCCAGATCCCTGGAGCCTTCCTTGAACTGCACCGTGCCGCCCGCAGCACCGGTGGAGACCGCGGCGGTGAACGACACAGCCTCCCCCGTCGATGCGGTCGACGGTCCAGTGAGCGAGGTCGTGGTGCTCTGCTCGACCACGACCGGAGCCACGCTCAGCGTATGCGGCGCCGACGTCGATGTCAGGTAGACACCGGAACCGGAGTACACCGCCGTGATCGAATGTGCGCCGGCCGCATAGGAACTCGTCAGTGACGCCTTGCCGTTTACATCCACGACAACTGCGCCGCCGAGGTCGGTTGTACCGTCTTTGAACTGCACCGTACCGCCCGCCGGAACGGGCGTGACCGTCGCCTCGACGGTCACGGATTCACCCGCCACTGCACTCGCAGGACCGGTGATCGTGGTGGCGGTGTTCTTGTTCGCTTCGGACACGACTACGTCGACCGCCGCCGACGTCGAGGTTGCCACCTTGGCATTACCGAGATATTCGGCCGTCAGGCTGTGGGTGCGTACACCGGCCGGTGTCCAGGACAGTGTTGCAACACCATTGGCGAGCGTGCCCGAACCGATCGCTGCACCGGCATCGAAGAACTGCACCGAATCACCGTCGGCACCACCGGTGACCTTCGCCTCCAGCGACACCGCTTGCCCCACCTGAGCACCACTGACCGGAGACACCGTAGTTGTCGAGACGTTCTTCTGAACATTGATCGACGGACCACGACCATTGGTCGTGTCGTCGACGAACACCGTGCCGTCGAAATGCACCGTCGTCGACAAATCAACGCCACGAGCGCAATCCGCACCGACGCGATACTGGAACTCGAACGTCTTGACGTCACCGCCCCACATCGGCCACTCCGTAGCGCCCGCACTCAACCGAACAGAATCAGCAGCCACCTCGTTGACCCGAAACGGACTATCGTTCACCTTCGCCGAACCATCGACATACGTCATACACGCCGGATGAATATCGCGAACCGCATACAGATGGTGAACTCCGGCAGTTCGCTTGAACACCGTCGTCGAAGTAATCACATCACCCTCCGACGGCGTGCCGTTGCTGATCGTCCGAGTCACCTTGTACCCATCGGAATCGAACTCAGCCTTCACCGGAGCCGCACCTGCGACCCCGGCACCCGCAACCGCGAAACCCGCAGCAACAGCAAAAACACTCAAACCACCGACAACACGACGAACAGAACCCACAGACATAGATTTTCCTTCTCGAGAAGTCATCGAAATGGGTGATGCCCCACCGCGTCAAGCGGGCGGGGCATCACCAGGTGTTGGTTGTCAGGAGCCGAAGATGTTTCCGAGGCTGCCGAGCGATCCGGTTCCGCCGGTGCCAGGCTCTCCACCGTCGACGGGTGCCGCGATCTGAACGGAGACCTGATCGGCCGATGCCGTCACCGTTCCGGCACCCGAGTACTCGGCTGAGACGATTCGCTGCCCCTGAGTTGCCGGCTTCCACGAAATGCTGGCTTTTCCGGAAGAATCGACCGTCGCCGTGCCGATGACCGTCTCACCGTCCTTGAAGGTGACTGTGCCACCGGCATTTGCGGGGCTGATCTGAGCCGAAATGGTCTGCGCTACGCCGACCTGAGCCGCTCCGACACTGAGACCTGTTGTCGAGCTGGTGGTTCCGGCAGGCTGTTCGGCGACTGTCGCATTTGCCGTGGTGCTCGATCCGGCGACACCCGAGCGGCCGGCGAACGTAGCTTCGATCGTCTGCGCACCCGCAGCAGTCGGAACCCAGGCGTAGGTAGCTTCACCGTTTCCGGCCACCGGTACCGAAGCCAGTACAGTTCCACCGATCTTGAACGTGACCGTTCCACCGGTCCCCGGAGCAGACACCGTCGCCTTGAGAGTGGTCGACTTACCCACCTGAGCGCCCGAGATCGGTGCCAGCGTCGTGGTCGAGGAAGAATCCGCCTGCGAAACACTTACGGTTTGCACCAAAGACGTCGAATTGTTGGCCTTCGCCGTGTCCGCGAACTTCGCGGTAATCGCGTGATCTCCGCGGGTGCTCGGTGTCCAGGACAGTGTTGCAACACCATTGGCGAGCGTGCCCGAACCGATCGCTGCACCGGCATCGAAGAACTGCACCGAATCACCGTCGGCACCACCGGTGACCTTCGCTTCCAACGTCACCGCTTTACCTACCTGTGCGCCGCTGACCGGAGACACACTCGTTGTCGAGACGTTCTTCTGAACATTGATCGACGGACCACGACCATTGGTCGTGTCGTCGACGAACACCGTGCCGTCGAAATGCACCGTCGTCGACAAGTCGACGCCACGAGCGCAATCCGCACCGACGCGATACTGGAACTCGAACTTCTTGACGTCACCGCCCCACATCGGCCATTCCGTTAGACCCGCACTCAACCGAACAGAATCAGCAGCCACCTCGTTGACCCGAAACGGACTATCGTTCACCTTCGCCGAACCATCGACATACGTCATACACGCCGGATGAATATCGCGAACCGCATACAGATTGTGAACTCCGGCAGTTCGCGTGAACACCGTCGTCGAAGTAATCACATCACCCTCCGACGGCGTGCCGTTGCTGATCGTTCGAGTCACCTTGTACCCATCGGAATTGAACTCAGCCTTCACCGGAGCCGCACCTGCGACCCCGGCACCCGCAACCGCGAAACCCGCAGCAACAGCAAAAACACTCAAACCACCGACAACACGACGAACACCACTCACGGACATCCACATCCCTCTCGACGACGGGGCAGACAGGCGTCCAGTACAGGTGTCCAGGACAAGCGTCCATCTGCTTTCGATGCCGTGACACTATCCCAATGACTGTAAAGTAACCGCACTTTTCGCGGAATTGGTCTACACAGCGCATGACCGCATTTCAGGGACTGCCGCCAGAAAGTCCCACATGTTCACCCATAGGTCCGTCTACCTGCATGAAAGCCGGAATATTCGCTCGCAATCAGTACCGCTCAATTCTCTGACATTCGTGTCAGATCCGATTTCGGAGGCGATGCCAGAAGGTCGCGGCGGCCCGAAGTCGGTTCCGTCTACAAGCTCGCGGTGAGCGCCAACTCCACTCGAACAGCCACATCGACGGCGGCGTTCTCACACGAGCGGTACAACTCGTGAGCGTCGAGGCGACCGATCGCGACGCCGTCCGACACCACTTCGTTGAGCAGTTCCTGGGAAATGCCACCCGATGCAATGTCGAGGACAGTGCGCACCGGTGTCGTTATTCGGATGGCTCCGAACTGCTCGCATTCCGATTCCGCGAGTGAACACCGATGCAACGCAAGCTGACGGGTTGGCGCTGAGACGGGTACGCCGACCGACAGGTGCATGAACCGTGGCTGCAAGTGGCCGAGACCGTGAAGTTCGGCAGCACTGTAGTGCGAGACGGTTGCCCGGCCGGCAAACCACGTGCACCATTTGGCAAATTCGTCCATCGCGGTGCGGCGTACTCGATCCAGTCGGAACAGCCCCGGACACTCCGAAATCCAGGTTCCGGATTCCAAGAGCCAGTCCCAGTCGTGACCGGAAAAACCCAGGGCGGCGGCCTGATCCGTCGCAACAAACCCGCATTGGCGCAGTGCCAACAATTCGAGTGCTTCGTAGTCTGGAGCCATGACCACCTCCGGTGACCGTCTGGAGCGCTTTCCCGTCAGGCTACGGCATTCTGTGTTTCAGATCACAGTATCGGATGAGCGCGTATTCACAGAGTTCGTTCAGAGTCGTCGGGAAGAATCCCTGAGATGACTGTCGCAGCAAACAACGCGCCCCCGCGCAATCGTGTGCTCATCATCCTGCTCGTCGTGATCGCTGTACTGGTCGCAGCGCTTGTCGGCGGCGAACTCTACGTACGCAATCAAGTCAAAAGCTGCATGGCCGACCAGTTTCAGAGTGAACTCGGCTCACAGGTAGACGTGGGCTTGAGCTGGAAACCCGTTCTACTCCAAGCCATCGACAAAAAGGTCCCGTACATCACCATCGACAGCGACGATTCGTCGTTCGGGCCGGCCACCGGAATGCAGGTCCACGCCAAGGTCAACGACATCAATCTCCAACCGTCCGCCGGAAACAGCGGAACCATCGGAAGCTCGAGCGCCGACGTCAACTGGTCAACTGCCGGAATCCTGGCCACCCTCCAGGAACAGACCTTCGGTGGGCTTGTCACCGGCGTCACGGCCGATTCCGCCGCCGGCACTTTGGCCTTCGACGTCGGACCTGCCGGCCTCGCAAAGCTCACGGTCAAGCCGACCATCTCGAACGGAGTTGTCGACGTGCAAACCGTCGGCGCCGAGATTCTGGGCTTCGGACTGCCGACCGACCTTGTCGACGGCATCGTCCAGACTTTGACGGACAGCTTGCAGACCTACCCGCTGGACATGAAGCCCACAGAGCTCACCGTGACCGACGACGCGATCAAGATTTCACTCGAAGGCGGCGCATACACGATGCCTGTCGCTAATGCATCGGCGCAGAATGCATCTGCGGTTCCCGACAGCTGCGGAATTCTCACCTGACGCGGAAGCGCGCAAGTTCAGGAGTCCTCGAAGCTCCACGTCAGCGTTGCTTGCACGGGGTTAGGTCGCCAACGACCCCGAAACAGAGTCCCAGATTCGAGTGCATTCGCGAGTTCAGTGAGCAAGACCGCCAACGACGGCCACACTGGACCGGCGTCATCGGCGGCGTCGCGGCCATACTCGGTGATACATCCGCGCAACGGACCGGTTCGGGTGTCGCACACGAGTAGGTAGCCGTCGCGTTCAGCGATAGGCACAAACGATTCGAGGTACACCCCGGCAGGAGTCCCCGCGTCGCGTTGTTCAGGTTGACGTTCGGTGATGAACTGGGCGATGTCCGGGTCCTCGTGAGCGAGTTCGTGCGTCAGCGCAAGGTGTCCCTCTTGGAGGGTACGAACACTGTCGAGTGAGAGTAGGTCGTGTTCGGGAAGAATCTGCGCCCAATCCCCGGGGCGAAATCCGTTGTACAGGCGATAGAAGTTGCGTAGGTCGTCGGGCCACGGACGAGGAAACACTGACTCGACCGCATCGACGTCCTGCTGTGAGGCTGGATCGGCGAGTGCAGCGAGGACATCGGGGGCGTGGTGTCCGCACCAATCCGTGATGCGTTGCCAAGTCTCGGAAACTGTTGCGGTACTGACTGTTTTCGAGACAGGGGGCTGGTCTTCGGGGAGGATTGGATAGTTTTCGGTGTACGCCGTTTCGCAGCGCAGGCCGTCGGTGTCGCGAAGTGTGGACGTTGGTGTGTCGGTCTCGGTTTCCGCTAGTTCGATTCGTACACGAGGGGTATCGGAGTCGGCGCGTAGGCGGTGCGCCGCCCCAGCTCTGATCCGATAGGTGCCAGGTTCGAGGGATTCGAGGTTGATGATTATCTCCCCTGTCAGACCTTGCACGCGGGGATTCCGGCCGAGCAGGCGGACGGTTCCTTCTTCGATCACATCCCACTCGTCGCCGAATTCGCCGAGTTCGCTGACGGAATCGCGAAGCTGGACAGCTACGGAAACCGGTCCGGGTTCCTTCGCAGTTCGCAGTACAGCTCCGTTTATGACACCGCCGATGCAGAGCAGCGATCCTTCCATCATCACTTCGCTTGATAAATCATCGTCACGGACAAGGAGGAACGGGTGAGGAAGGTCGGCGATCGCGGAGTACTCCGATAGACGCATGACTTGATCCTAAGCGCTGACATTCCGCCACGAATGAGACTCTTGATCTGCTGACATGTCTTTCCATGGAGGAATATTCAGACATATCCGACTGATTTTGAGGAACCCTCGAATTCGAACAGAATTTCGAATAGGATTGCGGAATGTTCGATCCGGGGGTGGGGATTTTCGGTCGCTCGGCGCAGCTGAGTGGTACCGAAACCGATTGTGCCCTTGTTGATTTGATGGCCGAGTTGCATGCGTGTGAGGCGATGTTGGTCGAGCGGAAGCTGGCGGTGGTGGCGGAGTTCTTCACCCGTCGTAGCGCCGGGCATGTCGAGGGCGGAGCCTGGACGTCGTCGGCGCACGAATTGGCCGAATCCGAGGTCGGCGCGGTGCTCACGATGGGGCGCGCCGCGGCCAGGAAGCTCATCGGGTTGGGTTTTGCACTCAAGACGAGGTTGCATCGCACGCGGGCGGCGATGGCGCGCGGGGAACTCGACTTCTACCGGGTGTCGTTGATCGAATCAGCGACCGCGAATGTCTCCGACGAGTTGATCGACGAGGTCGAACGGCTACTCCTCGAGCAAGTCTTGGCCCCGCCCGTGGACGGCGGGACCGGCCTGACGGGACGGCGGTTGACGGCGGCGATCGATCGGATCGTCGCCCGCGTCGATCCGGAAGGACTGCGGGAACGCCGACGCCGCGCCCTCGCCGACAGGTTCGTTGGGGTCAGTGCCGCCGAAGACGGGATGGCCCGCATCCTGGGCAGTATCCCGGCCGAACAGGCCTGGGCGTTCGACGGGCGGTTGCGGGAATTGGCGATGTCGGTCTGCCGACATGATTCCCGCACCTACGAGCAGCGCCGCGCTGACGCGTTGGGTGTGCTGGTGGGTGGGTCGACGGTGTTGGTGTGTGATTGTGGCCGTGATGATTGTCCGCAGGACCGCAGTGGTCTGATCGTTGTGCGTCGGCCGTTCGTGCATGTGGTGATGTACGAAACCACCCTGGATACGGACTCGGATGAGCCGGCCCATTTGGATGGGTACGGCGTGATTAGTGCCGAGCATGCCCGCGACATCGCCAAGAATGCACAGGTGCGGGAAGTACGAGTCCCGACAGATCCTGAACCGGCCCCAGAGCCTGTGCCGGCGTCGGCGTCGGCGCTTGTCTACCGTCCCGGCGCCGCACTAGACACCTGGCTACGCGTCCTCGCGGGCAGTTGCCAGTGGCCGCACTGCGATGTCCCGGCCTGGAACTGCGACCTCGACCACAACAACCCGTTCAACCACACCGATCCCGCGAACGGTGGGCTGACGGTGGCGTCGAATCTGAGTGCGTTCTGCCGGAACCATCACCGCCTCAAGCATTCCGGATCCTGGCAGCTCGACCCGAATTCGGATCGCAGCATCACCCTGACCTCGCAGACCGGGCATCGCTACCGAACCAGAGCAGCCGGGCTACTCGCGGGCATGCAGGAACCGCCGCCACCGGAAGGCGGCACCCGGCGACGGACTCGGTTGGAGAACAAGGCTGCCCGCATCCGGGCCGAACGCAAACGCCGGACAGCCTGCCGGAAACCCACACCCCGAAAACACGCGCCCCACAAACCCGTCGACTACGGCAACGACCCACCGCCATTCTGAATCAAGGCAACCCGGTGCTACTCCCCCAGACCGTCAAGCACAGCACGAGTTCCCGAAAGTCCGAGGCGGGTGGCACCCGCAGCGATCATGTCGAGCGCTGCCTGCGTGGTGCGGATTCCTCCGCTGGCCTTGACTCCCACCGATGGCCCGACGGTTTTGGCCATCAACGCGACAGCCTCAACACTGGCGCCGCCGGCGGGGTGGAAGCCTGTGGAAGTTTTCACAAAGTTCGCGCCCGCATGCACTGCCGCGCGGCAACATTCGACTATCGCTTCGTCGGGCAATGCCGCAGTTTCGAGGATCACCTTCAGCACCGCGCGCTCGCCCATCGCTTCACGAACCGTGAGTACGTCGGCAAGCACAGCGTTGTAGTCACCAGCGAGTGCGGCTCCGACATCGATGACCATGTCGATTTCGCGTGCACCTTGATCAACAGCGAGACGCGCTTCGGCGCCCTTCACCAGCGAGTGATGCTTGCCGGACGGAAAACCGACCACTGCGGCGGTAATCAGACCGTCGGCGCGAATCGGCAACATCGACGGTGAGACGCACACGGCGAGGACACCCAGCTCCCGAGCCTCGTCGATCAGCGCCGTCACGTCGGCGGCCGTGGCTTCGGGTTTGAGCAAGGTGTGGTCGACCATTGCAGCAACCTGTGAACGAGTGAGCGCAGCATGAGCCATGAAAGAAAGCTTGGCATACGACCATGCGTCGAGCGGCACTGCGACACCTGAGAGACTAGACGACATGACCGCTGCACCGTCGACCGATGATCGACGCTACGTACTCTCCCTCGGCTGCCCCGATACGACGGGTATCGTCGCGCGCATTTCGTCCTTCCTCACCGATGTCGGTGGCTGGATCGTCGAAGCTGCGTATCACGCTGACGCAGACACCGGATGGTTCTTCACCCGTCAGGCTGTGCGGGCGTCGTCGGTGGGCATCAGCATCGAGGAACTGCGTGATCGGTTCAAAGCAGTGGCGGCCGAGATCGGACCCGAAACCGAGTGGACGCTGCACGATTCCGGGGCTCCCAAGAAGATCGTGCTTCTCGTGAGCAAGGAAGGTCATTGCCTGCACGACCTCCTCGGTCGCGCGGCGGGTGGCGAGCTCCCAGCCGAAATCAGCGCCGTCATCGGAAACCACGAGGACTTGCGCAGCGTGACCGAGCGTCACGGGATCGACTTCCACCACGTTCCGTTCGCCAAGGACCCGGCCGAACGCGGACCGTCCTTCGAGAAGGTGCGCGCCCTGGTCGACGCACATAATCCGGACGCTGTTGTGCTGGCTCGGTTCATGCAGGTTCTGCCGCAGTCACTGTGTGAGCACTGGGCGGGCCGCGCGATCAACATTCATCACAGCTTCTTGCCGTCGTTCATCGGGGCCCGCCCGTACCACCAGGCTTTTGCTCGGGGTGTGAAGCTGATCGGTGCGACGTGCCACTACGTCACCGCAGAACTGGATGCCGGCCCGATCATCGAGCAGGACGTGATCCGCGTCGACCATGCCGACGATGTTGCCGACATGGTCCGTCAGGGTCGCGATATTGAAAAGCTTGTTCTTTCCCGCGGATTGCGGTGGCACCTCGAGGATCGAGTGTTGGTGCACGGCCGCAAGACTGTGGTGTTCAGCTAGCTAGAGCTAGAGATTGCGCAACCGCACGATCTCGCGGTCGAATTCGTCGATGCTCTCGATGGACGACATGTGACCGACGCCGGGAATCACGATCAGCCGTTCGAGGTTGCCGGCTTCGTCGAGCACCTGCGCGAGTTTGCGCGCGTGGACGGGTGGTGTGAGCCGATCGAGTGATCCGACGAGAACGGTGGTCGGCACTTCGAGATTGTCGAGACCCTCGTGAATGTCGAGAGTGCTCAGGGCCGCTCCCCAACCGCCACGAATGCGCGGCTTGCACTCTCGAACGATGTTCTCGCAGAACTGAACTTCGGCTTTGGTGGCGTTGGGCGACATCGAGACGTACTGGATTGCCTTGGTCATCGCGCCCGAGGACACGAATGGCACGGGCGAGCTGAGGATGGCGCGGCCGACCGGAACCGGTACCCGCGGGAAGCGTTCCGGCAGCGGAATCACTGTGGTTTCGGCAATCAGACGGTCACTCGCAGTGCTGGCCAGCATCACCGCCGACGCGTACTTCTTGACGTCGTCCGGGTGCTTTCCGGCCCACGCGATGATGCTCATTCCGCCCATGCTGTGTCCGACGATGACGGCTTTCTTGTCTTCACGGACAGTCGCTCCGAGCACTGCCGAGAGGTCGTCGGCCAGTACGTCGGGCCCCAGCGGGAGAGTGCCGACGGTGCTGCGTCCGTGACCGCGCTGGTCGTACGTGATGACGCGGTATTCGCCGGCTAATGCGTTGACCTGTGGGTACCAGAATTCGGTCGAGCAGGTCCAGCCGTGACTCAGCACAATCGGATCACCGTCGGCAGGTCCGTAGGCCCGGATGTTGATGATCGCGCCGTCTTCGGTGGTCAGTTCACTGATGTCCGCTTTGAAGGTCGGGGTCTGCAGGAGTGCGTTTGGTTCGACGTCGGCAACGAGGGTGAGTCCCCTGGTGGAGCTCCGACGACGGATAACGGCGACTGCTGCTGCAAGCGCTCCGGCTCCGGCAACTCCGGCCAATACCCGGAGTGTGGTGGTTCGCGAACTGCTGGACATGCATGTACCCCTGACTGAATTCGAAGAAATTCGATACGGATGATTTGAGTGTCAGATGATGTGCGCTCGGCGCAGCAACATCGTGGACGGGCCGCCGATCAGGCCGACCTCGGTAAGAAATTCGACGGTATTCGCGCATCCTCGACGCACCATGTCGTGGTAGTGGACATTGTTCTTCGCGGCGTGGATTGCCGCTTCGGCGTCCAGTCCGGCGGCTGCGTAAACGTTGTTGTTCACGAGGCTGGTGACCACGAAGTATGCGATGACGGCGAGGACGAACCGGATGCGGGCTTGCTGGAACCGGGTGATGTGGGCTGCTCGTCGGACGGTTTCCTCGCGGGCGAATCTGATGTGGCGGGCTTCTTCGACCACGTGGATTCTGCTGACGGTTCGGGTCAGCGGTTGGACTCGCGTGTCTCGCATGAATTCGCGTTGCATCATGTCGAGAATTTCTTCGGCGAACAGTGTTCCGCCGTAGGCGAGGGATCCTGTGGCCGTTGCCTTGAAGGGGCGTGCGGCGGTGCGGATCCAGGTCTTCGGCCGGTAGGACGGGACGCCGAATTTGGCTGCTGAGCGCGCGAACATCGTGGAGTGCCGGCATTCGTCGGCGATTTCGGTGAGCGCAAATTGCACGTGCGCTGTGGACGGATTGTGGAAGTAGATGTCGCGGACGAGCATCTGCATGAGGATCATTTCGAACCAGATGCCGGTGCCCGCGATGCTGGCTGCTTCGTGGATGGTGAGGGTGATGCGTTGTTGCTGCGTCATCTCGTCCCACATCGGTGTGCCGTAGAGGCTGCACCATTCGGGACTCATCCCGTACAGGTCGTCCGGGACGGGCGCTTCCCAGTCGATCTCGATCAACGGATCGTAGGAGGTGCGGGCAGCTGAGGCGAGGAGCTTGGACGCCGTGTCCTGGCGGTCACCGGCACGGGTCAGTCGGGATTGGCGCCGATCGTTCTTGGATCGGTCAGGCTCGACAGACATCGCAGTTCACTCCCCACGAGGACCGACAATCTATGTGTGACTGCCGTTAACCCACAATAGCACCGCATAGTGCCACTCCGCGGGGGCCGAACTGCGAAAAACGCGCTACCAGCGAGGACCGCGCTGGATGTCGTCCACGCGAGGCCGCACGTCTACGAGATAAACGCAGATTGCGACTACCGCGATGATGCCCAGCATTCCCACCGGAGACGTCACCAACAGCACCAAAGCCGCCACGACAAGGATGCCCAGCCAGATCGGCTTGGTCAGCTTGTTGACTGCGGTGAACGCGTCAGGGCGCTGCCGCACGGCATGCACGATCGCGAAGACAGCACCTGCCAAGGCAAGCAACTTCAGTGCGAGAAAAATCAGGCCGATAATGCCATCCACAGCTACCACGTCTTACATCCTAGTTTCCGTAGTCCGACATCACGAACAGAAGGCTCCCACACCCGAGAGCGCAGGAGCCTTCTTACTGTTCGATCCAGCCGATCAAGCCTTCTTGGTCGGTGCAGCCTTGGTCGGTGCAGCAGCCTTGGCGGGAGCGGCCTTCGCCGGTGCAGCCTTCGCCGGGGCGGCCTTGGCCGGTGCAGCCTTCGCGGGTTCAGCCTTCTTGGCGGCGGTTGCGCGCTCCTGGACATCGGATGCGGCAGCGGTCACGCGAGCTGCAGCTTCCTTGGAAGCCTCGTCTGCCTGGTCGCCGAGGTCGAGGACCTTGAGCGCAGCTTCGTCACCCACATCGGCGATCTTCTCACCGGCGTCGGCGATCTTCTCGCCAACCTCTTCAGCGGTATCGGAAATGCGTCCGGCAGCGCGACCGGCCAGCTTGGCAGCCTGCTCGCCCACGGCGCGGGTCTGACGGGCAACAGTTCCGAGTGCGTCTTCGGTCAGCTCGACGGCGTCACCGAGAGCGGACTCCGCAGCGGCGATACCCTCTTCGACGGCCGGCTGCTTGCGGATGCGCTCAACCGCATCTTCGCCGCGCTCTGCCAGCGAGTTGTACAGATCGCCTGCAACCTTGAGGTAGGCCTCGGCAACCTTGCGGAGCTCCTCGGGTGCAAACTTCTCGCGCAGCTCGGCAAGCTCCTCGGGCAGCTCGGACGGCAGGCCGGCGAGACGCTCACGAAGAGCCTCAACGCTTTCCACGACGTCGCCCTGCACTGCGGCGAACTTTTCACGCGCACCGTCGACGCGGCCGGTAACCTCGTCCTGGCTGGTCTCGGCGCGCTCACGAACCTGGGCAACAACGTCGGCAACGGCCTGGACGACGAGATCGCCGGCTCCGACTGCGGCGTAGATTGAGGTCTTGACGTTGTCGATGGCGGTCTTATCGGTCATGGTGTTCTCCTTCTGGGAGGTCTGAGTCCGGATGTGTGGTGGGGGCTGCGCTCTGGGCTACTGCAGCGGGCCGCGTCGAATCGTTCTCCCGACAGAACGAGTCGTAGATCTCGAGCAGCACTTGTTTCTGTCGCTCGCTGATGGAGGTGTCTGCGAGTACGGCGTCACGGATCGGACTGTGTGGCCGTTGTTCGAGATATCCGGCCTGGACGTAGAGGACTTCCGAAGACACTCGGAGCCCTTTTGCTATTTGCGCGAGCACGTCGGCGGACGGTTTCCGTAACCCTCGTTCGATCTGACTGAGGTACGGATTGCTTACACCGGCGAGCTGCGCAAGTTGGCGCATCGAGACTTGTGCGGCTTCGCGCTGCGCACGAATGAATCCCCCGATGTCATGTGCCGCAGAGCTGACGACGCGCGCTGCCAAGTCACTGGCTCCGGCTGCGGCACCGGATGATTCACGTTCCCCTTCATCGGAGTCCGTCGACTTCGCAGACATTGCGCCTTCCCTTTCCTGTGGACATTTCCCAGAGTAAGAGAGGGTGCTAACTATTGCAAGCACTACTGCTAGCAGTAGGGCGCACGTCACATTCGAGGAGCCACTGCTAACCGAAAATCAGCGTCGACACGGTGTAGATGAACAGACCCGCTATCGCACCGACCACCGTGCCGTTGATGCGGATGAATTGGAGATCGCGACCGACCTGGAGCTCGATCTTCCGACTTGCTTCCTCGGCGTCCCAGCGCTCGACGGTGTCACTGATGACGCCGGTGATCTCGTCGGTGTAGTTCTCCGCGATGTACGTCGTGCCTGCGGCCAACCACCCGTCGACCTTGCCGCGCATCGACTCGTCGTCGCGCAGGCGGATGCCCAATCCGACGACGTTCTCGGCAACCTTGGTCCGCAGAGTGCTGTTGGGGTCGTCGACCGATTCCATGATCAGCCGCTTCGCGACCTTCCACGTCGCCGACGCGAGTCCGGTAACTTCCTCGCGCCCCATGATCTCGGCCTTGATGCCTTCGGCCTTCTTGATCGTCTCCGGATCGTTCTGCAGATCATCCGCAAAATCGATCAGGAAGCGATTGGCCGCGAGCCGCACCTCGTGCTCGGGATTTGCCCTGACCTTCCACGTGAACTCGACCAGTTCCTTGTAGATCTTCTCGCCGAGCATCGCATCGACAAATTTCGGAGACCACGCCGGCGAATCCCGGACGATCACCCGATCGATGGTCTCCTGACTTCCGAGTGCCCACTGATGGGCGCGTTCGGCCAGCAGTTCGATGATCGGCAGTTGCTTGTTTTCCTTCAGAAGCTCACCGAGCACCCGGCCGATCGGTGGGCCCCACATCGGCTCCGCCAAACGCTTGACGATCGTGTGGTCGATGACCTGCGCGATATCCTCGTCGCGCAGCACCTCGACCAGACCGCGCAGGATCGTCGACGTCTCCGCGGCAACACGCGCCGCATTGTCCCGCTCGGCCATCCACGTACCGAGTCGCAGCGGTATCTGCGCTTGCTTCACCTTCGCGGACACAACGTCGGGGGCCAGGAAGTTCTGACCGACAAACGAACTCAAACTAGCCCCGAGCTGGTCTTTCTTGCGTTTGATGATCGCGGTGTGCGGAATCGGTATCCCCATCGGATGGCGAAACAGTGCCGTGACGGCAAACCAGTCGGCCAACGCGCCGACCATGCCCGCCTCGGACGCCGCCCGCACGTACCCGACCCACTCGCCCGCTCCGCGGGATTCCTGCCATCGACAGAACAGATAGACGACCGTCGCGAAACCGAGGAGACCAGTCGCGAAGAACTTCATCTTGCGGAGGTCCCGACGCTTGGCATCGTCGCCGAAAGCCGAGTCGAAAGCGTTAACGCTCAATTGCTGCACCCTTGCCATTGTGCCGAAAGCTCGCCTCGGGCGCGTCGAAGCCGCAGGTGCGTGCCCACCGTAATTGCCCGGACACTAAGCTGAAACGGAATGAGACCGCTCGGACGTGGATCGCACCACAGATATGAGATACCCCGTGGCTAAGAACGCTGTGCAGGACAACGAGCAGGTAGACGGCCCAGTTGTCGCTGACACGAAGCCCGAGAAGTCCGACGGACGCAAACGGCGCTGGCGCGAGCACAAGATCGCCCGACGCGAAGAGCTTGTCGACGGCACCATCGCAGCGATCCGTGCGCGTGGCCGTGAAATCGGCATGGATGAGATCGCGTCCGAAATCGGAGTCTCCAAGACCGTTCTCTACCGCTACTTCACCGACAAGAGTGACCTGACGACTGCCACGATGATGCGGTACGTCGAGACAATTCTCGCGCCGCGCATCTATCAGGCCATCAGCGACGAACTCGACGATTTCGAACTGACACACGCCACGATCACCGCGTACGTCGAGACTGTGGCGTCGGACCCGGCGATCTACCTCTATGTCATGGCAAACGGAGCCGGCGCAAGTCGTGACGTCGTGGCCGACTCGGAGCGCATGATCGCCGAACTCTTGTCGACGGTGCTGGGCAATCGCCTGCGCGAGATGGAAATGGATTCCGGCGGATCGCTGCCGTGGGCGTACGGCATCGTCGGCGGCATCCAGTTGGCGACGCATTGGTGGATCTCCAACAAGTCGATGTCCGCCGAATCGTTGATCGACTACCTGACTATGATGACGTGGGGCGGAATCACCGGTATCGCCGCAGTCAAGGGTTCACCGGCCAAGTTCAAATCCATGCCGCATCCGCTGATCGCACCCGAGAACGACTGAGCCTGAAGTTCCCACGCACGCCACCTCGGCTGTGGCACAGTCTCCGGGTATGACAGACGACTCGCTGTGGGAAACACCGGCCGTGACCATCCTCCGATCAGAGCCTGGCTTCGATCTCGACGGTCTCGACCGCAACAGCACTCCGGGATTCACCGGGAAGAAGGCTGACGGCGAGCGTCTCCTCGAAGAACGCGGCGCCGTGCTGTCCGGCTTGCAGGAAATGTTGTACGCCAACGGACGTTCGGGCGACACGCGATCGGTCCTCCTCGTACTACAAGGAATGGACACCTCGGGCAAGGGTGGAATGGTGCGTCACGTCGTGGGGCACGTCGATCCTCAGGGCGTCGACCATGCGTCGTTCGGGGTTCCGACGGACGAGGAAAAGCAGCATCACTACCTGTGGCGGATCAAGAAGCAACTCCCCCGCGGCGGTTATCTCGGAGTGTTCGACCGCTCCCACTACGAGGAGGTCCTTGTGGTGCGTGTCCACGATCTTGTGCCGCCGGATGTGTGGGGAGCTCGGTACGACGAGATCAATCAGTTCGAGAAGGAACTCGTCGACGCCGGCACCACCATCGTCAAGGTCGCCATGTTCGTGTCATTGGACGAGCAGAAGAAGCGTCTCCAGGAGCGACTCGACCGGCCGGAGAAGTACTGGAAGTACAACCCGGGCGACGTGACCGAACGGAAACTGTGGCCCGCCTATCAAGAGGCCTATCAGGCGATGCTCGACAAGACGTCCACGGAGCACGCCCCGTGGTACGTCGTGCCGTGCGATCGCAAGTGGTACAGCCGCATCGCCGTCACCGAGCTGCTGATCGACGCGTTCGAGAACCTCGACCTGTCATGGCCGCCAGCCGATTTCGACGTCGAGATCGAGAAGGCTCGACTCGCCGAGTCCTGATACCGGCTCAGAACAGGTGCGGCGATTCGCGGTGCACCTTGTGATCGTGGCGGACGGTTCCGGCGTACAGGGCAACCGCAAGAACGATGCAGCCGACGCCTGTCAATCCGGCGATGATCGCCCACATACCGTTGCCCGATCCGGCGGCGACAAGGAATCCGCCCAGACAGACGACGGTGACCAGCACCAGGAAGTACGACGCCCACGCCGCAAAGAGATTGAGCTTCATGATGGCTCCTCGGGTCGGATCTCTTTCGATTCGACCGTACGCCGCAGGCCTGTGGTCTTTCAAGCGTGTTTCCCTGGCCGCACCTGGGGTAGCCGAATTACATGAATATCGGAAACCTTTTCCGCAGAA
This sequence comes from Rhodococcus sp. NPDC056743, assembly GCF_042790355.1. NCBI lineage: Bacteria > Bacillati > Actinomycetota > Actinomycetes > Mycobacteriales > Nocardiaceae > Rhodococcus > Rhodococcus sp. NPDC056743. The sequence goes on along the minus strand of NZ_JBHTZI010000001.1, from coordinate 710,698 downwards.
TCGAATCCGCGGACCAACTGGACGGTCCGTCCACAGGTCTTCAGCGAAGAATTCTCGACGCTGCCTCACACTCGCCGACCACGCGCAAAGTCGCGTCGATCCTTCGCGGGTCACCGGTCGAGCACCCGCTGCATCCTGCACTGGTGGCCATCCCCATCGGAGCGTGGACGTCGTCTGTTGTGTTCGATTATGTTGCGCGAGAACCGAAAACAGTGCGCAACCTGATCCTGCTCGGACTGGTCTCGACACCGCCCGCCCTCATCACCGGCTGGCTCGATTGGTCTGAACGCAACACGATCGCGCGCCGCGTCGGGCTGGTTCACGCCGCGAGCAACGCGATAGGAATCGACGCTTTCCTGGTGTCGTACTTCTTGCGCAGCAACGATTCCCCGCCTCCTCCACTCGCGCGGTTGCTCTCCCTGGTCGGGTTGAGCGCAATAGGTGTCGGCGGCGCAATCGGCGGGCACATCGTGTTCCGGCTGATGGACGATTTCGACACGAAGGCTGCGGCAGCGCCGGTCCTCGATCCGGCGCTGAACGTAGTGAATTAGCGGATCCGAAGTTCAGTGCGCGTCAGTTTTCAATGCGCGTCGTGACCGTACTGGCGGAGCAGGCGCGCAGTACGATCCGAATCTGCCAGCGGACGATCGTTGGTCCACGACGCGCGTCGGCGCATCCGGGCATCGGGGGTACCGACGCTCGCTCCGAATGCTGCGACCGCGTCCGGAGCCGGAACTGCGTCGTCCCCTAGATAGCCGAGAACGATCAGATCCTCACCCGATCGGGTTTCCACTGCCAACGCCCAACCGCATGTCTCCTCCCACAGCAATGCAACTTCCCGGCCGGGAAAGCGTGGCACCTCTCGATCGAGGGCGATATACGCCTCCATCGGATGCTCACCCCGGCAGCACCATTGCTCGATTCCTGCGCCGACGCCCTCGGCCACCGACTGGATGTACCGCTGGAATCCGAGCCCCACATTCGCGTCGACAAGCACCTGTTCGGTCATCGATCCACTCCTCACCTTGCGTGCTTGAAATGTGCCCATCCCGGGGCGCAGCGAAACCCGGTTCAGATCATGCGCTGCGGGTATCCGAAGACGAAACAGTCAACCGAGAGGTGCCCAGATGACTTATTCGCCCGCCATCGCACCCGGACGAATGCTCAATATCTCCATGGTGTCGGTCAACGCGGACCCACTGGCTCAAGTGGGCAATTCCGTTGCCGGACGCCAGCATCTGCACGTCGACGAACTGTCATCGGCGCTCGTTCGCGCGGGCCATGACGTAACCGTATACACGCGGCGGCAGAGTGCACACGGTCCCGACCGTGTTCGCGCGCGTGGCGGTTACACCGTCGTGTATGCCGAAGCCGGTCCGCAGCATGCGCTGAGCGACAAGGAACTGCTGCAGTATCTCGGCGAGTTCGGCGGCGAACTACGCAATCTGTGGACTCTGGATCGACCGGACGTTGTACACGCTCATTTTTGGATGTCGGGTATCGCGACGGAATTGGCAACGCGGATCCTCGGCATTCCGGTTTTGCAAACATTCCATTCACTCGGTATCACGGAGCGGCGCCATCTCGGTTTGTCCGACGAAAACCCCTCGGAGCGTTCCCATCTGGAGCAGTTGGTCGCCAAAGGTGCAACGCATGTCATCGCGACGAGTTCCGACGAGGTATTCGATCTTGTCCGACTCGGCTCGCCTCGCTCGCGGACAACCATGGTTCCGTCCGGCGTCGACATCGACCACTTCACCCCCGAGGGGCCGCGGGCAAAACGAAACGCACCGCACCGATTGTTGTGCGTCGGAAGGTTGGTAGAGCAGAAGGGATTCGACATCGCCGTTGCTGCTCTGGCGTCGTTGCCCGATACCGAGTTGGTAGTGGCAGGTGGCCCGCCGTCGTCAGGTCTGCCGACCGACGAGGTCGCAACGCAGTTGCAGAAACTCGCTGAACGACTGGGCGTCGAGGATCGGGTGAAACTTCTCGGCCGCGTTCCGCATCATGCGCTACCGAAATTGATGCGGTCGGCGGATGCACTTCTCTGCACGGCCCGCTACGAACCGTTCGGCATAGTCGCACTCGAGGCTATGGCCTGCGGGGTTCCCGTTGTCGCAACCCCGGTCGGCGGACTGCGAGACACCGTGGTCGACGGGCTGACCGGACACCGCGTTCCGGTCGACAATCCCAAGCAGACCGCGAGGGTTGTGCGGCATTTGCTCGACAACGCCGAGGAAGGCGCTCTGTTCTCCCGCGCGGGCCGGGCCCGGATGTGCGAATCGTACTCGTGGGAACACGTCGCGGGCGAAGTGGTGCGGACCTATGGTCGCTGCGTTACCGCGCCGCCCCGTGCTCGGGCGCACAGAGTCGCTCACCGAAGCGAAGTAGCTCGGTGAGCGACCCGATACTCCTTACTGTGAATAGCTTGAATGACTGTGAATAGCTTGAATGCTGTGCGACTCGGCGCCTTTCAGGCAAGGAAGCGTTTGGTTTCGCCCAAGCCGACTGCGTGCTCCAACGAGGTGTAGCAGTCGAACATGGATTCCTGGCCGGCAGCTTTGAGGAGACGCTGAACCGGTCGACCACAGATCAAGGCAAGGGCACCGCCGGCATCGCGGGTGAGCGTGGCGAGGATCGACAACGACGACAACCCGCACATACCCATGAATTCGAGATCCGACATGTCGACAACCAGGGTCCGATCCGGCGCAACCTGGGTGGACAGATAATCGCGGAATGTGTTGACGCTCAACAAGTCGATTTCGCCGTGAACGGATACCACGACCGTACTGGCACTGACCTTGTGCGCACGAAATGAGGCGGTGGACGTCGCCGATGGCGGCGGACCGTAGTCGAGCGAACCTCTACCTGCATAGGAGAAGCCTGGTTTCGGCTTCCCAGAAACAGGTGATCCTGGAACAGATGATTTTGGAACAACAGTCATGGTTCTCCCATCCCGCAACGGCATACACTGTGCAAAGAAACGGGGGACATCCATCAGGGGCGCACGCGATATCGGGCCCATTATCAATGGATTATCCCTCATCGGCTGTGTGCTCAACCTCGGTTGGAACAGTACCCCGAGATGACGGCCGTCACAACCGCAGTTCGAGCGTTCGGTTCGGTCGCGGAGCACGAACTGGTGGCCGAGATTCTGCACCGCGGTGGCGTGAACTGCGACAACCCCTGGTTGAACTGCCACAAACCTCTGGTTTGGATTGCCCCAAACCTTTGGTTTGAAGTGGACCGATAAGAGGTAATCCCCATAAAGCGTCTGCGCACCGGCGTAGATATTTTCTGTATAGGGGTGTCTGTGATCGTATCGGTCGGTATGGTTCACCGCACCAGCGTCCGGGGCCGGCACCTGGTACGACGATCCGGAGAACTCATGCAACATCTCAGCGCAATCGAACCCGATCAGGATCGCACTCAACCCGTAGTCGAGTTGAGAATCCGGGCAACCCTTGACCAATTGTCGATATTGCGGGCGCTCGCTGCGACCGTCGCAATTCAAGAGAACTTCGATCTCGACTCTATCGCCGACATCAGGCTGGCCATGGATGAGATCTGTACGCATCTCATCGTCCGAGCTCTCCCCGATTCTGTGCTGGTGTGCCGATTTGTCTATGTGGCGTCCCAGCTACATATTTCGGTCTCGACCACGACAGCTGTGTCCGACGGAGCTGACCAGCGATCCTTCGGATGGCACGTCCTGACCGCTCTCACCGACTCGATTTCCCTCGATCAAGAAGAAGATCCGAATGGTGCCGGGTACATCACGACTATGAAGTTCACCAAAGCTGACGGCAGGCGCCAGTGACATCGTCCGCTCATGGGACATCGCCCGAGCATGGCCCACCGCGGCCGCGTCGTCGGTCTACAGACGAGTATCGAGACGTCATAGAAGTTTTCGAGAAGCTGAGCACCCTCGATCGGTCGGGAACCGAGTACGAACGAGTGCGAGCGGCACTCATCACGCGCTGCCTGCCGTTGGCCGAGCACATCGCCCGGCGATTCGACGGCCGCGGCGAAGCACACGACGACCTTGTTCAAGTCGCACGGCTCGGCCTGGTCAACGCGGTCGACCGGTTCGATGTCAGTCGGGGATCCGATTTCGTATCGTTTGCCGTCCCCACGGTCATGGGCGAAGTACGTCGACACTTCCGAGACACCGGTTGGGCAGTCCGCGTTCCTCGCCGCATGAAGGAACTGCACTTCCAACTCGGCCAGGCGATCAGCGAACTGTCACAGCAGTTGGGGCACGCTCCCACCGTTGACGAACTTGCGGCGACACTGGGCGTCGAACGTGAAGAAGTGGCCCAGGCGCTCATCGCCGGAAACGCCTATCAGACTGTGTCGGTCGACGGTGCGGCATCCAATCACACCGACGACCTTCCTCTGGTGGAGACACTGGGTGATTACGACGCCGCCCTCGAAAATGTCGAGAATCACGAGGCTCTGCGTCCGCTGCTCGAGAAGTTGCCGGACCGCGAGAGGACCGTGTTGATGCTGCGGTTCTTCGGCAATCTCACACAGACGCAGATCGCCGAAAAAGTCGGGGTATCGCAGATGCATGTGTCGCGGTTGCTCGCGAAGACCCTCAGCAGCCTTCGCGAGCAACTCGACTGACGAGCAGTGTTCAGATCGTGGCCGTGTCGATGACAAATCGGTAGCGAACGTCGCTTGCGACCACGCGGTCGTAAGCGGCGTTGATGTCACTTGCTGGAATGAGTTCGATTTCGGCCCCGATGCCGTGTTCGGCGCAGAAGTTCAGCATCTCCTGCGTCTGCGGAATGCCGCCGACCATGCTGCCGGCCAAGCTACGACGGTTCGCGGCCAGGGAGAACGCGCGCACCTCGATCGGCTTCTCGGGCAATCCCAATTCGACCAGGGTTCCGTTGAGTGCAAGCAAAGACATGTACGCATCGATGTCGAGATTGACCGACACGGTGTTGAGGATCAGGTCGAACTGTCCGCGCAGTGCCTTGAACGTCGCGGGATCCTTGGTGGCGTAGTAGTGATCCGCACCGAAACGCAGACCGTCGTCCTGCTTGCTCAGTGATTGACTCAGGACCGTGACCTCGGCGCCCATCGCTTTGGCGATCTTCACACCGACGTGGCCGAGACCACCGAAGCCGATGATCGCAACCTTCGTGCCCGGCCCGGTTTTCCAATGCCGCAGTGGCGAGTACAACGTGATGCCGGCGCACAGAAGCGGCGCCGCGGCGTCGAGTTCGATACCGTCGGGAATCGACAGAACGAAGTGCTCGGTGACGACGATGTGCGTCGAGTACCCGCCCTGAGTGCGCTCGCCGTCGCGGCCGGTGGCGTTGTACGTACCGGTCACACCCTTGCGGCAGTACTGCTCTTCCCCGGCGACGCAGGCATCGCATTCCCCGCACGAGTCGACAAAACAGCCGACGCCGACGCGGTCACCGACCTTGTGCTTGGTGACTTCGGAACCCACGGCGGCGACGACGCCGGCGATTTCGTGTCCGGGAACGATCGGGTATTTGGCTCCGCCCCACTCGTTTCGGGCGGTGTGGATGTCGGAGTGGCAGATTCCGGCAAACTTGATGTCGATGAGAATGTCGAGTGGACCGAGCTCGCGTCGTTCGATGGTGGTCTTCTCGAGGGGGCCGTCAGCGGACGTCGCGGCATAGGCAGCAGCAGTAACCATGAGTACATGCCTACTCGCGCAAGAAGGGACCTGCAAATTGCAGGTCCCTCCTTGTACCGATTTGTCTAGTTACCGGTATCCTGAGCGTTCTCGGCCCGGCGACGCAGTCGTCTCGCCGCGGCAACCAAGTTGCGCAGTGACGGCTCCAGCTGCCACGGATGGCGAGTCTTGAGCCCGCCGTCCGGGTTTGCCCACAAGCGATCGAGAGAAATCGATTCGCTTGCCTCCGTGAGCAATTCGTCGAGTTCGTCGATATCCGGGATTCTCGCCGAACGGGACTCGTACACACCGGGGCCGACGCCGTGCGTGAGCGCGCCTTCCTTCAATGCATCGAGCACCCACGTGATGGAGCGGGTCGCGACGATAGCCGTCACATCGGCGTCCAACCGTTCGATGGCGTCGACCACCGACGACCGAGCGGAGTACGTCAGATGTGTGTGGATCTGTGTTTCCGGCTTCGCTCCACCTGTTGCCAGACGGAACGCGTCGACGGCCCACTCCAGGTAGGCCTCCCGGCCGTCCTCACGTAGCGGCAGCAGTTCACGAATTGCCGGTTCGTCCACCTGGATGATGGCGATGCCGGCCGCTTCGAGATCTGCAATTTCGTCCCGAATGACAAGGGCCAGTTGCTCTGCCGTTTCGTAGAGCGGCTGATCCTGACGGACGAAAGAACGGGCGATCATGGTGACCGGTCCGGTGAGCATGCCCTTGACCGGCTTGTCGGTCAGCGACTGCGCGTACGCAATCCACTCGACCGTCATCGGCTTCGGACGCGCGATGTCTCCGTAGAGAATCGGCGGACGCGTACAACGGGATCCATATGCCTGAACCCAACCGTTGTGCGTGAAGGCATACCCTTCGAGCAGTTCGGCGAAGTACTGGATCATGTCGTTGCGCTCGTGCTCACCGTGCACGAGAACATCGAGTCCGATGTCCTCCTGCAGGCGGATGGTGCGTTCGATCTCTTCCTGGATGCGCTTGTAGTAGTCGTCCCAGGCCAACCGGCCTTCACCGAGTTCGTAACGCGCCTGGCGGATTTCGTTGGTCTGCGGGAACGAGCCCAATGTCTGAGCCGGCACCAACGGCAGGTTCAATCGTTCCTGCTGCACCTTGCGACGCTCTTCGTACGGCGCGCGAACACGATCTTCGGGCTTGACGGCGTTGACCCGAGCTCGCACCGCGTGCTTGAGCTTGAAGTGCACCTTCGTCGGGCGCTTGCGCCACTTGTCCGACGGGCCTTCGGTGAGCGCCTTCGCGAGTGAGACGACCTCGCCGACCTTCTGCTTGGCAAAGGCCAGACGATCAGCGACGTCACCCGGAATGTCGTACTCGGAGAGCACGTCGTACGGCACGTGCAGCAGTGAAGACGACGTGGAGACAACAAGATCCGGAACGACGTCCTTGAGCTCGTTGAGGTACGTCAAGGTGTTGAAACGATCGACTCGCCAGACGTTCCGGCCGTCGACCACACCGGCGTAGATGCGCTTGCGCTTGATGTGGGGAACCGCAGCCAGTTCTTCGGCCGTGATTCGGCCGTGCACGAGGTCAAGTCCGAATGCCTCGATCTTGGTGGCAGCCAGAATGTTCAGAGCCTCGCCGAATTTGCCGTACGGTCCCGTGACCAGCAGACGCGGGCGCAGCGGCGCCGTGGACAGCTTCTCGTACGCACGCTTGAGTGCATCAAGTTCTTCTGCCGAGCGATCCTCCGTCACCGAAGGCTCGTCCAGCTGAACGCACGTTGCGCCGGCCTTGGCCAACTGCTCGAACAGCTTCTCGTACACGGGAAGTAGATCGTCGAGCCGGTCGAGCGGTGTGAACTCGGCGTCAACCGCTTCGGTTGCCGGGCCCACCTTCGAGAGCAGAAGCAACGACACCGGTCCCATGATCACGGGACGCAGTTCGATGCCTCGTTCCTTGGCACGCTCGAATTCGTCGAGCAGTGCCTCCGAGTTGAGTGAGAACTCCGTCGCGGCGTCGATCTCGGGCTGACGGTAGTAGTAGTTGGTGCCGAAGAACCGAACCAACTCGAGGGGCGGGAAATCGGGACGTCCACGCGCCATCGTGAAGTAGAAATCAAGTGGGTCCAAAGCGCTTTCGAGCGGCTTGAAGCGCTCGGGGACGGCGCCGAACAGCAAGGCGTTGTCGAGAACGTGATCGTAGAACGAGAAGGTATTGCCGGGAACCTGGCTCAATCCCGTTGCAGCCAATTCGCTCCAGGTCGATTCCTGAAGTTCCTTGGCGACCGCGAGAAGTGCATCCTTGTCGGAATTGCCGTGCCAGTAGGACTCGAGGGCACGCTTGAGCTCCCGCCGCGGACCGATGCGCGGGTACCCCAGGACGCTGGAGCCGAATGCTGCAGTGCTGCTGGACATGCGGTCGACCTTTCTAACCGAGGGGCGCAAGCGCCCTGTGCGCCTTCGTGGTAGCCGTAACTACCGACAAAGGCGCACAGAGCCATTGGCCTTAGCTTGCCTGCTTGGCGGAACGACCGTTGTCGGTGTACTCGTAGAACCCTGCGCCGGACTTCTTACCCGTCAGACCTGCCTCGACCATACGGAGGAGCAGCGGCGGAGCGGAGTACAGCGGCTCCTTGAACTCTTCGTACATGGAGTCGGCGATGGACTTGACGGTATCGAGTCCGACCAGGTCCGTCAGAGCCAGCGGACCCATGGGGTGCGCGAGGCCGAGAACCGTTGCCTTGTCGATGTCTTCCTTCGTGGCGAAGCCGGACTCGACCATGCGGATGGCGGAGAGCAGGTACGGCACCAGGAGTGCGTTGACGACGAAGCCGGAGCGGTCGGCGCTGCGGACAACCTGCTTGCCGAGAATGTCACTGGCAAAAGCCTCGGCGCGCTGACTCACGGTGGAACTCGTCTTGAGCGTCGTCACCAATTCGACGAGCGGCAGAACCGGAACCGGGTTGAAGAAGTGCATACCGATGACGCGCTCGGGACGCTTGGTCGAGATACCGAGCTTCATGATCGGGATCGACGACGTGTTGGATGCGAGAACCGCATCCGGATCCGTCACGACCGCGTCGAGCTCGGCGAAGATTTCGCTCTTGATCTTCTCGTCTTCGACGACGGCCTCCACGACGAGCTGGCGGTCCGCGAAATCTCCCAGATCGGAGGTGAAACGCAGACGCCATGCGGCCTGCTCACGCTCACGTTCTGTGATCTTTCCGCTGCTCACGCCGCGGTCGAGCGAACGCAGGATGCGTGAACGCCCGGCTGCTGCAAGCTCGCGAGTCTGCTCGAAGACCAGAACATCGACATGTGCGCGGGCGCACACCTCGGCGATTCCGGCACCCATGATTCCGGCGCCGATAACGCCGACGCGCTGAATTTTTTCGCTGGTCACGTCAGCTCCTTGTTTGTCTCGTGGAGTGTGTCTGGTGAAGGTGTTGCATAACAAGCACTTCGAACCGCGTCGACGCTGGTGGCCGACGCAATCGGAACTGCCTTGAAGACGAAAGGTCGTGATAAAAAGCAGGGGAGAGACCCGAAGCCGAGCCTCTCCCCCACCCGATGTCAGTTCTTAGTGGAACTGTCCCTCTTCGGTGGAGCCCTTGAGAGCTGCCGTCGAGGTGTTGGGGTCAACGGTGGTGGCGATGGTGTCGAAGTAGCCGGCGCCAACCTCACGCTGGTGCTTGATGGCGGTGAAGCCGCGCTCTTCGGCAGCCTTGAACTCGCGCTCCTGCAGGTCGACGAATGCCGTCATGCCTTCGCGGGCGTAGCCGTAGGCCAGGTCGAACATGCCGTAGTTGAGCGAGTGGAAGCCGGCCAGCGTGATGAACTGGAACTTGAAGCCCATTGCGCCGAGTTCCTTCTGGAACTTCGCGATGGTCGCGTCGTCCAGGTGTGCCTTCCAGTTGAAGGACGGGGAGCAGTTGTAGGCCAGGAGCTGGTCCGGGAATTCGCTGCGAACGGACTCGGCGAACTTCTTTGCAACCTCGAGGTCCGGCACGCCGGTCTCCATCCAGATGAGGTCTGCGTACGGTGCGTAAGCCTTGGCGCGAGCGATGCAGGGCTCGATGCCGTTCTTGACGCCGTAGAAGCCTTCAGCCGTGCGGGTTCCGTCGAGGAACGGGCGGTCACGCTCGTCCACGTCGGAGGTGATGAGGGTTGCAGCCTCGGCGTCGGTGCGGGCGATGATGACGGACGGAACGTCCGCGACATCGGAAGCCAAGCGAGCCGAGGTCAGGGTGCGGATGTGCTGCTGCGTGGGGATGAGCACCTTGCCGCCGAGGTGGCCGCACTTCTTCTCCGAAGCGAGCTGATCCTCCCAGTGGACACCGGCAGCGCCGGCGCCGATCATGGCCTTCTGCAGCTCGTATGCGTTGAGAGCGCCACCGAAGCCGGCTTCGGCGTCGGCAACGATCGGTGCGAGCCAGTTGCTGACGGAGGTGTCACCCTCCGTCTTGGCGATCTCGTCGGCGCGCAGCAGTGCGTTGTTGATGCGACGGACGACGGTCGGCACCGAGTTGGCCGGGTAGAGGCTCTGGTCCGGGTACGTGTGGCCCGAGAGGTTAGCGTCGCCGGCAACCTGCCAGCCGGAGAGGTAGATGGCCTTGAGGCCGGCGCGAACCTGCTGCACAGCCATGTTGCCGGTAAGTGCACCGAGGGAGTTGATGTAGTCCTCGTTGTTCACGAGATCCCAGAGGATCTCGGATCCGCGACGAGCGAGGGTCTGCTCCTCGACGACGGTGCCCTGGAGCTTGACGACCTGATCGGCCGTGTAGTTACGAGTTACGCCCTTCCAGCGGGGGTTGGTGTCCCAATCCTGCTGAAGCTCTGCTGCGGTCTTCGGGGTGCCGGTGGTCGACATCAAGACTCCATCTCTTAGATCTACTGGTCCGGCCCGTTGTGAGCAGTACATGAGCGGTACGTCCGTACTGCTTCACATCCTTGCCAGGCCCTTTTTGTGTACTCATCGAGAATGACACATCGAAAAAGTGCCGTCTACCTGTTGCTAATGCCAATCTTCGCTATCTTTTCAACACACTTTGCTAAGCCTGTGAAGATCCAGTGAGGCTCAAACCTCGCCAATCGGGCAGGTTTCCTACTGGCCAGTAGCAAGAAACTGCAGGCTGTGAACGAAATGCACACAACCTCCTGCGGCGATGCGAGCACCCCGCCGACTAGCAACTCCAGCATCACTCCCAGCAACATTTTCGGGCTCGGAGTGACCGCAATCACGTGGATTTCATGGATTCACCGTTCTGGGCGGGATTTTTTGCACACAAGTTGCCTCGATACCCGGATTCCAGCGCGATTTCACAGTCTTGTGTGCACGCAGGCTCGTCGTTCCGCTGCCGCCGACGCCAACCTCCACTAGCGTGACGCCCATGCCCCTGTACGAGTTTCGCTGCACCGGCTGCGGACCGCTCGAGCGGTCGTTTGCGATGGCCGAGGTCCCCACGTCAATTGTGTGTCCTCAATGCTCCGGCGATTCCCGACGCGTGATGTCCACGCCGAGATTGAGCCACGCATCCTCTGCCGCCATGGGACTCCTGGATGCCACGGCACGATCCGCCCATGAGCCGGCAGTAGTAAGTGGTTCACTACCGGGTGCCCGCCGATCCGCCACCCCGACCACGTCTAATCCTTTGCACCGCAAGCTACCTCGCCCCTGAATGTCCCACCCGATGATGAGGAGTTCACATGCCGGAGTTGCTGTTCCCCCTCGATTCCACCAAGAAGTTCACCGAGCAGGCCATTGTCGGCCATAACCGCTGGCACCCGGATATTCCGGCCGCGGTCACAGTGAAGCCGGGCGACGCGTTCCGTGTTCACTGCCGCGAGTGGTTCGACGGCGCCATTCACAACGACGATTCCGCGGACGACATTCTCAACGCGCCACTCACCACCGTGCACACACTTTCCGGCCCTTTCGCCCTGGAAGGGGCAAAGCCCGGCGACCTCTTGATCGTCGACATTCTCGACATCGGCCCTATCCCCCAAGAAGATTCGGGTCCGTTGGCCGGCCAGGGCTGGGGGTACACCGGCATCTTCCCGCGCAACAACGGCGGCGGATTCCTCACCGAGCAGTTCCCCGACGCATACAAAGCGGTGTGGGATTTCTCGGGGCAAACCGCGACGTCGCGCCACATCCCGCACGTGTCGTTCACCGGAATAGTGCACCCGGGCCTCATGGGCACTGCGCCGTCGGCCGCCCTGCTCTCGAAGTGGAACGCCCGCGAAAGCGCACTGATTGCCACTGATCCCAATCGAGTTCCCCCACTGGCACTTCCGCCCGAGCCCCGGGACGCCGTACTCGGAACACTCACCGGCGACGACTACACCCGCGTTGCCGGCGAAGCTGCCCGCACTGCTCCCCCGCGTGAGAACGGCGGCAACCAGGACATCAAGAACCTGACAAAGGGCAGCCGAATCTTCTACCCCGTATTTGTCGACGGCGCGAACCTGTCCGTCGGAGACCTGCACTTCTCCCAGGGCGACGGTGAGATCACCTTCTGCGGCGCCATCGAGATGGGCGGCTTCATCGATCTGCGCGTCGACATCATCAAAGGCGGCATGGACACCTACGGGGTGTCCGAGAATGCGATCTTCATGCCGGGCAACACAGACCCGCAGTATTCCGAGTGGCTGGCGTTCTCGGGCACATCCGTGACGCTGGACGGTGAGCAGAAGTATCTGGACTCCCACCTGTCCTACCAGCGTGCGTGTCTGCACGCGATCGAGTACCTCACGAAGTTCGGCTACGCCCCGGAGCAGGCGTATCTGCTTCTCGGCGCCGCACCGATCGAAGGCAGACTCTCCGGCGTCGTGGATATTCCGAACTCCTGCTCGACGGTGTATCTCCCGACCGCGATCTTCGACTTCCCGCTTGCTCCGTCTGCGAGCGGGCCATTCCAGATCGATCCGGGTATGGGCGCTCCGCGTTCGGAGAACAAAGGCTGACCAGCAGGGCGATAGGGTTGCGTCCTCAACTCCAGCCCACAGGATTACCGACTTCGACCGCCGCAGTGAACAATGCACGCAAGGACACAAGCGCAAACACATGGTCCCCGACTCGAACATCTCTTCGCTGCAACGCTATTCGATCAGGCACATCCCCGTCAGGTAGCCGCCTGAACGGCAGAGGCACAACCGTTTCGCCTGGGCCGGAAGATCTGTTGTCGATCCGGACCAGGCGATATTTCGTGCCCGTCGGCTCCTGACTGAATTCGTAGGCCTCGAACAGCAACTCGCCACTCTGCCAGACACGAACTGGGGCCGGCATATCGTCGATAACCGCGGTGACATCGATCCATCGCAACCGCTCGCCCTGATACCAGGTGTCGGGTTCGAGAATCGTCTCGAGCACTTCCCCTGTGTCTGCATTTACTAGTTGAACTGCGGGCAAACAGCTCTCGGCCAGCTCATCCAATTCGACCAGCGCATCTGCACAGTGCTCTACCGGAACAGCACCACCGTTGCCTACTCGAACGATGCTGCTGACCAGGGTGGGGAATCTTGATCGGCCAGCCGCAATCAGGACAAATTCCAACCACCGCACCGTCGACCAGTTTCCGATCCGCTCGGCTACCAGCTCCATTTCCTCATGCTCGCAAGCCGTTCCACGCCAATCCCAAAAGGCTTGGTAATCGACAGGGTTGACCACGTCCCAATATCCCTCCCCAGAATTGAAGTAGACCGGCACGGGCGGCGGCACAGTCCGCCCCTCACGCCAACAGTTGCACGAAACAAACGCGTCGAGCCCCATCAGCCGTCACCGCCCTCGATACGCTCTGAAGTCCACTGCACCGGTTGACCGAGACGAACGGCCGTTGTGAATACCCTGTCGAGGACGTCGATATGCCCGCCGAACAGCGACTCGAACGGGATGGCATCCGGCACACTTCGAAGATGCTCCGGCGGGTCCGCTGGTGACAAGGCGCCGGGACCGCGGAGGACGCACGGCGTGGCGATCGCCGGTACCCCATAGGTGAGTCTCACGTTTGTGCCGCCATCTTGTCGGAGAGTTTCTTCACGCACCGTTACCTCGAGCGGCTTCTGGTCGGGATGAACTACGGCAAACGGGCCCGTGCGGAGCCGAGCGTGTTCGCGCAGCTGTGGAATCTGCTGCTCGTCGTCAATGTCGACAAGACCGTAAGCACCGGTTTGTGAAGTATCCGGCAATACCAACTGCAGGAAGTGATGAGACGCGAAGCATGTTGCTGATGCGCCGTCATCAGATCGGCGCTCGACAGCGAAAGCTCGGTAGTCACTGTACGAGGCAGAATCTCTTCCTGCAGAATGGATTGCAACGCTGCAGTAACGCCGACTACGCGCAATCACCCTGCCCGTTCCGGCATCTACAAGACTCGACACCTCAACATCCGAGAGGTGCCCGGACTGCAATTGATGCAACTCGTCGAGCGCTCTCGAGCAGTCCTCCGGCGAGGTACTCGAATACTGACCGCGATTGACGTACCTATCGGGTTCGCCACGCCGATAGAGGTGTGTGATCAGGTACCGGCAACTGGTCCGATACCGGTCGACCAATTCGCCGACCAGGTCGTCAATTCCCGCTTCTGGTCGCTCGACATCCACCGCAACAACTTCGTCACCGACCAAGGCATGCAGCATGGGTATGCGATCCCCTACTTCTTCGTCGCTTCGCGATCGGCATCCGAGAAACCCGCAACCGGCGGAGAGAAAGCGGGTGCGCTGCGCTTGCGGCTGGCGTAGTCGGACGTCGCCTTGAACACCGCGTCGACACCGGTCGACGACGCCGCGTACGTGATGGACTTGTCCGGACTGAATCCGATACGCGAACCTACGGATACGGCATCGATGTTGGCGCCCAGAAACAGGTAGTCCCAGCCGTACTCCGATTCCTGCCGCGAAATTACTTCCTTGACCGACGTCAGATTCCAATCCTGACTCTGGTTCTCCTCGCCGTCGGTGATAACAACGACGATCACCGTTCCGGGGCGATCGCTCTCGTCCAGTGCTGCAAGTTCCTCACCCATTTCGGTGGTGAGCCGGCCGATGCCGTCGAGCAGCGCAGTCCCACCGCGCGGACGCAGGTCCAGAGCTGGCACCTCCGCGACGGGGATATTGGTGTACACGCGCTCGTAGGTGGTGTCGAACTGGGCCAGCGTGACTACCGCAGCGCCGGCTCGAGTGCGCTGCTCGGCGATGAACGCATTGAAGCCGCCCTCGGTATCCGACTTGATGGAATGCATGGAACCCGAACGATCGAGCAGAACTGCGATGAGGGTGAGATCAGGGTTGGTCATTTCTGCTCCTGGCTACGAGGACGAAGAACACCGACCTTGTGGTCTTCTTCAGTGTGGCAGCGGCCACCGACACACTTGAGGGAGTTAAGTCTGCAAACACAAGTTTGCGAACTACTGATACCCCTCGTATCCTGGCTGAATGTCGAAAACCTTTGTCGGTGTCCGGCTCCGCCAACTACGCACCGAGCGTGGGCTGAGCCAAGCGTCGTTGGCAAAGACGCTTGAAATCTCGGCAAGTTACCTCAACCAGATCGAGCATGACGTCCGCCCGCTGACTGTGCCCGTCCTGCTGCGGATCAGTGAGGTGTTCGGTGTCGACACCACCTTCTTCTCGTCGCAGGACGACACCCGTCTGATCGCCGAAATGCGCGAGGTGGCTCTCGACCAGGAAATGGGTATCGACGCCGACGCGCATGAGATCGCCGAGATGGTGTCGAGCCATCCGGGGTTGGCAAAGGCGATGGTCAACATGCACCGCCGCTTCCGCAACACCACGGCGCAGTTGGCCGCAGCCACCGAGGATCGCTTTTCGGACGGCAGTGGCAGTGGTTCCATCACGATGCCGCACGAGGAAGTGCGCGACTACTTCTATCAACGGCAGAACTACATCCACGACCTCGATACCGCTGCGGAAGAGTTGACGTCACGCCTGCGTTTCCACCGCGGCGACATCGCAGGCGAAATTGCCCGCCGTCTGGAAACGATCCACGACGTGCAGATTGTTCGCCGAATCGACCTCGGCGAGAACATCCTGCATCGGTACGACCCCGAGAACCGGGTCCTCGAAATCTCGTCGCACCTCTCCGGCGGTCAGCAGGTATTCAAGTTCGCCACCGAACTGGCCTACCTCGAACACAACGACCTGCTCGACTCTCTCGTCGCGGAAGGCAACTTCACCAGCGAGGAATCGGTATCGCTGGCTCGCCTCGGCCTGGCCAACTACTTCGCCGCGGCCACTGTCCTCCCTTACGGGCAGTTTCACGACGTCGCGGAGGATTTCCGCTACGACATCGAGCGCATGTCGGCGTTCTACTCCGCCAGCTACGAAACGATCTGCCATCGGCTGTCGACGTTGCAGAGACCGAAACTGCGCGGCGTCCCGTTCATGTTCGTGCGTGTCGACCGCGCGGGAAACATGTCGAAGCGTCAGTCCGCCACTGGCTTTCACTTCTCCACCAGTGGCGGCACCTGCCCCCTGTGGAATGTGTACGAAACCTTCTCCTACCCGGGCAAGATCATGCCGCAGATCGCCCAGATGCCCGACGGCAGACGCTACCTATGGGTGGCGCGCACAGTCGAGCGTCGGGCCGCGAGGTACGGCCAGCCACAGAAGATCTTTGCCATCGGGCTGGGCTGCGAAATCCGCCACGCTCATCGACTTGTCTACGGCGACGGTTTGGACTTGGACGAGTCCAATCCCGGCACACCGATCGGCTCGGGTTGCCGAGTGTGTGAACGCTTGAACTGCCCTCAGCGCGCCTTCCCTCCGTTGGGAAAGGCCTTGGATATCAGCGAGCATCGAAGCTCGATCTCGCCGTATGTAATTCGCTAACCAGAAGTATTTCCGCACCATCTCATCTGTACGCTCGAGGGCATGGGGTGGGACTTGTTACTGCTGTTCGCCATGATCGGCCCGTTGGCGCTGCTCGGGTGGGCGGCTGTTCGGGCGAAGCACCGCGGGCTTGGCGGGTCGTTCGTCGGGCCGTTTCAGGAGATGTTCGATCCCGGCGCGGCACGAGCACAGATCGTCATCGAGCAGATCGCGGAACTGCCGGATCCAGCAGGCTCCGGCGACCCGGACAACGACGACGATATGCCGTATACAGTGGTACACAAAGGTGTTCGGCTCCACATCGACCGCGACAAGGCGCGGCAGCGCAGAGATGACGGAACCACCAACCAAGCTGGGTGAGCCCCCGCCTGACTTTGGTCGGTCCGTAAACCTTGGTCAGTCCCCTCAGTTCAATCAAGAACTACGAATACTCCCGGAGAAAGGCAACGGTGCGGTCGAACGCGATCTGCCCGTCGGGAGTTTCAAGATCGAACTGATACTCGTGTTCGAGCGCCGGTTCGTAATCATCGGGATAGAAGAGGGCATCGACGTCGACGCCCAGTCGAATGAGCCTGTCCGCAAACGGTTTCGACTGGCCGGCGGTCAGTTCGTCGGCATTGCCAGCCGTGATGAAGGTCGGCGGAAAAGCTGACGTGACGGCGTTGATCGTCGACATCTGCTCAACTTCCGGCGAGTTCTCGAAGTCTTTGGTTCCGGTGTATGCCCAGATGGATTCGCGATCTGCCGTCCAGCCGAATCTGCCGTCGGAGTTGAGGAACTCGTCCATGTCGTAGACGCCACAATCCAGGACGACACCGCGGACCTGCTGCGGCGTAAGGCTGGGCGTGACTCCGACCTCGGCGGCGTAGTGCGGATCGGTGATCATTGCAGCGATCTGACTCGAGATCTGGCCGCCGGCAGAATCCCCGCCGAGGAAGAGTGCGTTCGGATCGACGTGCAACTGCTCGGCATTGTCGGTGATGTACCGATAGGCGTCGTTCAGTTGATGGAGCACTGTCGGATACGTCGCGTCCGGGCCCAGGGAGTAATCCAGGGAAATGACGGTGAACCCTTCGCCGGCCAGACTCTTGTAGTAGCCCGAGTAATCTTCCTTGTCTCCGTAGACCCAACTGCCACCGTGAGTCCAGATCAGTGTGGGCAGTGCCGGCGACCCCGAATCCGGGAAGTAGGCGTCGAGCAAGGCATCCGGATCGCCGTCGCGGTAGCTCACGTCGGCACGCGTCTCGATGCCAGGCGGAGCCAACTCGGAGAGCGTCGCAGAAACCGAATCTGCACTCCCTTCCGCCATCCACCGCATTGCCAAGGTTCCGGGCCACGGACTGAAGTACGTCGCCAGTCCCCCGACGATCATCAGGGCGAACACCGCGCTCAACAGGCCGAGCGCCCACCGGGGTAATCGGCGTGGGGACGACTTGGGCACAGCAACTCCTGGGCGTCGGAAACGTACATCGCGCACCAGGCTAGCGGAGATGCGGTTCCTGGGAGTTGCCTGGCAATTGCCTACGGCCAGATTGCCGCGAATGTCATATTCTCAAGCAGAACAGGGTAATACGATCAGTCAACTCGTGACGAGAGAAAGTCGACGGTGCGCTCGAATGCCGCCACGCCGTCTGCATTATCGAGGTTGAACTGGTACTCATGCCCGAGCGCCGGCTCGTGATCGTCCGGGTAGAACAACATGTCCACCTTGACTCCGAATCCAGTCAGCTTGTCGGCCAACGGTTTCGACTGCCGAGCGGTCAGCGGGTCGGCATTGCCACCACTGATGTAGACGGGTGGAAAATCCGCGGTGACGTGATGGAGCGTCGACATCTGTTCTGCAGCAGCACTATCGGCAAAACGGCGATCGCCGGTATATGCCCACAGCGAGCGGTCGACACCCCAGCCGACGATGCCGGGACCGCCCACCATATTCGCGACGTCATAGATTCCGCAGTTCAGCACAACGCCGCGTAGTTGATCCGGACGCAAGGCCGGCGTCACACAAACATGTTTCGCGTACTCGGGATTGGTGATGATCGTTGCCAATTGGCTCGATAACTGAGCACCTGCTGAATCACCGGCCAGAAATATCTTGGACGGATCGACGTGCAAACGCTCGGCGTTCTCGAGGATGTACGCGTGCGCGTCGTTGAGTTGACCGATCGCGGTCGGATACCGATGCGCTGGTCCGATGGAATAATCCAGCGACACCACGGTGAAACCCCGAGAGGCAAGCAATTCGAAGTACGTAGCGTTGTTGGACTTGTTGCCGGAAATCCAGGCACCACCGTGTGTCCACACCACGGTGGGGAGCGCGGTCTGCGTACCGGCAGGAAAATACACGTCCAGTCGGGCATCGGAATCACGCGCACGATACTGCTGATCGCGAATGGTGTCGACGCCTCCCGGCGCGTGTTTGCGCAGCGTGTCGGTAACCTTTGCGGCGTCGCGGCCGAAGACCCAGCGCACAACCAGTGCGCCGGGTCTCGGGCTGCGTATCCCCGCGAGGACCGCACCTCCGACGGTGAGTGCCAGTACGGTCCATCGCAATATCCTGAATCGATGTGGCATCGGAGTCCTGACAGCTCGGCACTAGGTCCGAATCAGACTAACCCGACACCGTCGAGGTTGCCGGATTGTCAGGCCGACTCAGCGAGTTTCTCGCGCACGAGTTCCTTGACGGCTCCCTTGGCGACCTTTCCGCCGGCTGCCATCGGCAACTCCGCCAGCGTCATCACGTACTCCGGAATGTATTCGCGCGTGACACCCTGCTCACGCATCCAATCGGTGAGTTCCGCCGCGGACAGTACCTCGTTATCCGTGGTCACGACAACGGCGCACACCTTTTCGCCGAAGAGTGCGTCGTCGACGCCCACTGCGGCAACCAAATCCACCAGCGGGTGCGCGCGGACATATTCCTCGACTTCGACGGCGGAGATGTTCTTGCCGCCCCGAATGATGATGTCGGCCTTACGACCCACCACGCGAACGCGACCGTCCTCGTCGATTTCGACGATGTCGCCGAGCAGCATCCAGCCGTCTCCGGTGTACAACTCGTTGTTGGCCTCGACGTCGCCCCAGTAGCCCTGACACATCAACGGTCCGTTGACCGCCGGTTGGCCGCGGCGCATAGCCCCGACCACTTCTGTTGCCGTGTCGTCGAATACCCGAACCTGCATCCGGTCGATGACGTGTCCGCAGGTACGCAGCCGGGTATCGGAGTCGTCGTCGACAGTGGTGACGGAGACGGCCCCGGTCTCGTTGGAACCGTAGAACTGCAGCACGGCGGCTCCTGTTCGCTCCTCGAACGCCAGGGCCTCCGAATACGGAACCGCTTCTCCCCCGGTGAACATGACACGCAACGAATCGAGATTGGCGTCGGCAGCGGCGCCGGATCGCAACAGCATCTTGAATTGTGTACTCACACAATTCAACACCGTGACGCCCTCACGTTCGATGAGATCGATCATCACCGCGACGTCGAAACGCTCCATGACCACGTTGGGCGCTCCCAGCAACGCGGGCAGGAAGTGCGACGTCCAGAGGCCGAAACCGAACGGGGCCGGAACGGCGCCGAGGAAGACTTCGTCCGGCCCGACATCGGCTGCCTCTGCGCCGATCTCGGAGAACGCAACCCACCGATCTTCCGTCTGGGTCACCAACTTCGGGAGGCCGGTCGTGCCGGAGGTCGAGTTCAGCATGGACACGGCGGCAGTCGAGAAGGTCGGGCTTGTCGCTGCGAATGCCCGCGCCGGCACGGGAAGAGAAACAACACCGCCCGTCGCGGCAGCTCGTTCGAAACTCACGGCTCCGGTGTCGTCGGCAAATACCACGTCCAGAGCGGGATGCGCCTGTCGCAGTTGTGAGATCAACTCCGTGGTGTCGACCCCGCGGAGAGTTCGAGCCGTCACCAGAACTGTGGCGTCGGAACGTTCGATCAGATGTGAGATCTCGCGGAGCCCGGATCGCGATCCGATTCCCACAGCCACCCGGCCGGTGCGGTACGCAGCGCACAGCGCGGCATGGAACACCATGGTGTCCGGAAGCAGCACCGCAACATGGCCGTATCCCTCGCTGGAGAGTTCGAGTGCCGACGCGATGGCGTCGGCGGCCGCGTCGTACTGCGCCCACGAAATTCGCGAAGTCGGGGTGATGAACGCCGTGCGGTCCGGGATGGTCTCCGACCAGTGCCGGACTATTTCACTGATACTGACGCCGGAAAATCGATCCGGATCGAGGGCAAACTCGCCGATTGCCACGTCCAACGTTGTGACTTCCTGCATGATCGTCGTTCATCTCCCCTCGGCGCTGTGCACGCCCATCGATAGTTTGTATGCAGCGTCGAGCGAAGCGGCGGAATCGCATTCGCGCACAATCTCGCCGCGTTGCATCACGTACCCACGGTCCACGACCGCCTTCAATGCAGACAAAGCCGGCTCGGACACAATTACCGTAACCCCTTCCTCTGCCAGTTGTCCTACAAGCGTGCGTAATTCAGCCACGATCTTGGGCGCCAGACCGGTCATCATCTCGTCGAGAAGCAGCAACGACGGTTTTGCCAGCAGCGCCCGGCCAAGAACCAGCATCTGTTGCTCACCACCGCTGAGTACCCCGGCAAAACTTTCGGCACGCTCTTTCAGAATCGGAAAGCGCGCAAATGCCGAATCCACCGCGTCAGCTGTAAGGCCCAGAAGGTCGGCGCCTACCCGGAGATTTTCGCGAACCGACATGCGCATGAACAACTGCCGTCCTTGCGGAACATACGCAAAACCGCTGCGTGCGCGCTGCATCGCCGACATCTTCTCGACACTGCGACCGTCGACGGTTATCCGGCCGGACGCCGGCACGGAACCGTAGATCGCCCCCATCAGCGAAGTCTTGCCCGCACCGTTGGGTCCGACCAGGGCAGTGACCTGACCGGGCGGCGCGACAAAGCTGACGTCGCGCACCGCGATCGCCGATCCGTAACGGACAGTGACCTTATCGACCTCGAGCATTGCTCACACCCTCTTCGTCGTCGGAGCCGAAATAGACCTCACGCATCGCGTTGCTGGACAGGCATTCCTGCGGCGGCCCGTAGAAGGCGACTGAGCCGAAGTTCAGCAGAACCACCGTTGTCGCGAGTTCTGCGATGAGGTCGACGTTGTGATCGACGAGAACAACACCCTTCCCCTGTGCGGCAATGGAACGGACTGCGCCCGAGATTGCGTCGATGCCGTCGTGATCCGCGCCGGCAAACGGTTCGTCCAGGAGCAGCACTTCCGGTCCGGTTGCCATCGCACGCGCAACCTCGACCAACCGCTGAGCACCCAGACTCAGATCACCACATGCGCTTTCGGTGTCGGTGATCGAATACTCCCGCGCCAGCGCCGAAGCCTGATCCGAGGCCTTGTCCCAGTTTTCGAACGGCCCCTTGATCGCCCACCACAGCGAGTGCAGCGGCGAGGTGATCCGGTGTCCGTAGAGTCCCGGGATGATGTTGTCGACGGCATTGAGTTCGAGCGCCAACTGCGGGTGCTGGAAGGTCCGTGAGAGCCCGTGCCTGGCACGACGTTCCGATGGGCCGCTCAGCGTCTTACCGGCCAGACTCACCGTTCCGGAATCGGCTTGCTGGGTACCGAAGATGCAGTCGACGAGTGTTGTCTTGCCCGCGCCGTTGGGGCCGACCAGACCGATGACCTCACCGGGGCCGACGCTGAACGACACGTCGTCGACCGCCCGCACACCGCCGTAGGACTTGTGGAGGCCACGAACCGCGAGTAACGGATCGGTCATCGGGAATCACGCTCCTGGTAGGTAGCAGTCAGCCGGTTGATCAACGCGCGAGTCCAGCCGATCACGCCGCCCGGTGCGACGATCAGAATGACCAGAACCGCACCGGCAAGCAGGAGTTCGCCACTGCCCTGATATCCGGGCATGTTGAGTGTCACGATCACCACGATGAGCGCACCGAGCGGTGCACCCCATGCGGAGCCGCGGCCACCGATGATCGGCATGAAGATAGCGAGGAAGACGATGCTGAGAGTGAAGGTTTCCGGCGTCACCGCTTGAACCGAGACGGTGAAGAGGGATCCACCGGTCGACGCGATCGCAGCACCGATTGCCAGTGCCACGACGGTCAAGTGCATCGGGTTGACACCGGAGGACCTGGCGACGTTCCGGTTGTCCCGCGAAGCCTGCAACATCAGGCCCCACACGGACTTCCGCAGTCGATCGACCGCAATGGCAATGACGCAGACGAACAGAATCGCGAACACGACCAACGCGTATCGCGGCGGTTCCCAACCGAACATCGTGAGAGCTTGAACTCCGGAGATGCCGGCCGAACCGCCGGTGAAGCTGGGTCCGTCGATGAGCCAGTGCTCGAAGGCAATTCCGAACAGCAGAGTCACAGCCGCGAGGTAGAAACCCGAAAGTTTCTGCGTGGCAAGACTGAGGAGCACCGCTACGCACGCTGCAACCAACGCGCCGATCAGCCAGCCCCACCACATCGACATCCCGGTCTTCACAGACATCAAGGCAACCGCGTAGGCACCGATCGCTGCATAGGCGCTGTAGGCCATCGACAGGGAACCTGCCAGAACGAAGGGAACATACATTCCCAGCGCAATCAGCGAGTAGGTGGCGGCAAGGAAGATGAGGTCCTGTCGGTACAGGCTGGGCCCCATCCACAGGAGAACTACCGCAACAACAGTCACCGTTATCAGGGCTTCGCGCGACACGTTGCCCAGCCGCGCTCGCGACCTGATCGCGCGAGGTGTGGTTATCGCACCCATCAGACGCGCACCTTTCTCGAGAGCAGACCTTCCGGGCGGAAGGCGAAGAAGACCAGTGCGATCAGGAGGATCGCGGTCTGAGCGGCGCTGGCACCGAAGTAGTACGGCGCGAACACCTGGACGATGCCCAGCAACATTCCGCCGATCAGCGGCGCCCAGCTACGTCCGGTACCGCCGATGACCAGCGCGATGAAAGCGGTAAGCGTCCAGGACAATCCGCTGGTGAACTGCACACCGGCCTTGGGGGCGAACAACAGTCCCGCGATCGCGGCAATGACGCCCGCGAGTGTGAAGGCGATCAGTCGAACCCGGTCCACCGGCAAGCCGAGCACCCGTGCCGCGTCGGGGTTGTCGCCCACGGCCCGTAGCAATCGGCCGGCAGTGGACGTGTTCAGCCACAGGCCGATTCCGATGAACACCAGCGCAGTACCCACGATCAGAACCACGGTCGCGCTGTCGACGGTGGCGCCGGCAACGGTGATCGGATCGAAGTCGAAGATCTTCTGTCCCGGCAGCGGCGTACGTCCGAACACGGTTCCCGCCAGTTGCTGAATACCGAAGAGCACCGCCGTCACGGCCACCAAAGCCGGTAGCTCACCACGTCCCGAGCGCTTCTGAACCTGCTTCACCACCAGCTTTTCGGTCAGTACCGAAAGCACCACTGCAACAGCAATTCCCAGCGGCATCGCCAGCCACAGAGCCAGTCCGTGGTTGACCGCGATCCAGCTGCTCGCCATAGCCGCTGCCATGGCGTACGGCCCCATGGCGAAGTTGAAGAAATCCGCGCCGACCACCACGAGGTACATCCCCAAGGCGATCAACGAGAAGAAAGCACCGATCTCGATGGCTGCAAGCCAGAGTTGTGCGTCTGTCATGTCAAAGCTCCTCGGTTATCCGCACGGGGGCTGATAGGAATCCCACGGATGGGCGGGCTTGTTGTCGTCACCGAATTCGACGAGCACCAGTCCGCACAGGCTGTCCGGGGCCAAGTGGTCGCCCGGGCTGAAGGACAGCGTCAGATCGTCCTGACCGAAACTGGCGGGCAGACCCGAAACCTGCTGGAGCGCATCCCGAACCGCGGTGCGGTCCTGATGACCACCGGCGATCTCGATGGCCTTCGCCAGCATCATGACGGCGTCATACGCTTGCGCGTCGTAGGCGGTCAGCTGATAGTCGTCGCCCTTGACTGCCCGGACCTTCTCGGTCAACTCCGCAGTACGCATGTTGTCGGCACTGAGCGATCCCATGTAGACCATGCCACTGAGTGCCTTCGGATCAGCCAAAGCCCACGAGGCCGGCTGATTTCCGATGGAGGCCAGCGAGAAGCGCTGCGTCTCGGGGACGATCTTCGAGAGTGTGTTGTGCGCCAGGATCTCGAAGTGGCCACCGATGCTGGCCACCAGAATGGCGTCTGGTTTCGTTTCCGCGAGTCGCGACACCTGCGCCGTGAGGTCCGCGGCGTCTACCGGTGCCTTCTCGACGGCGGTGACCGTTGCGCACTTCTCCAGCGCCGGGCGCAGCGTCTTGATGATGCCGTCGATGGAAGCGCTTGCGTCACCGAGGATTCCGAGCGATGTGTACCCCAGCTTCTCGAACGCTCCGCAATACACCTCGGCGTACTGCTTGAGCGAGTTGGGAATCATGAAGGAGTAGTCGTTGCCGGGAGGGGAGGCAAACGCGTCACTGAGGACAACGGGTGCGATTGCCGGGATCTTCGACTGCTCAAGAATCGACTTCGCCTGCAGGACCGAGCCGCTGCCGGTCGCCAGAATGACGGCACTTGCGCCCTGATCCACCAGCTTCCGAATGATCGACGGAGTCTTGGTGGGACTGCTCTCGTCGTTCTCGACCACCAGTCGTACCGGTTTGCCGTTGATCCCACCTGCCTGGTTGATCAAATCGACGCTCAAGCGGACCGTCTTGCCCGCGATGGTGCTGTACGACGCACCAGGCCCGGTCGAATCCTCGTCCAGACCGATCACGATCTCGTCGTCCGGAATGACCCCGGCGGAGGCACACGCACCGGTCCCGAGCACGACTGCCGCGGCCAAGGCTATCGCCTTTCCGAGTCTCACATCCCACTCCTGTCCAAGCAATATTTGGTAAATCAAACAAGCGCTTGATTTACGAAGCTGGGCAGAAGTATGCACTGGGTCACACCGATAGTCAAAACCGCAGTAAATACGGGGAAATCAGCCCCGTTGCTCGGCCTGCAGATCACGAATCGCGGAGCTCAGATCGCGAATCACCGACTTCAACTCGTCCACATCCGAACGCAGTTCGGCCACCGACCCGGCCGGCGGTACAACGTCGACTTTGTCGGCGGGGGCCTTCACTCGAGCGGGCACCCGAGAACCGTCGCCGCGCAGGGCGAACCCGTCGAGAAACACCAGGATCAAATTCCGCTGCAGTTCCGGTGCCAGCTCAGCCAACTGCGAGCGATATTGAGCCACTGTCGACCACACCGACTCCCGCATCAAGCGATGAAACTGCTCCGGGTCGATGTCTTCGCGAAACTCCCCTTCGGCAATCCCCCGCGCAATTGCCGTGCGCCAGTAGCTGTGTGCTTTCTGGACCGCAACGGTAATGGGAGCATCGGCAGGCTGGGATGACAGAATCGCTTCGCCTTGATAGACCTCGGTGGCGTACGGATGGTCGAGTGCGGTGTTGAACGACACCTCGACCATGGATGCCAACCGGTCGCGAGCCGATCCCGCTGGTTCGATCGAGTTCTCGTATCTGATGTTGAGATCTTCGAGGAACCGCACGACAATTTCGTGCGCCATCGCATCCTTGGATTCGAAGTAGTGATAGAGGCTTCCGGACAGAATTCCGACCTCGTCGGCGATATCTCGCACCGTCGTTGCCGCGATACCACGCTCGCTGAACAATTTGGCAGCGTGAGTGAGTATCTCTTCCCGTCGGGTCGAACGCACTGGTCTAATCCCCCTCGTCAATCGTCAAGCGAATGCTTGATCGAATATCGAGGATGCTAACACCGAGCCTGCTCTGACCTGCGGAGTGAGCATGCGTTCATCAAACCGAAATATCGGACACATGATGGTGATCGAGTCTCATTCTTTCAGAAACACACTCTCCCTACGCTCATCCGCATCGACGAATACAGCGCCGTATACGCGAGCCGGATACATCACTTCCGGCAGTCCGTTTCCCCGAAGTCCTGAAGACGAAAGGCCCGTCTATGCGAACCTTCTCGAAGCGCACCCTTGCCGCTCCGGCAGCTCTTGCCGCTCTGGGTTTGGTACTCACCGGTTGTGGAAGCAAAGCCTCTGACACCACGTCGGGAGACACCACCGCAGCATCGTGTGTCGACACCTCCAGCGACACGATCAAGGTCGGTTCACTGAACTCGTTGTCCGGCACCATGGCCATCAGTGAAGTGACAGTGCGCGATTCGATTGCACTTGCAGTTCAGGAGATCAACGACGCCGGTGGCGTTCTGGGCAAGAAGGTGCAGATCGTCGCCGAGGACGGCGCGTCCGAGCCGACGGTCTTCGCGGAGAAGGCAGAGAAGCTCATCAGCAGCGACTGTGTCGCAGCAGTTTTCGGCGGCTGGACGTCGTCGAGCCGCAAGGCCATGCTCCCGGTCTTCGAAGACAACAATTCGCTCCTCTACTACCCCGTTCAGTACGAGGGCCTCGAGGATTCCAAGAACATCTTCTACACGGGCGCTACGACCAATCAGCAGATCATTCCCGCACTGGACTACCTGAAGGAAAAGGGCGTCAAGTCCCTTTACCTGGTCGGAAGTGACTACGTCTTCCCGCAGACCGCCAATCGCATCATCAAGGCGTACGCCGCGGCCAACGGCATCGAGATCAAGGGCGAGGACTACACGCCGCTCGGTTCGACCGACTTCTCCACCATTGTCAACAAGGTCCGCACGGCAGACGCCGACGCCGTATTCAACACGCTCAACGGCGATTCGAACGTCGCGTTCTTCCGCGAGTACACCAATGTGGGCCTCAAGCCGGCCGACATGCCTGTTGTCTCGGTGTCCATCGCCGAGGAAGAGGTGGGCGGTATCGGCGTCCAGAACGTCGAAGGTCAGCTGACAGCCTGGAACTACTACCAGACCATCGACACCCCGGTGAACAACAAGTTCGTCGCGGCATACAAGGCGAAGTACGGCCAGGACAAGCCCACGTCCGACCCCATGGAAGCTGCCTACACTTCCGTGTACCTGTGGAAGAACACGGTCGAAAAGGCCAATTCCTTTGCTGTCAAGGATATTCAGGACAATGCCGACGGTGTGACCTTCGAGGCTCCCGAAGGCCTGGTCACCATCGACGGCGACAACCACCACATCACCAAGACCGCCCGCATCGGCGAAATCCGAAGCGACGGACTGATCTACACCGTCTGGGACTCCGGCCAGCCGATCAAGCCAGACCCGTACCTCGAGAGCTACCCGTGGGCCTCGGGTCTCGGCAGCAGCAAGTAACTATCCGACCGCAATGAAACCGACTGGTAGAGAGGTGGAACGTCTGTCATGGATGTTGTGATCGGACAGCTGTTCACAGGTTTGAGCATCGGCTCGATTCTGTTGTTGGCTGCATTGGGACTTTCGCTCACGTTCGGCCAAATGGGTGTCATCAACATGGCCCACGGCGAGTTCATCATGGCCGGCTCGTACACGGCCTACGTTGTGCAGCAAGTAATTTCCAATGCAACCGGTTCGTTGATCATCTCTCTACTGGTCGGTTTCGTCGTCGGCGGATTGATGGGCGTGGCGCTGGAAGTGCTTCTGGTGTCACGGATGTACCACCGCCCCCTCGACACGTTGCTGGTGACGTTCGGCGTCGGACTGATCCTTCAGCAGTTGGCGCGCGACATCTTCGGCGCACCCGCCGTCAACACCACCGCCCCGTCCTGGCTTTCGGGTGGAGTCGACATTCTCGGCGCCGTAGTTCCGAAAACCCGCATCTTCATTCTGGTGCTGGCGATCGCTGCAGTGATCGCACTGTCGCTGGCGCTGAAGCAATCGTCGATGGGTAGGCGCATCCGCGCCGTTGTCCAGAACCGGGATTTGGCGGAGACCAGCGGAATATCCTCCCGCCGTACCGATATCACTACCTTCTTCCTCGGATCCGGTCTTGCCGGTGTGGCCGGTGTCGCGTTGACCTTGATCGGTTCCACCAGTCCGACCATCGGGCAGTCGTATCTGATCGACGCATTCCTCGTGGTGGTCGTCGGCGGACTCGGACAGATGAAGGGCGCGGTGATCGCCGCATTTGCACTCGGCATCCTGAACTCCTTCATCGAGTACTCCACCACCGCCTCGATTGCCAAGGTCATCTTGTTCGTCATCATCGTCGTCTTCCTCCAGGTGCGTCCCCAGGGACTGTTTGCAGTCAAGACAAGGAGCCTCGTATGAGCGTCCTGACCAATCCCCGCATCCGGGTCTGGGGCGGATTCGCCATCGCCGCGATCATCCTGTTCGGTGTTGCCCCCGCCGTACTCTCCGACTTCCGGCTCTCCCTGCTGGGGAAGTTCCTGTGCTTCGCGATCGTCGCAGTCGGCATCGGACTTGCCTGGGGCCGAGGCGGAATGCTCACCCTCGGCCAAGGTGTGTTCTTCGGTATCGGCGCCTACGTCATGGCTATGCACCTCAAGATCGCCGACGCCGAACTCAAGGGCGACGCCGTACCCGATTTCATGGCAATCGCCGGCAAGACCGAACTACCGGGCTACTGGCAGCCGTTTGCCTCCCCGTTCGTGGCCATCTTCGCGGTCCTGTTCCTCCCCGCGACGGTTGCGTTTCTCCTCGGACTCGGTGTTTTCAAACGACGCGTCAAGGGTGCGTACTTCGCGATCCTCTCGCAGGCTCTCGCCGCGGCCTTCGCGATCCTGCTGATCGGTCAACAGACCATCGGCGGCAGCAACGGACTCAACCGCTTCCGCACGTTCTTCGGCTTCAATCTCAACGACCCCGCCAACAAGCAGATGCTGTTCTTCATCGCCTCGGGAGTCCTACTCGCCTCCGTCGCCTTGATCCGGCAACTGATGAACTCCCGCTACGGTGAACTGCTTGTCGCAGTACGGGATCAGGAAGAGCGCGTGCGCTTCCTCGGGTACGACCCCGCCAATATCAAATTGGTCGCCTATGTCACCGCTGCCTTCCTGGCCGGTATCGCCGGAGCGTTGTTCGTGCCCATCGTCGGCATCATCTCCCCCGCCGACGTCGGAATCGTTCCCTCCATCGCCTTCCTCATCGGTGTGGCGATCGGCGGCCGCGCAACACTTCTCGGCCCCGTACTCGGTGCCATCGGTGTTGCCTGGGCACAGTCGGCCTTCTCGGAGAAATTGCCGTCCGGCTGGATCTACGCCCAGGGCCTGATGTTCATCGTCGTGGTCGGGTTCTTCCCCGCCGGAGTCGCCGGACTCTTTGCGCT
Organism: Rhodococcus sp. NPDC056743; assembly: GCF_042790355.1. Lineage (NCBI taxonomy): Bacteria > Bacillati > Actinomycetota > Actinomycetes > Mycobacteriales > Nocardiaceae > Rhodococcus > Rhodococcus sp. NPDC056743. The sequence continues at coordinate 681,018 of NZ_JBHTZI010000001.1, read as the reverse complement.
CCTGCGTCACCGTCGCAAGCGCGACAAGTCCGCTCCCGAAACCCCGAAAATCAGCGAACCGGAATCTGTGGAGGTGTCCGTATGACCAACACCGGTACAACTGACACAAGCGCGCCGAGCCCCGTACTGGGCGGCAACGCCGGTATGTCATCCGAATACCTGGAAGTGCGGGATCTGAGCGTCAGCTTCGACGGATTCAAGGCCGTCGACAGCGTGAACCTGACCCTGATGCAGGGTGACCTCCGCTTTCTGATCGGACCCAACGGCGCCGGCAAAACCACGCTTGTCGACGCCATCACCGGGCTGGTACCGGCGACGGGTTCGATCACCAAGTCCGGTGAACAATTGCTGGGCAAGAAGGTTCACAAGATCGCCCGTCTCGGGGTCGGCCGTACCTTCCAGACGGCCAGCGTCTTCGAGGAACTCTCCGTCCTGCAAAACCTGGACATCGCCGCCGGTGCCGGTCGCTCCCCCTGGGAGTTGTTACGCACCCGCAAAACCGTCCTCCCGGAGATCGAAGAAGCCCTCGAAACCACCGGACTCGAAGCGCTACGCGACACGCCCGCCGGGATCCTCGCGCACGGACAGAAACAGTGGCTCGAAATCGGAATGCTTCTGGTGCAGAACTGTTCGGTACTTCTGCTCGACGAACCGGTCGCAGGAATGAGCCTGGAAGAACGCGAGGAAACCGGCAACCTCCTGCGTCGGATCGGTGGCGCGCGCACCGTTGTCGTCGTCGAGCACGACATGGACTTCATGCGAGCATTTGCCACCTCGGTCACCGTCCTCGCGGCCGGCAAGGTGCTTGCCGAAGGAACTGTCGCGCAGGTTCAGGCCGATCCCAAAGTCCAAGAGGTCTACCTCGGCACGGCTGCGGCCGTGCCACACGGCGAGGAGTGAATCATGCTCGAAATCAAGGACGTCCGCGCCGGATACGGACGCACCGAAGTCATCCACGGAATCTCCCTCACCGTTCCGGGTAACGGTGTCGCCGCCGTCATGGGCCACAACGGTGCCGGGAAGACGACATTGCTCCGAGCCGCTGTCGGGTTGATCAAACCGACCGGTGGAACAATTCTCCTGAACGGCGAGGACATCACGACACTGCGGCCGAGCGCCCGCGTCGCGCGGGGACTCGCCTACGTCCCCCAAGGACAACAATCGTTCGGCCAACTCACCACCGCCGAGAATCTTCAGGTTGTCGCGGACGGCCGCAAGCGTGGAAAGGCATTGATCGCAGAAGCATTGGATATGTTTCCCGCACTGACCACGCTCCTCGATCGACGAGCAGGCTTGCTGTCGGGTGGTCAAAGGCAACAGCTCGCCATCGCCCGCGCCCTCATCACCGAACCGAAGATTCTGATCCTCGACGAACCCACCGAAGGCATCCAGCCCAACGTCGTGGCCGAAATCGAACGCACCATCATCGATCTCACCAACCGCGGCGATCTCGGAGTTCTCCTGGTCGAACAGCACATCGGCTTTGCACTCCAGTCGGCGCAGCATTACAGCGTTCTCGCGGCCGGTCATGTGACGTCGATCGGAGAGGGAGGCACCACCTCCACTGACGCCGTCCGCCGAGCGATGGCCATCTGAGATGTCCCCCGTCGAACACTCGACCGGGTCTCTGCGGGATCAGGTGTATCAGTCGATCCGGGACGATCTGATGACCGGGAAAATCACGCCGACAGAACGACTGAGTGAGGAGCGGCTCGCGCAGATCTACGGTGTTTCGAGGACCCCGGTGCGAGAAGCTCTGGCCCGGTTGCAATCTGACGGTTTGGTTCAACGAGGTGAGCACGGGCTGTACCCCTACCGGCCGCGCCTGGAAGACCTCAACGGATTATACGAACTGCGAATACTGCTCGAACTACAGGGAATTCGCCGCGTCCTCGACACCGAGTGCGCCCGGCACAACGCTGATGTTCTGGGAGCCGAACTCGACAAGTGGTATGCGTTGCGCACGCATTCACCTGAACCGGATTCCAGCTTCGTCACCCTCGACGAGGAGTTTCACACGGCACTGCTCGTCTCGGCTGGAAATCCCGCTCTAACCGAGGCCTTGGCAACCGTCAATGCCAAAATCCGGCCGGTACGGATGTTCGACCATCCGACGCCGGCCGGAATCGCGGCTACGGTCGACGAGCACATCGCGATCGCTGAACTCGTCCTCGACAACAAGCTGCCGCAAGCGTTCGAGTCATTGCGGGCGCACATCGACGACGGGCGGCTCGTGGTGGTCGAGCACGCACGCCAGGCACTGTCGTTGGCGGCCCTGGCGAACGCGGTTCGATACTGATTTTGTGGGTAGCGGAAATAGGAATGCACTCCAGGCGGTTGCACCTCACAACAACAGTTTTCTGCCCGCCTGAAAGGTGCCCACTTCATGTCGGTTCCACTCTCCATCCTCGATCTTGCGCACATCGGCCAGAACGAGACCGCCAAAGACAGCTTCGACGCCAGTGTGACGCTGGCGCAGCGAGCCGAGGAGTGGGGCTACCAGCGAATCTGGTACGCAGAGCACCACAACATGGGCTCCATCGCGTCGTCCGCGACCAGTGTCCTGATCGGCCACGTTGCAGCTCACACCACCAAAATCCGGCTTGGCGCCGGTGGCATCATGCTCCCCAACCACGCGCCGCTCACCATCGCCGAACAGTTCGGCACGCTCGAGACACTGCACCCCGGCCGCATAGATCTTGGTCTCGGCCGCGCTCCCGGCAGCGATCAGAAGACGATGCAGGCCCTGCGCCGCGACCCCAGTTCGTCCGACAGCTTCCCGCAGGACGTCCTCGAACTTCAGGGATATCTCGGCGACACATCGCGTATTCCCGGCATCAGTGCGGTGCCCGGTAAGGGCACCCACGTCCCCCTCTACATCCTCGGTTCGTCGCTGTTCGGTGCAAAACTGGCCGCCATGCTCGGCCTCCCCTACGCGTTTGCGTCACATTTTGCGCCCAACGCGCTTCGCGACGCCGTGACCATCTACCGTCGTGAATTCAAGCCGTCGGAGCAGTTGGCCGAGCCGTACGTGATCGCGGGCGTCAATGTGATCGCCGCCGATACCACCGAGCAGGCTCAGCAGGAATTCCTCGAATCCAAGCGCAATCGTGTCAGTCTGCTTCTCGGCCGCGGTCGCACGTTTACCGACGACGAGGCCGACATGCTGCTCGACTCCCCCGCCGGTCAGCAGGTTCTCCAAATGGCCAGGTACAGCGCAGTCGGCACTCCCGCCGAAGTCCGCGCGTACCTGGACGAATTCACCGAGCACGCGCAGGCCGACGAGCTGATCACCGTCTCCACCGGCACCAACCGCGCCGCGTGGCTGCGCACCTTCGAACTACTCGCCGACGTCAGCAACCTGGTGCCCGCCTAAGCTGCGGGCATGGGCGATCCATCCCGTCGCGGGTTCATCTCGGTACTGGCCGTACTTCTCTCGACGGGGTGGGCCGCCAACCACTTTGCCTCCCTCATCCCGGTACTCCGGGAGCATGAGGGCCTCTCGCACGCCGTTCTCGACGGTGTGTTCGGCATCTACGCACTCGGTCTACTTCCCGGACTGTTGACCGGTGGCGTGCTGTCCGATCGTGTCGGCCGAGCGGGCGTTGTCCTGCCCGGAGCGCTTGTCGCCGCGCTGGGCACGGTTTTTCTGCTGCTGTGGCACAACACTTCCGGCCTCCTGGTGGGTCGTCTTGTTGTCGGTATCGGTGCCGGTCTGGCAATCGGCGCGGGCACGGCCTGGGCTGCTGATCTGCGCGGCAAAGCGGGAACCGTGCTGGCGGGTGTGGTCCTCACCGCCGGTTTTGCCCTGGGCCCCTTGATCTCCGGCCTGATGGCCCAGTTCGCAGCCTTTCCCTTGGTCACGCCCTTTGTTGTCTCGGCGTTGCTGTCCGGGTGTTCCGTTGCCGCCGCAGCGATGTGGAGCCGAACACCTTCTCCGGCTTCCGCAGTGCTCCCGTTGCCTGCCGACGGTCGACGATCGGTCCGCTCAGCTCTGATCTGGGCGCTGCCGCTGGCGCCCTGGGTGTTTGCCAGTGCGACAGTCTCGTTCGTGACGATGTCCGCGCGCCTCGGCGACCGCTACTCCGGCCCACTACTCCCCGGAATTGCTGCGGCAATCACACTCGGTGCGGGCATCACCGTTCAAACCGTTGCGCGTCATCGCAATTGGGGCCGGCAAGCCGGAAGCGCAGGTGCCGGGTTGGCAGCGCTCGGATACTGCCTCGTCGCGGCCGGCGGAGCCCACCCGCCACTGGCCCTGTTTGTCGTCTGCGCCCTCGTCCTGGGAACCGCATACGGCTTGTGTCTGCGCAGCGGTCTTCTGGACCTCGAAACCCTTGCGCCACCGGCATCACGCGGAACATTGACGGGTATCTTCTACGTCGGAACGTACCTCGGCTTCGGATTGCCCGTACTTCTTGTCGTCCTCGAACCGAGCCTGGGTCCGTCCGTGCCCATGCTCGCCCTCGCGGCACTGGCCGCGTTGGTTGCCGTGATTCGATTCCGGGCAGTGTTAGCGTCGTACCAGCCCACGACACCCAAGGAGTTCGCGTCATGAACGCTCGCATCCAGCCTGGCCGGTTGAAAGAACTCGGCCCGATCAACTGGGGAATCTGGCGTGTCCTCTCGAAAGCCGCCGGCGCACCGGACGCACACCTCTTCAGTACCTTGGGGCGCACCGGTGGACTCTTCCGCGGTTGGCTGCACTACTCCGGATCTTTGATGCCCGGCGGCAGAATCTCGCGCCACGACACCGAACTGATCATCCTGCGCGTCGCGCATCTACGCGAGTGCGACTACGAAATGGATCACCACATCAGGCTCGGCCGTAAGGCTGGAATCGACGCACAACTCCTCGCCCGAATTATCGAGGGCCCCACAGCTTCCGGGTTGAGTTCTCGCCACCAGGCGATCTTGGCTGCGGTCGACGAGTTGGTCACCACCAAGGACGTCTCCGACTCGACCTGGAATACGTTGTCCCAGCACCTCGACGACCGTCGGCTCATCGAATTCACTTTGCTGGTAACCCAGTACGACGGGTTGGCCACCACGATCGGGACGTTGCGCGTCGAACGCGATTTTTCGTAGCCGCTCTCAGGGCTTGCAGATACGAATTATCGCTTCGCGCACCACTTCACGACGGTGGTCGAGTTCCTGCGCGTCCACAGACTGGTTGTCGGCGATGCCGGGCGCGACTACCCAGGCGAGCACGAGGCCGAAGATCAGCGTGATGAGGTCTTCCGGATTCCAGTGAGCGGCGATGATGCCGTCGTCCTGGGCTTTGCGAATCGCGGCGATCCGCGGGAGCCAACTGGAATGCTCTTCTGCTTGTTTGCGCATCCGAGGTCCTTCACCCTGCAGTTGACCCCAGATCATCATGCGCTGGATGTGCGGCTTCCTGGTCATGGCATCGAACAATTCGACAGCATGCTGCGGTACGTCCCCGCCCACCCATTCGACGGATTCCATGGCTTCGACGAAGTCCGCGTCGAGCACTGCGTGAAAGAGCGCTACCTTGTCCCCGAAGTACGCGTAAAGCCGTTCCTTGCTGGCGTTACCGTTCTTCGCGATGCGATCGATTCGTGCGCCGGCGAGCCCAAAGGTGCCGAACTCTTCCAGGGCAGCGTCGAGGATTCGCTGCTTCGTCGCGGTCACATCTGTGGGAGCCATAGTGATTATCGTAACCGAACGAACTATTTCGTTTGACTCTCGAAGAAGCGCTCACTTACCTTGTAACGATGACCACCACTGACGTCGAAAGCGGCGCAACGCCGCCGTCTCCGGAGATCTCCGAGAACCCGAATCATCAACGACGCTGGCTGGTGCTCTGCATCGTCGCGTTTGCACAACTCATGGTGGTGCTCGACGGCACCATCGTCTCCATCGCCCTGCCCGCCGCGCAGGAAGAACTCGGCATCAGCGACCTCGATCGCGCCTGGGTTGTCACGTCGTACGCGCTGGCATTCGGCGCACTGCTTCTCCTCGGTGGCCGCATCGCCGACTACTGGGGACGTAAGCGCTCCTTCATCGTCGGCATGGCCGGCTTTGCCGTGGCGTCGGGCATCGGCGGCATCGCCCAGTCCGGTATCGAACTCTTCATCGCCCGCGCCGGCCAGGGTGTCTTCGCGGCACTTCTCGCACCCGCCGCACTGTCGATGCTCACCACCACCTTCATCGGAGAAAAGGAGCGCGCCAAGGCTTTTGCCGTCTACGGCGCGATTTCCGGCGGTGGCGCAGCTATCGGCCTGCTGCTCGGCGGCGTCCTGACTCAGTACGTCGACTGGCGCTGGTGCCTGCTCGTGAACATCCCGATCGCACTCATCGCGATTGCTGCTGCCGTCCCGATCGTCAAGGAGACCAAGGCACACGGCGACACGAGCTACGACCTGCCCGGTGCCGTCCTCATCGCACTCGGACTCGGCTCCCTGGTCTACGGATTCACGCGCGCCGAACACGGTTGGGGTCAGACCGACACCCTGCTGTTCATCGCCCTCGGCTTGGTTTTCCTCGCGCTGTTCGTGGTCGTCGAAAGCCGCAGCAAGAATCCGCTTCTGCCACTGAGCGTTCCGTGGCATCGCGACCGCGGCGCGGCACTGATCGGCTCAATGCTCGTCGGCGCAGCCCTTCTCGGCGGCACCCTGTACCTGACGTTCTACCTGCAGATCGTGCTCGGATTCAGCCCCGTCATGGCCGGCGTCGGTTCACTGCCGATGGCCTTCTTCATCGTGCTTGCTTCCACCGCGGCTGCTCAGCTGTCCACCAAGATCGGCCCCAAGCCCCTCATGGTTGTCGGCCCCTTGGTCGCCGCAGTCGGACTTCTTCTGCTCACCCAGATCGAGGTTCACAGCTCGTACTGGACCCACGTGTTCCCGGGCCTTGCCATCTTCGGCTTCGGTTTGGGCCTACTGATGGTGCCCATGCAGAACCTCGCGCTGATCGGTGTTCCGGACCACGACGCCGGCGCAGCCAGCGCCCTCGTCAACGCAACCCTGCAGATCGGCGGCGCTCTGGGAACCGCACTCTTCACCACGATCTACGCGTCGGCCAAGTCCGCATTCACCGCAGACAACGCGGCGCCGATCCCCCCGGAAGGCATGCCTGTCGACTTGTCGAACGCGGCCGTCCCGACCGGGGACCAATTGGCACTGCTCCCCCAGCCGGTGCAGGACTTCATCGCCTCGATGACCGACTACTTCTTCGGCGCCGAGGTTTCGGGATACTCCGCCGCATTCGGTTGGGCCGCAATCCTGTTGGCGATCATCGCACCCGTCGTCGTGGTGCTGGTTCGCGCCAAGAAGGGTGATCTCCCCACCGAAGGCGCGGTACATATGGGCTAAACCCCTGTGCGCCTTTATTAACCGCCCGCGGTTAATAAAGGCGCACAGCAGGTTAGGCCTGCTTCAAGACCTCAGCCACCGGTGTGCTGCTGCGGCCGATCAGTTTCTGCAGGTCACCGGACTCGGTGTCCAATGCTCCCGTGGCGATTGCCGCATCGGAATCGGCAAGAATCTCCGCGACCGGAGCGGGCAATCCGACGCTCTCGAGAATCCCCTTGTATGCGTCCTCGCTCACGAACTGGTACGCGACGGGCTTGCCGGCAAACTCGCTGACCTTCTCCGCGAACTGAGCGTAGGTAAGGCGCTCGTCGCCACCCAATTCGTAGACCGCACCTTCGTGGCCGTCCGTCGTGACTACTGCCGCTGCGGCATCCGCGTAATCCGCCCGCGCTGCGCCGGCGACCTTTCCGTCCGCGCCCGCACCGACTACTGCGCCGCGCTCGATAACGCCGGCCAGGTCGTTGAGGAAGTTCTCCCAGTACCAACCGTTACGCAGCAGTGCGAACGGAACGCCACTCGCGGCCAGTACATCCTCGGTTGCCTTGTGCTCGGCAGCGAGCTTCATCACAGTGTCCTGCGCGTCCAAAATGCTTGTGTACGCGATGAATCCGACGCCTGCGGCCTTTGCTGCGTTGATGATGTTGGTGTGCTGGGCAAGCCGCTGGCCCACTTCGCTGCCCGAGATCAGCACCACTTTGTCGACGCCGGCAAAGGCTGCTTCCAATGCGGCGACATCGGTGTAGTCCGCCTTGCGAACCACCACGCCGCGGGCTGCGAGGTCCGCAGCCTTCTCCGGATTACGAACCACGGCGACGATGTCCGACGCCGGTGTGCCCCGCGTGATGAGTGCCTCGACAACAAGGTGTCCGAGGTTTCCCGTTGCGCCGGTGACTGCGATGCTCATGTGAACTCCCGTTTAGGTTGAAGCGTGAACGTGCTCTGCAACCATCATGCACTAATTTTTCGTAAGTGCAACCACAAGAGTTAGCGCTATCGGTATGTTCAGTAGTACCCTGGGCATATGACCAGCACCGATATCCCTTCCTGTGCTGCCGAAACAGATCAGGATCCCACCCTCGAGGCCGATGTGTTCGCTCGCGGATGCAATTCCCGGGCAGCACTCCAGAACGCAACCGGCCGCTGGGGCGCTCTGGCATTGGCAGCGCTACACGAAGGCCCGTACCGGTTCAGCGCGCTGCGCCGACGCGTCGACGGCGTCAGTGAGCGCATGCTCTCGCAGACCCTGCAAGCACTCGAGCGGGATGGCCTCGTGCACCGTGAAGTGCTCGAAACCATCCCGCCCAAAGTGGAATACAGTTTGACCGAACTCGGCGCCGACGTCGCGGGCAAGATCACCGCACTGATCGAGCTCCTCGAATCGAGGGTGCCGACAATCGTCGAGTCACAAGCGTCTTACGACGCCCGCAATCAGTAACACCCGCAATCAGTCGAGCGCCCCCGAAAGCTGAGCAATGAACTCGTCGAACGCATACGGGACGCTCAAGACCGTCGGCGCGGATGTTGCCATCGCGTAATCCATTCCGACGAGGCGCACGATCCGGCCGTTCGACACCGAAGTCATGTTGGCAAACGGACCGAAGGCCATCAGCTTGTCGAGATTGGTGCCGTCGGCGTCGACGAGAATGAAGACGTCCGCGTCGAGAGTTTCGATGGACTCCATTCCCACGGACACCGAACTGTCGCCGGACGTGCACACCGCGTCCACCCCGGGAGAGGTCTTCAGTCCGAGCTGCCCCAGCAGACGGATGCGGGGATCGGTGTTGCAGAACACGATCAGGCCCTCGTCGGTACGCATCGCGTACGTTGCGGTCTTGCCCGCGAACTGCGGATGCTCGGCAGCTTGCCGCTCGAAATATGCTCCGGTGTCGTCGATCAGCTGCTGCGCGCGGGCCGGCTGGCCGAGCGCCGCCCCGATCATGCTCATCTGCTTGTCCCAGTCGGTGTCCCAAGGCTGATCGGGGAATGCGACGGTGGGTGCGATGTCACGCAGTCGCTGATACTTCTCCGCGGTGATCCCCGAATACACGGCCAGAATCACGTCCGGATCGAGCGCCAGGATCTGCTCGAACGGCACATCCGGGTTGGTGGTCATCAGAACCGGCGTCGCACCGTTCAACAGTGAAGCGTCCCAAGGCAAGATGTTGTTCTCGATACCGTCACCCGAGAAGCTCTCCATCGCGACGGGCACTTTGTTCAGCGCGAGCACCGAATCTTGGCCGCTCCACCCGATAGTCACGATCCGCATGGGTTCGGTGTCGATCGTGGTCGAACCGTAGGCGTGATCGACTGTCACCGGAAACGCCCCCGCTTCGGCGGATCCCGTCGACGAAACGGTCGACTCGGTGCCGGCAGAGCTTCCGCAAGCGGTGAGACCGAGCGCGAAGGCAGCCGCGAGCAGTGCAAAACGAGTTTTCATGTACCGGAACGCTAGTGCTCCACCAGCCCAGACCTGGACTCGAAGTCGCGATCTGGCGCATTGGCAACACAACTAGGCAAAAAAGACCCCGTGCACCCTTCTCGGAAGGGCGCACGGGGCCGAAGGCCGTGCTGTCAGAAGTTGATCATGTGGCCGGCGAGGCCGTGGATCGCTTCCTGGAGCGCCTCACTGAGTGTGGGGTGCGTGTGGACGTTGCGTGCCAACTCGTTGACCGTGAGGTCCCACTTCTGGGCCAGGGTCAGCTCGGGCAGCAGTTCCGAGACGTCCGGTCCGATGAGGTGTCCACCGAGCAGTTCGCCGTGCGTGGTGTCGGCGATCAGCTTCACGAAGCCTGTCGGGTCACCGAGACCGTGGGCTTTGCCGTTGGCAGCGAACGGGAAGTTCGCGACCTTGATGTCGTAGCCCTCGGCCTTGGCCTGCTCTTCGGTCAATCCGAAGGACGCGACCTGCGGCTGGCAGAACGTCGCCCGCGGCATCATCCGGTAGTCACCGAGCGTCTGCGTGTCCGCACCACCGATGGTTTCGGCAGCGACGACGGCCTGCGCTTCTGCGACGTGGGCGAGCTGCAGCTTGGCGGTCACGTCGCCGATGGCGAAGATGTTCTCGACGTTGGTGCGCATGTAGTCGTCGATCGCGATGGCGCCGCGATCGGTCAACGCGACACCGGTGTTCTCGAGACCGAAGCCCTCGACGCGCGGTGCGAAACCGACGGACTGCAGAACCTTGTCCACGACCACGGTTTCGATCTCACCGGACTTGTTGTCCTTGATCGAGACGCTGACCTTGCTGCCGTCGTCGCTGATCGACTGGACAGCGGCGCCGGTCTTGATGGTGACGCCGAGCTTCTTGTACTGCTTGGCGATTTCCTTCGAGACGTCGGCGTCCTCGTTGGGCAGTGCCCGGTCGAGGAACTCCACGATCGTCACGTCGACGCCGTAGTTCTTGAGGACGTAACCGAACTCCATGCCGATCGCGCCGGCGCCGACGATGAGGATCGAGCCCGGCAGGTCGCGGGTGAGGATCTGCTCTTCGTAGGTCACCACGTTCTCGCTCAGCGAGGTGCCCGGCAGCAGCTTGGTGTAGGAACCGGTGGCGATGATCGCGTTGTCGAACGTGATCGTCTCGGTGCCTCCCTTGCTGAGCTCGACGTTGATGGTGTTGGCGTCGGCGAACGTGCCTTTGCCGTCGAATTCGGCGATCTTGTTCTTCTTCATCAAGAAGTGGATGCCCTTGACTCGCCCGTCGGCAACCTTGCGGCTGCGATCGAAGGCGGAGCCGAAATCGAAGGACACGTCTCCGGACATGCCGAACGTCTTCGCTTCTTTTGTAAAGATGTGCGCGAGTTCGGCATTGCGGAGAAGCGCCTTGGACGGGATGCAGCCCACGTTCAGGCACACACCGCCCCAGTACTTCTGCTCGATGATGGCAGTGCTCAGGCCCAGTTGTGCCGCGCGGATAGCAGCGACGTACCCACCGGGGCCGGCTCCGAGGACAACGACGTCATAGTGTGAGGTCACGATGTAACAGGGTAGTCCTGCATCGTTTTCCTGTCCCCGGATGGTCGCCTTACCGGCCAGTAGACCAAACTTCAGCGGCAACTCGGGTGAAATTTCCGCCGTAGATCGCTTCGATCGAGGACTCGTCGAAACCGCGCCGACGCAGAACGACGTCCAAGGTGAGGGTGTCTTCCGGCGGAACCCACTGCAGCGGCCCCCACGCGGTGTACGCCTCGGAGAACGATTCCGCGTGATGGGCGATCTCGTCGAGGAAGTCCTCGGCGTCGAAGGAATAGTCCGATCCGATCCCGACGTGATCGACGCCGACGAGTCCGACGGCTTCCTCGATGTGATCGGCCATTGCCTCGAGCCTGGCTTTGTTGTCGTCCGGGCCGTTGACGCCGAGGAAGATCCCCACGCCGTTGATCCCGATAACTCCCCCGGTATCGGCACACGCCTTGGCCTGATCGTCGGTGATGTTTCGGGGGTGCTCCCACAATCTGCGGAGATTCGAATGGCTGTAGATCATGGGTCGCGCCGTGGCGGCGGCCAGGTCCAGACCGGTCCGAACCGAACAGTGCGAACCGTCCACCATCATGCCGACGCGGTTCATCTCGGCAACGAGTTCGCGGCCGTACGCGGTCAAGCCCGTGTCGACGGCGTCGAGGCACCCACAGCCGGCGGCGTTGACGTGGTTGTACGTCGGCAACATCGACCGGACACCCAGATCGTAGAAGTACGCGATGTTGTCAGGATCGCCGTCCAGCGGGTTGGAATCCTCGAGGTCGAATGCCAGCGCGATTCCGCCGGATCGCTGGACGTCGGCAACATCGAGGATCGTCGAGACGGGTGTGATGTCCGGATACTCGACGCGCGCCTGCCAGGCAAAGCTCTTGACCAGCGCGGTCGAATCCGCGCGTGTGTGAGGCGCATAACCGACATTGACCGAAACGTAACTGCCCTCAGGACGCCGGTACCGCAATAGCTCCGCAATAGAGGCGTTGGACTGCAATGGCAGGCAGCAGTGCTGTTCCCAGATCGGATATGTCCGGTTCACCCGTTGAGCATATAGGTAAACAGTGGGCCGGATTTGAAACTGGTCAATCGTTCAGCAAATCTCCGGTTCACTGGCGAATAGCACGATGATGCTGTAGAAAGATCAAGACTTGCACGCTCTATATGCGTCGGGATGTATAACCCATACGGAGAAGTGTCGACGAAGGATCGTTCCACCCGGGGCGGATCTACAAGGTAATTCAGGTGGAGGGTTCTTAAGCCTATGCGTTCTCGTACATTCAAGCGCGGCCGTGTGATCGCCGCGATTGCAGCGGTATCCGTGCTGCCGATGCTTGTCAGTCCGGCCATGGCTTCTGCCGGTGGTGACACCGCTGCGACTCAGACCACACCGGCGGCGTACTCGACGGATTCCAAACTGACGAGCCGCAAGGACGTCGGCCGCAAGTCCACGATCACCGTGTACTCGCCGTCGATGGGCCGCGACATTCCGCTCGAGGTCATCCTCCCCGCAGACAACAGCGAACCCCGCCCGACGCTTTACCTCCTCAACGGCGCAGGCGGCGGCGAAGACCGTGCGACCTGGCAGCGCCAGACCGATGTCATGGACTTCTTCAACGAGAAGAACGTCAATGTCGTCACGCCGATCGAAGGCGCGTTCAGCTACTACACCGACTGGGTGAACGAAGATCCGGCTCTCGGTGTTCAGAAGTGGCAGACGTTCCTGACGCAGGAACTCCCGCCCGTCATCGACAAGGAATTCAACACCAACAAGGTGCAGTCGATCTCCGCGATCTCCATGACCGCTACCTCGGTGCTCAACCTCGCGATCGCAGCCCCCGGCCTCTACAAGAGTGTCGGCGCGTTCAGTGGTTGTGCCGAGACCAGCACTCCGGTCGGCCAGAGCTCCATCGAACTGGTTGTCGGCATGCGCGGCGACGCAGACGTCACCAACATGTGGGGCCCGCTCGACGGCCAGGGCTGGATCGACAACGACCCCGTTGTCAACGCCGAGAAGCTCCGCGGCACCGACCTGTACATCTCCACCGGATCCGGTCTGCCCGGCCCGCACGACACCCTCGCCAATGAGGCAGTCGACGGCCAGGTCGGCGTGCTCGCCAACCAGATCATCGTCGGCGGCGTCATCGAGGCAGCAGTCAACTACTGCACCCACAACCTCGCGTACCGTCTGAACGAGCTGCAGATCCCGGCAACGTTCGACTTCAAGCCCACCGGCACCCACTCGTGGGGCTACTGGCAGGACGATCTCCACAACTCCTGGCCGATGATCGCCAACTCCATGGGCATCTGACACCACAGATAAACAGGTTTTCCGCCGCACAACCCCGCTCTCCGAATCTTCGAGAGCGGGGTTGTGTGCTGCACGGAAGCTGGAACCACGAAACGCTCTCCTGACCATGGCAATTCTGGTTTACTGGCCAATGACATCGACCCAGGTCACACACCGGGTTACACGTAGTGGAGGTTTCAGTTCGTATGGGCGCTCGTACATTCACGCGGGGACGTTTGGTCGCTGCAGTCGCAGCACTGTCCGTGATTCCGATGCTGATCAGTCCCGCCATCGCCTCAGCGGGCGGCGATTCCTCAGGCACCACGGCACAAGCCACGTCCGGCGCCGCTGGTTCGTACCTTGCGAGTCGTAGCGACGTCGGCCGCAAGTCCACGATCGCCGTGTACTCGGCGTCGATGGGCCGCAACATTCCCCTCGAGGTCATCCTCCCTGCGGACAACAGCGCACCGCGCCCGACGCTCTATCTCCTCAACGGCGCCGGCGGCGGCGAAGACTCCGCGACGTGGCAGCGTAAGACCGACGTGATGAACTTCTTCCAGGACAAGAACCTCAACGTCGTGACGCCGCTCGAAGGCGCGTTCAGCTACTACACCGACTGGGTCAACGACGATCCCGAACTCGGTCGTCAGAAGTGGCAGACGTTCCTGACGCAGGAACTCCCGCCCGTCATCGACAAGGAATTCAACACCAACAAGGTGCAGTCGATCTCCGCGATCTCCATGACCGCCACGTCGGTACTCAACCTCGCGATCGCAGCCCCCGGCCTCTACAAGAGCGTCGGCGCGTACAGCGGTTGCGCCGAGACCAGCACCCCGGTCGGTCAGGGTGCTATTCAGTTGGTCACCGGCGTCCGTGGCGGTGCCGATATCGCGAACATGTGGGGCCCGGTCGGTAGCCAGGGTTGGATCGACAACGATCCGGTTGTCAACGCCGAGAAGCTCCGCGGCACTGAACTGTACGTTTCTACCGGCTCGGGTCTGCCCGGCCCGCACGACACCCTCGCCAACCCTGCGATGAACGGCGAACCCGCCAATCTTGCCAACCAGATCATCGTGGGCGGCCTCATCGAGGCAGCGGTCAACTACTGCACCCATAACCTCGCCTACCGTCTGAACGAGCTGCAGATCCCCGCGCAGTTCGACTTCAAGCCCACCGGCACCCACTCGTGGGGCTACTGGCAGGACGATCTCCACAACTCGTGGCCGATGATCGCGCGTTCGCTGAACGTCTGAGTTCACGACTTTCGACCCCGCTTCCACCGGCTTTCGGGAGCGGGGTCGAATGCTGTCGGCGGGAAGCAGTAAGAATGGAGCCATGACATCCGATCAGCACGCCCCGACAGACAACGATCCGTACCTCTGGCTCGAAGACGTCACGGGCGAGGCCGCTCTTGATTGGGTGCGTGCGCACAACGCTGTCACCGAAGCACAACTCGCAACCGGTGAGCGCTTCGAGCGGATGCAGTCCGATGTCCGCGAGGTCCTCGACACCGACGCCCGCATCCCGTACGTGCGTCGCCGCGGCGAGTATCTGTACAACTTCTGGCGCGACGGCACCAACATTCGCGGGCTGTGGCGTCGAACCACGCTCGAACAGTATCAAAGCGACAACCCCGAGTGGGACGTGTTGGTCGACCTCGACGCGCTGGCCGAATCCGAGGGCGAGAACTGGGTCTGGAAGGGCACACAGTTGCTGCGCCCCCACCGCAATCGCGCCTTGATCAGCTTGTCGCGCGGCGGAGCGGACGCCGCAGTGGTCCGCGAATTCGACATCGAGACAAGGCAATTCCTCTCGCCTGACGGAGAGTATTCGGGTTTCTATCTTCCCGAGGCCAAGACCGATATCGACTGGATCGACATCGACACCGTCTATGTCGGAACCGATACCGGGCCGGGATCACTCACCGATTCCGGTTACCCTCGTCTGGCGCAGCGATGGAAGCGCGGCACTCCCCTCTCCAGCGCCGAGACGCTTTACGAGGGCGAGAGCACCGATGTTGCGATCTCCGCATCACATGATCCGACGCCTGGCTTCGAACGTGATTTCGTGACCCGCTCCGTCGATTTCTACAATTCACGACGGTTCCAGCTCACGCTCGACGACGAACTCGTTCTGATCGAGACACCCGAAGACGCCGGCATCTCGATTCACCACGAGTGGTTGCTGATTCGCACCAAATCACCGTGGACGGTCGAGGGCGCCGAGTACGCGACGGGCACCTTGCTGGCTGCTCGGTACGAGGATTACCTCGCCGGCACTCGCAACCTCACGGTTCTGTTCGAGCCCGACGAGCATTCGTCGCTCGACCACTACAGTTGGACCCGCGATCATCTGATTCTTGTAGTTCTGACCGACGTCCGAACCACCCTGCGGATACTGACTCCCGCCGATAATGCCTGGGACGAGCGGCCTTTCGAGGGGCTACCAGAACTCACCACCATCGAGATCCTGGACACCGACCCCGATTCCGGCAACGAGTACTTCCTCAACGCCAGCGGATACACCTCACCGGCCACGCTGCTGCACGGAGTGATCGGGGAATCGGAACCGACGGTCGTCAAAGCCGCGCCCGCATTTTTTGATGCCACAAACATTGTCACGCAACAGTTCTTCGCAACCTCGTCCGACGGTACCCAGGTTCCCTACTTCGTGGTCGGAACCGAAGACAGCACACCCGGACCCACCCTCCTCTACGGTTACGGCGGATTCGAGGTCTCGCTGACGCCGTCGTACAGCGGTTCCATCGGGCGAGCCTGGCTCACCCGCGGTGGCACGTACGTCGTGGCCAACATCCGCGGCGGCGGCGAGTACGGACCAGGCTGGCACACACAGGTTCTCAAGTCCGGGCGCCACAAGGTGGACGAGGATTTTGCGGCAGTCGCCCGCGATCTGGTCGACCGCGGCATCACCACACCCGAGTTGTTGGCCGCCCAAGGTGGCAGCAACGGCGGACTCCTCATGGGCATCATGCTCACGAAGTACCCAGAACTGTTCGGCGCCATAGTTTGCCAGGTTCCACTCCTCGACATGCGACGGTTCCATCTTCTCCTCGCCGGCGCATCCTGGATGGCGGAGTACGGCGACCCGGACAACGCCGACGAGTGGTCCTTCATCTCGGAGTACAGCCCGTATCAGAACATCGACGCCGATGCGTCGTGCCCGCCGATCCTCATCGCGACGTCCACGCGTGACGACCGCGTCCATCCCGCCCACGCTCGCAAGATGGCCGCACGGCTGGAGGAGCTGGGCAAGCCGGTGCTGTACTTCGAGAACATCGAAGGTGGGCATGGCGGCGCTGCGGACAATGCTCAGTTGGCGTACAAGACCGCGCTCACCTACGAGTTCCTGTGGCAGAAATTCAGCTGAGTTGTCAGCGGTCGCGTAGCCACGCGACGACGCGCTTGGTCACAGCATCCGGTTTCCTGATCCAGCCGTTGTGACCGAGCGGTTCGTCGACGTGCACCATCGTGACCTGTGATCCGGTGAGCTTGTCCACCAAGTTCTTTGCGGATCGGCGCGGAGCGAGATCGTCGCCGTCGATGGTGACGGACAGGACCGGCAAGTTCAGTCGAGCGATCCGCTCCTCGTAGTCGATATCAGCGCCGACGGGGTCGATGGTGCCGGTACGCGCAAATCTGGCCCAGTCGGTGATCAACACCTTCGATTGCCGTCCGAACCCACCGACACTCAGTCGATCGCCGGGCCAGAATCCGGCGATGTTGGCCGTCACCGACATCGCCGACGAACCCAGATACAGCCCCGGAGCACGGATTCCCGGGAAGCCCCGGTGGTAGGGCGAGCCGGACGCCACGAGGATCAAACCGCCGAGGCGTCCGCGAATCCTTGCCGCGTACATCGTCCCCAACTGGCCACCCATACTGTGACCGAGCAGGAATGGTGTACTCGCCGGGAATCTTTCACGCACCACTTCGAACGTGGCCGGGAAATCCACCGACACCAACTCCTGGTACCCGAAGGCCGACGACGCACTCGGCCGTGGCCGACTGTCACCCTGACCGCGCAATTCTCCGATCACAGCGTTGAAGCCCTCGGCAACCAACGCTTCGGCAACCGGATCGTAGAACCCCGCCGGCACGCCCAGACCAGGAAAGATCACGACGACGGGAGCGTCGTCGACCGGTCCCGGAAACAGGCGGATCGGAGTCACGGTTCCATCGGGAAGTTGGATCGGCACGGTCTCCATGCGTCTCACACTATCCACCGCGGAGCCGTCGGTCAGCCGTCTTGCTATTCCAGGCTGCCCACAATCAGCGGGTCAGGCGTTCCGACGATGTCGTGGTCCTTGTTGTCGTAGTCGAACTGGCTCAGCACATGTCGCATCGCGTTGATCCGGGCGCGCTTCTTGTCGTTGCTCTTGATGACGGTCCACGGAGCGGTTGCCGTATCGGTGAACCTGATCATCTCTTCCTTCGCCGCGGTGTACGCATCCCACTTGTCCAGGGACGCGATATCCATCGGGGAAAGTTTCCACTGGCGCACGGGATCGACCTGGCGAATCGCAAACCTCGTCCGCTGCTCGAGCGGCGACACCGAGAACCAGAACTTGATGAGGCTGATGCCGTCGTCGACAAGCATCTGCTCGAAGAGCGGCACCTGACGCAGAAAACGATCGTGCTCCTCGTCCGTGCAAAACCCCATGACGCGCTCGACTCCGGCCCGGTTGTACCAGGAGCGATCGAACATCACGAGCTCACCGGCCGCCGGGAGGTGCTGTACATAGCGCTGGAAATACCACTGCGTCGACTCGCGCGCCGACGGCTTTTCCAGAGCGACGACGCGTGCGCCACGAGGGTTGAGGTGTTCCATGAAGCGCTTGATGGTGCCGCCCTTGCCTGCGGCGTCGCGTCCTTCGAACACAATCGCGTGGCGGGCACCGGTCTCCTTGGACCAATTCTGCAGCTTCAGCAGTTCGATCTGCAGGAGACGCTTGGCGATCTCGTATTCCTCGCGTGACATCCGGGAGTGGTACGGGTATCCCTCGCGCCAGGTATCGACCTCGAAACCCTCTGGTGCCGTGAGCAACACGGGGTCGTCGTCGTCACTGTCGTCGACGGTGAATGCCGTCGTGTCTGTCAGGTCCACCGCGCTCGACAGGTCGGCGAAGGCACTGAGGAAGGGACGGCGCTCTGCTGTTTCGGTCATTCCTGACAGGCTAGCCACCTTCAGCAACCATTGGGTGACGCCCCGGTGAACGGGCGCGTTCGCTGCCGGGCGAAGATCAGGGATAGATGGGGGTGATTCCCGATGGTCGAAGTGGCCTGGTCAGGCCAGACTTGAACCATGACATTCGAGAGCAACACACCACGCCCCTTCACCCGATCCACCGACAACAAAATGTTCGCCGGAGTGTGCGGCGGGATTGCAGAATACTTCGACGTCGACGTCAATTTAGTTCGTGTTCTGGCAGTTATCGCCGCCGTGTGCACTGGCGGAACCGCAGCCTTGGTTTATCTTGCAGCCTGGATGCTGATGCCTTTGGGATAGCGCACTCGAGAATAGAATTGTGGGGCCCACGCATTTCGAACGCGGACCCCACAATCAAGAAATTCTCGACTTACTTGGCAGCTTTGAGCGTTCCGCCACTGAGTTCGGCAAGCGCGGTCAGGCCTTTGACAGCGAGTTCGCTGACACTACCTAATCCTTGGCCGATAATAGTGCCGACGGAACCCGCAGCGTCCATTACGGAGCCTTCAATCATGTTTGTTCTCCTTCTATCCGCACAGTTACGGGGTGGTCAGATAACTCAGAGCTGCAAGACTACGGAGCGACAACGGTGGGCGCGAAACTGATTGCATCAAGCGATCCGGAGACCCCACCGAAGGTGTCACTCAACGATCCAAACAAATTGGCACCGAGGTTATCCAACCCTAACAACACATTCACCAGTGCTTGAGTTGCGGTTTCGCCATTCTCCATGACATAACCGAGGATATTTGCCAGCGACCCCATTTTAACTCCTCAAAAGAAGACTTGCGAACATTGTCTTCCCAGCACATTAGCGTCAAAACCGAAATTCGGCGGTGAAATGGAAAATTGTTTGTCAATCTCGACAAGTGAGAATAAACGAGCAGGTACAGACCATTTTGGGGCCCGGGCGCCGTGCGCCCAGGCCCCAAAACCAAGCCGTTGGGCTACTTCGCGGCCTTGAGCGTTCCGCCACTGAGTTCGGCAAGAGCGGTGAGGCCCTTGACAGCGAGATCGCTGACGCTGCCCATACCCTGGCCGATAATGGTGCCGACGGAACCCGCAGCATCCATGACAGATCCTTCAATCATGTTGTACTCCTATATATCTGTTGAGTGAAGTGGACGTGCCAACTGCTCAGATTGCAGGATCAAGCTGGCGGGATAACTTCAGGCAGGAAACTAATCGTGTCGAGAGATCCGGAGATCCCGCCAAATGTGTCACTCAGCGAGCCGAATAGATTAGCACCCATGTTATCCAAGCCCAGCAGCATATTGAGAAGGCTCCCCAACTGAGTGCCCATCCCGTCTGGTCCAAGAAGAATGTCCATCAAAGAACCCATTGTCTGAACTCCCTATGTAGAAGGCTCCCCACCCGACCGCCAAAGAATCGGTTCCGGCGAAGGTTCACCGTTGATGTGTCATCTGCGACTTTAGTGTTAACCCTAGAACCTGTGTCCGAAATGAACGATTAACGTAGATTTTCCAATTTTTGAAACACTTTCCCGGCCAAGGAACCGCACTGCCCGCAACAATTCCGGCCTGGCGGGCACCTGACCGGAAAATCATTCGGCAGCTGGGACGTCGTACTCCACGGCTTGCCGCAACTCGTCGAAACTCTCGCGCAGCAGCACGACATAGTGCTCGGGATCCGGCATCGCTCCCCGTGCCACGATGACATTGAGCGTCAGGGAACCTCCGGCCGCGGCAATCAGAAAGTGGCGCAGAACATCTCCGTCAACAGGAGCCTGCCCACCCAACACGGCAACAGCGGGCGCACCCTCGAACACGTTCCCGTCGATCGTCACCGGGACATTGCTGATCGTGGTGTGCTGCATGACCTCACGATCCGTGTTCAGCTTGTTGAGGCGCCGCGCCAGCCCGGTCAGCCGCAGCAACGGCGCAGGTGACGTCTCGATGCGTGTGCTGAATTTCCGTACCGCCAAATGTGAGCTACGTTCCTTCGCCACCTGCGCAGAATCCCGGATAAGCGCCAGTTTCTCCACCGGATCCGCAACGTCGGAATGGAGATCGACGGTCAGGAGTGCAAGCTGATTGGCCGACTCCCATTCTGCAATCTGCCGCATCGAGCGCGGAACCATGGCTGCGAGAGGGCGTTCCGGTCGCTCGCCCTTCTCCTCGAGATACTTCTCGAGCGCACCGGCCACCACTGCCAGGAAGATATCGTTCACCGTCGCCCCAGGTACAGCGGCTCGGATCGCCTTGATATCAGCACCGTCGAGTGTCACGAACTCCAGCGCCAGATCGCCCTCCAGCACGTGGTTGAAACGCGTCGGCGGACGGTCTGCGACGTACTTCGCCAACTCTCCGGATTCCTCCGCCTGCGTGATCTCCTCTGCCGCTACCTTTGTCGCCGACAGGCCCTTCCCGAACCGGATCAGTTGCCCCGGGAATCCGAGAACGCTGCGCCCCATCATCTCCACCAGCGGCAGCCCCGACTCCCGCGCAGATGCCTTGGGTTTGGCCGGCCCCGAGAACAATCGGTTGGTGAGATTCCTGATCTCGAGACCGTCGCCCGCGCTGTGGTGCGTCTTGAGCATGATCAAGGTCAGGTCGCCGGGCAGATCGTCAATTCCGCTGATTCCGGTCATGACCTCCAATTCCCAGGGAGGCCGCGTCAGATCCATCGGCGCGCTCAGAGACGCGCCCAACAACGCCCGCACCGGCGCCCACCCCGGCCCCGATGCCTTGTGCACGCGAACATGATCATCGACATTGAAATCAGCGGCCGGTACCCAGTACGGATAGTCCAGATCGAGCGGAACTCGCTGCACTCTGCTCGTGAACAGCGGCCAGTAGCCGAACCGCTCGGAAATCCATCGGACCGCGTCGGCGTGCGTCATGTCGGCCAGCGGATGGCCCGCCGTGTCGAAGAAGTACGCGCACACCATGTGACTGAGGTGCCCCTCGGACTCGTTGTAGATGAACTCCGCATCCCGCGGGCCCATCTGGGATACCCCGGCTGACAACGAGTTCCGAAAGATCATGTGTGCCCCTCACATCCGACGCTGGAAGATTGTCCGGATTGTAACGAGGCGACGCCCGATTATCTGGCGTTTCCCCAAGCTCGCCGTCCGGGCCTGAGTGCACACAAATGCCCGCCGGTACGCGTATCCCGTCCTCTCGAGACGAGTTGTGTGCAACCGTGCAACCGCGAGCCGCGCAGTCATTCCCGCTGGCCGGGCCAAACGATTGCCGACGCGAATCGGGCCACACTAAGGTGACTGCGATCACACAGTTGTGGCGAGGACAGGAGTTCAGGGTGAGAACCACTCGCAAGGTGGACGATCCGGTGTCGGTAGTCGATCGAATTTCAGCCATCCTCGAAACCTTCGAGAACACAGGGCCTCTCACACTCGCGGAGGTAACTCAACGAACGGGGATCCCGCGCTCCACCGCTCACCGATTGCTCGAACAACTCGTCACGAAGCGGTGGATCACTCGACAAGAACACCGCTACGAACTCGGAAGCAAATCCTACGAACTCGGCCAGTGGGCGCTCAACCAGAATCGGCTACGCCACGGAGCCGTGCCTGTTCTGAACCGGCTGGCTCGTTCGACTGGGCTGACGGTACATCTGGCGGCACTGAACAACGGCGACGTCCTGTACTTGGACCGCATCCCAGGACGTACGCCGCTCGCACTCCCCAGCCGTGTGGGCTCACGACTCCCCGCGCACGTCACTGCCGTCGGCAAAGCTATTCTGGCCAATCTCGAGCCCGGCAAGATGCAGAGCGTCACTCGTTCTCCGCTCCGCAAGACAACGCCGTACAGCATCACATCCCCAGAGCACCTCCTCACGGAACTCGAACGCGTCCGCGATCACGGAGCGGCAATGGACCGCGAAGAATCTGTGCTCGGAATCGCCTGTGTGGCAACCTCTATCGGACCTCGGGATCACTACTACGGAAATCGCGCGGCTATCTCGGTGTGCGGGCCGATCGGCGACATGAAGATGAATCAACTCGTGTCAACCGTGCGAATTGCTGCACGCGATATCTGGGACACCTGCGTCGCAAACGACCTCAAGTCGGTTACACCTACTGGTTCTGCTCCGCGGCGCGCGCCATGAGTTGCGCGTAGATCGCACGATCGGTGCGCGGACCACCGGGCGTCGACGCACCGTAACGTTCGATTTCGGCAGCGATATCAAGCGGCCGTGTGTGCGCGACGCCCGGCACGAGTTCACCGTCGAGTTGTCCGTCCGGAACCAGCCAGGTGACCTCGAATTCGATTCCGTCGGGATCGCGGCCGTAGAGGGCTTTAGTCGCAGCGTGATTGGACGCTCCGCTGAGTGCCTTTGCAGCCAGCATCCGATCCCGGCACTCGGCGAGTTCACCGAGTGTCTCCACCTCCCAGGCCAGGTGATAGAGACCTACCGAGCCGTCCCGTGCGCGAGGTGCGTTGGCCTGAAAGAGTCCCAAGTCGTGATCGTTTGCCGAATTAGCTCCCCGCAGGAATGCTCCACCGGGAAATTCGACCGGAAGCTTCTCGAAACCCAGTACCTCGCAATAGAACGACGCACTCCGCTGCACATCAGAGACGAACAGCACCGCATGGTTCAGGCTTCGAATAGCCATTGCACTCCCTCATCTGTACACAGCCGTGTTGGTTGTCCACAGACTAATTTCTCACGTCCGCATATCGGCTTCGATACAGCCACAGTATCTACGTGGACGTCCTCGCCCGGAACCAGCTCCTCGAACGAGGACTCAGCCGAAGCGCAATTGCGCGTGCCACGAACTCGGGCAGACTCCACCGCGTGCTGCCGTCCGTTTACTCCACCGACAATCCCGGATACTTCGAACGTTGCGTCGCGGTCACTCTCTGGAAGCCCGACGCGGTACTCAGTCACTCGAGTGCCGCTTGGCTGTGGGGATTGCTCGACGAGGAGCCGCGGCAGGTTGACGCCACTGTGCTGCGGTCGGCTCAGGTACGCGGGCCGGAATGGGTGCGGCTGCACCGGCGGAATCTGAAGTCGAGTGATCAGTGCATGGGCTTGCCCGTCGTACCCGTCGAACAGTGTTTCATCGACGTCGCGGCCACTCTTCCGCGTCCCCAGTTGGAGGCGTTCTTCGACGCAGCGGTGTCGACGCGGGTGCCGTGGACGTTGATCGCGCTGCGCTGCGACGAGATGAAAGGCCTGCACGGAATCCCTGCTGTGCGCGAACAGCTTCGAACCTGCTGCCCGGGGACGCTGTCGGAGCCGGAGCGCATCGTCGCCCGGGCGTTGTCGCGGCGCCGCTTTCCGCTCGAGATCAACGGCAGGGTCGGCAGGTACTACGGCGACCTGATGTGCCGCAGAGCCCGGGTATTCGTCGAGATCGACGGCCGCGAATTCCATATAGCGCCTGAGGTATTCAACAATGACCGGCGCCGCCAGAATGCGTTGGTTCTCGACGGCTGGCTGGTGCTGCGCTATTCCGCGGCAACTGTGATGGCTCACCTCGACGCGGTGGTGGACGAGATCATCGCGGTGGTGCGCAGACGCCGCCACAACCGGGCCTGAGTGCACACAAATCGCGCGCATGAACGGGAACCCGCACGCCACTCGAACTTGTGCGCAAAAATACTCACCCGCCCACGCAAAAGCCCGGCCCACCAAATGGTGGACCGGGCCTCTAGGAGCTGAGGGGATGGACTTAGAAGTCCATGCCGCCCATGCCGCCGGTGGGATCGCCTGCGGGAGCAGCCTTCTCCGGCTTGTCAGCGACAACAGCTTCGGTCGTCAGGAACAGAGCCGCGATGGACGCTGCGTTCTGCAGTGCCGAGCGGGTGACCTTGACCGGGTCGTTGATGCCTGCAGCGAGCAGGTCGCCGTACTCGTTGGTCGCAGCGTTGAGGCCGTGACCTGCGGGCAGGTTGGAGACCTTGTCCGCAACAACGCCGGGCTCGAGGCCTGCGTTGAATGCGATCTGCTTGAGCGGTGCGGACAGTGCAACGCGAACGATGTTCGCGCCGGTTGCCTCGTCACCTTCGAGCTTGAGGTCGTCCAGGGCGGGCGCTGCCTGGAGAAGTGCAACGCCACCGCCGGCGACGATGCCCTCTTCGACAGCTGCCTTTGCGTTGCGCACTGCATCTTCGATGCGGTGCTTGCGCTCCTTGAGCTCAACCTCGGTTGCAGCGCCGGCCTTGATGACTGCAACGCCGCCGGCCAGCTTGGCCAGACGTTCCTGCAGCTTCTCGCGGTCGTAATCCGAGTCGCTGTTCTCGATCTCAGCGCGGATCTGGCTGACGCGACCGGCGATGGCGTCGGCGTCGCCGGCACCTTCGACGATGGTGGTCTCGTCCTTGGTGATGACAACCTTGCGTGCCTGGCCGAGGAGCTCGAGGCCTGCGGTCTCCAAGGAGAGTCCGACCTCTTCGCTGATGACCTCTCCACCCGTGAGGATGGCGATGTCGGCGAGCTGAGCCTTACGACGGTCACCGAAGCCGGGAGCCTTGACGGCAACAGACTTGAAGGTGCCACGGATCTTGTTGACGACGAGGGTGGAGAGAGCTTCGCCCTCGACGTCCTCGGCGATGATCAGGAGCGGCTTGCCGGACTGGATGACCTTCTCCAGCAGGGGCAGCAGGTCCTTGACCGTGGAGATCTTGGAGCTGACGAGCAGGATGTAGACGTCTTCGAGGACGGCTTCCTGACGCTCTGCATCGGTGGCGAAGTACGCCGAGATGTAGCCCTTGTCGAAGCGCATGCCCTCGGTGAGCTCGAGCTGCAGGCCGAAGGTGTTGGACTCCTCGACCGTGATGACGCCTTCCTTGCCGACCTTGTCCATTGCCTCGGCGATGAGCTCGCCGATGGACGGGTCGCCTGCGGAGATGCCGGCGGTAGCAGCGATCTGCTCCTTGGTGTCGATCTCCTTGGCGGTCTCGAGCAGGCGAGCTGTGACAGCCTCGACAGCCTTCTCGATGCCGCGCTTGAGGCCGAGCGGGTTCGCGCCGGCTGCGACGTTACGCAGGCCTTCGCGGACCAGTGCCTGTGCGAGGACGGTGGCGGTGGTGGTGCCGTCGCCAGCGACGTCGTCAGTCTTCTTGGCGACCTCCTTGACGAGCTCCGCGCCGATCTTCTCGTACGGGTCGTCGAGTTCGATCTCCTTGGCGATGGAAACACCATCGTTGGTGATCGTGGGGGCGCCCCACTTCTTTTCGAGAACGACGTTGCGACCCTTGGGGCCCAACGTCACCTTGACAGCGTCGGCGAGGGCATTGAGGCCTCGCTCGAGGCCGCGACGTGCCTCTTCGTCGAACGCGATGATCTTTGCCATTGCGAAGTGATCCTCCGGATAGGGGGTGACACACAAGGTGACCGCTCGTCGGGTCACCTCATCGGCACAGGGCGACCGAATTTTGCCTGGTCACCCATCTAGCCTGTGGTCTTAAGCCAGTGCCCGCGACGGACGACCGGGGGTGTCGATGGTTCCCGGTCTCACTGACTCGACCTGGCACTCACAGCTCGCGAGTGCCAATTGCATTTTTAGCACTCGAGCGTGCCGAGTGCAAGGTTCAGGACTCAGCCTGCGATGCAGAACTGTCCGTTGGTGAAGTTCACCGCGAAGGACAAGGTGCCCATGCAGTCGACTCCGTTTGCGTCGGCAGTAGCCCCGGCGCCCCAACCGGCGATGGCAACGGTGAAGTTTCCGTCAGCCGCACCGGCCCGGGCGATGCCGCCGCCAAGCGCGTAGGCATGCGCCTGACCGTTGCCGCGCGAAGCACCGAGAGCCGTTCCGAAACCGTTGGCGTAGGTATTGGTGTAGCTATTATCCGCCGAGACGCTGACAGCCGTTCCGCTCTCCATGGCGCCGGCCTGTGAGCGTCCCGCTCCAACAGCCTGCGCGCCACAACTCGCGGTATCGGACACCTGGATGTCATTGACCAACGGCGGCGACACACACGTGACCGGCGCAGCCGAAGCCACTCCCCCGCCGGCCAGCGCCAGACCCGCAACCAAGCCCATCCCCGCAGTCACAACAGCCCCTGTTCTCGCCAGGCGGCCCCCCAACCGATTACTGGTACTTCCGTTTCCTCGCGAGGAAGAGCGGCGGAACCAGACTGACGAGATCAAGGGCATAGAAAACTCCTTCTTGGAACACGTTCATGGATTCGGGCGCGAGAGTACCCGCTCTTATGACGTGCCGTCACGCATTGCAGGTCACGACTCGAGCAAGGTTTCCAGCAGCGCCGGAAGATCCGCCACGGAATCGATGACATAGTCCGGCTGTTGCGTTGCCAATTCGAGCACTGCCTGCCGAAACTTGCCGGTGCGCACCAGAACTCCGGTCAACCCAACCCTTTGCGACGACAGGATGTCGCCGATCAGATCGTCTCCCACCATGACCGTCGCCTCGGCGTCGACGTCCATCAATTCGGTGGCCGCGAGAAAGCCCGTGAGCGACGGCTTGCCGACGGCTGCGATGTTGACTCCGGCCACTTCCTCGAAACCCGGTAGGTATGTTCCGGTGTCGATCCGCAAGCCCGTGTCGGTCTCCCACATCATCCCGCGGTGCATCGCGACCACTGGGACACCGTCGAGCAAATACTCGAGAACCTGACTCAGTGCCTCGTGCGTGAATTCGGGACCCGCGCCGCCGAGAATGACGACATCCGGGTTCTTGTCGACGAGTTCGATCCCCTCGAGGTCGCTGGACACATCGCCGTTGTTGAGCACCCAGGCCTTTGCTTCGGGATACGTGGTGCGCACGTACTCCGCCGTGAGCCGTGCTGCAGTGACAATCTGGCTGGGCTCGACCGCAATTCCCGCATCGCACAGCCCTTCGGCGATCAGCGACGAACTGCGCGAGGTGGTGTTGGTGAGAAACCCGCACGCCAAGCCTCGGTTACGCACATCACGGACCGCCTCGCCGGCGCCCTCGATGGGCTGCCAGGACGTGAGCAGGACTCCGTCGATGTCGAACAGAACACCTTCGATGTCAGCCATTGCACCAGCCTATAGTTGCAACCGCCGACCGTCGCACCACACGAAACGAACCGGCTCAGTAGGCTCAGCCTCATGGACCTGCGCGACGACGATCTCTTCACCGTCGCGGGATCCTTGGCGGAATTGCTCGGAGCTCCCGTCACGATCGAGGACGAGAACTCGACCGTCCTGGCGTACTCCGGCGGCGAACAAGCAGTGGACGAGGCTCGGATCGGCACCATCCTCGGCCGTCAGGTGCCCAGCCGGATACGTGAACTGCTCTCACATGCAGGTGTTTTCGAGCGCCTGCATCGCGAGACGGACCCTATCTACGTCGACCTCGCCGACCCGGCCATCACTCCCCGACTCGTCATCGCGGTGCGGGACAACAACATTGCCGTCGGCTCGATCTGGGTGGCACTGTCCGGACAGCCGACACCGACTCAAGAATCGACACTGCGCGCTGCGGTAGCCGTGGTTGCGGAGCACATCGCGTCCGAGCGCGACCGGATCAACAGCACAAGACGACGGCAGACCGAGCGAGTCAAAGCACTGATCGGCGGCGGGGAGCAGGCATTCCGTGCTGCCGAGGACCTGCGACTGCACGGACCGCTGACCGTTGTAGCTGTCGGCGCGACAACCGGGTTCATGCCGAGCACTGTGGCTGCGTCGTTGGGCCTGTATCTCGACACTCTTGCCGTCGACGCCGTTGTCGCGCAGTTGGTCGACTCGACGTATCTTGTTGTCGCCGCTGACGAAGCAAACACCCGCCGGTTGCTGGAGGACTTTCTCGGCCGGGCCCGAGAACGGGCACAACTTGCCGTTGCCGTGGGTCGCACCGTGAAATCCGCCAGCGAATGCCATCTGTCGCGCGCCGACGCCGACCACGTCCTGGGCGCGCTGCGGCACAACCAGTCCGGCGGGATTGTCGCGGGAATGAAAGACACCTTGGCGTCGGTGCTGGCGTTGCATGTAGCTGACATTTTCGACGGACTGGGCGACGCCACACCGCTGGGCGCCTTGGAAGACCACGATCGCCGGCACGGCAGCGAACTCGTCGCCACAGCACGCACCTTCCTCGACAAGGGCGGGGATGTCGCGAATTCCTCCGCGGCACTGCACGTTCACCCCAATACCCTCCGAAACCGCCTACGCCGATGCAAAGACATGTGCGGGGTCGACCTGACCGACGCGGAGACTCGCCTGATCCTAATGCTTCAGTTCAAACTGCGAACCTCCTGAGCGGACGAGGAAGATATCGGAGAACCGCCGATGCTGCACTGTTTTGGCGAATTTTCGATCAAATATCCGACTAAAGTATTAACAATCCATCCACCAAAAGTACTAATTAATGACCGTCAACGTTGAAATCAGCAATTCGACAATCATCAAGTTGCCAATCTAGTTAGCCTTCCGCAAGATATCCATGCGACAGCCAAAAGAGGCATTTTTGGACGCCTGACCAGCGAGAATGGAACACGTTTCAGTTAGTTCTACAAATTCCTGGTCAAAGTGGACTTGCTCGAGCTAACCTCATCTCGTCACGCCACATAAAGCCTTTAGGAGGCGCTGCAGAGTCTCGGCGACACGATCGCGAGGTTCCGTGAACCACTCAAAGTTGCTGTTTGTGGACCGCATCTGCAAAACCCGTGCAGTTGTGCACATGCATTTTCAAGATATATCGAAAGGGTGGAAATCTGTATGAGCGTAATGTTCCTTCAGGCAACAGCTGCACTGTTCACAGGCTTACTGGACAATGTATTTTGGGGATCTTTTGAGCCTGGCGTTGCTGGCATCACGGGCTCGCTAGCCGGATCAATCGAAACCAATTCATCGCAACCCTGAGCTCTTTCAGAACATTGTCCAACGACAGGAGTAAATGATGGATTTAGGATCAATGGTGCCTTACCTTAAGGAACCTTTCATACAGCAGCTCGTTGCAACGATCATCACTTTCGGTTCCGTACAGTCGATTGACTTCGACTGGCAGCCGATCCCGTAACTATTTTTTACAACAATCCTAAGGAGCGCGAAATATAGTGGATACCGCAAGCCTTATCGACGCCGTCACGAGCATCGATTCACAGTCATTGCTTCCCCCGTTCGTTTATGTGCAGAAGATAGTTGACGGCATCTTCAGCGCCATCTCTGCGTTCATCAACCTGGGCGCTAGCGGCTCCGCAGGTGTTGGCGGAAGCATCCAGACCGCCCTCGGCTCGACCGTCGCCCCGTAATCGGGAGAGGAGGCAACAATGTTCGATCTGTCTATGAGCTACCTGTCAGACCTGGTTGGATTCGGCTCTATCGACCTGGTGGGGACGATTGCGAAGTACCTCGACACCCTGTCCTCATACACTAAGCCCACGCCGTAAGGAAAGGTGATTTACGATGATTCAACGATATCTCACAGGATTGATCACGTGGGCCACTGCGACTATAGGGTTGACCGGCGCTGGAAGTAAGATTCTACAAAAGCCCAACTAAAGTCCGGGGTGCACCGGCTTTCTCGATTTGCTCTTCCGCAAATCGGAACCCTGATCTGTCTCCGAACTCTGATGATCCCCGAGGCTCCAATTAGCCTCGGGGATCATCTGGTTTCCAAGCACGATCGTTCCGACGCTCAGAACTTGACCCAGCACCGCCCTGTGAGGAGTTGACATGAGACTACCCAACCTACTGGATATGGGTATCGCGCAGGTGAATCCGCGTGACGCCGAATTCATCTACTACGAGGCTGACGGGCACCCGAACCATCTGATCGGCGTGTACTTCTTCGAGACCTCTCAACACCCAGCCGCAGAATTCACACACGCGCAAGCCGTCGAGTGGGTCACCGCCCGACTCGGACACAATCGCATGTTCACACACCGAGTCCAGCGCACGCCGCTGGGGCTTGGCCACCCCTACTGGGTCCCGGACTCAGACCTGGATGTTCGCGACCACTTGCGAGTCACCAAAATTGCCGAGCCAGGCTGGGCTCCTTTCCAGAAACAGCTCAGCGAGCTACTGACGTCGCACATGGATCTCAGCCGTCCTCCCTGGGAGATGCACTTCTTCACCGGAATCGAAGGGCTCGACGCACTACCTGGCCGGCTAACAGCAGTGGTTCTCAAGTCTCATCACAGCGGGGCCGACGGAATTGCCATCCGAATGCTGGGTGAAGCCATTTTCTCGGATACTCTGCGGCCGAGAGGGTTCGAGAGGAAAGTGCCTCTCCTGAAGGGACGCCTATTCGCTCGTTCGGTACTGGAATTTCCTGGACGCCTCTTCCAGTTCGCCAAGAGCATTCCCCGCAATCGAGCTGCGGTCCGAGCTGCAGACCAGGCCAAGGCTGCCGGAAAATGGGCCGAAGGACTCCACGAGAGTTCCGGAATTCGATTCAACGGCAAGGTGAGCGGGTCTGCGTTAGTGGAGCCGATCACGCTCTCGGGCGCTGAGGTTCGGTACGTAAAGAATTCAGTTCCTGGGGCGACTGTCAACGATGTTCTTCTGGCAGTCGTGGGTTGTGCACTTGCGCGATATCTGACGGAAAAGGGCGAAGAGCATCAAGCTTCTCTGTTCTCGATGGTTCCGCGGTCCATGCGCAAGCAAGAGGAGTGGGAGTCCGCAAACCAATTGGTGAGTTTGTCAGTTGACATGCACACCAAGGTCGAAGACCCACTGGAACGGCTGGCGCTCATTGCGGAGTCGGCGCGCTCGGAAAAGACCCGCACGTCCCACATCGAGGTACGCCGAATGAGCACTGCGGTGGAGACCTTGCCCCCGCTGATAATGCGATTGTTGGCGTACTCACGGCGACTCTACGATTACAATCTGGATCGGCCACGGTATCAACACACCATGGTGAGCAACATTCCACTATCTGTCGAGGGCCTGACTCTGAACGGGGCACCCGGCGTTGCTGTGCTCGCCAATCAAGCACCAGTCCACGGTGATGGATTGCGTCATTTCATGGTGGCAGCGGTTGGCGGCGGGCTGACACTGAATGTTATTGCGGATGCCGCAATGATGCCGGACCTAGGACACTATCTGGAGTTGCTTCGCGCCAGTTTCGAGGAACTCAAGGAAGCAGCCAACAGTCGTGTGTTGCAAAGTGACTCCGCCGAGATCGCGTCCTGAAACCGTCTCTGTCTAGATCTACTGGCCCGGCTCATCATTTTGATGAGCCGGGCCCTTTATTGTATTTGGCATTTCCGCACATACCCGCCTCCGGATGGCGGGATGCACCTCCTGACACAAGCCTGTGCACTTACGCACGCAAGCTGCGTGGTCCGTCAGCCCAGGCCGCGCGAACAGATCACCGGTGAATACCTCAGGTGCGATATGTAATTCGCGGCCGTTCGAACTACGACCTTGGCGTAGCGCGTAGCGGTCGCCCTGACCTTCATCCAAACGATCAGCTTCCAGATGCGGCCGCTCCGAACAGAATCAATAGATACCTTCAAAGTTGTTATTCGATCTGCATTGGCAAATCCGACCCGCGCAAAACAGCGCTGCCTGTGTGGATCTAGTACAGGCAGCGCTGTTAGTTCAAACATCACCTGGCCGTCACTATAAAAGCACTTTCCAAGGTGACCCGATATCCGGCCTGATTACGGGTGCAGCTGGCCTGCACCCGCATTGAGTGCCGAAGTCGGCGAGTCGGCAGGGATGCAGGAGGTGGGCACAGAGACTGTCCCACCGAGGGGCCCGGTGGCCTTCGACTGGAAACGGAAGCCGTTGTTCGCAAAATTCCCGTAGGTGCCTGCGGCGCCCTGGGTGTCGAGCTTGACATCCAGATTAGGGCTCTTGGTAGTGAACGAAACCGCCGGTACTTGGTATGACGTCGACGTGCCAATCGACCCTGAACCTGTCAGGACCAACTGCGATCCGGTATCGGAGAGAGTGAATGAGCCCGCACTAGTGGAGCCGCTTCCACTCACGATTGCGGCCGAGCCTGCCTTGAAGGTCGCCGGATCGTAGCGATACACGACTCGTACCTGTTCGATACCGGAGAATGTGTAGCCGAAGTAGGTCGTGGCCGGAGGCGTCGTCGCGACACCCGGCTGAATCTTCCAGGTGTTATCCCCGGGAGCAGCTGCCAAAGTAAGGTGGTCAGCCTTCAACGATGCTGTAACTACCTCAGCCTGCTCTGTGTACGGAAACGTTGTAAGCTTGCCGAGGCATGACTGCTGGTAGGTCGTCGTAGTCGCACCGACGGAGTTGGCCGACGCCGGCGCACCTGCTGCGAAGATCAGGCCAGCCGAGGCACCCGCTACTGCGAGAGCAGCCACCGTACGTTTTGCCGTTGAAACATGCATATCTTCTACTCCTCATTCCCTTTCGGGATCGGTTGATAGCGTTGATAGCACTTCCTGCCAAAACGCAGTTCGAGAAAAGTCGGACCACTATATTGGCAGCCTCCGCATCACCGGAAAATTCGCGGCGAAGGGGAAGTCTTTGAATTTTCATAGATTTGAAGCCGTACGCAACCGGATAGTTATTGTTTCACTACCAATGCGCGACCACATTCTCGACGAATGGGAATTGGCGATGCAACATCTCTCAGGTAATCCTGTTTCGATTCCGAACTGGTGATGTCCGAACGCGAGAAATCGCCTCCGATCAGTTGATGTAGTAGCGAAAAATTCTCATGATGAGATCATGATTCACACTCCGAGCGACAACTTGGAACAGCTGATTGAAGATTGAAAGCTATTCAAAATTTATCGCTTATGTGATGGTTGTCACCATAGCTTGTCCGAGTAGAACTTGTAACAGTTTTTGACGGAAATCTTTCCGAAAATCTGAAACAGAAAATTCGGCCACTTCGCCAACCTGCGGGAAATTAACACTAAAGGACCAAGATTGAGCGGACCACTAATACTAAAGTAGTAAGAACGAATTCCATTTCGGCGATTATTAATACTTTAGGATTAATCCAAAGGTGCCCATGCCCACACGAACCGGGCTCAGTGCGATTCGCTTCCCCGACGAGGGTTGTGCACATGCACAACACATCCTCCGAAGCTGTGGCCGAACGGCCACTCCTTTCACCCACTCCCCAGCCCATGCTTGAAGCAGACCCGGTGTGACCGGCGTCTCGGATGTCAGCGGAGCAAAGGAGAAGGTCATGGGAACTCGTCAGAGCCCCGATCGTGTGGTCGTGGTCGGCGCAGGCATGGTCGGATTGTCGACGGCCTGGTTCCTGCAAGAACGAGGAGTCGACGTCACCGTCGTCGATCGGGACGGCGTCGCCGCTGACGCAAGCTGGGGAAATGCCGGCTGGCTAGCACCCGCGCTCACCCTTCCACTCCCCGAACCTGCTGTCCTTCAATACGGCCTGCGCGCGATGCTCAGCCCGTCGTCACCGGTGTATGTCCCACTGACGACGGATCTGAAATTGATCCGGTTCCTGGTCGGCTTCGCCCGTCACTGCACGCCGTCGAAGTGGCAGGAAGCAATGTCCGTCTACACGGAAGTGAACCGAACGGCGCTGGGCGCATTCGACGAACTTGCCGACGGTGGCGTCCGGGAGCACACCCGCTTGGCTGATCCGTTCCTCGCTGCGTTTGCCTCGGAGCAGGATCGCCAGACTTTGGTGGACGAGTTCCACCACGTCGAGGCCGCGGGCGGCGAAGTCGATTTCGATCTCCTCGACCACGACGCGATCCACTCGCTCGAGCCGACCCTCGGCCCGGGAGTTAAGGCCGGAATCCGGCTCCGGGGTCAGCGTTTCATCGATCCGCCGCAGTTCGTGAACTCGCTGGCCGATGCCGTCCGTGAGCGCGGCGCAGACATCGTCACCGGATTTGATGTCGCGTCCATCGATGATCGCGCCGGCGGCGTGAGTGTTCGCTCCGCCCGCGGCGATTCACGCACAGCAGATGCCGTCGTCATTTCCAGCGGCGCTCGGTTGAACAAGCTGGCAGCACCGTTCGGTGTTCGCAAGCTGGTGCAGGCGGGACGCGGATACAGCTTCAGCGTCACACCTGATCATCTGCCGAAGAATCCGGTGTACTTCCCCACCCAGCGCGTCGCCTGCACACCGTTGCATGACCGATTCCGGGTCGCCGGAATGATGGAGTTCCGCAGCCCCGACGCCCCACTGGATCCGCGTCGCGTGCAGGCAATCATCGATGCCGCAAAGCCCATGCTCCGCGGCATCGACTGGACTGCGCGTGAAGAGGAATGGGTCGGCTCACGTCCCTGCACCACCGACGGATTGCCCCTGATCGGGGCTACAAAGTCGCCGCGCGTCCATGTCGCAGGTGGTCACGGAATGTGGGGTATCGCGCTGGGTCCGTTGACCGGAAAGATGATGGCGGAGTCCATGACCGCAGGCACGATGCCTACTGTGATGCGCCACTTCGATCCGCTGCGCTGACGGCGGGTTTCACCCACTTGTAGTACGCGCCGGCCAGCAGGACCAGCCACACTGCCCCGGCCGCCAGCGCAACTCGGGTCTCGGACATGATGCCCAGCAGAATGACAACGAAGGTCAAGAACACGATCGCAAAGATCTGACCGTACGGCCACAGCGGCACTGGAAACTTCAGTGCCGCTGTTTCGTCGGCGCTCATCTGGCGTCGGGAACGGTATTGCGACAGCAGAATCATGACCCACACGAAGATCGTGGCGAAGGTCGCGAGCGACGCGATCACGAGGAAAACCTGATCCGGGATCAGGTAGTTGAGCACCACGCCGACCAACAACGCGACGGTCATGATGACAACTGTCATCCACGGAACTCCGTTGCGCGATACCTTCTTCATGACCTGCGGCGCCTGACCGGCGTGGGACATGCCGAACATCATGCGGCCGGCCCCGAAGACGTCACTGTTGATGGCCGACAGTGCTGCGGTGATGACCACGATGTTGAGTATCGAAGCGGCGGTGCCCAATCCGAGGTTCTCGAAGATCTGCACAAATGGGCTGTTGTCCGAGGTGATGGTCTGCCACGGAATGATGATCATGATGACTGCGAGAGTGCAGACGTAGAACAAAATGATGCGCACCGGAACGGTATTGACCGCTTTCCTGATGGTGCGCGCCGGGTCTTCTGCCTCACCGGCAGTGATTCCGATGATCTCGGTACCGCCGAACGCGAACATGACGATGGCGAAGCACGCCAGGAACCCGCCGATACCGGTAGCGAAGAACCCGCCGTCTGACCACAGGTTGCTCAGGCCCGTGTCGGTCTCGTGGACACCGAAGCCGAACACGATGATGGCGATACCACCTGCAATCATGGCGATAATTGCGGTGATCTTGACGAGCGTGAACCAGAATTCGAGCTCACCGAACACCTTGACGCTCAAGAGGTTCAACGCGCCGATGAAGAAGACGACTGCCAGAACCCAGATCCAGCGCGGCACGTCCGGGAACCAGAACTGCATGTACAGACCGAACGCGGTGACGTCGGCAAGACAGACGATCACCATCTCGAACGTGTACGTCCACCCCGTCATGAATCCGGCGAGCGGCCCCAGATGCTGGTTGGCGTATTCACTGAACGAACCGGAAACGGGGTTTCGCACGGCCATCTCACCGAGAGCGCGCAGCACGAGGTACACCGCTAGGCCGCCGATCAGATAGGCCAGCAGAACCGACGGCCCGGCCCGCTTGATCGCTTCGGCACTGCCGTAGAAGAGTCCCGTTCCGATTGCCGATCCCAGAGCAATGAAACGAATGTGCCGCGCCGTCAGCCCCCTCTTGAGTCCGGCCCGTTTCTCGGGCAAGGCGTCGGTGTTCACTCGGTACTCCAGTCGGGTGGCAGACAATGCATGCGCGGTTTCGCGCGCCGTCTATTGTCCGCTACCGTCCGCCGGCCTCCCGCTCACCCCTGCGACCTGGCCGTAAGGTGACCTGAGGCACATCGGGTATTGACGTATCGCGTACCGTCGGCAAAAGTGTTTGTAACTCGTCGTATCATCAAATTGACTGGAGAAGCCGTTGTCCAACACCCTCGAAGCCAGCATCGACATCAACGCATCCCCGCAGGATGTGTGGGCAATCGTCGCCGACCTCCAGCGGATGGGCGAATGGAGCCCCCAGTGCAAGAAGATGAAGGTCATCGGCGGCACTGTCCGTGAGGGCGCCAAGACCGTGAACATCAACCGCAAGGGCCTGCTCGTCTGGCCGACGACGTCGAAGGTTGTTCGGTTCGAGCCCAACAAGTCCGTCGCCTTCCGCATCGCCGAGAACCGCACGATCTGGTCGTACAACCTCGAAGCGACCGAAACCGGAACCAAGCTCACCGAGCGTCGTGAAGCTCCCACCGGAACATCACAGGTCTCGCAGTTCCTGGTCAAGACCGTTTTCGGTGGTAATGACAGCTTCGAGGTCGAACTCGTCAAGGGCATGAACGCCACTCTCAACCGTGTGAAGAAGGAAGCGGAAGCAGCCAGCGTTCTCGCTTGACCCTCGACCAGGTCGAGGCTTCAGGATCTTCGTTCATGGATCCCGTGATGAACCGAATAATGCAGGCACAGGAATTGGCGAGCTCCGGCGATCGGGCCGGGGCTCGCTCTGCATTCGAGAACGTGTGGCGTGACGTCGGCACTGATCCGCTGCACGTGGTCACCCTCGCGCACTACATGGCCGACGTTCAAGACGATCCCGCCGACGAGCTTGCGTGGGATCTACGCGCGCTCGAGGCGGCTGATTCACTGACCGATGCGCGAGCGCAGAAACACCATGCGTCGTTGCAGGTTGCCGGTTTCTACCCTTCGCTGCATCTCAACCTCGCCGCCGACTACAAGAAGCTCGGCCGGGACGCCGAGGCCCACCTGCATCTCACACAAGCACAAAACGCTGTGGGAGCCCTCGGCGACGACGAGTACGGCCACATGATCCGCGGTGGTATCGAACGACTGCGGGCAGAATTGACTCGTGACCACTAGCCCAGCGCTCCTGACGATCGGTGAGATGGCGAGGGCGTCGGCGCTACCGATCAGCGCGCTGCGGTTCTACGACAAGGAAGGCGTGCTTGTTCCGCACTCCGTCGACCCGCACACCGGTTATCGCTGGTACACCGACAACCAACTCCGCGACGCACGACTGATCGCGGGCATGCGTCGCGTCGGCGTCCCGGTTCGGGAGATGACAGCAGTCCTGACCGGTCCGGACCCACACTCCAGGTTGGACGCACACCTACGCAATCTCGAAGACGGACTCGCTGACGCCCGCGCCGAACTCGACCGAATCCATCGGCTCATCGATTCCCGGCCGACCACGACTGGCGTCGACCTCGATTCCTGGGATGTACGACGCGCACTCGACGCCGTGCTTTTTGCGGTGAACGAGGACTCGGAGTTCCCGATCCTGCGCGGCGTCCACATCGACATTCATGACGGCGTCGCGGCGTTTGTGACCACCGATCGATACCGTCTCGCGGTCGCAGAAGTGCGCGTGCGCGCCGCCCTGACTGTCTCGGCGGTCGTGCCACTCGCCTTTGCCCGACTGATCCGAGACATCGCCGGCGTCGTGACACTCACCTTCTCCACCCGCACAGTGACCGCGTCGTACCCAGGCGGTCAGGTGTCGAGCCCGCTCATCGAGGACGGCGAGTTCCCGGATCACCGGATCCTTCGCGAACACTGTCACGCAGCCGAATTGAGCGGCGACAAACTCGCCGCCCTACTCAACGGCACCGCCAGTACAGCCGTTGTCAGCGTCGACGCCGGCGGTGACACTCGGGTCGATCCGGCAGGGATAGTTCCCGACGAGCAATTCCGGGTGCTGGTCGATCGCCAGCGACTGCGCGAAGCCGCAGCAGCTCAACCCGGTCGGGCACTGGTGATTCGGGCAAGCGGCGCGGCGCTCCCCCTCGCTGTCCGCACCGCCGATCACGCCGGGTACTTCTCGTACTTGATGCCGATTCGGGCTGCACCGACGTAGTAATAGAGTTGCCCTCGATGAAAGCAATGTCGCGGACAGTGTTGTGGCTCGCGTTCGGCATATTTGCCATTGCCTGGATGTGGGTGGCAGCAACAGCAGGCGATGAGATTCCCGGCCAGTTCGGCTCGTCCGGCGCGGTAACCCGGTGGGATTCGAAGTGGTCGTTCCTCGGCCCGATCGGTGGAATCGGTATCGGCTTCACCCTGGCGGCCGCAGCGGCGAGGGTCCTGATCACGCGCGTTCCCCGGCACGCGATCAACCTCCCGAACCAGAACGCGCATCGGTACTGGACGGACCCTGTCAACCGCGCGGAGTTCGATCGAAGAATTTCCGAAGACCTCGAATGGCTCGGAGCTGCCACCGCACTGTTACTCGCCGCGGTGACTGCGGTCGCGGGCACGGTCACGACTGATTCCGTCAGCGTGTGGTTACTCGCCGTTCCGACCGCTCTTTATCTGATCGGTGTGCTCGGCTACTGCGGCTCCATGATCTGGGGCGGACGCTATCGGGTACCGCAGAGATGAGTGCCCGGATACTGTGTCCTGTGCGACTAGCACGTAGGGACTCAGCAGGGCATCACCGAGGCGGTCCTGACGTAATCTAGTGGTGCACGACGCCCCGTACTGTCAGTGCGGCCAGCAGTAAACCGACCGAGTAGTTAGAGGAGCCTGTGGCACGCCGACCCACACCCCCCGGAACCCCGCAACCCACCGGGATCGGACATATCGTCGATCTGGTTCGTCATGCGATTCCGCCGCTTCATCCCGCCGGCCTGCCGTTTGTGCTCGCTCCGCTGGGTGTTGCTGCCCTGGGCCGCAACCGCAAGTGGGTGCGTCGCGCCGGTTTGGCGTCCGCCGCTGCATGCGCCACGTTCTTCCGTCACCCCCATCGGGTGCCGCCGAACCGCATCGGCGTCGTCGTAGCGCCGGCTGACGGTGAGGTCGCGTTGGTCGACAATGCAGTCCCGCCGGCCGAGCTGAATCTGGGCAGCGAACCCCGCCCCCGGGTGAGCATCTTCCTGTCGGTTCTGGACGTACACGTCCAGCGCGCTCCCGTCGGGGGCACCGTCAAAACGGTTGTTCATCAGCCCGGCAAGTTTCTCTCCGCAGACCTTGCCGATGCCAGCGAGGTCAACGAGCGCAACAGCATGCTCATCGAGACCGCAACCGGACACGACGTCGCCGTCGTACAGATCGCCGGCCTGCTCGCGCGTCGTATCGTCTGCTACGCGGGTGTCGGCGACGCTCTCCCCATCGGTGACACCTACGGGCTGATCCGATTCGGCTCACGCGTCGACACGTACTTCCCGGCCGGAACGACCTTGCTGGTCGAACCCGGTCAGCGCACAATCGGTGCTGAAACCGTCATCGCGCAACTACCGTGAAGACACCGAGAATGAAGCCAGCCGTGAAGAGACCGGTGGTGACAACCAGCCCGGCCATGAAGGTGCCCAAACGCACCCAAGCCGTGCGGTTGTTGCCGTCCGTCATCACCATCCTCGCGTTGTGTGCGGGCCTGTCCGCCGTCAAGTTCGCACTCGACGGAGAGCCGGGCACCTCACTCGCGATGATCGGCGCGGCCGCGGTTCTCGATTCACTCGACGGCCGGATCGCCCGACTTCTCGACGCGACCAGCAAGATCGGTGCCGAGCTCGATTCGCTGTCCGATGCCATCTCGTTCGGCGTTGCCCCCGCGTTGGTCCTGTACGTGACGTTGTTGGACGACACCAACTTCGGCTGGATCATCGCGTTGGTCTACGCCGTGAGCATCGTGCTGCGCTTGGCCCGGTTCAACACCCTCCTCGACGAAGACGACGTGCCTGCGTACGCCCGCGAGTACTTCGTCGGAGTGCCCGCCCCCGCTGGCGCCCTGATCGCCCTCACTCCCCTGGCCGCAACCATCCAGTGGGGCGACGGGTGGTGGTCCTCGCAGGTAGTTGTTGTCGTGTGGATGTTGTTCTCCGCAGCTCTGATCGTCAGCCGCATCCCGACCCTGGCCATGAAATCGGTATCCGTACCGCCGCACATGGCTGCTGCGCTGCTGGTGCTCGTGGCCTTGACCGCAGCCGCACTCATCACCTTCCCGTACGTGCTGCTGATCGTTCTCGTTGCGATCTACCTGGTCCACATTCCCTTTGCCGTCCACTCCAAGCGCTGGGTGGCAGCACGCCCGGAAACGTGGGATATCAAGCCGTCGGAACGTCGGGCGATACGCCGTCAGCCCACAGCCGGCGGACGACGCTCGATGGTGCGCCTCGGCTTACGTCGGCCTCGGTAGGTCAGGACGTAGTCTCGGTATGTGACTTCGCCGGAACTCGCCCTGACTGTCCGACTCAACACCTCCGCCGCAGATTTACGACGCGGTGTTGTGCGCCTGCATCCCGAAGCATTGGCCGCGTTGGGTATCCGTGAGTGGGATGCCATCGCCTTGATGGGAGCCCGCGGAACCGCAGCCGTGGCGGGCCGGGCCCCCACCGGAACACCGGCAGGCACGATCTTGCTGGACGACGTCACGATGTCCAACGTGGGACTCACCGAAAACTCCTCCGTCGTGGTGGGTCCGGTGACGGTGTACGGAGCGCGATCCGTCTCCGTCACCGGTTCCACCATGGCAACCCAGTCCATCAGCCCTACCGTTCTACGTCAGGCACTGCTCGGCAAAGTCGTGAGCGTCGGCGATACCGTCTCGCTTCTGCCCCGCGATCTGGGCCCCGGCACCAGCACTTCCGAAGCCACTCAAGCTCTTTCCCGCACCTTCGGTGTCGCCTGGACGTCGGAACTGCTCACCGTCACGGGCGTCGACCCGGCAGGTGGACCGGTCAGTGTTCAGCCGAATTCGGCGGTGGACTGGGGAACAGCCGCCGCTGTATCTACTGCTGTCTCGGCCTCGGCATCTGCCTCAGTTTCCTCTGCCTCAGTTTCCGCCGAGCCCACCCCTTCCGTTCCCCTCGACCACCTCGTCGGCGCTCAGACGCAGGCCGCCAAACTCACCGAATGGCTCGGCCTGGCGCTCGACGAACCGGAACTACTGCGCACCCTCGGTGCCTCCCCACACCTAGGTGTTCTGATCACCGGACCCGCCGGAGTCGGCAAGGCGACGCTGGCCCGATCGGTTCTCTCGGCGCGAAAGCTCGTGGAACTCGACGGCCCCGGAGTTGGTGCAACCGAACCGAATACCCGCCTCCAGCGCATCGTCGACGCCGTAGCCGCAATGCGCGGCGGCGGAGTCCTCCTGATCAGCGACATCGACGCACTACTGCCCGCCACACCGGAGCCCGTCTCCGCACTGATCCTCGAGCAGCTGCGCAGCGCCGTCGCCACTCCCGGGGTCGCATTCGTGGCGACGTCCGCTCACCCCGAAGCCGTCGACGCCCGCGTGCGCGGTCAAGACCTGTGCGACCGTGAACTCTCCCTGAGCCTGCCCGACGGAGCCACCCGCAAAGCGCTCCTCGAACTGCTGCTCCGCAGAGTTCCCACCGGCACACTCGAACTCGACGCCATCGCCTCCCGTGCTCCCGGCTTCGTGGTTGCCGACCTTGCGGCATTGTGCCGCGAAGCCGCACTGCGAGCGGCGACCAGAGCGTCCAAATCCGCCGAAGCCCCGGAGATTACCCAGGACGACCTCGTCGGAGCCCTCGATGTGATCCGGCCGCTGTCCCGGTCCAGCACCGAAGAACTGTCCATCGGCAGTGTCACTCTCGACGACGTCGGCGACATGGTCGAAACCAAGCAGGCACTCACCGAAGCGGTGCTCTGGCCGCTGCAACATCCCGATTCCTTTGCCCGCCTCGGTGTCGACCCGCCCCGCGGCGTACTCCTCTACGGTCCGCCCGGCTGTGGCAAGACGTATCTTGTTCGCGCGCTTGCCAGCTCGGGCCACTTGAGCGTGCACGCCGTCAAGGGTGCCGAGCTGATGGACAAGTGGGTGGGCGCCTCCGAAAAAGCAGTACGTGAATTGTTCCAGCGCGCCCGCGATTCCGCGCCCTCGCTCATCTTCCTCGACGAAATCGACGCCCTCGCCCCGCGCCGCGGGCAGAGTTCCGACTCCGGGGTGTCGGATCGCGTCGTCGCTGCACTGCTGACGGAGATGGACGGCGTCGAACCGCTGCGCGATGTGGTCGTGCTCGGCGCCACCAACCGTCCCGATCTGATCGACCCCGCACTGCTGCGGCCAGGCAGACTGGAACGCCTGGTGTTTGTCCCGCCGCCGGATGCGGACGCACGCAAGGCAATTCTCAAGGCGTCCGGCAAGTCTGTGCCGCTCGCGGAGGATGTCGACCTCGATGCCCTGGCCGTGGATCTGGAAGGCTACTCGGCAGCCGACTGCTCAGCGCTGTTGCGTGAAGCCGCCCTGGCCGCCATGCGCCGCAGCATGGACGCAGCCGACGTGACCGCCGCCGATGTGGCCACCGCGCGCGAAAAGGTCCGCCCATCACTCGATCCCGAGCAAGTCGCCCACCTGCAGGCGTACGCCGACAACCGCTGAGGACTCACCATGGACGCTGATCTTGTTCTGTACGGCGACATCGTCACCATGCACGAGGACGTTCCGCGCGCGAACGCGCTGGCCGTGACCGGTGGCCGGATCACTGCGATGGGTGAGAAAGCCGAGATCGAGTCGTTCATCGGCGACAGCACCCAGGTAGTAGACCTCGGAACCGCCGCCGTACTACCAGGATTCATCGAACCGCACGGGCATCCGCTGGAAGAGGCCATCGTGCTCGGCCCTGCAGTTGTCGACATCCGCCCCGTCACCATCGCCGACGCGGATACCGTCGTTGCCACCGTCATCGACACCGTCGCCGCCCGCGGTGCGGCCGGCGCTTCCCTCAACGGTTGGGATCCGCTGCTGCAGAAGGGGCTACCCGAACCCACCCTCGCGTGGCTCGACATGATCGCTCCTGATCATCCCCTCGTCATCATGCACAACTCGGGCCACGTCGCCTACTTCAACACTGCCGCCGCAGCACAAGCCGGGATCACCCGAGACACCCCCGATCCGATCGGCGGATCGTACGGCCACGATTCATCGGGGGAACTCGACGGCGCAGCGTACGAGACACCCGCCGTGTTTGCCGTTGCCGGCCATGCGATGACCATCGGGAGCGACTACCCTCAACTGTTGGCCGCCGAGTGCGCCCGGCTCAATGCAGCTGGCATCACCACCGTTGCCGAAATGTCGTTCGACCCACGAATGCGCCCGGCTTTGAAAGCAATTGCCGACGCCGGCGGGCTCACCACCCGGTTCCGTCTCTACGAAATGTCGACGCCGGAACGCACCACCGACGCCACCCCCGGCGAGGGTGATGATCTGGTCAAGCAGATCGGCATCAAGGTCTGGTCCGACGGTTCGCCGTGGGTCGGCAACGTCGCGACCAGTTTCCCGTACCTGGACACCGCAGCTACTCGCGGACTCGGAATCGCCTGCACCCACGGCCATGCCAACTACACCGGCGAACAGATCCACGACATCAGCGCCGCCTACTTCGACAAGGG
This sequence comes from Rhodococcus sp. NPDC056743, assembly GCF_042790355.1. Classification (NCBI taxonomy): domain Bacteria; kingdom Bacillati; phylum Actinomycetota; class Actinomycetes; order Mycobacteriales; family Nocardiaceae; genus Rhodococcus; species Rhodococcus sp. NPDC056743. Next base: position 636,886 of record NZ_JBHTZI010000001.1, on the reverse strand, counting down.
CTGGCAGATTGCGTGCCACGCCCACGGCGACGACGCGATCACCATGGTGCTCGACGCGTGGGAGCAACTGCTGCAGGAATATCCGCGCAGCGATCACCGTTTGCGCCTCGAACACGTCGGTGCCATGCGTGCGGATCAATTCCGCCGGGCCACTGAAATGGGCGTCACCGTCAGTATCTTCATCGATCACCTCCACTACTGGGGCGACGTGCTGGTCGACGACCTGTTCGGCCCCGAGCACGGCGGAGCTTGGGCGGCAGCAGGTTCCGCCCTTGCCGCCGGGCAACGGTTCACCTTCCACAACGACGGCCCGGTCACCCCGGCCAATCCGCTACGGAACATGCAGGACGCGGTCACGCGGCTCTCGCCCAGTGGCCAGGTGCGTGCGCCGGAGGAACGCATTCCCGTCGACGCCGCCCTGCGCGCTCACACCGTCAATGCCGCCTGGCAACTCTTCAGCGAAGAGAGCATCGGCACAATTTTCCCGGGCGCCTACGCGGATCTTGTTGTGCTCTCGGCAAACCCGCTCGATGTGCTGCCCACCGAATTGGCCGGCATCGAGGTACGCGCCACCATTCTGGAAGGGCGAACGGTGTACGGAGAACTCACAGACATCCGGTAACTACGAGTTCGTCGGCGAAGCTAGCACGGTTTGTGCACAGCGAGCACGGCTTCCCGCAGACCGGAAAGAGTGCTCGCCTCACACAAACGGTGCTGGCTTCCTCCCCTACCAGCGGTTGCGCACCTCCTCTGCAAATCCGAGGAGGTCGCGAACTTCCACCGCTGTACCGCCGTCGAGAACCACGGTTCCGGTGAACCTGCCGAACACCTGGTGCTGAATGGACCGCAGCACCCCGACGTCGAAGGTCGCGGCCCTGTCGATGATCGGCTCGAACTTCATCTCGAAGCGGCCGTCGTTGCTACTGAACTTCCACGGCGCACCGTCGTAGGTACCCGATGGGATCTCGAACTCGAGCCGATCCAGTTTGTGCGCAACACCATTCACAAACGCAATGTTCTCACTGGCCGCTGCCGTGTCCCCGAACCCGTAGCCGATGTTGAAGCCGAATCGCTCACCGTTCACCAATCCCGATGCCGAACCCCAGTACCACGTGTTGTCGTAGGTCCAGACTCCGCGACCCCAATCCAGCACTCCGAAAGCATCTTCCGGAGCAAATCCGAACTCCTGGGTGCCAACTCGAACCGTTCCGGTCGCAGGCAGGCAGTTGACCTTCTGGTTGTAGTAGAACGAGCGCGGAGCCTTCGGAAACGGTGTGGCGATCACCATTCGATCATCGTCGGGGCTTTCGAGAAACAGATCCGCATGCAATCCCTTCCCACCGTCGAAAGCCGGGTAGTCCACGATCAGCCGACGACCACCGTCGACGTGTCTGAACTCGAAGCGCGCCTTGCCTTTCGATACGACAACGTCGCCGGAATCCGCGCTGGACGGCAACCCCAGCTTGCCCATCGGGAATGGCAGCATGACGTTTTCCGTCACCTCACGCGGAGTGGTGAAATCCAGCCACGACACCCCGAGCAAACCCATGTATCCGTTGTCCGCGACGGTCAGCGCAATGCCGTATTCCGTTGTGAGAACGCAGTAGTAGTCCCACTCCTTGAGTCGGAACTTCGGTGCCCGAACGGCGGACCGCTGGTAACTCTTGACCTCCGACGGCGCCCAACCCGCCTCTACGAGGTGCCCACGCGCATCGAGAAGCGGGCCTGGCGACATCACATTCTGCATAGTTACTTCCAGCGCCCCAGGATCTCGTTGGCCCGATTCGACAATGCCATCTGGAAAAACGGCCCGAAGCTCACCCGCGCTACGCCGAGCGGCCCGAAACTGGCCGGGTCGTCCTGATCCGGAATACCGATTGCATTGACCGGCAGCGGAAGCTCCGACGTCAGACGACGCTGAACCGCGTCGTCGTGGCGTCCGACGGGGTAGAGAACATCGGCACCCGCGTCCGCGGCCAATTTCAGTCGAGCAATGGCCCGGTCCACCCGATCGGCCTCGTCACCCACCTGCTTGACGAACAAGTCGGTGCGCGCGTTGACAACTACGTGCACACCGGCGGCGTCGGCGGCCTGGCGAAGACCACCCACAAAGTCGGCGTGCTCCTGCGCCTCGCGCAGACGGCCACCCTCACTGTGCACGGTGTCCTCGATGTTGAGACCGACAGCGCCGGCATCGATCAACCCTTCGATGAGCACAGCGGGCTCGAGTCCGTAGCCACTCTCGATGTCCACGGAGATGGGAGCGTCGACGGCCCCCGTGATCTGCTTGATCCGACGCACCAACTCACCGAACGTGATGCCTTCGTTGTCCGGCTTGCCGATGGAATCCGATACGGGGTGGCTGCCCACGGTCAGGGCCGCGAAACCAGCGGCCACCGCAAGATTTGCCGACCACGCATCCCACACCGTGGGGAGAATGACGGGGTTGCCTGGCTGGTGCAATGCGAGTAGAGCGGTGGCCTTGTCGTTGATCGATGTCATGCGGTGGCTCCTTCGGTACGTAGGTGCAAACCTCTCACCTACCGACTCTAGTGAGCTACGGGGCAGCCCGTGCTCTTGTAATCCACCTGGAACTCCTTGATGCCGTTGATCCAACCCGAGCGCAGGCGACGAGGATCACCGATCTTGGTGATGTCCGGGACGTTGTCGGCGAGCGCGTTGAACATCAGGTCGATCTCCATGCGGGCAAGGTTCGCGCCGATGCAGAAGTGCGCACCCGTTCCACCGAAACCCAAGTGAGGATTGGGGTTACGGGTGATGTCGAAGGTCATCGGATCCTCGAACACGTCCTCGTCGAAGTTGGCGGAGCTGTACAGCATGACCACCCGCTGCCCCTTCTTGATCGAGACGCCGGCGAGTTCGGTGTCTTCGAGGGCGGTGCGCTGGAACGCGGTGACCGGTGTTGCCCAGCGGACGATCTCGTCGGCAGTGGTCTTGGGCCGCTCCTTCTTGTACAGCTCCCACTGCTCGGGATTCTCGAGGAACGCAATCATGCCGTGGGTGATGGCATTTCGAGTTGTCTCGTTGCCCGCCACCGCGAGGATCAGGACGAAGAATCCGAACTCTTCGGGGCTCAGGGCGTCGCCGTCGATGTCGGCCTGGACCAGGGTGGTGACGATGTCGTCGGCCGGGCAACTGCGACGCGCATCGGCCATTTGGTAGGCGTATCCGAGCACCTCGGTGGACGCGACAGCCGGATCACCCACGTACTCGGGATCGTCGTAGCCCATCATCTCGTTGGACCACTTGAACAGCTTGTCGCGATCGTCCTGCGGCACACCGATCAGATCCGCGATCGCCTGCAGCGGCAGTTCACTGGCGATCTGCTTCACGAAATCACCCGGGCCTTCGCCCACAGCGGTGTCGACGATGTTGCGAGCGCGGCGGTCCAATTCGTCGCGCATACCGTTGATCGCACGCGGGGTGAACAGCTTGGAAATCAGCTTGCGGAGTTTGGTGTGCTCCGGCGCATCCTTGTTGAGGAGCAGGTGCCGCAGCATCTCGATTGCCTCGCGCGGCATGTCGTCGGCGAAGCGTGCGATGGCGGTGTTCTCCCAGCTCGAGAAGATATCGCTGCGCTGGCTGACCTCTTTGACGTCCGCATGGCGGGAGACAACCCAGTAGCCGTCGTCCTGGAATCCGCCGACGGTGGGCGGTTGTTCGCACCACCAGACCGGTGCATTGCGGCGAAGTTCGGCAAACTCCTCGAACGGAATCCGCTCGCCGAGGAGGCCGGGGTCGGTGACGTCGAATCCGGCTGGCAGGTCAGGTGTGCGCGTTGCGTCCGAGATTGTCATGGCGTCCTCTGATCGGTCGATTGTGCCCTGCACCACAGAGTAGCTTTCACTAACGGCCTGTCAAGTGACAGACGGACAGTCTCGTGCAAACTCGCCGACAGCCGTAAGATTCCTTCAATGACAGACACCGCCGCCAAACCGACTCTGCGCGAAAAGCAGAAGCTGCAGACCCGCGCCGACCTGGTGGCCGCCGCCGACGCTCTGTTCACCGAACGGGGCTACGCAACCGTCACCGTGGAAGACATCGCAGCGGCGGTCGGATGCAGTCGGGCCACGTTCTATCTCCACTTCCCCGGCAAACTCGACATACTCAAAGCCCTCGGCTCCAACTCCGTCGTCATCAGCACACTCGCGATATTCCAGGACCTCGACCACGTCCTCGATTCCGGTTCACGCGCAGAATTTGCGGGGTGGATCAACCGCACACTCGACTGGTGCCGCGATCACCACCACCTGATGCGTGCGTGGGACGAGGCTATGGTTCTCGAACCCGAATTTCGCACCCTCGCCCGCGACGGCATCTCGGCGCTCCCCAATGCGATGACGTCGTACCTTGCCCGGTGGCCGCAGGAGCGCCACGACGAGGCAAAACTCCGAGTTGAACTGCTACTCACCCAGATAGAGCGATTCTTCATCCGCTGGGCAGAGCAGGGCGCAATCACCGCAGGCGCCGACGTCGCCGCCGACGTCCTGACCGACATCTGGTTTCCCGCGTTGACCCCACCGGCCTGAGAGTGCGCCCGCGATAGGTTGGTTCGATGCCAGTCGATTTCCGAGCGATCCTCACCACCCTCGCGGCACTCGCGTCGGGGTCACTTGCCGCCTTCGCCCTGACCAACCCACCACTACAGGACTGGGCGATTGTCGCCTCGCAGTCCGAACTCGACCGCTGGATCAGCAGCGGTCCCACCTCCGTCGCGCTCGGCGCCATCGTAGCCGTCTTCGCCTGTGCGCTGACTCAGCGGAGCGGTTCTCGCCGAGCCGCGTGGATTGCCGTTGCCGTGGCAACAGCGATCATCACACTGATCCGGGTTGCCGTTCCGGAAGTTGCCGTTCTCGACCTACTGATCACTCTCGAAGTGCTCAAGAGCATTGCGGCGGGTGTCATTCTGGGCTGCGCGGTTGCCGCGAGCTGGGATCGGGTCGCCGCCAAGAACGGCGTACTCCTGGGCGTGATCGCCGGATTCTTGTCCGCACGCGCTTTCGGCACCACAACGGGGCGCCTGAGCACCTCCGCGGTGGGCGAACCGGCCTGGATACTCCTCGCAGCAACTGCCGTGCTGGCAATCGCGTGCGCGATAACCGCTCAGTCCGGATTCCGCATCAGACGCCCCGACGCCGGCGAAATCCGTATAGCGCTCATTGCCGTGTTCGCCTTGGCAATCGGTCACCGGGTACTGGGATCCGTGATCGATCGCCAGAAGTATGCGAGTGAAGGCACTGCCTGGGTCGTCATGGTCGTGTGCGCCGCAGCGGCATTGACACTGACAGCCATTGCAGCGCATCGGCTCGGCGACCAGTCCGGCGCAGGCGGTAAGTTCCTCTGGGCTGCAACAGCTCTCGCGGCCGCATCGGCCCCGACGCTGGTGCTCCTCAATGGCGGATTCGACCAGTGGGCGTCGCTGCAATCTCCTTGGATTGCGGTGCTCGCCACCGGTGTGGCCGTCGCGCTGGGGTTGCGGCTGTGCAAGCTCGTCCCCACTACCGTCGCCGTGGTCATTCTTGCCGCGGTGCCCTTGTCCGTGCTTGTCCCTTTCGCCTCTGCGCACGGAACCGCCTCCGTCGTGGTGAAGCTCGCTGCCTTGGGGTTCGGCGGAGCGGCATTGCTCGGCGCATTTGCCCCCGGCAGCCTGATCGACGCCACCCTCGGACTCGCGATCCCGTTCGCGGCAATGACGTTCACCTCGATCGCTGTACTCACTGATCAACTCTCCACAGTGACGATTTATGTAGGGAGTTACTTGAAATCCGATTCCGATCCGACTGCGGAATCATTCCCCACGTTCCCCGTCGACTACATCACCGCCGAGACAATCGGAACCGCACTCCTCTTCACCGCAATCGTCGTGGTGTGCGGCGCCGCTGTCAGACGAGCGCCGCACAACTCCAATTCAGCAGAATCCGGCGTTTCCGACGCTCATTGACTACCGTGAAGTGGTGCCCGTCAAAAGCAGGACGCCCCGCCTGATACTCGGCGGTCTGACGGCATTCGTAGTCACCGTGGTTGGCCTGGCGCCCTTCCTCGAAAGCCAGTCCCGGTCGATTTGGTCGGGCGATCGGTTCTGGTCCATCGGCACGATCGGGGCCGGTGTTCTGGCGGTTGTTGCCGTCGGCACTGCGGCCGGTCTCGCTCGCACCCGCATTCGGACGGCTGCCTTGGTGACGCTCGGCGGCCTCTTGCTGGAACTACCGGGCCTGTATCACCAGGCATTCGAGGCCCTGTCCCCTGTCGGGGCCGGTGTGGCGCTCGGAGCCGTGACGGTCACGATTCCCCGAATGGTGCGAGCAGCCACTGTCGCGGGTGTGCTTGTGGCCGTGTTTGTTTCGGACACACTGCTCGACCCCACCGCTGTTCCCCGACGCTATGCGGACTACCTCGCGCAGGACACCGCACAGTTTCAGCCGCCGATCGTGGCCGCCACGCTCACTGCTCTCGGGCTCACCACACTGACGACACTCATCTGGTGGCGCAGCAACGCCGACCGACATCGAGACGAGCCACCGGAACGGATGGCGGTGCGGCCTGTAGTGATCTCGGCAGTGCTGACGCTCATGGGCGTGGCACTGAATTGGTGGATCACCATCAACACCGTGTGGGCGGCAATTCCCCTTGTCGCCTGTGCTCTTCTGGTCACCGTCGTCGCCGCGCGGGTGTTGGAGAACGGCGGTCAGATCCTGCTGATGGCGACTGCCGCTGCGGCCATGCTGGCAACCTCCGTGGCGAACAGCCTGTCGTCGTCCGTCAGCACCGAGGTATCGGCGCCCCTACCGACAGCGATATTTCTGACGGTCCTCATCATCGCTGCAGCAACTCTCGCCGCGTTCCGCCCCTCACTCGTGATCGGCTACGCCTTGCTCGTCGCACTCTCGGTTGCCGGAATTGTGAGCTACGTGGCGACAACCACATTCTCGTTGGACAGCGCCATGTCGGTCAGCGACATCCTGATCCGTGTCTGCGGCGCCGGCGCGGCGTACACGATTGTCAGCGCCATGCAGTCCGAACCGGCGCGGACGGGTGCTTCGCGACTACTGGTCGGACTTGGTGTGATCTTCGGACCCACGGCATTTGCGTTGCTGGTGTATCCGCAATTCTCCTACGGGTGGACCGACTACACGCCCATCACCGGAGACACCGCCGCCAGTCGGTTCGAACCCTCCGGCGATGTCCTGATCCTCAACGGTGCAGCTCTCGCGATCGTGGTCATCTGCGCCTACGCCAGCCACCGACTGCGTCTGATCAGTCAATCAGGTCCATCGACACCAAGCGTCGAAACACTTTGAGCGAGCCTGGCGCCACCTCGTCCATCGCTTCGTACTCGGCCGAAGTGAAGTAGCGAATCTCGGCTATCTCACTCGTCGGACGGGGTTCGCCGTCCATTTCGGCGCGATAGCAACTCATGTGCAGGGCCGTTCCGACCGAATGACCGAATGCCTGGGCCTCGAACACGTCCAGAAACTCGACGCTGCCCGGGACCAGGCCGACATCGAGTTCCTCACGAATCTCGCGATGCAGCGCCTGTTCCGTCGTCTCACCCGGATCGATTTTGCCGCCGGCCATGTAGAACGCTGTCTTACCGACCGACCGGGTCTGAATCAGTCGGCGATCCCGAATATGAGCAAGGGCGGCGGTGCGGATGATCTGCGATTTCACCTGGTCCAACATACGTGTATCAGTTCACACGGTTGTAGTTCGAAGCGACGCACTGCACGGCAAAAGAAGACGGGCCGGTAATATATACACGCAGACGATGTCCTTGTGAAGAGGATTCGTCCCGAAAATACCGATAGGTTCGATTTGTTCGGACACCCCGCCGCCCGCTGAACACAACACGACGGAGTGCCTTTTGCTCAGTATTCTGCTTGCCCATGCCGTTGCCGCCCTCTTGGCTCCGCTTGTGGTGCGCAGGTTCGGGCGAAACGGATTTTTCCCACTCTCTCTGGTTCCGCTGATCAGCCTCGGTTGGGTCATCGACAAATGGGGCACAGTCGAGACACTCCACATCACGTGGGCGCCTGGCCTGTCGATGGACATCGACTTCAGATTCGACGCGCTCTCCGCGATCATGGCCGTGCTGGTCCTCGGGGTCGGCACGCTGATCCTGATCTACTGCGCACGATATTTCAACGACGACGAACCCCGCCTCGGCATATTCGCCGCCGAGATGGTGGCGTTCGCCGGGGCCATGTTCGGTCTCGTGACCAGTGACAACATGTTGCTGCTCTACATGTTCTGGGAACTGACCACGGTTCTGTCATTCCTGTTGGTCGGCCACTACGCCGAGCGCGCCACCAGTCGCCGCGCTGCAACCCAGGCACTGTTGGTCACCACCGCGGGTGGTCTCGCGATGTTGGTCGGCATGATCATCCTCGGCCAGGCCGGTGGCAGCTACAACCTGTCCGACCTGGTCGCCTCGCCGCCCACGGGATGGTTGCCATCCGTCGCGATTGTTCTGATCCTGATCGGTGCGCTGTCGAAATCCGCCATCGTCCCGCTGCACTTCTGGCTACCAGGCGCCATGGCCGCACCCACCCCGGTCAGCGGCTATCTCCATGCCGCCGCGATGGTCAAGGCCGGCATCTACCTCGTCGCGCGTCTCGCCCCCGGATACGCGGATTCACCGCCGTGGCGCATCACCATCATCAGCCTCGGTTTGCTGTCGATGATTCTCGCCGGTTGGCGAGCCATGCGGGCGTACGACCTCAAACTCGTCCTGGCGTTCGGCACCGTCAGCCAACTCGGTTTCATGATGGTTCTTGTCGGTCTGGGTACCCGCGACGCGGCCCTCGCCGGTATGACGATGGTGGTGGCGCACGCCATGTTCAAGGCTGCGCTCTTCATGGTGGTCGGCATCATCGACCACACCACTGGAACGCGTGACCTGCGCAAACTTGCTCACCTCGGTAAGACGGCCCCCGCACTGGCGATCATCGCGGCCCTCGCCGCCGCCAGCATGGCCGGGCTACCGCCGCTCCTCGGATTTGTCGGCAAGGAAGCTGCCCTCGAATCGGTCCTCGAAACCGACGTCCTCGGACACTGGTCGTCCATCGCCGTCATCACCGTCATCGTGATGGGCTCGATCCTGACCGTCGGATACAGCATCCGATTCATCTGGGGCGCATTCGGACGCAAGACCCTGAGCAAGCCCAGTCCCGCTGTGAGCAAGATGCATGCGCCCAGCTGGCTGTTCCTGTTCTCCCCCGGCCTGCTCGCCGTTGCCGGACTGGCTGCCGGAATACTGTCCCCGCAGCTCGAGAAGCTGCTCACGCCGTACTCCACCACCCTGCCCGCCGGTCCGCACGCCGACTATCACCTGGCGTTATGGCACGGCGTCAACACGCCACTGCTACTTACCTGCGTGGTCATCGCCGGAGGTTTTGCGCTCTACATCGCACAGCGCCAAATCAGTCGCCTGCACTTCGAGCACCCTCCGCTCGGAAACGCCGACCGAATCTACGACGCGACCCTGCGCGGCATGGACACCATCTCCATGCGTCTGACCGGCGTCACGCAGCGTGGTTCACTACCCCGGACGCAGTCGACTATCCTCGCGACGCTGGTTGTCGTTCCACTGGTCCTGCTGATCATCGACACCGACACGGGCGTCAATTTGCGGTTGTGGGATTCCCCCATTCAGCTGACCATCGCGCTGATGATGATCGCCGCGGCCCTCGCTGCGACCGTCATGCGCAACCGTCTGGCCGCCGTGATCCTGGTCGGGCTCACCGGCTACGGCTCCGGCGTGTTGTTCGCGCTGCACGGTGCCCCTGACCTGGCCCTTACCCAATTCCTGGTCGAGACACTGACTTTGGTCATCTTCGTGCTGGTGCTTCGGAAGTTCCCGGCGGAGATCGACGAGAGCAAGTCGATCGGGTTCAAGTTGCCGCGCGCCCTCCTTGCCGGTGCCGTCGGAATCACGATCACCGCTATCGCGGCGTACGCGGTCAACGCCCGCAATACGCGTCCGATCTACGAACTGCTTCCGGACGCCGCGTACACCATCGGTAACGGCAAGAACGTGGTCAACGTCCTCCTCGTCGACATTCGCGCGTGGGACACTCTCGGCGAGATCTCGGTGCTGCTGGTTGCCGCGACAGGCGTCGCGAGCCTCGTGTTCCGCAACCGCCGCTTCGGTATCGCGCCCCGTGTTTCCGACGCTCCGTCCTTGATCGTCGACAAAGCCGCCGCGAGCACCGACACGACGTGGCTACGCGGCGGCGATCTCATCGATCCGCGTCACCGCTCCCTGGTCCTCGAGGTCACCACCCGATTGGTCTTCCCCACCATCATGGTGCTGTCGATCTACTTCTTCTTCTCCGGCCACAACGCGCCAGGCGGCGGCTTTGCCGGCGGATTGACGGCCGGGCTCGCGCTCGTGTTGCGCTACCTCGCCGGTGGACGATACGAACTCGGTGAAGCAGTTCCCATCGATGCCGGAAAGATCCTCGGCCTGGGCTTGGCCCTCTCGGCCGGAACCGCAATCACCTCGCTGTTCCTCGGTGCCCCGGCACTCTCGTCGGCGGTCTTCGAGTTCACACTCCCCCTCATCGGCCACGTCAAACTGGTCACCGCACTGTTCTTCGACCTCGGCGTCTACCTCATCGTGGTCGGTCTGGTGCTGGACGTACTCCGAAGTCTCGGCGCACGCCTCGACGCAGAAATCGAGGTGAAAGCATCGTGAGCGCAAATATCGGAATGCTCCTCCTGATCGCCGTCCTGACGTCGACAGGTGTGTACCTGCTGATCGAGCGCGGCATCACCCGCATGTTGCTGGGAATGCTTCTGCTCGGCAACGGCATCAACCTCCTGATCCTCACCGTCGGCGGCAGCGACGGCAATCCGCCGATCGTCGGCCGCGACTCCGTGCACGAGGAAATCGCCGACCCCCTGGCGCAGGGCATGATCCTCACCGCGATCGTCATCACGATGGGCATGGCCGCCTTTGTTCTGGCACTGGCGTACCGGTCTTTCAAGATCAACACCGCAGACGCCGTCGAAGACGATCCCGAGGACACCAAGGTCCTCAAGCGCCGACTGCCCGCCGACGCCCCCGACCACGACCGATCCGACGACCCCGTCACCGGTGCGCCCAGCATCGGCGGCGACGCCTTCGACAAGGACGGCAACCCTATCCCCCTCGAACAACTGGTCAACCTCGAAGACATCGAGTGCTACGACGACCTTCACGACGGCGATTTCGAGGACGAACCCGTGCCCGACTGGGCCACCGACCTCGCCCGTAAGAAGGAATCCGAGAAGCGCCAGAAAGACGACAAGGGAGGTGCGCGAACGTGACCATCTCGTCCAACATCATGGGCGCACTTGCGCCCCTGCCCGTCCTGATCCCGATGCTGGGCGCCGCCGCAACACTTGTTGTCGGCCGGCGTCCCCGCTTCCAACGAGTCATCACCCTGATCGCTCTCGTCGGTGTCGTCGCCGTGTCGGCAATGCTGCTCTATCTCGCAGACCGCGACGGCACCACCGCAGTTCAGGTGGGCGGCTGGGATTCGCCGATCGGCATCACCCTCGTCGTCGACCGGCTGTCGGCGATAATGCTGCTGGTCTCGTCGATCGTCCTGCTCACCGTCATGGTGTACGCGATCGGTCAGGGTATTCGCGACGGCAACGAAGCGCAGCCGGTGTCGATCTTCCTACCGACATATCTCGCTCTCACCGCGGGCATTTCCAACGCGTTCCTCGCCGGTGACCTCTTCAACCTGTACGTCGGGTTCGAGGTGCTGCTGTCTGCGAGCTTCGTGCTGCTGACACTGGGAGCGAGCGCCGACCGCGTTCGGGCCGGCGTCTCGTACGTCATGGTCTCGATGGTGTCGTCGCTGATCTTCCTGGCCGGCATCGCCTTCGCGTACGCCGCGACGGGCACTCTCAACATGGCCGACATGGCCCTGCGGTTCGACAACATTCCCGCCGGCACCCGCACCGCGATCTTCGGCGTCCTCCTCGTCGCCTTCGGCATCAAAGCTGCTGTCTTCCCACTCTCGGCCTGGCTTCCCGACTCCTACCCGACAGCACCTGCGCCCATCACCGCAGTTTTTGCCGGCTTGCTCACCAAGGTCGGTGTGTACGCGATCATCCGCGCGCACTCACTCCTGTTCCCGCAAGGTGAACTCGACAACGTCCTGATGGTGTGTGGTCTGTTGACCATGGTGGTCGGCATCATGGGCGCCATCGCCCAGAGCGACATCAAACGATTACTGTCCTTCACCCTGGTCAGCCATATCGGCTACATGATCTTCGGTATCGCGCTCTCCACCACGTCGGGCTTGTCCGGCGCCATCTACTACGTCGCGCACCACATCATCGTGCAGACGACGCTCTTCCTCGTCGTGGGTCTTATCGAACGACAAGCCGGAAGCTCCTCACTGAGGCGCCTCGGCGGTTTGGCCGCGGCCAGCCCGATCCTGGCAATCGTGTTCCTGGTTCCCGCGCTCAATCTTGGTGGTATCCCCCCGTTCTCGGGCTTCATCGGCAAGGTTGCACTTCTGCAAGCCGGCGCCTCCGACGCCAGCGCGCTCGCCTGGATTCTGGTGGCCGGCGGCACCGTCACCAGCCTTCTGACGCTCTACGCTGTGGCCCGAGTGTGGACCAAGGCATTCTGGCGCGCCCGCGCCGACGCCCCCGAAGGTGACCTCGCCGATGTCAGCCCGTCAGCTCTGATCGACGAATCCGAAGAGGACATCGCGTTCGACGACCGCGAGGACGTCGGCAAGATTCCGGCTTTCATGCTGATCCCGACAGTCGCACTGGTCGGTGTGGGCCTGGCGTTGACGGTGTTTGCCGGGCAGATCATCGACATCAGTGACCGCGCGGCGAAGGATCTACAGGATCGCTCCATCTACATCGACGCGGTTCTCGGAGATCACCGGCCGATACCGATGGCTACCGATTCCGGCCAAGAACCTGTCGGCACCGAACCTGTCGGCCCAGAACCTGTCGGCACCGAGGAGGCACCGCGATGAATCGCTCGCACGTACTCCGTATCGGAATTCTCCTGTGGCTCATGATCGTGTGGATCCTGCTGTGGGGCAATGTCAGCTGGGGCAACATCTTCGGTGGACTTGCCGTCGGCCTGGTCATCATGGTTCTCCTGCCGTTGCCCCCGGTCCCCGTGGAAGGTCGAGTGCATGTGCTCTCGATCCTGCGTCTGATCGGCGTGATCGTGTACTACGCGGTCGTCTCCAGCATCCAGGTTGCGTGGCTTGCCATCCGGCCGTCGCCGCCGCCCGTCACCGGTGTTCTGCGCTACCAACTGGGTATCAAGTCGGATCTGGTGCTGACCCTGTGCATCGACGTCTTGAACCTCATCCCGGGAACGATGGTTCTCGAGATCGACCAGAACCGTCGAATCGTCTACGTCCATGTCCTCGATGTGGGTTCGCAGAAAGCGGTGAGCGCGTTCTATCGCTCGGTCGAAGATCTCGAGCGACTGTTCATCGCGTCGTTCGAGCGTGACTCCGACTGGCAACCAAGCCCGTGGCACCAACGCGACTACGAATTCGATGCGCCCCGAGCGGAGGATCAATAATGAACGGTTTCATCACCACCATCCTGGTCATCTCCGGGGTAATGCTCGCGGTCGCCGCAGTGCTGACCACTTTCCGGCTCATCGACGGGCCGAGCTCACTCGACCGTCTGGTCGCGCTGGACACGATTGTCGCCGTTGCGATGTGTGGACTTGCCGTGTGGGCCGCGTACAGCGGAGATACCACGATCGTTCCCGCTATCGTCGCACTCGCTCTGGTCGGATTCATCGGATCCGTCTCCGTCGCACGATTCCGGGTGAGTGACCGATGATCGACAACATTCTCGACGTCATCGGCGTCATCGCGATCTTCCTCGGCTCGGTTCTCGCTCTGACCGCCGCCGTCGGCATCGTACGATTCCCCGACACCTTGCGCCGGATGCACGCGGCCACCAAACCTCAGGTCGTCGGACTCGTGCTTGTTCTCATGGGCGCGGTGTTCCTGCTGCGCGGCAGCGTCGACATCTGGATGCTCGTCCTGGTCGGCATCTTCACCATGTTGACGGCGCCGGTGATCGCGCACAGCGTGGGCCGCGTGGCCTACCGCGAGCAGCGCGAGCAGGACGCCGTCATGAAGATCAACGAACTGGAAGACCCGCCGCAGAATCCGTAGCGTCGGAATCCGTGATGCCGGAGACGTCGGCGCTGCGGCCGCCCCACCGTGCGAGCGCGGTGCCCGGCTTGGCGTAGAACGTCGCGAAGAACGCCACCGACATCGCGATCAGAACTCCGACAAGCAGCGGCCCGAACAGCTCCGGGTACGCCGCCATCTGCACCGACGCAAACCGGTACGACAACAGCAATCCGACGAGTGCCGCGCTGCCGCCGAGCACCAGCCGGATGCGGAACCAACCCCACCCACGTTCCGGATCGTGCAGTGCCGCGTCGAGCGTCAGACACAGAACCGCGCCGGCGATGAGGTCGACGCCGTAGTGGAACCCGAAGCCCAACGTTGCCGTCAAGGTCGCGAGAAGCCAGAACGTACCCAGGGTGCGCAACCACCACGGGCCGCGCCGCGAGTGGGTGAACAGTGCCACCGCCCACGCGGTATGAAGACTCGGCATGCAGTTACGCGGTGCGGCGTCGTCGAACGGCAGCGACGCGGGAGCCGAGAAATCCACGTTCGGAACGATATTCGGCCAGAAATCGCCGATCTGGAATCCGAGGCCGCGCGGACCGAACGCAAATACCGGACCCACAACCGGGAACAGGATGTAGAAGATCGGCCCGATCAACCCGATCAGGAGGAACGTCTGCAGAAGATGATGCGACGGCCAACCCTTACGGCACTGGTACAGCGCGACAACAATGATCGCGACCGGCAATTCGACGTAGATCCAGTCGAGGACGGCCGCTCCCACGGGGCCGAGCGCGTCGACGACCTGACCCATGACCCACGACGGGTTGCCCAGCGCCTGATCGGCCAGGAACACGTACTCGTCCCACACGTCGGTGCCCACCAGAATGGTGAGGCACAGCCACGTTTCGGCTACCTTCGCGGCGATGATCAGCAAAATGCCCAACACCGCTCCGCGCAGGACACTGCTGCGGCGATCGCCGGACAGTTTCCAGAACGCGTAGACCACAACGGCAGTGAGCACCCAGGTGCCGCCGGTACCCATCGTGATCGGCCCGCCGGCGGACCATCGGATAACTCCGACCACCAGATCGATGGCGACAGCAGCGGAGACCGCGTACACACGCTCTCGGTTATCGAGCCCAACCAGGGCCAATGCCAGCCCCACCCAGGGCATCGTGGCCGAACGCGGGACCAGGAAGTAGTCCCCGAAGAGGCTTTCCACCGGACCGAGATACCCGTGGTACGACGCAAAGGCCTGCACACCGAGAACCAGGGCGAGCACCGCTGCGCTGCCCAGGATCAGGACCTTGTGCGACGCTGCCCAGGACTGGCCCGTCTGGCCTGCTGAAGCTCCGCTTCCGGACCCCGCTGAAGCCCCGCTTCGGGACACACTGTCTGTCAACACCGGATAATAGTAAACGGCATGTGAACAGTGCCTGGACGGCGTCTGGACAAATGTACTGTTTGCCCGAAGTGCTCAACGGGGCGTCAGGTACCCAATTCCGCAACCAACGCGTCGACGACAGCCACCAGATCTCCGCCGTGAGCTTCCGCCACGCGCCGTTGACGCTGGTACGACGCTCCGCGTCGGGGAATCTCGGCGACCGATGCCAACTCGTCGGCGCACCCGAGCGACACCGCCACCGGCGTGAGATCTTCGAGCAGTCGCTCCAAGTCGTCGGTGACCAGACATTCGTTCGCGGCCGAGTCCAGAATGATCTCGGCATCGAGACCGTATCTGGCTGCGCGCCACTTGTTTTCCTTCACATGCCACGGCTGCATGTTCGGCAACGTCTCCCCCGCGCTGAGGCGGCGGTCGAGATCAACGATGAGGCAGTGAACCAACGCGACCAGCGCGCCCAGTTCCGCGCGCGTCGATACCCCGTCGAACACCCGGACTTCGATGGTCCCCCACTTGGGCGCCGGGCGAATATCCCAATGCATGCCACCGATCTTGGTGATCACGCCGGTCTTCATCTGGTCGTCGATGAACGACTCGTACTCGGCCCAACTCTCGAACTGGTACGGCAGACCTGCCGTCGGCAACTGCTGGAACATCAGTGCCCGGTTGGACGCATAGCCGGTATCGACACCCGCCCACATCGGCGACGACGCCGAGAGCGCCAACAGATGCGGATACCGCTGTAACAACGCATTGATGATGGGGAACACCCGATCCGCCGAGGACACCCCGACGTGAACATGCACACCCCAGATCAACATCTGACGTCCCCACCACTGCGTACGCTCGATCAACTCGTCGTAATCAGGCGTGCGCGTGACCAACTGAGTCGACCACTGAGCAAACGGATGAGTACCCGCACAAATGAGGTCGACGCCCAGCGGATTCGCGGCGCGGCGCAACAGGTCGAGCGACGCGTCGAGATCGCTCATGGCTTCACCGACAGTGTCGTGAATGCCCGTCACCAACTCGACAGTGTTGCGCAACAACTCTTTGGTGATGTGCGGCGTCTCGGAGCCCGCAAGCTCCTCGACCGCCGAAAACACCTCGGCAGCTGTATTGGAGAGATCTCTGGTCACACGATCGACCAGGGCGATCTCCCATTCCACGCCCAGCGTCGGACGCGGCGAACCCGGAAATGGAACTACCACGCAGAGAATCCAACCACAATGATCGCGAGAACACCGTGCTGGCTACTGCGTGGTAGTTGCCGAAGTGATACAGAACTCAGAGCAGGATCAGCTCTTGGTGATGACACCACACGCAACGCGTGCACCGGCGTCACCGGTATCGAGGGTCTGCTGATCCGGCGCCGGCGCGTAACGCGTCGGAATGTTGCCGAAGTTGTCGGCGCCCGCGTGGATCATGACGGACGTGCCGCCGTTTGCCACCAGGTCGTCGACAGTGAACGCGTCGGTGGTGGTGACGAGGGTGGCAGAGCCGTCCTCGAGAACCTGCACGGACGTCAGGTCGCCGCTGGCCGGATGGCCGGTGTGGCCCTCTGCCTGGAAATGTCCGCCGGCCGAGAGGAAGTTGCCCGGCTCGCCGCCGCTGGGCGCAACCGAGTTGGTCTCGCACTTGGCAACCTGGTGAACGTGGAAGCCGTGGAAGCCCGGCGTCAGGCCCTTCGCATCGAGGGTGACCTTGACGTCACTACCTTCCTGCGTGAACGTGACCGTGCCGACCTTGCTGCCGTCTGCGCCGGTCAGGGTCGAGGTAACCGTCTCGGTTGCGGAGCTACCGGCATGAGCAGTCGACGACGCTCCGTGGCCTTCGCTCTCGTGTGCGCTGGGGTCGGCCGCACCCGTCCACACAGGCGGAGTTGTACCGGGGACGCTGCTGGGCTCTTCGTTGTTACTGCAGGCAGTCAAGCCGAAAGCGGCTAGTGCGACTACGGGGGCAACGACGCGCCAGGACATACGCCGGGTGCTGCTGGGGGCCATCGAACCGCTCCTTTGGGTGGCGAGGAAGTGCAACTGATCATAACGGCGTGAGTAGTACACAGACCCGACGGGTGGTCCGAACCGACGGGTCAGTTGGACGTGACGATGACGATGACACCGGGCGACGCGTTTGCGATACCGGCAAATCGTGGCTCTGCCGTCACACCGAGTTCGGCGGCAATCTGCTGCGCCGCTGCCTTCTCTGCCGCGGAAGATCCGTAGAACACCGTGGTGGTGCTCACCGTTCCTTCGCTGTAGTTACCCGTCTCCTCGACATTCCAACCCGCTGCGGTCAACTCTTCTGCAGTACCTGCCGCGAGACCGGACACCGTGCTGTTGTTGAGAACCCGGACACTGACACTCGAAGGGTCGACGCTCACCGACGCGCCGGCCGAGGCCGAGGTCGTCGTGGCGGACGGGCGTGTCGTCGTAGTTGCCGTCGCAGTTTCTGCGGAATCGGTGTCGGTATTTGCAGCCGGTGCAGTTGTCGCCGGGGCTACCGCCGTTGTGGTCGCGGCTGCTGCGCTCGTCTCGGTCTGCTCGGCCGCCGTGTTGTCGGAATCGGAGCCGCCGAGTGACGCCGCACCGAGCCCGATGAACACGATCGCGAGGGCGATCAGCACCATGGCAATAGCGCGTAGGGGTGGTCCGGACGGCTGCTCTTTCGGGGTACTCACGCTCTCGACCCTATCGCCAGTGGGCGGTTCGACCGTTCATCGACAGAGATTCGAGCGCAGGTTTTGCGACTTCACGTCACCTCGAAGCCGAGGCGACGAGCTGCCCTCGCCTTCTGACGGCTGGCGCGCAACCGACGCAAGCGCTTGACCAGCATCGGATCTGCTGCCAATGATTCGGGGCGATCAACGAGTGCGTTGAGCACCTGGTAGTAGCGGGTTGCCGACATGTCGAACAACTCTTTGATCGCTACTTCCTTCGCGCCGGCGTACTTCCACCACTGGCGTTCGAAGGAGAGGATGTCGTGTTCTCTGCGGGTGAGTCCGTCCTCGCCGACATCATTGATTGCCGGACTGTTGATTCCCGGACTGTTGATTGCCGAGCCGTTGACAGCCGCTGACTCTTCGACTTCGGCGCCATCGGTCTGGCTTCGACTACGCACTACTGCGCTGTCCATGTCACTCCTCGACTGCTGTATTCGCCGTCAGTGAGACTGTGTCCCCCTGTTGCCCACGTTCCCCCGGGCACGTGGCCCGACCGAGCAACAAATCACATCGTTGTTCTTCAGCAACCATTGAACCACGAGGTATCGGACGGGCCGCGATAACCACGCGGGCGCGCCGCAACTATCCTTGACACCATGGCTATCCTCCCCATTCGAATCGTCGGCGACCCGGTACTGCACGAGCCCACAAAGCCGGTTACGCAGTCTCCGGCGGAAATCGCCGAACTGATCGCCGACATGTACGAGACGATGGACGCTGCCAACGGCGTCGGCCTCGCGGCCAATCAGGTCGGTGTTTCACTGCGTCTGTTCGTGTTCGATTGCCCAGGTGACGATCGTAGCGACACCCGCCGACGCGGAGTTGTAGTCAATCCCGTCCTGGAGACGTCGGAAATCCCGGAAACGATGCCTGATCCCGACGACGACTTCGAAGGTTGCCTCTCGGTTCCCGGCGAACAGTTCCCCACCGGCCGCGCCGACTGGGCCAAGGTCACGGGCACCGATGCCGACGGCAATCCCATCGAAATCGAAGGCACCGGTTTCTTCGCCCGGATGCTCCAGCACGAAACCGGCCACCTCGACGGCTTCCTGTACACCGACGTTCTGATCGGCCGGAATGCGCGCGCCGCGAAGAAGGCCATCAAACAGTCCGGTTGGGGTAAGCCCGGATTGACGTGGACTCCCGGCACTGTCGACGATCCGTTCGGCCACGACGACGAATACGAAGACTGAGAAGTTTGCCCATCTCGATCGGTAGCCGGGTGGTGCTGCGATACAAGCTCCCACCCGGTTACTCGCATCCGATGACCGATGTGATCGGCACCCTCGAATCCGCGGACCCGATCACGGTCCGCGGCAACGACGGGCGGGTGGTCACCGTGTCAGCAGATCAGGTGATCGCACTCAAAGTTCTTGCTGCGCGGCCCATTCGAGTGGGTGATATCCGAAACCTCGAGATCGCGGCTGCCACCGGTTCGCCGGGAACCGAGCAGGCCCGGATCGACGGTTGGCTGCTGCGCATCGGGCACTCACCACACGACACGGACTCAGCACTCCCCCTCGGCGAACCCGGTGGCAGTGCGTCACGAACCCCGGAAACGCTGAGCGCCATCCGTTCGTGGTTCACCGATCGGGGACGTCCGACCACTCTGATGCTGCCCGATCGCCTCGGAAGTGCCCCGTCCACGTGGATTTCCGGCGGCGAGGGCATCATGTTTGCCGCCGATCTCGACAACGTCGCCCCGACGCCGCCACAATTCACGACCACCATCGACGACGCTCGCGCTGGGGACACTCTCGCTCGCGTGGCGATCGGAACGATCGGCAGCGCCGACACGATGATCCTGGCTTCGGTGCGAGCCGCCGTCAGCGATGCCCCCGACGGCCGAAGGTGGGCGGGCCTGCTCGATCTCGAAGTGGCGGAGCCGCATCGACGGCACGGAATCGGCATTCTGATCTGCACGGACTTGCTCGGATGGAGCCGAACTCAGGGCGCAACCCATGCCTACCTGGCGGTTCCCGAAGACAACACGGCGGCGGTCGCTACGGCACGCTCACTCGGCTTCGTCGAGCATCATCGCTACCGGTACGCCACCGCGCCTGTCGGTGCCTGACGCTAGGCTTGCCCGCGTGCGCATAGCTACCTGGAACGTCAACTCCGTCCGTGCCCGTACCGACCGGATCATCGATTGGCTCGACCGATCCGACGTCGACGTCCTGGCGATGCAGGAAACCAAGTGCAAGGACGAGCAGTTCCCGTACGAACGTTTCGAAGAGATCGGCTACAAGGTCGCTCACGTCGGACTCAGTCAGTGGAACGGCGTTGCCATCGCCTCTCGTGTCGGTCTCGACGACGTGCAGATCGGCTTCGAGGATCAGCCGGGGTTCACCAAGGATCCCGAAGCGGAGCAGGTGCGCGAGGCCCGTGCGATCGGCGCGACGTGTGGCGGGGTGCGGGTGTGGAGCCTGTACGTTCCCAACGGCCGTGAACTCGACGATCCCCATTACGCCTACAAGTTGGACTGGCTTGCCAAGCTTCGCGACGACGCCGAAGGCTGGCTCAAGCAGAATCCGGACGAGCAGATCGCCCTCGTCGGCGACTGGAATGTCGCCCCCACCGACGAGGACGTCTGGGATCCCGCTGTCTTCGAAGGCAAGACCCACACGTCGCCGGCCGAACGCGCTGCCTTCGACGCCTTCATCTCGTCCGGTTTCACGGACGTCGTCCGCCCCCACACTCCCGGCCCCGGCGTGTACACGTACTGGGACTACACGCAGCTCCGCTTCCCGAAGAAGCAGGGAATGCGCATCGACTTCATTCTCGGCTCGCCCGCACTCGCAGCGCGGGTCGAGTCGGCAGAGATCGATCGGAACGAGCGTAAAGGCAAGGGCGCCAGCGATCACGCCCCTGTCATCGCACAGCTGGGTGCCTGAATAGCGGAAGCGGCGAGAAGCAGTCAGTCCTCGACGAGCAGATCGAGATATTCGGGATGCTCGCCGAGGTAACGCTGTACGTATGTGCAAACCGGGCGCACCGACCAGTCACGTTCGCGGGCGCAGTCCATCGAGAACTGCACGAGTACGGCCGCCATTCCCTGGCCGCCGTACTCTTCCTTGACGACAGTGTGCATGTACGCAACTACATCGCCGGCTTCGGCGCCGTATCCGAGGATCTCGTCTTCGTCCCGATACCCGAGGATGCCGACCAGTTCGTCGCCCGCGAGTAATTCGAACCGTTCATGTGACGGGTTGTCGACCAGCGTGATGTCGGTGTTGTTCATGGCGGAGTTGTTCCTGGCAGAGTTGTTCATGGTGGAAACCTCCACTGCTGCACGCACGGTACTCAAACTGTGATCCATGCCACTTATAGAAACAGTTACCGACGACGCTGTCCCGGGTTCGCCCAATTTTTGCACCGAGCGTGACGCGACCGCAATGGCACCGAGATTTTCTTTCGGCGCTGAGATAGAGTCGCGCGGTGCCGCTGTGAGCGCGCACACGCACAATTTCATACGACCACCACGGGGGCTCGCACCAGCGGGCTGAGAGGACGGCTAGGGCCGTCGACCGGATGAACCTGACCGGGTAATGCCGGCGTAGGGAGCGCATTAATGCACGAGAAGTCTGTCAACAAGGCTGCCGAAGATATCGCAGCTGTGACTACCGGCCCGATCGAGGGCAGCAGCAAGCACTATCTCGAATCGGATTCGCTACGAATTCCGCTTCGACGCGTCACCCTCACAACTGGTGAGCATCTTGACCTGTACGACACGTCAGGTCCGTACACCGACACGACCGTCGAGATCGACCTCGACGGCGGCCTCCCCCGAACGCGTGACACGTGGGAGCGGAGTTCGAGAAGTTCGACTCAGCTCGAATGTGCCAGAGCCGGCGTGATCACCCCGGAGATGCGGTATTGCGCTGCCC
Source organism: Rhodococcus sp. NPDC056743 (assembly GCF_042790355.1). Lineage (NCBI taxonomy): Bacteria > Bacillati > Actinomycetota > Actinomycetes > Mycobacteriales > Nocardiaceae > Rhodococcus > Rhodococcus sp. NPDC056743. The sequence continues at coordinate 614,719 of NZ_JBHTZI010000001.1, read as the reverse complement.
GAGAGGGCGTTTCCGCAGACCTCATCCGTTCCGAGGTCGCCAGAGGCCGGGCGGTAATCCCGGCCAATCATCACCACGGCGAACTGGAACCGATGATCATCGGCAAGAAGTTTGCCGTCAAGATCAATGCAAACATCGGAAACTCTGCCGTAACGTCCTCCGTGGCAGAGGAAGTCGAGAAGATGGTGTGGGCAATCCGGTGGGGCGCCGACACCATCATGGATCTCTCGACGGGCAAGGACATCCATCTCACCCGAGAGTGGATTCTGCGGAACTCACCCGTTCCTGTCGGCACCGTTCCGATCTATCAAGCGCTCGAGAAGGTCAACGGCGACCCCACGGCCCTGACATGGGAGATCTACCGTGACACCGTAATCGAACAGTGTGAGCAGGGTGTGGACTACATGACCGTCCATGCGGGTGTACGAATCGGCTACATCGCTTTGACCGCCGACCGAGTCACCGGGATCGTCTCTCGTGGCGGCGCGATCATGGCTGCGTGGTGCATGCACCATCGTCAGGAGTCGTTCCTGTACACCCACTTCGAGGAACTGTGCGAGATTCTGCGGCGCTACGACGTCACGTTCTCCCTCGGGGACGGTCTTCGCCCCGGTTCGATCGCCGACGCAAACGACGCTGCGCAATTCGCGGAGTTGCGCACGCTGGGTGAGCTCACCCAGATCGCGAAAGCCGCTGGCGTCCAAGTCATGATCGAGGGTCCGGGACATGTCCCCATGGACAAGATCGAAGAGAATGTCCGCCTCGAGGAGGAACTGTGCGACGAGGCACCGTTCTACACGCTCGGACCGCTGGCGACGGACATCGCACCTGCCTACGATCACATAACGTCGGCTATCGGTGCGGCGATGATCGCGCGGGCCGGAACCGCGATGCTCTGTTACGTCACACCCAAGGAACACCTCGGCCTGCCCAACCGCGACGACGTGAAAACTGGAGTGATCACGTACAAGATTGCCGCGCATGCAGCAGACCTCGCCAAAGGACATCCCCATGCCCAGGCCCGGGACGACGCACTGTCCAAGGCGCGCTTCGAGTTTCGCTGGCTCGATCAGTTCGCGTTGTCGCTCGATCCGGATACGGCACGAGAATTCCATGACGAGACACTTCCGGCCGAGCCCGCCAAAACCGCCCATTTCTGTTCGATGTGCGGTCCGAAGTTCTGCTCGATGCGGATCTCGGCGGACGTGCGTGCGTACGCGGATCTCCGGGAAACCGAACCTACCCGGACCGAACTGCCGTTTCCCCAGGTCCGATCGGTAGGCTCGTCGTCGTGAACCTGCTTCCCCTGACGCCCTCCGGCCAGACGCCGATTCGTGCCCTCACCATCGCCGGAACCGATTCCGGCGGCGGCGCCGGCATTCAAGCCGACTCCCGAACGATGGCAATGTGCGGCGTGCACGCCTGCGTAGCCGTTGCGGCCGTCACCGTGCAGAATTCGGTGGGCGTCAGCGGTTTCCACGAGATTCCGCCGCAGGTCGTCGCCGATCAGGTGCGGACCGTGGTCTCGGACATCGGCATCGGCGCCGCCAAGACCGGCATGCTGGCATCGACGACCATCATCGAAGCGGTAGCCGCGGTTGCCGCGGAGGTGGGGATCGGCCGCGACCGGCCGATCCCGCTTGTTGTCGACCCGGTCTGCGCGTCGATGCACGGAGACCCACTCCTGCACGCCGAAGCGCTCGACGCCGTCCGCAACGTCCTCATCCCGGCCGCAACTGTTGTGACACCGAACCTGGACGAAATCCGGTTGATCACCGGAATCGACGTGCAGGACGACGCTACTGCCCGCCGCGCCGCCGAGGCACTGCACGGCCTGGGCGCTCAGTGGTCCATCGTGAAGGGCGGACATCTGCGCACCTCGGACATGAGCACGGACCTGCTGTTCGACGGCGATACCTTCCTCGAGTTCAGTAGTCCCCGCATCCAGACCGGCAACGACCACGGCGGCGGCGACACCCTTGCTGCAGCCATCACGTGCGCACTCGCACATGGTTATTCGGTTCCCGACGCCGTCGCCTTCGGCAAGGAATGGGTGACCAAGTGCCTCGAGGCGTCGTACGACCTCGGAGCCGGTCACGGCCCTGTCTCACCGTTGTGGCGGCTGGAAGTCTAGAAGAACGCTGGAAGGCTGGAAAGACTACGCCTGCCACACGCGCCAGATACCCAGATCCTGCGGCACTCCGTTGGGCGTCGTCGCAAAGAATCCGCGGCGCCACGGCCGGATCTCCAGGTTCAGCTCTTCGAGGGTTCCCGGCGCAAGTTCTTCGAGAGTTGCCGCAGACATCATGACGTTGCCGTCGCCGCCCAATCCCATCATGCGGGCGGCGATGGTCACGTCGACACCCAACCAGTCGTCGCCCAGCTGCCGGGGTGTTCCGGTGTGGAGTCCGACCCGCATTCTGGGCCGATAGCCGTCGAGGTTGACTTGGGCAATGGCGTCCTGCGCCGCAAAGACGGCGGCCACTGCGGCGTCTGGACTGGTGAACACCGCCATGAGTCCGTCGCCCATTCGTTTCACCACGTGACCGTAGCGATCCGTAATCGGCGTTTCGACCGCTTGCGCGACTGCCCGCAGAAGCGCCAGTGTGGCCCCGTCGCCGGCGTGGAGCGACCACGTGGAGAAACCGACGAGGTCGGTGAAGACGATAGTCAGTTCCTGATCACCGCGGCCGCGGCCCATCTTCTCGAGGGCCGCCTGCCACACCTGCAGCGCGCCGAGGCTCATTTCCCTGGTAGCGGCCGGTTTGTGGTCGAGAAAACGATCAGCGACTCGGGCCACCGCACGTGCGCCGCCCGGCCCGGACAGGGAGAGCGGGTCGCCGAACCCCGGGTCACCCGGAAGCAACCGCCGGACGCGTCGTAGCGCGTCGATGAGCTGCTGATGTCCGTTCAGATCCGACGCAGTATTGAGCACGGATCCAATGACCGAGCGGACGCCGACCGGAGCGGCATCGCGCACGTCACCGGGTACTTCACTCGGGATCGGATCGCTCATTACTCGAGAGTAACCCAGAGCTGCGGACTACGCGCCGCATGTTCACTTGGTCCGGGCCGAGGTTCTGGTTTCACCTACCGGAACTCCGTTGACGCCACCGATATCCTGCGCATACGTTGCGACCGCAAATGCCACTGCGGCGGAATTCGCGGCCAGTGCGTCAGAATCGATGTTGGCGAGATCGTCCAGCGCCGTGTGATAGTTCGGATCAAAACTCACTCCGGGCTCGCCGCCCCACTTCAATGCTTGTTCGACGGATTTCAGTTCCTCGGCCCCACTGAACACGCCGCCAGCTGGAATCCCGATCTCGATGAACGGGCCGTAGTCCGATCGTCCGTCGAAGTCCGTTCCGTCTGTCACGATTCCCCGACCGGCGAGAAAGTCGACGAAGGTGCGTTCGATGCCAGCCGAGCCCTCCGGTCCCGGACCTTCGCCGAGACCATCCGAATTGTCGCCGTCGTAGACCAGATATCCGGGGTTGGGTGAGCCGAGCATGTCGAAATTCAGGTACAACGCGATGGCCGCTTGTTCCTCCGGACTGAGCCCGGCAACGTACTCTGTCGAGCCGACGAGGCCCAATTCCTCGGCGCCCCAGAACGCAAACCGCACCGCGTTGGTGATGTCCGGCGAACTCCCCAGCTGCAGCGCCGTCTCCAGAATTGCTGCGCTACCGCTGCCGTTGTCGTTGATACCCGGCCCCTCGGGGACGCTGTCGAGATGAGCGCCGACCATGACCACGTCGCTGGTCGATCCGGTCTTCGTTTGCGCGATGACGTTGCGCGAGCGTGTTGTGGTCGTGACCGTGTCCAGCACCAGTGTGACGACGCCGCCGGCGGAGGCAAGCTGCTGTCCCGACGACAAGCTGATGCCTCCCGTGGGAATTCGCGCGATATCCGGATCGCCCAAGGTTCCGCCGCCCAACATCGCATCTTCGTTGTTGACGACTAACAGTGCAGCAGCGCCCTGATCTGCGGCGATAGTTTGCTTGGCGCCGAACTGGCAGACCCCGCGGGTAACCAGGACGATTGCGCCCGCGGCATCGAGGCCGTCGTAGTCGGAAGCTTCACAACCCGGCGTCTCATCTGCGGGTACCGACACGACGCGTGCGGTGATCCCGTCCGGCCCCGTGGACGTCGAGTAGGTCAGAGCGCGAACTGGAAAATTCATTCCGTCGACTGTGGTCAACGACTCGGTTCCCGGGTCGAAGGAACTGAACGTGAACTCCGGGGTTTGCACGTCGAAACCATTGTCTTCGAGCAGGTTTGCCACGTAGTCGACGCTGGCGTCGTAACCCGGGGTTTCGGTCGACCGTGTACCCCCGTTGGCAGCGGCGATCTTGCCGAATTGCTCGAGATGGCCCATTACGGCGTCGGCGGTGACAGTGTTCGAGAAGGCTTGCGGTTCGATCAATGCAGTATCTGCAGGCCTGGCCCCGGCCGAACATCCACCAAGCACCAGAACCCCGGCTACGCCGATTGCCAACGCGTGATGGAGTCTCATGTGCGACAGGGTAACCGCGCAGGCCGATAAGGAAACTGCTGTGCGCCTTTGTTAACCGCGGGCGGTTAACAAAGGCGCACAGTGTCAGGCGTCTCGACGATTCACAAGGACAATGCTGATACCGAAGATCACCAGGACGAAGACTGCGAAGTAGATCAGGCTCCCCCACGGTCCCCAGTGGAAATCGCTTGTCGTCATTTCCGGGCTGAGGAAGTGGTTTGCGTTGTTGAAGGGCAGGAACGGTGAGATCTTCTGGCCGACGCTGCCGAACAGTCCGAACAGGCTCTCGATGAGCAGTGGCCACAGGAGCAGGAGTGCAATGGCTCCGGCCGACTGGCGAATGATCGCGCCGACACCTACGGCCAGCACCACGCAGAAGAACGCGTAGATCGGGATGCCGTACATCGCACGCCAGTCGTCACCGCTCGAGAGGGTCAGGCCGGTGCTCGCGTCAGCCCCGGCGAAGGCCTTGGCCATGGCGTAAGCGCCGAATGCCAGAGCGAACGTCAGGACTGCACCGAACCCGCCGATCAGGCCGGCTTTGGCGGCGAGGACCGACGCCCGGTTGGGCACTGCCTGGAATGTGGTGCGAATGGTTCCGAAGCGGTATTCACTCGTGATCGCGAGGGCCGCCATGATCATGAGGACCATGATGCCGAAGCCCGAGATTCCGGCGGTGGCAACTGCCGCATCGAGATCGGGGGCGCCCTGGGCGTCCGTCGACGTCAGAGCAGACTTGGATACCGCGCCCATGATGGCGGCAAATCCGAGAGCGAGCACGATGATGATGACCGAGCACCAGAGCGGCGATTTGGTCGTGGTGATCTTGATACGTTCAGCACTGAGAACAGCCATTACAGTGCACCTCCCATGACATTCTGATGAGCATTCGGTTGAGCGACAGCAGGACCGGTGACCCCGGTCGCGTGGTACTGGACATCGTCGCCGGTGAGCTTCATGAAGGCATCCTCGAGCGAACCACGCTGAGAAGCCAACTCGTGCAGCACAATTCCGTGCGACCCCGCCACATCACCCACAATTTCGGTGGTGGAATCGACAACCACCAACGCCGGGACAACTCCCGAGCCGTCTTCACGAACCGTCAGACCCTGCGAAATCAGCGTGCTCCGAAGAGCATCGAGCTGAGGACTACGCACCCGAACCGTCGACTCGGACGAGCGATCGACGAACTCGGCGACAGTCGAATCCGAAATCAATCGGCCACGACCGATGACAACCAACTGCTCCGCAGTCAGCGCCATCTCCGAGAGAAGGTGGCTCGACACGAGAACCGTGCGGCCCTCGGCAGCCAATCGCTGCATGAACTTACGAATCCAGACGATGCCCTCCGGATCGAGACCGTTGACCGGCTCGTCGAACAGGAGCACCTTCGGGTCGCCCAAGAGCGCACCGGCCAGGCCGAGACGCTGCGACATACCGAGCGAGAATCCACCGGCCTTCTTACCGGCAACCTCGGACAGTCCCACCAGGCCGAGAACCTCGTCCACCCGAGACTTCGGAATCCCGTTCGAAGCAGCCATCCACTGCAGATGCGCCCGGGCGCTGCGGTTCGGATGAACCCACTTCGCATCCAGCAGCGCACCGACAGTACGCAGCGGCTCCTTCAGCTCGCGGTACGACTTGCCTTCGATCAACGCCTCACCAGAAGTCGGGCGATCCAACCCCAGGATCATCCGCATCGTCGTGGACTTGCCGGCGCCGTTGGGTCCGAGGAACCCTGTGACGATGCCGGGGCGGACGGTGAACGTCAGATCGTCCACCGCTTTGGTCGGTCCGTAAACCTTGGTCAGTCCCCTCAGTTCAATCATGAGGAGAACTCTGCCTGATCCGGCCCCGCCTGCACATCAGCCGCAGGTCTAGTTCGATGTGGTACCCAGGTAGGACATGGACCCCAGGTACCACCCCGAGGGAACCCCTAGGAGGACGCCTGCGCCCAGAATCGTTTCGGGATCCGGCCGGCATGGCGGGCCTCGAAACCGGCGACGACGGCATGGCGCATCGCCGACGCCATGAGCGCGGGATTCTTGGCCCTGGTGACCGCGGTTGCGAGAAGCACCGCGTCGCAGCCCAGTTCCATGGCCAGTGTTGCGTCGCTGGCCGTTCCGATCCCGGCGTCGAGAATGACCGGCACACCGGCGCGCTCGACGATCATCTCGATATTGTGCGGATTCGCGATACCCAGTCCGGTCCCGATAGGTGAACCGAGCGGCATGACCGCGGCGCAACCGACCTCTTCGAGTCGAAGCGCCAACACCGGGTCGTCCGTTGTGTACGGCAGTACCGTAAATCCGTCGTCCACCAATTGTTCTGCGGCGGAGACGAGTTCGATGGCGTCGGGTAGCAGAGTTCGTTCGTCGGCGATGACTTCGAGTTTCACCCAGCTGGTCTCGAGTGCCTCACGTGCCAACTGCGCCGTCAACACTGCTTCGGCCGCGCCGCGGCAGCCGGCTGTGTTCGGTAGTGGTTCGATTCCGAGGCGCCTGAGCAGATCCAGCACGCCGGTCCCGCCGGCAGCGTCGACGCGTCGCATCGCGACCGTGGTCAGTTCGGTACCGGACGCGACCAGCGCTTCTTCCAGAACAGCGAGGTTGGCAGCGCCGCCGGTGCCGGTGATGAGCCGGGAGCCGAAGGTACGGCCCGCGATAGTCAGGAGATCGTGTTCAGCCACCCTGCACCGCCGTGAGGATCTCGATTTCCCAACCACGCGCGACGGATTCGTCCCAGCGCCCGCGCGGGAATAGCGCACCGTCGACGGCGACGGCAATTCCCTTGCTGGGCAGTTCGAGGTGTGTCAGAAGTTCGGTCACCGTGACGGCTCGATCGAATTCGAGTTCCTCGCCGTTGACGGTGATCCCGATCGGGACCTGCTCACTCATGAATTTTCCTTCACTGCTGCGAACCGCTCGGGTTCGGTTCCTTTGACCTCGACCAATGATGTGCCGTTCAACAACGCGAGTGTCGCGTCTGCCGTGACCGGAGTCAGGAGCACGCCGTTGCGGCCGTGCCCGGTGGAAATGACAACACGCTCCGAGACCCGCCCGATCAGCGGCAGGTTGTCCGGCGTCATCGGACGTAACCCGGCCGCGCACTCGTAGAGTTCGTATTCACCGATCGCCGGCATGAGGGCTTCGGCGTCGTTGATCAGATCTCGCACACCGGCCATGGTGACCTGCGTGTCCTCGCCGGATTCGTATTGTGTTGCGCCGACCACGATTCCGTCGCCGCGCGGCACGAGGTACGCGGGTCGGCCGTGGACGCTGCCTCGGATGGTTCGACTGGGCGCGGGTGTCACTCCCGGCCGGCTGCGCAAACGCAGGATCTCACCTTTGACCGGCCGAACGGGAAGTCCCGGCCACAGCTTCGGTGAGGCGATTCCTGCGCTCAGCACGATCTGGTCGGTGTCGAGTTCCGTGAGATCGTGCACGGCGCGGTTGATCAATTCGACGCCCGACGCCGCGCACGCTGCCTGCAGCGCGGCCAACAACACACGATTGTCGACGGCGGATTCACCGGCGGCCATGAGGCCCGAGCGGATTCCGCGGCCGAGCATCGGTTCGAGTTCACGGATCTGGGCTCGGCCGAGAATCTGCAGTTCGTGTCCCTGCGCGCTGACCCACTCCGCGATGGTCGCCAGGTCTTGGGCGTCGGCGCTGTCGAGAGCAACGGTGAGTGAACTGTCAGTCGTGAACACCGACGGTCCGAATTTCTGGAGATGCGCGCCGAACTCCGGCCATCGCTGCAACGAGGCCGCGCCGACGGTCAATGCTGTTTCCTCGCCCGGCCATCCTTCGGACAACGGGGCAAGCATTCCACCAGCGACCCAGGAGGCGCCGGTTCCGATCGCCGGGTCGTACAGCTGTACTGCCCATCCGTCGCGCGCCGCGTACCAGGCAATGGACAGTCCGATGACTCCCCCGCCGATCACCGCAACCGAGCGTGCGTGCGTGCTCATGACAATTCCACCTTTTCTTCCTGCGCCGGCATGATCCGGGTCAGGTCTGACGGTCGGGATCTTTGTCGCGATCCCCTCTCAGCCCCACGAACTTTGCCTTCGCGACAAATGCGACGGCACAGTTTCGGGACTCCCGTGTCGAACCTTGCTTCCTAGAGGCTACCGTTTGCTTCGTGCACCCCACACATCCCAGTAACCTCTTCGACCGGCGCGAGCGCCTGGCAGCAGCACGGCTGTACCTGTGCACCGACGCACGTCGCGACAAAGGCGACCTCGCACAGTTCGCGGAAGCCGCGTTGTCCGGTGGTGTCGACATCATTCAACTCCGGGACAAAGGCTCTGCGGGTGAGCGCGAATTCGGACCGCTCGAAGCGAAGGACGAACTGATCGCTCTCGGGGTTCTCTCGGCTGCCGCGAGACGTCACGGCGCACTCCTTGCCGTGAACGACCGCGCTGACCTGGCAATGGCGTCGGGCGCCGACGTGTTGCATCTGGGCCAGAACGACATCCCCGTCCCCTACGCGCGGACGGTTGTCGGCAACGACGTCGTCATCGGCCGTTCCACGAGTTCACGCGCTCAGGCCAGCCTGGCTGCCATCGAAGAGGGCGTCGACTACTTCTGCACCGGACCGGTCTGGGCAACACCGACAAAGCCGAACCGCAGTGCTGCCGGCCTGGATCTGGTGCGCTCCACCGCTGATGCAACGCCGACGCGTCCCTGGTTCGCGATCGGCGGTATCGACGAGGCTCGGGTTCCGGAAGTACTGGCGGCAGGAGCCACCCGGATCGTCGTCGTTCGAGCCATCACCGAGGCAGCGGATCCACAGGCTGCCGCACGTCGACTTGCCGACCTACTCGCGACCTAGTTACCTCCCAGTTCAGTCTTTGGTCCCGCACCGTTTGCACTGTGATTGTTCATAGTCCACCTTGTGTTGACCGACAAGAAATAGGCTGCGCGTTTGTCCGATCAACAGCCAAAAAGTTGCCAAATTGTGATTTTCGCCACAGAATTGTCCGTTGGATCCCGACCAATCAGTCTTCTGATATAGCTTATCCCCAGTTAACAATTCGACGTAGGAGTTTTCATGGGATCGTTCGACACCGCCTCGCTGAGCACCGAATCGCTCGAGGATCTGAACCTCGGCAAGATCAGCGAGCTGCTCAAGCTCGGCATCACCGCCGTTTCCTTCATCACCGCCCTGAACTCACTCAGCTGAGCGCAGTTTCGGCCCTTCGCGCCGAAACAACAGCACACAAAAGGGTCGGACTCCTTATGACGCGAGTCCGACCCTTTTATGTGCTGTCTGTGTTGTCTTACGCCTGAGCGCGGGAACTTCCCGATCTGTCCTGGGTAGACCCCGACTGCACGGAATCCGCGTCTCCCGGAGTCCAACCGAAACCACCTCCGGGCAACACGACCGTCCGGGCTCCACCACCGTCGGTTTCCGCGTCGCTCGTAACAACGGACGTTCGCAAACTCGGCCAGGCCGAGTGAAATCCCGGATGTAGCGGCAGGCTCTCGACGTCGTCCTCGCGAACCCATCGCAATTCGGTGCTCTCGCCATTCGCGACCGTCTCCAGCGGACTTTCGACGTCGGCAACCACCGTCGTATACGTCCATCCACTGTCTGCGCGCATGGTGACGACGTCGCCCCGCACGCGTACCGCCGCCGAGTCGATTCCGGCTTCTTCGTGCGCTTCTCGGACGGCTGCATGCGTCGTACTTTCGTGCGAATCACGCGCTCCGCCTGGCAAAGCCCACGTTCCGCCCTGATGGCTCCACGCCGCGCGATGCTGAAGCAGCACCATCGGAGTTCCGTCTATGTCAGGGGCACGCAACAACAATCCGGCGGCGCCATGACGCCCCCAATGCCGAGTTCCGTCCGATCCGACCGACCAACCGTCACCGTCACCACGCATCGACTACCTCGCCCTGCCTTAAGGCCCACTGCCTATTCGCCACTATCCTGACCCACACTAACCCGTTCAATCTGCCCTCGGTGCGGACCATACTTATATGCTCGCGAAGAGGCCGCAATCCAGCGCTCCGCCGGCTCGAGTGCAGAGAGGGAGAGAAGTTCGATGGTCAGCCGTGTGACACCTTCCCTCGAGCCTCGCACCGCACCCGGGACGTCTCGCGACAACCCGGTGGATACAGCCGCCGCGAGGCCGCTGATCGAGAGCGAACTTCGCGGTTTCATGACCTCGACGCCCGGACGACTCACCGCGGTCGGGATCGTCCTGATCCTTCTCACCGTGGCAGCGGGGTTCCTGGCCGCCGCGACCATCGAGAACCGCCAAGCGCGTCTGGGCAACGTCCTGACGGAAACCGAACCTCTCGCCAACTCCGCTCAGAATCTCTACAGCGCTCTGTCGGTAGCCGACGCGGCCGCAGCCACCGCGTTCATCTGGGGTGGCCTGGAACCGGCGGCGGTGCGTGACCGCTATACCCAGTCGATCGGTGAGGCGTCGGCGGAAATAGTGAACGCGTCCGCCGGACTCGACACTCTGGACATGGCGGGCCAAGCCGCCCTCACCTCCATCTCGACCGACCTCACTGTGTACACCGGTCTGGTCGAGACTGCGCGTGCCAACAATCGCGTCGGAAACCCGGTCGGTGCCGCGTATCTCGGTGAGGCGTCGAATCTGATGCAGACATCGCTGCTTCCCACGGCTCAGCACCTGCACTCGGCGCAAGAAGCGCAAGTCACCCAGGTACAGAATGATTTCGTCCGCCCGCCGTGGTGGCCGATCATCGCGTTTGCGCTGGCGCTGTCGATGCTGATCGCGGTTCAGATCCGCATCGCTCAACACAGCCGTCGACGATTCAACCTCGGATTGATCTTCGCCTCGACAGCTGTTGCCGCGGCGCTGATCTGGCTGTTGACGGTCGGGTTGATCTCGGCGATCTCCACCACCCGCGCGCTCGACGCGGGGGCAGGCCCGCTGCACGAGTTGACCGAGGCCCGCATCATGGCCCAGCAAGCGCGAACAGTCGAGACTTTGAGTCTGGCCCAACGCGATTCCGACGGGGATGACAGCACCATCTTCGTCAACAAAGTGAACAACGTCGACGGCATTCTCCGTCAGTTGCACGGTGATCAACGCGCCGGCGTCGATACCGCCGTGCTCTCGCAGGCAATCGACGCCCGCGAGCGATGGGTGGCCGCGCACGGCCGGATGACCGAACGGCTCGGTGTCGGAGATTTCACGGGAGCCGCGAACATCGCTGTCGGATCGGGTGCGGAAGATTCGTCGGCCGAGTACGGTGCGCTCGACGAATCCCTGTGGCAAGCGATTGTCGATTCCCGCGAGAATCTTCGCGCCGACATCTCCCATGCCTCGCGCGTGTTGTCGGCGTCGGCACCCGGAGTGACGATGCTGGCGGTGCTTGCCGTTGTCGGGATCGCCGTCGGATTCTGGCCACGGCTGCGGGAGTACCAGTGAGCGGTGGATCGAGAGTGCGGGCGTGTGTTGCGGTGGGTGCGGCAGCGCTACTGCTGGTTGCGTGCGGCGGAGTTCGCAACGAGGATCTGACGCCGTCCCCGGCCACGTCCTACACGCAGCCGCCGCTACCGGCTGAAGCCACCATCGCGCCAAGCCCTACGCCGACAACACCGACCGACTGTGGAGATCCGACGGCCAGCTTGCGCCCGGTCCCTGCCGACGCGAATCCTCGCCCGCCGCAGCCGAGTGTCGACAAGATTCGCGAACGTGGCCGCCTCATCGTCGGACTCGATACCGGGAGCAACCTCATGAGCTTCCGCGACCCCGCGACCGGACGCCTCGAAGGTTTCGACGTCGATATAGCGCGTGAAGTTGCCCGCGATCTCCTCGGCGATCCGGAGAAGATCGAGTACCGAATCCTGACGTCCAGCGAGCGGATCGAAGCACTCCAGAATTCCACCGTCGATATCGTCGTCAAGACCATGTCCATCACGTGCGAACGCCGGGAGAAGATCGAGTTCTCCAGCGAATACTTCAATGCCCTCCAACGCATTCTGGTTGTACGGGGATCCGATATTCGCGGCATCGACGACCTGGCTGACAAACGTGTCTGTGTCGCGAACGGGACGACGTCTCTGAGCCGCATCCAGAAACTTCAACCGGCGGCCACGGTTGTCACCGTCCCCATGTGGTCGGATTGCCTTGTCGTACTTCAACAAGGACAAGTCGACGCAATCACCACCGACGACACCATCCTCGCCGGCCTGGCCTCGCAGGATCCGTATCTCGACATGGTCGGAAGTTCGTTGGGCATCGAACCGTACGGAATCGGTATCAACATCGGCAACACCGACCTGGTCCGATTCGTGAACGGCACCCTGGACCGGATCCGCACCGACGGCACCTGGAACTCTCTCTACAACCGTTGGCTCACCATGCTCGGACCGACTCCCGGTCCCCCACCTGCGGCATATCGGGATTGAGGCGCTCATGACAGAATCTCGAGACCCGAAGGACGACGATCCCGCCGACACCGAGTCCGAACATGCTGCTACACAGGCGGCGCCGCGATTCGAGCCGGATTTCACCGCGGCCACTGCCCGTCCCGAGCAGACGTCCGCACAGTTGCGTGAGTCCGTTCCGTCCGCTGTGTCGACGCCGACAGGTCGGTCCACTCGTTCCCGACGCTCGCGCTCGACTCGCAAACTCCGTCTGGGCGGCGGACTGGTCGAGGTCCCTCCGGTTCCCCACATAGACCCGGCGTCGGCGGTCATGAGCGATGCAACGGTCCCCGAACGCAAACGTTTCTGTTGGAAGTGCGGAGAACCTGTGGGCCGCAAAGCGGCCGGCACGTCGCCGCGTCAGAGCGGTGTGTGCCCCAAATGTGGTTCGGCCTTCGATTTCCGGCCATTGCTCGAAGAAGGCGAACTGGTTTCCGGTCAATACGAGGTGCAGGGGCCGATAGCGCACGGCGGACTCGGGTGGATCTACCTTGCGATCGACCGCAATGTCAGCGACCGTTGGGTAGTTCTGAAGGGACTCTTGCACTTCGGTGATTCCGAGGCTCAGGCTGTTGCGGTTGCCGAACGGCAGTTCCTGGCAGAAGTAGCGCACCCCAGCATCGTCAAGATTTTCAACTTCGTCGAGCATCCTCGCCCCGACGGCACCCCTATGGGCTATATCGTCATGGAATACGTCGGTGGGCGATCGCTCCGAGAGGTGCTCGCCACGTTCCCGGACGGCCGTCACATGCCGATCGAGCAGGCCATCGGGTACATCCTGGAAATCCTTCCCGCCCTGAGTTATCTGCACTCCACCGGCTTGGCGTACAACGACCTCAAACCCGAGAACGTCATGGTCACCGAGGACCAGTTGAAACTCATCGACCTCGGCGCCGTTTCGGGTATCGAGGATTACGGATATCTGTACGGCACAGCGGGTTACCAGGCCCCCGAAATCATCGAGACCGGCCCGACGGTTGCATCCGATATCTTCACCGTCGGCCGCACACTGGCCGTGCTCACACTCGACATGCCGTCCAAGCACGGTCGTTACCTCGACGGGCTCCCCGATCCCGCCGACGAGCCGGTACTGAGCGAGTACGAGTTCTTTCACCGGTTGCTCCTTCGCGCCACCGATCCGGATCCGAAGAAGCGATTCCAGTCTGCGGACGAGATCGGCGGTCAACTTGTCGGTGTCCTCCGCGAAGTGCTGGCTCAGCAGAGTGGGCAGGAAAACCCGGGGCTCTCACTCGTATTCAGTAGACAGCGAACCTCTTTCGGCACCGACAATCTGGTTGCGCAGACCGACGTGTATGTCGACGGCATTTCCCGCGACAGCGGACTCGATCCTGTCGAAGTTGCGCATGCGCTTCCCATCCCGTTGGTCGACCCCGCCGATCCGAGCGCACCGTTGCTCGCCGCGGCCGTCCACAGCGAACCGTCCCAAACCCTCGACGCACTTCGCCGGGCCCGCGAGGGTGGGATCGATCGGGTGGCCTCGACAACCGAGGTGGCATTTTCCGGAGAGTTCAGACTGGCCGAAGCCAAAGCGCATCTGGATCTGGGCGACCCGGACGCCGCGCACGAGATACTCGACGAGTTGCATTCCACCATCGGCGATCACTGGAAGATCGACTGGTACCGCGGCCTAATGGGGTTGCAGCAGAGCGCATTCGAATCGGCTTTCACGCATTTCGAATCGGTTCTCACGGCCCTGCCTGGCGAACTTGCACCCAAACTCGCACTCGCGGCAACCGCCGAATTGGTACTGCAACAATGGGATTCCGAGGATCCCGACCAATGGTGCCAGTTCGCGAGCAAGTTCTACCACACGGTTTGGCAGACCGACCACAACTACGTCAGCGCGGCATTCGGTTTGGCTCGCCAACTCGCCGAACGCGGAGACACCGCTGCCGCGGTCACAGCGCTGGACGAAGTTCCCACCAGCTCACGCCATTACAACGTTGCCCGCATGACCAGCGCGCTGACGATGCTCTCCGGCACCGAGATAGCGAACCTCGACGAGTCCACTCTGCGGGAGGCGGCCAGACGCGTCCGGGCCCTGCCGGCCGACGAGGGGCGCTGCCTACAGATGCGGACCCTGGTACTGGGTACGGCACTGGACTGGATCAAGGCCGGAAACCGCGCCCACGACGAACTCGAACCGATCCTCGATCTCCCCTTCACCGAGCACGGTTTACGCACGGGTGCCGAAATGTGCCTACGCGCTCTGGCCCGTACCACCGTGTCCCGAACGCATCGCTACGCGCTGGTCGACCTCGCGAACAGCGTCCGTCCGCACAGTAATTTCTAGCGCGCCGTCACGAACTCCTGGGCTGCCCGCGCGATAGCCAACTCCTCGTTGGTGGGAACAACCAGCACGGTCACCGCGGATTCCGCGCCGGAGATCCGACGCTCGTCGCGACTCTTCGTCTCGTTGAGTGCAGCGTCGACCTCGATGCCCAGACGCCCGAGGCCGGCGAGGCTGTCGCGGCGGACGTCGATGTTGTTCTCGCCCACTCCACCGGTGAAGGTGATGACGTCAACGCCGCCCAGTTGAACGATGAAGGCGCCGATGTACTTTCGCAGCATGTGAATGTAGACGTCGTACGCAAGTTTCGCGTGCTCGTCCCCGGCGGCGATCAACTCGAGCAGTGCCCGGAAATCGTTGACACCCGAGAGCCCCTTCAGCCCGGAGCGGCGGTTGAGAAGGTCGTCGATCTCGTCGACCTTCATGCCCGAGTTCCGGTTGAGGTGCAAGATGATGCCGGGGTCGATGTCTCCACTGCGGGTTCCCATGACCAGGCCTTCGAGCGGGGTGAGTCCCATCGTGGTGTCGATGGCCTTGCCACCCTTGATCGCCGATGCCGACGCGCCGTTGCCCAGGTGCAGGACAATCTGATTCAGCTCCGCCGGATCCTGATCGAGGAACGCGGCGACCCGGCCGGATACGTATTCATGGGATGTGCCGTGGAATCCGTATCGCCGAATCTGGTTGGCTTCGGCCACGTCCCGGTCGATCGCGTACGTCGACGCCGCTGCAGGAAGAGTGTGGAAGAACGCGGTGTCGAAGACGGCGACGTGCGGAACGTCGGGCAATTCCTCACGCGCCACCTCGATGCCGATCGCGTTTGCCGGATTGTGCAGTGGTGCAAGAGTCGAGAGATCGGCGATGGCCTTGACAACGGAATCGTCGATCAGTGTCGGTGCGTAGAAGACGTTCCCGCCGTGCACTACCCGGTGTCCAACCGCGATGACGCCGGCCTCGCTCAACGGCCGCCCCACTTCGGCGACAATCTCGAGAACCATCTTCAGTCCGGCCCGATGGTCGGGAATGAACAGGTTGCGGTTCTCGGTTCCGGTGCGGTGATTGTAGACGATATGCCCGTCCGATTCACCGATGCGCTCGATGAGTCCGTGTGCCACCAACTCCGCCGTATCGGGATGCACGAGTTGAAATTTGATGGACGAGGAACCGGAATTGATCACCAGTACGGTGCCGTCGCTCATGCTTGCGCTCCCTGCGCCTGAATGGCCGTGATGGCCACAGTGTTGACAATGTCCTGAACTAGCGCGCCGCGCGAAAGATCGTTGACGGGTTTGTTCAACCCCTGCAGAACGGGGCCGACGGCAATCGCCCCCGCACTGCGTTGCACCGCCTTGTATGTGTTGTTGCCCGTGTTGAGGTCGGGGAACACGAATACGGTGGCCTTACCTGCGACCAGGGAATCCGGCAATTTCTTGTCGGCCACACTCTGCTCGACGGCGGCGTCGTATTGAATGGGACCTTCCACCAACAAGTCCGGGCGTCGCTCGCGCACCAGAGCGGTTGCGGCGCGCACCTTGTCGACGTCGGCGCCGGAACCCGAATCTCCGGTGGAGTACGAGAGCATCGCTATACGTGGATCGATACCGAACTGGCTCGCAGTCTGCGCGGACGAGATAGCGATGTCTGCCAACTGCTGTGCGCTCGGGTCCGGGACCACGGCGCAATCGCCGTACGCCAGCACCCGATCGGCCAGACACATCAGGAAGATGCTCGATACCGTCGACACACCCGGCGCCGTCTTGATGATCTCGAACGACGGCCGGATCGTGTGCGCGGTGGTGTGCGCGGCACCGGAGACCATACCGTCGGCAATTCCCAAGTGAACCATCATGGTTCCGAAGTACGAGATGTCCGCGATCACCTCGCGGGCCCGTTCGACCGTCATGCCCTTGTGGGCTCGAATCGCGGTGTACTCCTGCGCAAATCGTTCCGTGTACTCGGACTGCGCCGGCGCCAGGATGCGCGCCGCGCTGAGGTCGACGCCTAGTTCACCGGCCCGTCGTCGCACGCTTGCCTCGTCACCGAGAATGGTGAGATCGGCAATCTGTCGCTGCAGAACTCGGCCGGCGGCCCGCAGAATACGGTCGTCGCCACCTTCCGGCAGGACGATGTGCTTGCGGTCTTCGCGGGCGCGGTCGATCAGCTTGTACTCGAACATCTGCGGCGTCATCACCGACGGAATGGGTAGTGCCATCCGGCCCAGCAAGGTTTCGGCGTCGACATGACGTTCCATCAGACTGAGCGCGGTGTCGACCTTGCGCTGCGATCCGACGGCAACACGGCCGCGCGTTTGCGCTGCAGCACTGGCGGTGTCGAACGTTCCGAGTGTTGTCGTCAGGATGGGCAGTCGCTGTTTGAGTCCGGCCATCAGGGCGGCGATCGCCGGATGGGGCGTAATTCCACCATTCATGATGATGCCGGCCAGCGACGGAAATCCTTCTGCTTCATGCGCATTCATCAAGGCCAGCAGAACGTCGGAGCGATCACCGGGGGCGATCACCACCATCCCCTCGGTAAGCCGTTCGAGAATATGTTCGGCGGTCATCCCGCCCACCATCACCTTCAGTGCTTCGCGATGCAGCAATTCGGAATCACCCGAATAGAATTCGCCATCGGTGGCCTCCATCAACTCTGCCATCGTGGGCGAGATGAGGAGCGGAATCTCCGGCAGGCTCCACGTGGGAACTCCCAGTCCGGACAACGCGGCGTTCACGTCGTCGAGGGTGGCGGGATCACAGCGATTGGCAACCACGGCCAGCAGATGTGCGTGGTTCGAGGACAATTCGGATGCGCACAGTTGGGCCAGCTGGACTATCTCCGCAGTGGTGCGGCGAGCACCCCGCAGTGCCAACAACACCGGGGAACCCAAATTTGCGGCGATGCGGGCGTTGAAACCCAACTCGCTGGGACTCGCGATATCCGTGTAGTCGCTGCCGATGATCACGACGGCATCGCTGCGCTCGGCCACCTCGTGGTACTTCGCGACGATGTCCGCGAGCGCCGCCTCCGGATCTTCGTGCACCTGCTCGTACGTGACGCCGAGAGCGTCCTCGTACGACAATTCCGCGGTGGTGTGCTCCAGCAGCAATTCGAGGATGTAGTCGGTCTCCGCAGTCGACCGGGCGACGGGGCGGAAGACGCCGACGCGAGCGACCGTCGCGCACAACATCTGCATCACGCCCAATGCAATGGTGGACTTTCCGGTATCACCTTCGGGAGAAGCGATGTAGACACTCGACACGGGTGCAGGCGCGCTGGACATGCCCCACAGCCTAGTGTGGCCGTCCACGCAGCTTGCCCGAACGAGTGGTGACCATCACCGAGAATCAGGTCACCGGTGGCGCTGAGACAGACGAACGGTGCCTGCCACGCGGCGAGTGGCAGACACCGTAAGGATGTTGTTGTCCGTCAGCCCAGTGCGCGCAACCGCGGCGCCAGGTCGCGCTCGAACAGTTCGAGGAAGCGACGCTGATCATGGCCGGGTGCGTGGAACACGAGGTGGTTGAGTCCGGCGTCGACGTAGGCCTTGACCTGTTCGACGGCGTCGTCGGGGTCGGACGCGACGATCCAGCGCTTCGCGACCTGCTCGATGGGAAGGGCGTCGGCTGCTGCTTCCATTTCGATGGGGTCTTCGATGCTGTGCTTCTGCTCGGGGGTGAGCGAGAGCGGCGCCCAGAAACGGGTGTTCTCGAGTGCAGCGTCCGGATCGGTGTCGTAGCTGATCTTGATCTCGATCATCTTGTCGATCTCGGCGACGTCGCGCTCTGCCTTGGCAGCACCTTCTGCCACTGCCGGAAGCAGCTTCTCGGTGTAGAGATCCATGCCCTTGCCGGACGTACAGATGAAACCGTCACCGGCGCGGCCGGCGTACCGTGCGACGACCGGACCACCCGCGGCGATGTACACGGGGATACCCCCCTCGGGGACGTCGTAGATCGACGCGCCACGAGTCGTGAAGTACTCACCCTCGAAGTCGACGCGGTCACCGAGCCACAGCTCGCGCATCAACCGAACCGACTCGCGCAGCCGCGCAAAGCGTTCCTTGAACTCCGGCCATTCGCCCTGGAATCCGGTGGCGATCTCGTTGAGCGCCTCGCCACTGCCCACACCGAGCATGATGCGTCCCGGGTACAGGCAACCCATGGTCGCAAATGCCTGCGCGATGACAGCCGGGTTGTACCGGAACGTCGGAGTCATCACCGACGTTCCGATCTGTACGCGCTCGGTCCGCTCGCCCACTGCCGTCATCCAGGCAAGGGAGAAGGGTGCGTGGCCGCCGTTGTGTCGCCACGGCTGGAAATGATCACTGACCGCAACGGAATCCATGCCGCGCTGTTCCGCGAGAACTGCCAGCTCCACCAGCTCCCGAGGCCCGAACTGCTCCGCCGAGGCCTTGTATCCGAGCTTGAGCTCCTGCGCCACTGTGTGCTCCTTCGTCTTCGTTTTCAATACGACTTCTCTGCACACTATCCAGGCCGCCCGCGGACTTCTACGCGTGGATCAGCGGGCGAGGCTCGTGATGATCGTCGCCACCCCGGCCACAACCGCAACGGCGGCCAAGGCCAGGGCAAACAGCCAGAGCGCATGCGGTTCCGGCATCGGGGCGCCGTCCTCGAGCGCTTTCTTCACCTGCAACCACCGACGCATCCCCACGAGTGCGGCGGCCGCCGCCAACATGATCAGGACAAGTCCGAGTGTGGTGCGCACCCACCCGGTGCTCCATTCGGGAACCAACTGCACTATCGCGATCCCACCGGCCAACAACGCCAACGAACTTCGCATCCACGCCAGAAAGGTTCGCTCGCTGGCGAGAGTAAATCGTTCGTCCGGTCGATTGGGGTCGGTCACGAGTGCTCCACTTCGTGGGTAACGACGATGTCCGGATCCTGGCGCCAGTCGTACACCACCGTCGTCCGCAGCACTATGTCCTGCAACGAGCGTCGACGCCGGTCGATTACGGCCCAGCCGAGACCGAAGGCGAAGAGCACACACGAGATGGCCCGGAGAAGTGCCAGCGGCCAGCGTACGAGCCGATGCCCCGACGTGATGACGCGTAGCCCCATCACCACATTGCCGACAGTTCGGCCGGTCGTCGCCCAACACGCCGTCAAGTACACGGTGGAGACCGTGATGAACGCCGAGGTGGACAGGAAAACCCCGGGCTGGGAGAAGGTGAACGTCTGCGGAGAGAACAGCAGTCGCACAAACGCCACCGCGAGGTATCCACTGCCCATGAGAACAAGTACGACGCCCAGGTCGATCGCTCCGGCGATACCGCGAGTGACAATTCCGGCCGGGCCCGAATTCTGGGATACCGCCACTACTCCTGCCCCGCGATCTTGTCGTTCTTGTCGCGTCCGAACAGTCGACCGACAAAATCCGCCACTGCGTCGTCCGCTTGCTTCCCCTGGACGCGAGCGCCCTGTACCGCTTCGGTGGACAACGACCCGGTGGACTCGCGGATGATCTGGGGCAGATCTACGCCCTCGATGACCTGGTCCGCGATCTTCACCAGATCGACCCGGTAGATCTGGCGTTCGATGTCCACCGAATCGACGATGCCGTCGAGGTCGAGCCGATTGATCACTGCCTCGACGTCCAACCGTCGCGCAATGTCGTCCACGTCGATGCGATCGATGATCGGCTCCAACGACACTCGTTCGGCGATCCTGTCGACGTCGATTGTTTCGGCAATAGTGTCGAGGTCGACGTTGTCGACAACGATCTTCGTGATGTCGACTTCGTCGAGTGCCGCAGTTACCACTGCCTTGATCACCGCCCGCAAGCTTGTGTCGGCAAACGCGATGGTGGATGCGATTGCGTCGTTGCCGAGCTCACTCACCTGCCCGATCGCGTGATCCAGTTGTTCTCCGACAATCGGAATCCGCGGAACCGAGTCCAATGCGGCCGTTGCCGTTCTGCGCGCGGCGCCAAGCGCGATCGACGCCAATCCGAAGCCCAGACGCACAAGGTCGGGCGCCGGACGATCCGACTGCGCGCTCACAAGACCGCCCTCCACCACTCGTTTGCATAACGGACATTCGTTACCTTGCTTCGCATTGTGCCACTGTTGGTATACACAATTCACCAGGACAAAGCTGCGACCGTGGGGAGAGCTGATCGTGACGCGATTCGGGAAACACTTCGGTATCCACCTCACGATGGCAGCGGTGATGGTTGCAGGCTTTCTTGCCCTGACTGCGCCCACCGCGTCCGCGCAGTCCACGGTCACCAGATTCGACGTCTATTCACCGTCGATGGACCGATGGATCAGCAACGACGTCATCTCTCCCGCCGGCGGCGGACCAGCTCCCACGTTCTACCTGTTGACCGGGGTCGGCGGTGGTGAAGACGGGATCTCGTGGTTCAACAACACCGGGGTTCGCGATTTCTTCGACGACAAGCACGTCAACGTGGTGATGCCGATCGGCGGCAAGTACAGCATGTACACCGACTGGAATGCCGACGATCCGGTGCTCGGCCGCAACAAGTGGCAGACGTACCTGACGCAGGAACTCCCCGCAGCGGTGAACTCTCGCTACAACACAACCGGAGTGAACGCCCTCGGCGGCGTGTCGATGGCAGGGGGCCCGGTCCTGGACCTCGCCATTCAGGCGCCAGGGCTGTACCGCGCCGTCGGTTCGTACAGCGGTTGTCCCCGGACCGTCGACGGATTGGGACAGATGGCGGTTCGATCGATGGTGGAAGTTCTCGGACGCGGCAACGTCCACAACATGTGGGGCCGGCCGGGCGGGCCGCAGTGGGCTGCGCACGACCCGCTGGTCAACGCCGAAAAGCTCCGCGGCACACAGCTCTTCATCGCCACGGGTAACGGCATCCCGGGACCGGTGGACGGAATCAACTCGATTCCGGCCATCGCCGGCGTCATTCCTGGCAGCGTGCTCGAGGGGATCACTCAACTGTGTACTGCTGCGCTGCAGGGACGGTTCGCACAGCTCGGCATCCCTGCCACCTTCAGCTACCGCCCCGAGGGCACCCACACATGGGGGCTCTTCGAAGCGGACATGCGCGCGTCCTGGCCGATGATCGCGGGGGCGATCGGAGCGTAGAGGCTTGGCGCGTAATCAGGCCGCCAGTAAGGCGGGTAAACCCCACTCCCTGGCCAGTAGCTCGTACGAGCGCAGACGATCCTCGTGCCGATGAGTGACGCCCGTGATCACCAATTCGTCGGCACCGGTCAGCTTCTGCAGACTGTCGAGCCGGTCCGCAACAGTGCTGGGAGAGCCGACGAACTGCGTGATCAGCCGGTCCTCGACCACCGCGCGGTTACTCTCCGACAACGGGAGTGCTGTCGCCGGGTCCGGGTACGGAATTGCTCCGGCACCACTGCGGATACTGTGCGCCCAGTGCCCGAACGTGGACGCCAACTCCCGGGCTGTTGCGTCGTCCTCTGCCGCGACAACATCGGCGGAGACCACGACGTACGGCTCCGCCAAAGTTTCCGACGGCCGGAATGCCGCGCGGTAGGCCTGCACCGCATCGAGTGTGCTCGACGGCGCCACATGGTAATTCGCGCCGAACGGCAACCCGAGCTTTCCCGCGAGTTCGGCACTCGGTCCGGCGCTGCTGCCGAATACCCACACCTCGACGTCAGCGCCCTCGCCCGGACTTGCGTGCAATTCGATACCGTCGCGGCTGCGATGAGTTCCGTTCAACAGGGCAAGGACCTCGTTGACGTGCTCCTCGAAGTCCGGCGCCTGCGCGCCGGGAAATGACAGCGCCTCGAACGACGCCTGCAGTCGCGGTGACGTGAGCAGTCCCGAAATATCGAAGGGTGCCGGGATCACAACCCCGTCACGCACCACGGTCTCCGTGGGTACATCGCCCAGCGCGCTCTTGCCGGCGGCAACGGCTCGCAGCGCTTCCACCCGGCGCTGGCCGCTACGACCGATACCCAGATCGATCCGGCCCGGGTACAACGCGTCGACGGTACCGAATGCCTCCACCACCGCTGCCGCCGTGTTGTTTCCCAACAGCACGGCAGCGGAGCCGACGCGAATAGTGTTGGTGGCGGCCGCTATCAGCCCGATCAGTACCGCCGGGGACGAACTCGCTACACCGACAAAATGGTGCTCGGCAACCCAATACCGCTTGTAGCCCCAGGTTTCCGCGGACCGGGCAAGATCCAGCGAATTCCGCAGCGCATCTCGCGCGGTACTACCCTCACTGATCGGCGACAGATCCAGAACTGACAGCGGCACCGTCATGTCAGCGCCCTTCTGGGGTCTTCTCGCCGGACTCCACCGCGAACGGCAGACGATTCTCGGCGGGCGCTACCGGGCAGGTTGCATAGTCGGTGAAGGCGCACGGCAGATTCGACGCCCGGTTGAAGTCGAGGACAACCGCGCCACCCGGAGCCGATGCGCCGACGTGGAGCGACCGTGCCGCCGGATAGGTCGACACTCCGCTGGTCGCATCGGTAAACAGAATGTGGAACCCGTTGTCCTGGCCGGCAAACGCAATCAGAGTATGTGTCTGACCGTCGTACTCGAAGGTGACGACTCCCCGCGCGTCGTGGTGGTGCTCGAGGCCCTCGACGACGGCGCCCGTCGTGACCGTGCGAGCCTCGGGATAGGCGCTGAACGAACCCTCGATCACCCACTCCGACTGCGGCTCGAACGTCGGAATGCCACGAAACTGCGCCAGGCCGGGCGCCGACGAATCATGAATCCGCAGAGCAACATCACCGGTTCGGCGGATTACCTCGACCAGACGTGCCCCCTGGTTGACGATGAGTCCCGGTGCCCCTTCGGCCGGTTCGAGGGTGACCGAACCGTCCACCACAACACCGTCGATCGACAGATCGTCCGCCGCCGTTGCCGTCACCACTACGGCATCGGCGTTCGCGCGCCACGCCCCCGGCAGATCCTCGAAAGTGGTATCGGTGTCCACCAACCAGTGCAGGGCGGTCAGGCTCAGCCAGCCGAGCGGTTCGCTGAAAGTGGTGTCGCGCGAGGCATGCCAAGCATTCCATTCGCTGACGAAGGTACTGGTAGCGGTGTCGGTTACGGTCATGATGCGCGGACTCCTTCAGCCTGCTCGTGCGGGTGGCGCAGCCCGAGGTGGCTACGCAGCGTTGTTCCTGTGTATTCGGTTCGGAAGCTGCCGCGGTCCTGCAGTTCCGGTACGACGGTGTCGATGAACTCGTCGAGTCCAGCGGGGGTGAGATGCGGGACGAGAATGAAACCGTCGCTCGCATCGCCCTGGACGTAGCTGTCGATCTCGGCGGCCACTTCGGCTGCGCTGCCCACAAATTGCTGGCGGGCAGTGACATCGATGATCAGTTCACGAATGCTGAGGTTCTCCGCTTCAGCTTTTGCTCGCCACTGATCGGCGACAGCGCGGGGATCCTTGACGTGGCGGACGCGTCCCCGGGTGATGTTGACGTCGTCCGACGGGTCTTCCTTCGGCAGCGGACCTTCGGCGTCGTAGTTGGAAAGGTCTCGGCCCCAGACCTGTTCGAGGAAGGCGATAGCGGTCTGCGGACCGACCTGCTGCCTCCGAATATGATACGCCTTCTCCTGTGCGTCAGCCGCGTTGTCGCCGAGGACAAAGGTGGCGGCGGGGAGAATCTTGAGGTCGGCGTGCGTCCGTCCGTACTTGGCAAGGCGGCCCTTGACGTCCGCATAGAAGGTCTTTCCGGCCTCGAGGGTTCCGTGGCCGGTGAAGATGGCGTCGGCTTTGGCCGCACCGAATTCTCGACCTTCGTCGGAATCACCGGCCTGCAGGAGAACTGGATGCCCCTGCGGGCTTCGGGGTACTTCGAATCGTCCGGAGATGTCGAATTGTTCACCGGTGTGCGAGAACTGGCCGACTTGCTGGTCGGTGGCAAAGATTCCGCGTTCACGGTCGACGAGTGGGCGGGTGACACTCCAACTGTCCCACAGTGTCCGCACTGCGTCGACCAATTCGTTGGCGCGCGCGTATCGCTGCGAGTGCTCCAGATATCCACCGCGGCGGAAGTTCTCACCGGTGAAGGCATCCGACGAGGTGACCAGGTTCCAGGCTGCTCGACCGTCCGAGAGGTGATCGAGGGTGGAGAACTGTTTTGCCAACTCGTAGGGTTCGTTGAACGTGGTGTTGATCGTTCCGGCCAGGCCGAGATGTGTTGTCACACCGGCAATCGCATTGAGAATGCTGAAGGTGTCCGGGCGGCCGACCACGTCGAGGTCGTGGATCTTGCCCTGGTGTTCGCGCAGCCGCAGTCCTTCGGCGAGGAAGAAGAAGTCGAACAATCCGCGTTCGGCGCTGCGTGCAAGGTGCTCGAACGAGCTGAACTCGATCTGACTCTTCGAGGCCGGATCGGCCCAGACGGTGGTGTTGTTCACGCCGGGAAAGTGAGCGCCCAGATGAACTTGCTTACGAATCTTGTTCTGTGTCATCGAAATTCCTGTTCTTCTCTGGCCGGCTATGCAAACTGGTTGACGGGCAACTCGAACCCCAACCGCTCTCGCAGGGTCGGAGCGAGGTTCGGCCGCGGATTGAAAGCCGGCAACACGGTGGTGACGATCTTCTGGACACCGGATGCCAATGCCAGGGGCCGCAGTACCACTCCGTCCAGACCGGCCGAACCACTGATCTCGCGAAGCAGCGTGGTCAACCCAGCGGCGTCGCCGCGATAGAACACCGAATGCGGCGTGTACGGCACTCCCGCCCACTCTTCGAGTTCGGCGAGCGCGTCGTCGGCCGCCGCGCGATCGGCACCGAGCAGGACGTCCACGTCGAGCAGAACGCGCACGGTGCGGCCGATCCTTGCGGCGTGCTCGTGGACCAGGCGGGCTGTTGCCTGCGCCTCACTCAGGTCGGCAGCGGAGATTCGGATGAGATCGGCACGCTCGGTTGCCAGCTCGCGCGCCTCGGGTCGACTCGCGTCCACCACGATCAACGGTTGCCCCTGCGGCGAACGCGGTGTGATGGACGGCCCCTTGACCGAGAAGTTCTTGCCTTCGAAATCTATGTAATGCAGCTTGTCCCGGTCGATGAAACGGCCGGTCGGCACATCTCTGATCTCGGCGTCGTCCTCCCAGCTGTCCCACAACCGGCTCACGACGGTGACAGCCTCCGATGCTTCCTCCCACAGGGACGGCCCACTCTGAACGGCCTTCCGGCCGAACAGCGCGCTCGCCTCGTCGGTATCCGACACCGCCACCTGCCACCCCGCGCGGCCCGAGGACGAGAAGTCGATGCTCGCGATCGCCTTCGAGATGTGGAACGGCTCGGTGTGAGTGACGGTCGCGGTGGGAACCAACCCGATCCGTGATGTCACCGCGCTCAATCGGGCTGCTGTCGCTACGGCTTCCAGACGGCCACGGGTTGCATGCTGTCCTTGGGTCTGCAGCGCAAACGAATCCGGGAAAAAGGCAAGGTCTACGCCTGCCCGGTCGGCCGCGGTCACCAGATCCACCCAGTACGACGAGGTGAACACTTCTTCGGCCCGCGAATCCTGACGGCGCCACGAATGGGGATGCACACCGGTACCCGCGAATTCGAGGCCGATGAGAAATGCTGGGGAATTATGCTCGGACATGTTCGGCCTTTCCTGCTGCGTGATCCCGCCCGGGGATGGCACCGAGCAGCGTTCGGGTGTAGTCGTGGCGGGGATTGTCGAATATCTCCGTGGTGGTGCCGATTTCGACCAGCTGACCGGATTGCATGACTCCGACGATGTCGCTGATCTGCCGCACTACCGCCAGATCGTGTGAGATGAAGAGGTACGTCAATCCGAGATCGCGCTGCAGATCGTCGAGGAGCGCGAGGATCTGCGCTTGCACCGAGACGTCGAGTGCGGATACCGGTTCGTCGAGTACGAGCAGATCCGGCTTCAGCGCGAGTGCACGTGCAATCGCCACTCGCTGCCGCTGTCCACCGGACAGTTCGGCGGGCTTGCGGCTACCGAATTGTCCGGGCAGAGCGACCTGATCGAGTAGTTCCGCGGCGCGGGCCTGCTGTTCGATTCGACTGCCGACCTTGAAGGCTCGCAACGGCTCCGCCACGATGTCGACGATCGAAAGCTTGGGGTCGAGGGACGCGTACGGGTTCTGGTAGACAAGCTGGATCTTGCGTCGCAGTTCACGGAGATCACCGCCCTTGACCCGCGTGATGTCCCGGCCGTCGAAGGTGATGGTGCCTGCATCCGCCTGTTCGAATCGCACGGCAATGCGCGCGGTCGTGGACTTCCCGGAACCGGACTCCCCCACCAGCGACACCGTCTGACCACGCGGTACGGTCAGCGAGACGTCGTTCACCGCGGTTATCGAACTCCCGCGGCCCACGTTGAAGCGCTTGGTGATTCCGGACAGCGTCAGTAGCGGCGTCGTATCCTGACGAACGGGGCGATCGACCGGTCCCGAAGAAAGGCTCGGCGCCGCGCTCAGCAACTTCCTCGTGTACTCGTGTTGTGGATTTTCCAAAATCTCTGCGGTACGGCCGGATTCGACAATCCGGCCACCCTGCATCACCAAAATCCGGTCCGCGCGGTCCGCGGCCACACCCAGGTCATGAGTGATGAGGAGAACTGCGGACCCGGATTCGGCAATCCGCTCGTCCAAGTGGTCGAGGATTCGTCGTTGCACAGTAACGTCCAGGGCGCTGGTGGGCTCGTCGGCAATGATCAGTGCC
Organism: Rhodococcus sp. NPDC056743; assembly: GCF_042790355.1. Lineage (NCBI taxonomy): Bacteria > Bacillati > Actinomycetota > Actinomycetes > Mycobacteriales > Nocardiaceae > Rhodococcus > Rhodococcus sp. NPDC056743. The sequence continues at coordinate 586,814 of NZ_JBHTZI010000001.1, read as the reverse complement.
GGGTTTGCCACCAGCGCGATACCGATCAGAACTCGTTGCCGCATACCGCCGGAGAGCTCGTGTGGGTACTGCCGTGCCCGGATCTCCGGGCGATCGATTCCCGCGCGTTCGAGAACCTCGATGGCATCCAACCGCGCTTTCCGCCGGTCGGCCAGGCCGTGAATGCGAAGTACTTCTGCAACCTGATCCCCGATCCGGGTCACCGGGTTGAGCGACGTGGTGGGATCCTGCGGCACCAAACCGATACGCGCGCCACGGATTTTCTGCCACGCCCGATCCGAGTATTCGTCGATACGTTCGCCCTCGAACTCGACGCCGCCTCCGGTGACGTGGCCGCTACCCGAGAGAAGCCCGAGAATGGCGTGAGCTGTGGTGGACTTTCCTGATCCTGACTCACCCACCACCGCAACAACTTCACCGCGGCCGACCGTGAAGCTCACACCGGTGACGGCAGGGGTGTGTCCGTAGGAGATCTGCAGATCGGTGACGGAAAGCAACTGATCCTCAGTAGTACTCATCGCCGGTTGCTCCTTTCGATTTCGTGACCGATGCGATGCGCCGAGATGACGACGGCAACGATTGCCAGGCCGGGAAGTGTTGTCATCCACCAGGCATTAGCGAGGTAGTTCCGTCCCTCGGACACCAGCGATCCCCACTCCGGGGTGGGTGGTACCGCTCCGAAACCCAGGAAACTCAACGCGGACACCGCAAGTACTGCCTGACCGAACTCCACTGCCGACAGTGCGATCACGGGGGCGTAGGAGTTGGGCAGGATATGCCGGCGCAGAACCCCGAGCCACTGCACTCCCGAACCGAAAGCCGCCTCGACGTACTGGGCACTGCGCACCCGCATCACCTCCGCACGCATCACGCGGGCAAAGTTTGCAACCATTGCCACACCGACAGCGATCGCGACGTTGATGGTGCCGAAACCGAGTGCAGTGACCAGCGCCAGTGACAACAGCAAAGCGGGAATCGAGAGCAGAACGTCGACGATGCGCATCAGCACTGCGTCGACCACGCCACCGACAAATCCTGCAATCAGCCCGACCAACGATCCGACGACCAGCGCAATCCCCACCGCGACCAGCGTCGCCGTCAAGGACAACGCGGCGCCGTGCACGAACCGGGTGTAGAGGTCTCGCCCCAGATTGTCGGTTCCGAACCAGTGCGCCAGGCTCGGGCCCTGCAGTTTGTCCGCGGGGACGCCGGACAGCGGGTCGCCGCTGGCAAACACACCGGGCGCCACGGCAAAACCGATGGCCAGCAACACGATCAGCACCGGAATCACCAGACCCGGCTTGCGGATCAAGCTGATCACGGTGGACTTGCGGCCCGGAGCGACCGGTGTCTTCTCGTCGACGCTCGGATCGAGGAGCAGGGGTTCGATCAGTGTGTCAGACATGTGTCGGCTCCAGATCGGTCGAGCTTTCAGGGTTTGATTTCTCGGCGTTTGATTCTTCGGCGTTCGCTTTTTCGGTGACGGTCTTCTTCGCCTGGATGATGCGTGGATCGATCAGCGGGTAGAAGAGGTCGACCGCGAGGTTGACGAGCACGAACACCAAGGAGGCGAACACGACAACACCCTGAACCACCGGGATGTCCTGCGCCATCACCGAAGTCTGTGTCAAACGACCGACGCCGGCGCGGGAGAACACCGTCTCGACAACCACCGAACCGGCGAGCAATGTTCCGACCAGCACGCCGGCGATGGTGAATGCCGGGATGCTCGCGAGTCGCAACGCGTGACGGGTGTGAACCCGCCAACGGCTTGCCCCTTTTGCGTACGCAGTCTCAGCATGCGGTGAACGCAGCGTCGACTGCAGGCTGGTCGTGAGCACCTGAGCGATCACGGCACCCGTCGGGATGGCCAAGGTGATTGCCGGGAGAATCACTGTCGCGAAGCCCTTGTCACCGAACGCCGGGAAGATGTGCAACCGGAACGAGAAGAGCTGCAGGAGAATCAGTCCCACCCAGAAGGTAGGCACAGCCACTCCGAGTGGCGGCAGCGAGAACAACAGATTCGCGAGCCATCGCTTGCGGGTGTACGTCGCGAAGAAGGCAATCGTCACTCCGAACACCACGGAGAGAACCAGCCCGGTGACGGCCAGTACCAGCGTGCTCGGCAAGGCCGAGAAGATCGCATCGGTGACCGATTGGCCGGTCGCGATCGACGTACCGAAATCGCCGCGAAGTGCATTTGTCAGCGACGTCCAGTACTGCACCCACACCGACTGGTCCAAGCCGTATCGTGCCCGAAGCTGATCGAGCGCAGCTTGATCCACGGCAACACCCTGCCCCGACGATTCTGCCGCCATGCTGACCGGGTCACTGGGCAACAGAAAGAGAATCACGAACGAGATGGTGAAGGCCGCCCAGAGGACCAGTGCGGCTTGGCCCAGTCGGGTGAGTACGTATCGAGTCATGATTACTTACCCGACAACCATGCGTCGTAGAACTGCAGACGTGAGGACGCCTCGAAGTTCAGGTCCTGCACCGACGCTCCGGCTCCCACTGCCTGCGAGAGTTCGATGGTCGGAATCGACAGTCCACGGTCGATGATCAGTTCCTGCGCTTCACTGACCAATTCACCACGCGCAGCGGAGTCGGTTGTTGCCAACTGCTCCGTCAGGACCTTGTCGAGCTCCGGATCTGCGGCACGCTTGTTGAGATTTCGGCCCTCGACACCGAAGGTGGTCCGGAGGATATCCGCATCCGCGCGGGTGGCGTTGTAGTAGACGGCGTCGTAGTCACCCGAGTTCTGCTTCTCGGTCAGTTCCCCGTTGGACAGGAGGTTGAGTTTCAGGTCGACACCCACCTTCTTGAGCTGCTGCTGAACCAGCTCGAGGATTGCCTGGTTGCCGGCGAACACCGGACTGAAGGAAATCGCGAAAGTCAGCTTCTGGCCGTCCTTCTCACGTATTCCGTCGGAGCCGGTCTTCCACCCCGCTGCGTCGAGCAGCTTTCCGGCTTTGTCCGCGTCGTAGGTCACGACTCCGGACTGATCTGCGTAGAGCGGCGTGGTGTGCGCCAGCGGGCTCGTCGCGGGGAAGAAACTCGGATCCAGCACCGTGTCGACGAGTTCCTGCCGGTTGATGGCGGGGATGATCGCTTGTCGGACAGCCTGATCTGCGAGAACTCCGCGACTGACGTTGGGCTGGAAGAAGAACACGATTCCGGGATTCGGACGAGTCAGGACCCGCCCGCCTGCGGCTTCGATCTGGGGAGCGTCCTGCGTCAACGCGTCGCTGACCGCGTCGAGCTGGCCGGAAGCAACGCTGCCGGCCCGAACTCCGGACTCCGGAACGACGGTGAAGTCGACGCCGTCGAGGTATGCCTCACCCTGGTGCGCGGTTGCGTCCGACGCCCAGTTGTACCCGGTTCGCTTCTTGATCGAGACCGAGCGATCCTGCTGCCAATCGGAGTAGACAAACGGACCGGAACCGATCACGGCATTACCGGCGCAACGTTGCTCCGACGGCAGTGCCGTGGTGGAATCCGCCAGTATTCCGAGCTGCGGCGTCGAAGTTGCTTGCAGGAACTGCACATTGGGTCCCGAGAAGTTCACCTTTGCGGTGTGCTCGTCGATGACGTCGGTGCCGGTGTAGGTGGACAGATAACTCTTCGCCAGTGCGGCGTTGGGGCCCAGATCCTTGACGACATCGAAGTTCTTCTTGACCGAAGCCGCGGTGACCGGAGTGCCGTCGCTGAAGGTGACGTCGTCGCGCAGCTTGAATGTGAAGCTTGCGGCGTCGGGGCTGATGTCCCAGCTCTTGGCAAGCCACGGCGTGATCTCGCCGGACTCCACGTTCTGATCCGTCAGCGAATCCACCACGCTGCGAGTGACATACACGGTCTGATTCGTGCCCGCCTGAGCCGGGTCTGCGCAGGTAGGCGCCGTGGAGAGTCCGTAGCGGAGGGTTCCGCCCGACTGGGCGGGACCGGCGTCTGCACTGGTGTCACCGCTACTGGTGCTGCAACCGGCAAGTACGGTGCCGAGGACCGAAATAGCGCCGATACCGGCGACGACGGTGACACGTGAGCGTGCACCGATTGAGCGTGAAGACACCGAGAACTCCTAATGAGGCATGCGGAAAAGCGCGCCTGTCACCACCGGACAACGGGGTAACCAAGCACGAATCAGCTACGAAGAGAATAGAAAACAGGCTTACCCAACTGCGGGGGCCTCGAGATACTGACCAGGGTCACACTACGATGCGAACATCGCTGCCATGGTCAGTGAGTACAGAACGATCCTGCTGTGCGGCACAGGTCTACGTGACGGCGCGACCACGCGGTATCGAAACCGCCTTCAACTGCCTTCATTGCTGCATTCCTCCATCGATCCTGGCGGTAGCACCCTCACGCGATGACGCGAAGGGTTGCTGCGACTTCATTGAGCCAGGTCTCTCTGTCGCTCGAGATGGTCGTTCGCAAGTCTACGAGATGATCGCGAATTGTCAACTTGCTCACTAGGAATTGCAGCGTACGCCACATTTTCGGGAACTCCTCCGCGCTCATGCCGGCACTCTCCGGTCGTAGTCATGCCGAACGTGCAGCTTCTTGTCGAATGGGTGAATTCCCACCTCGAGAGGCGCAAGCGCGGTGTCGTACAGCGGCGTGTATCCACACGAGAGGTACAGGGCAACCGCTTCGGGTTGACGGGGACCGGTCGTGAGAAACACCCGCCGATAACCCCGAGCGGCGATCTCGGCCTCCAGTTCCCTGACGACAACCTTTCCGAGACCACGCTGACGGAAGGAGGCCGACGTCCAGATCCGCTTGAGTTCGGCAGTATCGGAATCGAATTGGCGGAACGCACCACCCGCGATCGGTTGATCCCCGAGAGTCAGAACCAGCAATGCACCTTGTGGCGGCGCAAACTCCTCGGCCGGATACGTTGTCAGGTCTTCGAACACCTCGTCACGAGTGCCGCCGTACCGTGAGCTGTACTCCACTGCCAATTCCTCGATGAGCGGAGCGGCCAGCGGATCGTCCTGCAAGACCGGCCGCACCTCTACGCCGCCGATTCCCGCAATCTCGATTGTCATGAGAGACGCACCCCCAACCGGAATTCCTGCGGTGACAAAGCCTTTCCTTCCACCAGATCGGCCACCAGCTCGCCGAGCGCCGGCCCGAATTTGAATCCGTGCCCGGAAAATCCCGCGGCGACAGTTACGGCGCCAACCCGGTCGATCACGAAATTACTGTCAGGGGTACTGGTGTACAGGCAGGTCAAGGACTCGACCTGCGCCGAATCGACACCGGGCAACCAGGCCTCGGCGTACTCGACCAGACGCTGCTCGCCGTCGGCATCAGGGATGTAGCTACGAGTCTGCGGAGTCACTTCCGGCCCCGTCGCATGCTCGCCGATCTTGATTCCGTCCTCTGATCCGAGTCCGTAGATTCCGGCGGTGCTCAGCTCCGCGCCGGGATGATGCACAAAGCTCGGCCACGCCGTTCCCGGATCGAGTGGCGCAAAGTGCGCCGGTTGTTCCTGCGTCGTACGCAGGGTCGGCAACACGACCTGGCCGCCGAGTTGGCTTCGGTCGATCAATTCCGCAGTCCAGGCGCCGGCTGCAACAACGACGTGCTGAGCTCTCAAAGTCCCGCTGTCCGTGATCACGTCGACGCCGTACGACGCCTCCGCGATTGTCAGCACGCGCGTGCCGTGGCGTACGTCGGCTCCCGCGAATCGTGAACCCGCTTCGAGCGCTACGACGGCACGATCCGCATGCAGCCTGCCCGCATCGGGGTGATGCAGAACTGTCGTGTCGAATCGCAAGCCCGGCCAGCGATCGGATGCCTCGGCGGGAGTGAGGATCTCACCCTTGATGCCCGCTTCGGCGAGCACCCGCGCCTTGGTGACCACAGCCTGCGGCAGGCCGTGATCGATGGCACCCGTCAACTCCAGGAAGCCGATGTCCGTCGTGGTTTCAAGCTCCCGCCACAGCGGGAGAGCCGATGCCGCCAACCCCGTGTACAGGTGATTGTCGTACGCCTGTCGGTAGATCCGGGAAGTGCCGTGCGACGCGCCGTGCTTGTGCCCTGGTGCGTACTGCTCGAGTTGGACGACGCGACGTCCGCGGGCGGCGAGCCGCCAGGCCGCTGAGGACCCGACCAGTCCGCCGCCGATGACGATTACATCGAGAATTTCACTCATCGACGTTGGCTCACTTGGTCTTCGGGAGTCCGGGCGGGTTGATCAGGGAGGTGTCGACGGCTTCGCCGGTGATGTTCCACCGCTCGAGAATCTGCTGGTACGTGCCGTTCTCGATCGCGTGGTTGATGGCGTCGTTGATTGCCTTGATCAGTCCGTTGTCCTTCTTCACCAACACGGCGATCTGCCCTTGCAAGGCGTCACCGGCCCCGGAGAACTCACCGACCACCTCGGTTTCACCCGACTGCTTGGCATGGAACTGCGACGACGGGTTCGGTCCGAAGTAAGCGTCGATCCGGCCGGACTGCAGGGGCAGGTAGTAGTCGGTGGTGTTCTGGTAGTAGGAGATGTCGGTGGGGGCCAGACCGGCGGCGACGTTCTGCTCGTTCCACTTGACCAGCAGCGCTTCCTGATTGGTGCCGGATCCCACCGCGATCTTCAGCCCGGCAATATCCTTGGGCTCCTTGATGGAGACCCCGGCACCCTTCTTGGCTTCGAACGCGAGGGTGTCGAGTCGGTAAGTGGCGAAGTCGTACTTCTCCTTACGTTCCTCTGTCACAGTCACATTGGAGATGAACGCGTCGGCTTCCCCGGAGTCGATCCGAACGAAGTTCTGTGCCCAGTCGGCTGTCTGCAGGTCCACCTTCAACCCGAGAACGTCGCCGATCAGGTAGGCGAAGTCGGTTTCGGAGCCGATGAGCGTCGTGTCGTCGTCGGCGTAGAAGCGAAGCGGCGGAGCGGAACCGGCGCTGCCGGTAACTCGCAGCGTGCCGCGGTCGCGGATTTCCTGGGGCACCTCGGCAGCGATGGAATCCACCTTGTCGGTGGTGATGCGATTCTGCTCCGCAGTGAGGTTGTAACCCGCGGCGGCGGTGACCTGGCTACCGTCGGACTCGGCGTCCGCGCTACTGCAGGCTGCGCTGAGCAGTCCGACTGTGGCGAGAGCCGAGATCAGGACAGTAACGCGGCGGGATCGGGAAAACATCAGTGTGTGCCTTTCGGAAATGTGTCTGTGACGCGTCAGAGGACGCGGGAGAGAAAAGCTTTGGTCCGTTCGTGAACCGGGTTGTCGATCACCTGCGACGGTGGGCCCTGCTCGACGATGACTCCGCCGTCCATGAAGACTGCGGTGTCCGCCACCTCCCGAGCGAATCCGACCTCGTGCGTGACGATCACCAAGGTGGCGCCGTCGCGGGCAAGCTGGGCAAGAACTTCGAGGACTTCACCGACCAATTCGGGATCGAGCGCCGACGTCGGTTCATCGAAGAGAATCACAGCCGGACGCAGTGCCAATGCCCGGGCAATGGCGACACGTTGCTGTTGGCCACCGGAGAGTTGACGGGGATACTCGTCTGCCTTGTCCCCCACGCCCACTCGTTCGAGGAGCGCACGTGCTTCGCGATACACGTCGTCGCGGTCGCGTTTCTGGGCCGACAGCGGTGCTTCCACCACGTTTTCCAGCGCCGTGAGATGGGGAAACAGATTGAAGTTCTGGAACACGAAACCGATGTTCGAGCGCTGCTTCAGAATTTCGCGGTCGCGCAGTTCGTGAAGCCGATTTCCCTTGCGCCGATAGCCGATCAGCTCTCCGTCGATCCGCACGGTGCCGCGATCGACTTTCTCGAGATGATTGAGTGCGCGCAGCAAGGTGGACTTGCCGGAACCCGACGGCCCGAGAATCACGGTGACCTCGCCCTTGCGAACCAGGAGATCAACGCCGGCAAGCACTTCCAGAGCACCGAACGACTTGTGGATACCGCGTGCCTCGACGGCGTACACCGTCTCGTCGGTCAGTTCTACGGTCATCGGGATGCACCTCGCGGAATGTCGAGACGCGCATCGCGGATCTCTTCGAACTTCTTGCGCACCTTCTGCACCGGAGTCAGCGGGAGAGCACGCGCGGACCCTCGTGCGTAGTGCCGCTCGACGTAATACTGGCCGATCGAGAGCAGCGTCGTGAGGATGATGTACCAGATTGTGGCGACCATCAGCAGTGGCACTACTCGTCCGTTGCGCCCGAAGATTACCTGCACCTGGTAGAACAGCTCGGCGATTGCCATGGTGGAAACGATGGAGGTTCCCTTGAAGAGTCCGATGACCTCGTTGGCCGCATTGGGTAGAATTGCCCGCATCGCTTGCGGGAGAACGATCTTGAAGAACTGACGGCTGCGCGGAATACCGAGCGAGTGCGCCGCTTCGATCTGACCGTGATCCACCGAGATGATTCCGGAACGGATGATCTCTGCCGAATATGCGGCCTGATGCAACGCCAAACCGATGACGGCCGCGGTGAATCCACCGATCACACCACTGACCTGGAATGTGAAGAACTCAGGGCCGAAAGGTATTCCGAGAGAGAGCGTCTGGTACAGGTACGTGATGTTGAACCAGAAGAGCAACTGCACGATGAGCGGAATCGAGCGGAACGCCCAGATGTAGGTCCAGGCGATGACCTGCAGGACCGGATTCTTCGACAAGCGACCGAGCGCCAGGAACACGCCGAGTCCGAACCCGAGTATCGTTCCCCACAGGGTCAGCTTGATCGTCATCCACAACGCGGCCAGTACCGATTTCGCGGTGAAGTACTGAGCGAACGTCGGCCAGTCCCAGCCCGGATTGACGACGAGCCCGTGAATGAACTGGGCAAGCAGTACCAGAACGATCGCGCTGATCACCCAACGAAGCGGGTGCCAGGTGCGGGCAACAACAAGCTCGGAGTCGGGAAGTTCCGGCGCGGCCACCCGTTTTTCCGGGCGGATCTCGGTGGGCGCGCTCACGGCGCACTGCCAGGCGGAGTAGACATCACAAAATAGACCTTTCGGAAAATGGGAATGCTGCGCGACGACTTACGAGTGCAGCGAACTTTCGGGTGCCGAGAAGTTCGGTCAGCGACAGTGACACGACGCGGTACGACGCAGGTCGATGTGACGTCGACGGTGCGGTGCGTACGCGTTCGAACCGGCGCACGGAGCGGTACCGGCGCAGCGAGTGATACTCATGTGATGCCTTCCATCGGTCCTGGCAGAAAGCACCCGCTCCCGATCACTCGGGGGGTTGCTGCGACGTCGACGAGCCAGGTCTCTCGGTCGCTCGAGATGGTGAGCAAATACTAGACGCAGAACCCCGAGTCGTCAAATGTTGTATTTCCCTGCGCTGCAAGGGAAATAGCAGCAACCCCGCCTTGAAATCAGGCTGAATTCAACCCTCCCGCAACGGGCAGATGACGTGTTCAATGGATTAGCCGTATCCAATGCCCCGAGCCACCGAGTACCCCCGAATCACCCTGCAGTACCGTCTGCGGAGTGAGCGGACTGGACGCATTTTTTATTCTCGTGGCGGGTATCGGCGCCGGGGCCATCAATGCCGTGGTGGGCAGTGGAACCCTGATCACCTTCCCCACCCTCGTAGCTTTCGGCATGCCTCCGGTCACTGCGACGATGTCCAACGCCGTCGGCCTTGTAGCGGGCGGAGTTTCCGGAACCTGGGGTTACCGCCGCGAATTGTCGGGCCAGTGGGACCGACTGCGGTGGCAGATTCCGGCGTCACTCGCCGGGGCGTTACTCGGCTCGTGGTTGCTGATGCACCTTCCCGAGAAATTGTTCGAGACGATAGTTCCGGTATTGCTGATCCTGGCGCTTGCCCTCGTCCTTCTCCAACCACGCATCCAGGCGTGGGCGAAAAAGCGCTCCACCGAAGAGACGACGCTGTCGACCACGAGGTTGATGCTTCTGACCGCGGGCACGTTTGCCGTCGGTATCTACGGCGGCTATTTCACCGCCGCGCAGGGCATACTCCTGATCGGTGTGATGGGTGCCATCCTTCCCGAAACCCTGCAGCGCATGAACGGAGCGAAGAACCTCCTCTCACTGCTCGTCAACATCGTCGCCGCGGCAATGTACATCACCTTGGCTTTCGACCAGATCAATTGGGCGGCAGCCGGTTTGATCGCAGTCGGCTCACTCGGCGGAGGTGTGCTCGGAGCCCGCTACGGGCGACGCCTGTCTCCCACTGCGCTGCGGTACACGATTGTCGTCGTCGGCCTGATCGGACTGTGGCGTCTTCTCGCTTGACCGCCCACCTCGGACGCGGTTCCCACATACTTGAGACATGACCACAACCGCGAATGAATCCCAGTGGACCTACCTCATGGACATGGACGGAGTCCTCGTTCACGAAGAACACTTGGTGCCGGGAGCGGACACGTTCCTCGCCGAACTGGCATCGAACAACATCCCGTACATGGTGCTGACCAACAACTCGATCAGAACTCCGCGCGACTTGCGTGCACGCCTACTGAACTCCGGCCTCGACATCCCCGAGAAGTCCATCTGGACCTCCGCTCTGGCGACTGCCACCTTCCTCGCCAATCAGCGACCTGGTGGCAGCGCATACGTGGTCGGCGAATCGGGCCTGACCACGGCGCTGCACGATATCGGATACGTCCTGACGGACAGCGATCCCGATTACGTCGTGCTTGGTGAAACCCGCACATACTCGTTCGAGGCCATCACCACCGCCATCAGGTTGGTCGAGCGGGGTTCGCGGTTCATCGCCACCAACCCCGACGCCACCGGACCGTCACGAGACGGCTCCCTGCCTGCCACCGGTTCCGTCGCCGCCTTGATCACCAAAGCCACGGGGCGCGACCCGTACTACGTCGGCAAGCCGAATGCCCTCATGATGCGATCGGCATTACGGTCCATCGGCGCTCATTCCGCCAATACGTTGATGATCGGCGACCGCATGGACACCGACATCGTGTGCGGCCTGGAGGCCGGCCTGCAAACCATCCTCGTGATGACCGGGATCTCGACACCGGCGTCCGTGGAGCTGTATCCGTATCGCCCCACCATCGTTCTGGAATCCGTCGCCGCACTTGTCGGAAATACGACGGACCCTTTTCGAGATACTAAATAATGACAATTCGGACATATCACCCTCGATAGAATGAGTAATTAACCAGCCACATGAATAGCGAAAAACAAAGAAGGCGGTAAACCTTTGTCGAGTTGGACAAACAGGAGGTTTCTTCAACGCTGAACTAACAAACCAGTGACAATCGCCTGGTAGGGCGGCTTTCCCCAGCTCAGACTCGCAATTTCAATTTGGGCGAAATATTCTTTTCAAAACCGGTAACGAATCGTTTGCCATGGCTGATACTCATTTCTGAACGGCCCAATTCGGACTCCCCAGAAATGAGCTCTCCATGAAAAAACAGACAAAGGGCGCAATCGCGGCAGCAGCTGCGGGCGCACTGTTACTCGGCGGCGCAGGTTCACTCGCGTATTGGAACGACAGCACGACGATCGGCGGAAACACCGTCACCGCCGGCGAGTTGCAGATCGGCGATTGCGTCGTAGCTGCAGGCACTAGTGGCTGGGCATCGACGAACCCGACCACGATTGCCATCCCCGCCGCTAACCTTGCTGCGTACAGAATCGTCCCGACCGAGGTTCTCGAGTACAACTGCACAACGTCGATCAACGCAATCGGTGATCGCCTGAACGCAGTCATCGCTGCAGACCCCGCTTCGATCACGGCTGGAACGACAGCGGCAACGGGCGCCACTGCCGGGCAACTCCTCGACAGCTCCGACGTCGTCACTACGGTCACAGTCGACGGCAGCGTCGTCGACGACGACAGCCCGCTGACTGCCGCCAACAACGGTGACGCGGTGGCCGTCACGGTTGTCATCACATTCGACAACGTGGACGATCTTGTTGCTCAGGGTGCGTCGATCAACTTGACGAATCTCGCACTCGAGATCACCCAAACAGAAATCAACCCCTGAGGCTGCGACACCGTGAGAGCTAAAGCCTGGGGGGCACTCGCAGGAGCGTCGGTCATTGTTGTGATGTTTGCATCGGCACAACAGACCGGCGCCCTGTGGCGTGCTGAGACTCCAGTGCCCGGGCTACAGATGACGGCAGACACCTTGGTATTGCGCCTTGGCGCAGATTACGCCAGTGCGACCGAGAGTTACACGCTGACCGGTTTCGGAGGCACCGCCATGAGTCTCGGTGCTTACTCACAGAAGCCCATCACCATCGTGAACCGCACTGCGATGATCATGCAATACGAACTGACTTCGGCAACTCAATCGCAACCGGAACCGAAACTCGACCTCACAGTGTGGCAGGTAGGTAGCAATGCCAACTGCCCCACAACAGGAACTCCCACCGGCACGCAGCTCTACACCGGGACTCTGACGGCAGCCAAGTACCCGTCGACTCCGCTGCCGACACCCCGACCCACTCTCTCACCGAATACGTCGTCAACGTGGTGCCTGCGAGCGACCGTCAATGCAAATGCCGCACAAGGTCAGTCGACCACAGCAACCTTGAACTTCAAGGGCACACAATCCGTTCCCCCGCGCACACAGCCGTAGTGAGGATTCTGATGGACGCAAAGCACCGCACACAACGAAGCGGGCCGATCTGGTGGATCACTTCCATTGTCAGCTGGCTGCTTCTGTTTGTCCTCAGCGCACTGATCATCGCAACAATCGTTGTTCCGTATCTTGCTGGAGCGCAGCGCTATACAGTCCTCACCGGGTCGATGTCGCCGACCTACAAGCCTGGTTCCCTGATTGTCGTCAAGGAGATAGACGCCAGCGATCTCGCGATCGGAACGCCCATCACATTTCAGTTGGAGTCCGGACAACCCACAGTTGTGACACATCGCGTCGTCGCTATCAGCGAGAACACCCGGGGCGAACGAGTTTTCACCACGCAGGGAGATGCCAACTCCATTCCGGACGACAAACCGGTGATCCCTGAACAGATCAGAGGGAAGGTCTGGTACAGCTTTCCGTTCCTCGGTTACGTGCACAGCTGGCTGACCGGTGAGCAACGCAAGATCATCCTGAGTGTTGTCGTCACCGCCCTCGCCGTCTACGCGGTCTACATGTTCATCAGCGGAACGCGTGAAAGCCGCCGAGACCGACGCGGCCGCACCGCGAATATCGACGATGTTCGGTTGGGCGATGTTCAGGTTGACGACGCTCGGATATCCGACACAGCCACCGCGTCACACAACGAAAGCACCGGACATGTCACGACACTCTGAAAATACGCCCAGTCGAGTCCGAACAATGCTCAGCAGTGCAAGGGTTCGAGCGTTACTCGCACTCGGGATGGTTCTGGGAACAGGGGCGGTCGGAACTATGGCCGCGTGGACCGACACAGCCACCGCTACCTCGGGTGCATTCACCACGGGAGCTATCGACCTCCAACTGAACGGAGCTCAAGGAAACCCCACCGCATACGCATTCACAGCACTGACGAAAACCGGTATGTCCCCGGGACAGAGCATTGCAGCCATGCTGCCAGTTCAGAACAAAGGCTCTGTGGCCTTCAACTACACCGCCAATGCAACATCGACGACATCTACCCTCGCTCCGTACCTGAAAGTCTCGACATACGGGGGAGGGACCGCAGCCAACGCCAGCAACGTCGGAACCTGCAGCGGAACGTCGATCATCGCAAATACTTCCCTCGTGAGCGGGGGTACCAGCGCAAACATCATCGGCGCCCGTCCGCTGATCGCCACCACCGGCGTCGACGACATCTGCTTTCTCGTAACGTTGGACGCCGCAGCGCCGACGACAGTCCAAGGCACCACTGTGACAGTTACATTCAACTTCACTGCAACGTCAGCGTGAGTGCGCCATGACTCGAGAGAAGAATTCACATCGACGCGGTCGCGTGCGGGACCTTGCGCTCACGATCGGCGCGTGCGCCGGAGTTCTGTGCATCGCAATCGCAGCGGCAAGCTTGTTTCTCGGGATCACACCTCTCGTATTCCGCTCCGGCTCCATGGAACCTGAGATCAGCACTGGTGCATTGGCATTCTCTCGAACGACACCCGCCGACGAAATTGCCGTCGGTGACGTTGTCAGCGTGATCAATACTCAGGGCACTCGGATTACTCACCGCGTCTACGGAATTGCGCCGCAGTCTGACGGCGTTGTCCTGACGCTGAAAGGCGACGCCAACGCCGAACCGGATGTCGAGACGTACTTCGCCACATCCGTAGATCGCATACTCTTCAGTGTCGACAAACTCGGCTACGTGGTGTCCTGGCTATCCGGACCGATCGGGGTCTTTCTCGGCGGCGTTCTCGCCGGAATCTTGTTGACGATCGCCTTCAGACCCGGCGGGCCTCGGCCGAACCGGCCTGCTCCCCCGACTGGCGAGAGCATCGAGACTGCAAATAGACACGCCTTCTCCTCACCGTCCGATACTTCTTCCGGCACAACCCGATCCAGCACGCTCGCGAAAACCGTGATTGCCGGAGTAACGCTGGTGTCCGTGTCGCTCGGCATCTCACAGACGGTGGGGACCGCGGCAGCATTTCAGGACACGGCTGCGGCCGCTTCAACCTTCTCTGTAGCCACAGCTCCACGAGTACCTAGTGTTACCTGTACAACTGTGAGCCTCTTCGGACTGGCAGCGAGCGCCACACTCACCTGGACTGCACCTGGCGGCGGCCCCTACACGTACAAGGTCATCGTTCGGCAAAACAGCCCCTCGGCCATTGCTAGCACAACGGACAACATCAACGCCCTCACCACGTCAGTAAGCGTCGGCATCCTCGGACTACTTGCTGACGGGGCGTACACGGCCGAGATATACACCAAGATCGGCTCGCTGGTGTCAACCACGTTCTTCCCCGTCCCCCTCACCGTCGGGACACTGGCCGGAACCAAGTGTGTCAAAGAAGGTGCGCAGACCGTTCCGGCCGGGTTTGCAGCTCGCCTGGCTCCCGCCGACACCCCCGCGCCAACCTCGACGACTACGCCCGCACCCACAACTACATCGGCCGGCGAAACGACACCAAACACATCGACCTCGGCTACAGAATCTTCGCCGATGCCGACTACCACCACCGAAACGACAACTACAGCAACGACCGCGCCGACCACAACCACTACTCCGCCAACCACGACCACTGCTACTACCACTGCCCCGCCGACGACGACAACGGCTGTCCCGGTGGGAGTACCGAGCGATTCGGGCAACTACTTTGCTGCGACAGATACTGATGGCACGGGCCAGTTTTTGTCGATCACCGATGCGTCGGGAACCGAGGTCTTCCGCACCGGCATCGAGCCGGGCGACACGGTGCACTGGCTCACCGGCACCGACGAATTGTGGATCCTCGAATCCAGCGGACCTCGCAAGGTCAGTCAGGTCGCGGGGCTGTGGACGTCGACGTCGCCTACCGGAGAGTTGCCCGCCGAAATTTCTGCGCTGGTGAGCAAATGAAGAAACAGCTCAAGGGTGCCCTGGCAGCAACCGCGGCGATCACCGTGCTTCTCGGTGGAAGTGGCACGCTTGCATCGTGGAACGATTCCGCAACAGTGTTGTCCAAGACGGTGACTGCCGGCACTCTATCCCTCGGACCATGCACCTTAGGACCCGGCGGACCCAATGCCACAGGATGGTTCTACCGCAACTTCGATACGGCTCCCTATACAGCGATCCCAGACATCTCGACCTTCCGAACCTTCCCCGGTCAGGACATCTATTACTCCTGCAATTCGAAGGTGTCTGCCACAGGTCCTCGCCTGCAGGCAGACGTGGTCGCACAAACCGGGACAATCGGCGGCGCACTGGCGCCGTACCTGGACGTGACCGTCTTCCTGTCCGACAGTTCCAACGCGGACATCACAGACTTCACGAGCGACTACAACGGTCAGGTCATCAACGTCGTCGTTCTTTTCCAGTTCATGCGAAGCAATGACAATGGCGGTCAGAATCAGAGCATTTCGATTCCGTCGTTCAAGCTGGTCACCCAACAGCAACCGATCGAATAACAAAAATCGCTCTGTTCGTCAGTACTGCACGAACAGAGCGATTTTGGATCTGTGCCGACAACTACCCGAGCGCCCGCTTCAGATCAGCCAGCAGATCTACAGTGTCTTCGAGGCCGACGGACAGACGAACCACGCCATCCGTAAGACCCACTGCCGCACGGCCTTCCGGACCCATGGCCCGATGAGTGGTGGTAGCGGGATGGGTGATCAAAGATTTGGAGTCACCGAGGTTGTTGGAGATATCGATGACCTCGAGTCCGTTGAGAACCTCGAACGCCCGCTTCTTGCCGTCGCCGTCGGGAGCATTGAGCTCGAAGGTGACAACTGTTCCGCCGCCGCTCATTTGAGACTTCGCGAGCTCGTGCTGCGGGTGCGAGGTCAGGTACGGATACTTCACCCACTTGACGCCGGGGTGCGCTTCCAGGAATTCGGCGATCTCGAGGGCCGATGCCACGGAATGCCGAATGCGAACGGGCATGGTCTCTAGCCCCTTGAGCAGAGTCCACGCATTGAACGGGCTGAGCGCAGGTCCGGTGTGCCGCATCAACTCTCGGACGGGACCGCTGATGTATTCCTCGGTTCCGAGGATCGCGCCGCCGAGAACACGACCCTGAC
The DNA here is from genome assembly GCF_042790355.1 of Rhodococcus sp. NPDC056743. Taxonomy (NCBI): domain Bacteria; kingdom Bacillati; phylum Actinomycetota; class Actinomycetes; order Mycobacteriales; family Nocardiaceae; genus Rhodococcus; species Rhodococcus sp. NPDC056743. The sequence goes on along the minus strand of NZ_JBHTZI010000001.1, from coordinate 570,219 downwards.
CGTCGATGTGCTTGGTTCCGGAGTACACGACGACGTCGGCACCCAAATCGAAGCTGCGCTGCAGGAGCGGCGTCGCGAAGACGTTGTCCAGCACCACCTTTGCACCGGCGGCATGCGCAAGTTCGGAGACGCGTCGTACGTCCACCAAAGACTGCATCGGGTTGGACGGGGTTTCGAAGAACACCGCCGTGGTGGGCACCGAGAGCGCTTCTTCCCACTGCGCGTTGTCTTCGCCGTCGACAAAAACGACCTCGACTCCCCAGCGCGGGAGGATTTCGTTGCACACCACAAAGCAGGAACCGAAGAGACTGCGCGCGGCGACCAACCGGTCTCCGTTGCCCAACAACGCGCCCAATGCCGTGAATACAGCCGACATTCCGCTGGCCGTCGCAAAGCACGCTTCCGCACCCTCGATGAGACGCAGACGCTCTTCGAACATCTTGACCGTCGGATTGCCGTAGCGGGAATAGACAAAATGGTCTACTTCACCGGTGAAGGCCTGTTCGGCGGCTTCTGCACTCTCGTAGACAAATCCGGAGTTGAGGAACAGCGCTTCGGAGGTTTCTTCGAAGCCCGTTCGCATCAATCCACCGCGAACACCGAGTGTGCCGAGACCGACGTCGTCCGGCAACGCCCGTTGAAATGCGCCGCCCTGGGGAATTCCGCTCACTGCTGCCTCCACGGCAGGCCGATGGCCCGCCAACCTACAACTCCACGATGTCCGTCGGCGTCCAAGCCGCCTTCGAACCCGTCGAGCACGTTGTACGACGGACCGATGCCCGCCGCTGTCGCACTTTCTGCAGCCCCGATCGATCGCTGACCGGATCGACACAGGAAGATCACGGGTTTCCCGGACCCAGGAACAACACCGGATTCCTTCAACTCGTCGATGAAGTTGTCGTTGCGTGCACCGTTCGGGTAGCTCACCCATTCGATCTGCACAGCCGAGTTGCCGAGGGAGGTGACATCGGGGATACCGACGTACTTCCACTCAGCGTCGGTGCGCACGTCAACGAGCACTGCTTCGGGGTTTTCGCGGAGCAGCTCCCAGGCTTGCTCCGGCGTCAGATCGCCTGCGTAACTCACGTTGTCCATGTTTTCACAAGACCGGATTGTGTGGGCGATCAGGTGCAGATATTCCAGCTGTCGCCGTCGCGTGTGAGCGTCCAGACCTCGACACGCTGATCCTGGCCGCCGCCGGAGAGCCGAACGTCGGTGGTAGCGCGGTCACCACTGATGGAGGACTGGTTGATGCCCTGCATCTCGACGTCACCTTCGGAATCGGCGAGCGGCCCGGTCTTCGGATCGAAGTTCGCGCAGGTCAGGCTCTGCAGCGTCTTGGTGTCGTTTTCGTTGTGAGCGGCGACGTAGTCCGCAACCACACGGCTGATGCGGTCCTCAGCGGTAACGTTTTCGTCGGCCGGCGACAGCCAGGACGAGACGAAGATTCCGCCGAGGATCAGCGCGACAATTGCCACTGCCAGGATGAACGGCCCCGCTGAGGCTCTCTTGGTTTCGGAGTTGCCGGAATCGTCACGCTGGTCAGTCATGAATCCAATAGTCCCCCACAAACTCAGCTTGTGGCCCGTCAAGTGACGGACCCCTACCGCTTCGAACCGCACTTGCAGGAGAATTAACAGAAAGAAACGGTTTACCGGCGCCCGTTCGAGTGAAAAGGTGAACCGGGCCGAACCGCAAACACTCCACGGTGCTTAGGTTCGGCTAAATTGGATACTTGTCGATACGTTGTCCGAACTTCGAAGAAGGTAGCTGTCTTTACGATGACTGACTCCAACCGCCCACTCCGGGTCGCGATCGTCGGCGCCGGCCCCGCCGGCATCTACGCCGCCGATGCCCTCATGAAGTCCGATACCGCAGTCTCCGGCCGCGGTGTCAGCATCGACCTCTTCGAGCGCATGCCAGCGCCCTTCGGTCTCATCCGCTACGGCGTCGCACCCGATCATCCGCGCATCAAGGGCATCATCACCGCCCTGCACAAGGTTCTCGACAAGCCGCAGGTTCGCCTCCTCGGCAACATCGACTACGGCACCGACATCACCCTCGACGACCTGCAGTCGTTCTACGACGCCGTCATCTTCTCCACCGGCGCCAACGCGGACCGCGCGCTCGGCATCCCGGGCATCGACCTCGACGGCAGCTACGGCGCCGCCGACTTCGTCTCCTGGTACGACGGCCATCCCGACGTCCCCCGCGAATGGCCCCTCACTGCGGAGAAGGTTGCCGTCCTCGGCGTCGGCAACGTCGCCCTCGACATCGCGCGCGTCCTCGCCAAGACCGGCGACGAACTGCTCCCCACCGAGATTCCTGCCAACGTCTACGAGGGCCTCAAGAACAACAAGGCCGTCGAGGTCCACGTCTTCGGACGACGCGGCCCCGCGCAGGCCAAGTTCACGCCGCTCGAACTGCGTGAACTCGACCATTCCCCCACCATCGAGGTCATCGTCGACCCCGAGGACATCGACTACGACGAGGGCTCCGAGCAGGCTCGACGCAACTCCAAGCAGGTCGACATGGTCGCGAACACCCTGCAGGACTGGGCAATCCGCGACGTCGGAAACCGCCCGCACAAGCTGTTCCTGCACTTCTTCGAATCCCCCACCGAGGTTCTCGGTGAAGACGGCAAGGTTGTCGGCCTGCGCACCGAGCGCACAGCACTCGACGGCACCGGCAACGTCAAGGGCACCGGCACCTACAAGGACTGGGACGTCCAGGCCGTGTACCGCGCGGTCGGCTACCTGTCGCAGAACGTCACTCAGCTGCCCTTCGACGACCAGGCCGGAACCGTCCCCAACGACGCCGGGCGCGTTGTCGCCGACGACACCGCCGAAGGCGCGGCCCGGTTCATGCCGGCCACCTACGTCACCGGCTGGATCAAGCGCGGCCCCGTCGGCCTCATCGGCCACACCAAGGGTGACGCCAACGAAACCGTCGCGAATCTGCTCGAGGACTCGGCCACCTTCACCGGCGCCGCACACCCCGACGAGAACGCCGTCATCGAATTCCTCGAAGGCAAGCAGGTGCCGTACACGACGTGGCAGGGCTGGTATCGCCTCGACGCGCACGAGCGCAGCCTCGGCGAGCCCGAAGGCCGCGAGCGCATCAAGGTTGTCGAACGCCACGACATGCTGAAGGCCTCGGAACCAGAGAAGGCCTAAACACCAGGTAGAACAGACCGATCGGCCCGATATGACCGAAATTACTCCCAGGAGCGATCCAGGTCACATCGGGCCGATCGTCTGTTCGAGGTCATAGTGACAGCGTGCAAAATGAATGACGTGTTTGACGCCCATGTTCACATCATCGACCCGCGCTTTCCGCTGGTCGAGAATCACGGCTACCTGCCCGAGCCGTTCACCGTCCCCGACTACCGGTCCAGGGTGGCGGCGCTCGAAGGGCTGAGTGTGGACGGCGGAGCCGTGGTGACGGCGTCGTACCAGGGCACTGATCAGGAGTACCTCAAAACTGCACTCGCGGAACTCGGCCCCGGCTGGGTTGGCGTCACGGCACTCGGTGACGACGTCAGCGACAAAGAGATAGTCGACCTCGACGCGCTCGGTGTTCGCGCAGTCCGATTCAATCTCCGACGCGGTGCAACGGATCTGCGTCAACTCGCCGATCTGGCCAACCGGGCTTTCGATCTGGTCGGCTGGCACGCCGAGTTCTACGTCGACGCGACCCTACTTCTCTCGCTCGAGCCGGTATTTGCAAAGCTGCCGGCCGTGTCGATCGACCACCTGGGCATGTCGACGCGCGGTCTGCCGTACCTCCTCAATCTGGTAGATCGCGGAGTGCGAGTCAAAGCCACCGGATTCGGACGCACCACCATCTCCGATGTCGGCGATGTGCTCCGTCAGATCCACGCCGTCAATCCTCAGGCACTGATGTTCGGCACCGACCTGCCCGGAACCCGCGCCCGCCGGGCCTTCGAGATCCACGACCTCGACGTGATCGCGGACGCCGTCGGGGACGACCTTCCGGCGGTAATGGGTGGCAACGCCCGAGCGTGGTATCGCTGTGAACGGGCCAGTTCTTATCCCAAAACGAGCGCTCACACGAAAACGACTGTTCACACGAAAATGACTGCGCCCAACCAGAGCCCCGCGGCGACCAGCGCACCGAACAACTCGACCACCATCGACAACCCCACTGCTTTCACCGCGTGAAGCGTCGATGCCCACGCGATGTTGACGTTACGCAAGCGCGCTAGTTCAGCGACGTACGTTCCCATGATGAAACCGAGAAACAGACCCACCACCGGAACGACAAAAAATCCGATGATGCCGACGATCCCGCCCACCATCACGGACAGGTTCGGCACTCCCCCGGCCCGCATTCGCTGACCGGGCCACGTGTACTTCACTACGCCGGTGACCACCAGGGCCAATGCCGCCAACGCGAACACCGTCCACGCGGTCGCGCCACCGGTCATCAACGCCCACACCAGAATTGCTGCCGCGATGAGCAACGTTCCCGGAATGATCGGCACAACCACGCCGACCAGCCCGATCAGAATCGCCAACCCGACAACAACTTCCGCAGCCGGACTCATCCGACGGGGCGAACCTTCGACGCCGCTTCGCGTGCACGAGAGCGAGCAGTATCGACATCTGCGGCAGCGGAGACGGCAACGCCCATCCGTCGACGCGTGAAACTTTCCGGCTTACCGAACAGCCGAAGATCGGTCTCGGGAACCGCGAGAGCCTCTGCGACGCCGTCGAATCCGATCGCCTGCGCTTCGACACCGCCGTAGATGACAGCTGAAGCCCCCGGTGAGGTGAGCGTCGTGTCGACCGGGAGTCCCAGGATGGCGCGGGCGTGCAATTCGAATTCGGAGAGCCGCTGGGTGCGCAGCGTGACCAGGCCGGTGTCATGCGGACGTGGGCTCACCTCGGAGAAGTACACGTTGTCGCCCTTGACGAACAACTCGACGCCGAAGATTCCGCGACCGCCGAGCGCCGATGTGACTTTCTCGGACACCTCGCGAGCGGCCGCGAGGGCGAGCGCCGACATCTGCTGCGGTTGCCAGGATTCGACGTAATCTCCCGACTGCTGCAGGTGACCGATAGGTTCACAGAACGACGTTTCGACCTCGCCGCTACTGCCGACTGCCCGAACCGTCAATAGTGTTATCTCGTAATCGAAATCGACAAAACCCTCGACGATGACCCGGCCACGATTGACACGCCCACCGGCCATCGCGTAATCCCACGCTGCCGCAAGTTCATCGGCAGTACGCACCGTCGACTGCCCTTTGCCCGAGGACGACATGACGGGCTTGATCACGCACGGGAATCCGGTGAGTTCGGTGGCAGCGCGAACCTCCTCGAGTGAATCCGCGAACGCATACGGCGAGGTGGGCAAGCCCAATTCCTCGGCCGCAAGCCGCCGGATACCTTCCCGGTTCATGGTCAACTGTGTTGCCCTGGCCGTGGGAATGACTACGGTCTCACCTCGTGCTTCGACGACGGCCAGCGCGTCGGTCGCGATTGCCTCGATCTCGGGCACCACAAAATGCGGCTTCTCGAGTTCGATCACCGCCAATAGTGCATCGGGATCGGTCATGTCGACGGTGTGTGCCCGGTGTGCAACCTGATGCCCGGGTGCGTTCGGGTACCGATCCACCGCGATGACCTCGACACCCAATCGCTGCAACGCGATGACAACTTCCTTGCCCAGTTCACCGGATCCCAACACCATCACTCTGATCGCGTTCTCGGTGAGCGGTGTGCCGAAACGGAGCGGAAGCACGGAAGGGTGCGACGGTGCTGAAGGGTGCGACGGCGTTGAATCAGGCTGCATGGCTGCGACTATATGCCAATCCCGATGCAGGTCAGCGTGTCTGAAAGGACGCGATGACGGAACTCACGCGGTTCTGGTGATCCGCTCGGGCACGACGCCACTGACGTTCTGGGCTTTCACGACATTTCGGCCTGCGCGCTTGGCTTCGTACAGGGCTGCGTCGGCGGAGGCCATCAGCGATGCCAAGGTGGGCGTCGCGTCATCTGTCCAGGCCAGTCCGACACTGACAGTACTGTCATGCCCGGATCGTGCCGAGTCGTGGACCTGAGCATGTCGGATCTCTTCGGCAACTTCGGTTGCACGGGCGAAACCGGAACCGGCGAGCAAGACTGCGAACTCCTCACCGCCGAGTCGACCGACCAGATCGGCATCGGAGAGTCGTTCTGTCATGCGCGCACCGAAATCAGCGAGAACACTGTCGCCGACCATGTGCCCGTACGTGTCGTTGACGGCTTTGAAATGGTCGAGATCGAGCATCAGCAATCCGACAGGCAACGCCGTCTGCGTTGCGTGTTGTAGTCGTTCTTCGGCTTGACGGAGGAAAGGCCCGCGCGAGAGAACCCCGGTGAGGCTGTCGTATTCGACGGCGCGGAACAACTCACGCTCGGCGGCCCGGCGCTCCTGCGTCGCGCACGCCACGGCAATGGGGCCCAACGCAACCAGAGTGACCGCTATGGACGTGATCACCGCCTCGTTCACATTTGCGTCACCCTGTTCCCCGAGTGCCAACCTGCCGGCGTCGGCCATCATGAGCGACCACACCGACCACACTGCCGAAACCAACGCCGTACTCGGAACCGAGATCCGGGTAGCGCACCACAACAGCGCGGGAATGGGAAGAAGAAGCGCAATCGGCCCTTCGATGCTGAGCGCGATCGGCATACAGGCTGCGGTAACCAGTAACGGGACCGCCATGGCCAGAACTGCCCTGACAGTCGTCTTACTCCGGATCTCCGCAATGCTCGACGGAATTGTCATGGACAGAATCAGTGGCAGCACCAGCAGATAGGCCATGAACTCCGTGCTGCCCCAGTGAACAAGCGTGCCGGCAAACGAGTCACCGCGAAAGACCCAATCCATCAGCCCGGCCGCTGTCGCGGTCACACAAGCACTGAGCCCGGAGACGACCACCATCCACATCAGAGACTGCGAATCGACCAGGCGGAACGGAGTTCGTTTGAGGAAGTGGAGCAGGAATACACCAACCGTAATCCCGATCAGGTTTGCACCGTTCAATTGAATTGCCATCGAAACGGTGTTGCCGGTCAGCAGATCGGCGCTCACATAGGCGAGGCCGGCGGCAATCCACGTGGGCCACTCGATCAGAACCGGCCACCTCACCATCATTCCCAGCAGCAACGCGTTTGCGCACCAGAACGTCGCGAGCAGTCCTGGCGGTCGGGTGAGAATTCCGATGAGTGCGGCAAGCAGGACAACGACAAAGACAACGAGCAGCCGCGTTATTCGACCCATTCTCGCCATTTGTCACCTCACCGTCGCTCCAGAAAAGGCGTGTCGGGCGACTGCCGAATCTTATCGTCACGTTCACACCACATTGCCCTCTGACCGATGACGTGGTCAGAGGGCAATGCGAAGTGACCGACCATCACAGTACCGAGCACTCGGCACCTGATAGGTCTTGTTCAGCGGTTGGTCTTATTCAGCAGATCCGCTGGATCCCGAAGATCCCGAGTCGCCCGCGAGCGAAGAGGTGTCTACCGACTTGAGGAAAACGCCGAGTGCTGTGAGCAGGGGTCCGAGTGCGCTGAGTGATCCGAACATAGGAGTTCTCCTGGTGCGTAGAGGTGATGTGAAATGTTCAGCGACGCTTCGGCCGCAGGCGGTGACCGAAACAGTCTGGGAACTCATGCCGCTCAGGGGTGAAATACGCTGTCGCCCCCTGCAGCATCCCGTGCTGTGATGCAGCGCACTAATTGGCGCTGACAGCATTTATAGACCGCAGGAGAGCGCTTGTCCAGCTATCACATGGCTACTAGCCAGTACTTGAAGTAACACCATTCACTAAAACTGCAGTTCACAAGCATAATCAAACGGACATTCGAACATGATTTGTGATGTACATCACAGCTTGAATGCAGAAAGTGTGACTCACAGTCAATTGTGAGCCACACTTTCGGACAAACGGGACTTACTTCTCAGGAATTACTTTTCAGCAGCCGAGCCGGTTCCCGGAGTGAGCGAGCCACCACCGATGGCCGTGAGCAGGTCCTCGAGGACCGGGAACAGATTCTTGATGACGGCGCTGAACTCTTCTTGCGAACCCATGTCGGTTCCTCTTTTCTCAGAAATGCAGTTGATGGATCGGAAAGGCCGGAGAAATCTACTCGGCGGCCGAACCGGTGGAACCCGACGAGTCTGCCGATCCCGCATTCACCTTGGTCACCAAGGCGAGAAGACTCTTGAGGAAAGCGTCGAGATTCTGGATCGAGGTCATATGACAACTCCTGTGTCGTTGCGAAAGCTGCGTTGTTGCGAAAGATTGCCGTGCACGCGAACGTCAGGAGTTCGAACTGGCGGAATCAAGCCCCTGGATGGTCTTGAGCATGTTCACCAGCGGAAGGAGCTTGAGAAGTCCCCAGCCCATACCGTTTGCCTCGAGAAGGTTTTCGACTGATCCCATTACTGAGCTCCTTGCGTGAGATTTATGACGCGGCGCACATTTGGTCGCCACGAGCCTTTGTAGTCATACGAAATACAGACGTCCAGTTTGTTTAAGGACAAAGACTCGCGTGACAGATTGACATGATCTGTAAAGGTCCAGATCAAGACATGTGATTCGAACTCAACTTCAAATTGAGATGTGATCGAGATCACAGTCGAAAGAGACAAAGCGCCGCAAAGGTAAGAGTCGGTGCCCGCGCCGACCACGATCTGTCATACCGTGTGCATGTGATCAATCCTGAACGCGTGGCAACCAGATCGGGATCGCCGTGTTAGCAAAGCTGCTCAAGGCGTACCTGCCGCCGTACCGTTGGTTGCTCGCGGGAGTGCTGGCGCTGCAACTGTTCGGTGCCATCGCGTCGCTGATCCTGCCGACCCTGAATGCCCGGATCATCGACGACGGCGTCGCCCGCGGTGATACCGGATTCATCATGTCCACCGGCGGAATCATGCTGTTGGTCTCGTTGGCGTCGATCATCGCCTCGGTCGCGTCGACGTATCTGGCGGCAAAGTCCTCGATGGGCTTCGGCCACGACGTCCGGGCCGCCGTCTACAAGGCTGTCGGCACTTTCTCCGACCGTGAATTCGCCGGTTTCGGCGCCCCCACCTTGATCACCAGAAACACCAACGACGTCCTCCAGATCCAGACGCTGGTGATGCTGACGTCGTCGATGCTCGTCAGCGCACCGCTCATGTGCATCGGTGGCATAGTCATGGCGCTCCGCGAGAATCTGCAAATGTCGTGGCTCCTGACCATTTCGGTGCCGCTCCTGGGCATCACCGTCGCGGTGGTCGTCGCCCGCCTCATTCCGCACTTCCGGACCATGCAGGCTCGCATCGACAAGATCAACCGCGCACTTCGCGAGCAGCTCACCGGTATGCGTGTGATTCGCGCATTTGTCCGCGAACCCGACGAAACCATGCGTTTCGACCAGGCAAACAAGGAATTGACCGACACCGCGCTGCTCATCGGCCGATACCAAGCCGTTCTCCTGCCGACGGTCATGCTGATCGCGAACCTGACCGGCGTTGCAGTCATGTGGTTCGGCGCTCACCTCGTCGACACCGGTGACATGCAGATCGGACAGATCAGCGCGTTCCTCGCGTACGTCATGCAGATTCTGATGTCCGTCGTGATGGCAACAATGTTGGCCGTCGTGATTCCGCGGGCCGCCGTCTGCGCCGACCGCATCACCGAGGTGATCGACACGGAGCCATCGGTGCCGGCGCCGTCTCAACCGCTTCGCCCTACCAACCCCTACGGCGTCGTCGAATTCGGTGGAGCCGGATTCAGCTACCCCGGTGCCGACACTCCGGTTCTGAGCGGTGTGACGATGCGATGTCTACCCGGAACCGTCACCGCGATCGTCGGCAGCACCGGCAGCGGAAAATCCACCCTCGTCTCTCTCATCCCCCGACTGTTCGACGTCACCGCCGGTGCGGTTCTGATCGACGGACTCGACGTTCGCGGCTGGGATCAGGACGAACTCTTCACCAATTTCGGGTACGTCCCGCAAAAGACCTACCTGTTCGCCGGCACTGTCGCCACCAACATCCGGTACGGAAATCCGTCGGCCACCGATGACGACATCTGGGCGGCACTCGCCGTCGCGCAAGCCGACGGCTTCGTCCGGGAACTTCCGCAGGGACTGGACTCCCCGATAGCCCAAGGTGGCTCGAATCTCTCCGGCGGCCAGCGGCAGCGCTTGGCCATCGCCCGAGCCGTCGTCCGCCGACCGCGGATCTACATCTTCGACGATTCCTTCTCAGCCCTCGACATGCATACCGACGCGGCCGTTCGCGCTGCACTGCGCGCCATCACGACGAACAGCACCGTCATCGTCGTCGCGCAACGCGTGTCTTCGATCATCGACGCCGACCAGATCATGGTTCTCGAGGACGGCGCTCCCGTCGGACTCGGCGACCACAACTTCCTGCTGGCCAATTGCCCGACATACCAAGAGATCGTGGCCTCCCAGATCCCCGCGGAGATGAGCGCATGACCATTCCGCAAGGTCCCGGTTTCGGTCCGGGCAGTCGCCAGTACTTCGACGACGCTCCTACCGTCGTCTTTGCCAAGATCCCCGCGGAGCCGGACACAGCGCAGCCTGCCGAAACTGCGCCCCAGTACGGTCCAGCGCAGGCCGGTCCAGGTCAGGCAGAACCATCGCAGTCCGGGCCCCCGCCTGCCGGTCCCCCACCCGTCGAACCACCCCCTGGCGACGAGCCAAAGCCCGACGCCCCGGCACCGAAGCCTGCATCCACCACACCGGCGACCAAACCGAAGCAGTTCAAAGCCACGATGAAACGGCTGCTCGGCCTGCTGAAGCCACACAAGGTCGCGGTGTTCGTCGTAGTGCTCGCGACGATCGGCAGTATCTCGCTGTCCGTCGCGGTCCCGAAGATCCTGGGCCACGTCACCGACCTCATCTTCGCCGGGTTCATCGGCAAGAGCCTGCCGGCCGGCATCAGTCGTGACGAAGCCGCCGAAGCGATTCGCGCATCCGGTAATTCGACCTTCGCGGATCTGGTTCAGAACTCGGCCGACGTCGTCCCCGGTGTCGGACTGAACTTCGACGCCATCGGCAAGGTCATCGTCATCGCCATCGGTGTGTACCTGATGGCGTCACTGCTCGCCTGGGTGGAAGCGTTCCTGCTCAACATCATCGTGCAGAAAACGATCTACAAGTTGCGTGCGGAGGTCGAAGCAAAAATTCACCGGCTGCCGTTGCCGTACTTCGACAAGACGCCTCGCGGTGAAGTTCTCAGCCGCGTCACCAATGACATCGACAACGTCTCGTCGACCCTGTCCCAAACTCTGACGTCGCTGCTGACCGCGGTGCTGACAGTCATCGGTGTCCTCACCATGATGTTCGTCATCTCGCCGATGCTCTCGCTCATCGCGCTCATCGCCGTTCCCGTATCGGTCGTGTTGGTGGCCCGTGTCGCCAAGCGCGCGCAGGTCCTGTTCAAAGCGCAGTGGGAAGAGACCGGCAAGATCAACGCACAGATCGAAGAGACCTACAGCGGTCGCGATCTGGTGCGCGTCTACGGGCATCAGACCGAAGCCGAGCGCGAATTCGCGGTGCAGAACAAGAAGCTTCTCGACGCATCGTTCGGCGCCCAGTTCCTGTCCAGTCTGATCATGCCCGTCATGAACTTCGTCGGAAACATCACCTACGTGCTGCTCGCCGTGGTGGGTGCCCTGAAGGTGGCCAGCGGCAACATGTCGCTCGGCGACGTCCAGGCCTTCATCGTCTACTCCCGTCAGTTCAGCTCACCGCTCACCCAGATCGCCTCGATGTCGTCGAGCCTGCAGTCCGGCGCCGCGTCGGCGGAACGCGTCTTCGAACTGCTCGACGAAACCGAGCAGACTCCGGACATCGCGAACCCCGTCCTACCCGAGCAGGCCGGCCGCCATCGCACCGTTGGCACGGTCGTGTTCGAGAACGTCTCGTTCCGGTACGACAAGGACGTCCCTCTCATCGAGAACGTCAATCTCACTGCCGAATCCGGACAGACCGTTGCCATCGTCGGCCCGACCGGCGCAGGCAAGACGACGTTGGTGAACCTCATCATGAGGTTCTACGAAGTCGACTCCGGCCGGATCACGATCGACGACGTCGACATCGCACACATGCGGCGCGCCGACCTCCGCGCGCACGTCGGCATGGTTCTGCAGGACACGTGGCTGTTCGGCGGCACCATCCGCGAGAACATCGCCTACGGGCGAACCGGCGCCAGCGAAGCCGAGATCCAAGCCGCAGCCCGCGCCTCGTTCGCTGACCGCTTCATCCACACCCTGCCCGACGGCTACGACACCGTGCTCGACGAGGAAGCGTCCAACATCAGTTCGGGCGAGAAGCAGCTCATCACCATCGCCCGAGCCTTCCTGTCCGAGCCCTCGCTGCTGATTCTCGACGAGGCGACCAGCTCGGTCGACACTCGCACGGAACAGCTTGTCCAACACGCCATGTCAGCACTGCGGGTCGGCCGCACAAGCTTCATCATCGCGCACCGACTGTCCACGATTCGCAATGCCGATCTGATCGTGGTCATGGAGGCAGGCCAGATCGTCGAGCAAGGCACCCACGATCAGCTCATCGCCCATGGCGGTGCGTACTTCCGTCTCTACAACGCCCAGTTCGAGGGCGCCGCCGTCTAGTGATCGACGACTCCCTCAGTAGACACAGTGCCCCGGAGCACACCTGATCGATCCGACAGGTTACCGTCGGGTCACAAGTGTTGTCACCGTCTGAATTGGGAGTTCGTGTGTCTGCAGAAACTGTGGAGAAGAAGGGCCCGCTCGCGGGCATTCGGATCGTGGAATTCGCTGGATTGGGACCGGGACCGCACGCGGCGACTCTTCTCGCCGACATGGGCGCCGACATCGTCATCGTGCAGCGCGCAGGCCAGATCCCACAGGACGCCAACGCCTCCGACCAGATCAAGCGCGGCCGCCGCGTCGTCGAAGCCAACCTGAAGGATCCGGCCGACGTCGCCAAGGTGCTCGATCTGCTCGAGCGGGCCGACGTCCTCATCGAAGGTTTCCGCCCCGGCGTCATGGAACGCATGGGTCTCGGACCCGACGTGGTCTCGGAGCGCAATCCTCGGCTCGTCTACGGCCGCATGACGGGTTGGGGCCAGGAAGGCCCCCTCGCCAACGCAGCCGGACACGACATCAACTACATCTCCCTCACCGGCGTCCTCAACGCCATCGGTCGCAAGGGTGAGCGTCCCGTCCCGCCGCTCAACATGGTCGGCGACTTCGGTGGAGGCTCCATGTTCCTGATCTTCGGCATCCTCTCCGCTCTGGTCGAGCGTTCGGTCTCCGGCAAGGGTCAGGTAGTCGACGCCGCCATGGTCGACGGCACCCTCGCCCTGTCCCACATGATGTGGGCCTTCCGCGGCCGCGGCGTCTGGTCCGACGAGCGTGGCGTCAACCTCCTCGACACCGGCGCCCCCTTCTACGACACCTACGAGACCTCCGACGGCAAGTACATGGCCGTCGGTTCCATCGAGCCACAGTTCTACGCACTGCTCCTCGAAGGCCTCGAACTGGACCCGTCGACGCTTCCCCATCAGATGGATTCCAGCAAGTGGGACGACATGAAGGCGCTCTTCACCGAGAAGTTCCTGTCCAAGTCGCGCGACGAGTGGGCCAAGATCTTCCTCGGCACCGACGCCTGCGTCTCGCCGGTCCTGACCTTCGCCGAGGCACCGTCGAACGAGCACATCGCAGCGCGCGGCTCGCTCCTCGACATCGACGGCGTCACCCAGCACGCTCCGGCGCCGCGTTTCTCCCGTACCCCGGCAGGAGTACCGGCCGCACCGGCACGTGAGGCAACGGATATCGACACGGTCTGGACCTAGGTTGCTGTGCGCCTTTATTAACCGTCCGCGGTTAACAAAGGCGCACAGTGCGTCAGCCCAATCGATAGAACCGCAAGAACTCGTGCTCGATCGGCAGCACATCCACTCTTTCGAAACCTGCTGCCAGAGCGAAACTTTCGAGGGTCGACTTACGCATGACCGTCCCCGTCCCGACGCTCCCCGGGTGCGAGAGACTATCCGGCAGGCAGCAAGTCAGCGAGTACCCGTAAAGCAGTTGCTCCACCTGCCCGGCGCCTGGATCGAAAGAACTCGCAGTGCGCTCGTCCATGACGATCACCGGCGCGCCGGGACGCGCGATCGACCGGGCGGTGGACAGAAACCCGACCGGGTCCGGCACGTCGTGCAGACACTCGAACGCAAAAACAGCGTCGTAGGTGCCCGACTCCACCCGCTCCTGCTCGGGAGCCTGACCGGCCACGTCGACCAACGAGAAATGCACACGCTCGTCTACGCCGTAGTCGCTCGCATGCCGACGCGCCGCAGCCACCGACGCCGCGTCCACGTCGAAGCCATGGACCTCGACTTTCGGGTATCCGATGGCCAGTGCCACAGATGACCATCCCTCCCCCATCCCCAGATCCGCGACCTTCGCCCCGTCCGTCAACGTGGTGTGCAAATCCGGAATGGTCGGCAGAAACTCCTGACACAACTGGCGCAGGAACATCGGGCGGTTCAGCAGCGCTTGCCCCTCACGGGCATCCACTCCCATCGACTCCCAGGTCACCCCGCCGCCGTGGCGGTACGCGTCGAGCAGTCTCGGCATCGATGTTGTTGTCGCCACGAACAGTCGGGCCATCGGCGCCACGTACAGCAGGCTGTCCGGATCTACGAGTACCGCGGCATGCGCTGCGGACAAGGTATATCGGCGGTCGGCATCCGTATCGACGTCCAGATACCCGGCCACAGCCTGCTGTTCGAGCCATTCACGGGCGTACCGTTCCACGGTTGCGGTCCGATCGGCCAGTTCCGTCGACGTGAGGGGTCCGAAGTCGGCCAGGGCGCGATACCAGCCGAGCCGATCGCCGAGGTAGATCGCTTGCAGTTCTGCCGCACCGATCGCAGCCGCGAACACTCGCTCCGCCAAGACCTCCGAGGTGCTGACGTCCTCCGATTCGCTGACACCTTCTGCGCCGGTTCCCCCTGCGCCTGCTCCCTCTGCATTGACTCCCTCGACGGTTGCCATCGAAACCTCCTGGATTCACCTTCGTTTCCAGGTGGGTACCCCAGCGAGCGCAGGCTAGCCGCTCAGACGACGACGAGGCGCTGGTCTGCAGCATCCCGATCGGTGGCAAGGGTGTCGTATGCAGCGGCGATGGACGCAACGCCCCGGATCAGATCTTCCGACGACCGGGCGTACGGCACGCGGATGAACCGCTCGAAAGCACCTTCGACGCCAAATCTCGGGCCGGCTGCGAGAAGCACTCCGAAGTTGGGCGCCACCGCCGCCAAGGCCGTCGACACGGGTGCCGACATGCGCATCCACACCGACATTCCGCCCGAGCCGATGGTGGGACGCCAGTCCGGGAGCCGCTCGGCTACCGCGTCGAGCAGAACCGATCGTTGCTCACGGAGCACCGCGCGACGCTCGTCGAGCAGCGAGTGGTCGTCGGCGAGAAGATACGCCGCGGCAAGCTGATCCATCACTGGAGTACCGAGGTCGACAGCCGCGCGAGCGCCCACCAACTGTGTGATCAATGCCGGATCGGCCCGAATCCAGCCGACGCGCAAGCCACCCCACAGCGACTTCGCGGTGGAACCGAGGGTCACGACATCCGTCTTGGCGGCGCCGCGGCCGTGCGCTGCCACCGGCGCGGGCGGCGGCGCATCGAGCCACAGGTCCACCATGGTCTCGTCGACAACAAGCGTCATCCGCGTCTCGTGTGCGATCTTGGCAAGTTCCGCGCGGCCGGCGGAATCCATGCACAGTCCCGTCGGATTGTGAAAGTCGGGAATCAGGTAGGCCATGCGTGCCGCGGTTTGCCTTGCGGCACTGCGGATTCCTTCGAGATCCCAGGCTCCGGCGGCGGCAAACTCCGGACGGACCGGAACCGGGACAGGTCTGGCTCCGTTGCGCCGAATCGCTTCCAGCGCATTGGGATACGTGGGGTGATCCACCAGCACCCGTTCACCGGGAGAAGTGAGCACCGACAACAACAACCGCAAAGCATGCTGGGCGCCGGAGGTCACCATGATCTGCTCGGGCGTTGTAGGTAGACCACGTTCCGTGTAACGACGGGCAATGACATCTCGCAGCTCACCGATGCCGATCGGCTCCATACCGTGCGTGGGCAGGAACTGTGGAAGTGACTCCAGCGCAGACGCATACGCCTGTTGCACCTGCTCCGCCGGAGCAGCCATCGCGGCATAGCTGAGATCGACGACGGCACCACTCGGTCCGGGTTGGTGCTGGCGGAACATCAGGCCGTTCGGCCGAGCGCCGGCCGGCAACGCGACGGTACTGCGTGAACCCTGACGGCTGATCAGATACCCCTCGTCCCGCAGAACCGAGTACGACGACGTGATCGTGGTTCGACTCAGTTCGAGCACGGTTGCGAGTTCACGCTCACTCGGCAGAGCCACGCCCAGTGGCACCCGCCCGTCGTGCACGAGCAGGCGAATACCGTCGGCGAGCGCACGGTAGGCGGGACGCCGTCCCGATTCCTCCTGCCAGGACCCAAGATCACGCGCGAGGGAACGGGCACCGAGAACTCGAGTCATCATGCGGTCCAGTATCGAGCACTTGGCTATGTAATTCAATACCAGTGGACCTGATGATGGGTTCATGACTACCTTCGCAACGCTTATCGGCATCGGACTCTTTGTAGCCGTCGTGTACTTTTTTGCGCCGGCAGAAGGTGAAGGTACGTACATTCGAGTGGAACAGTTTCGCCTGGCAGCACCCCTCGGCGGCATCTTCGGCGAGGTCGGCGAACGGTCCGGGACCAACTCTGTCGGACCCCCGTGCAATTGTGATGAGGGGGAAGAATTCATTGATCTCAGTCCAGTTCGATAAAACTGGACTCTTTCTGCTCGAAGAAAGGCACTCATGCCTGAATCCAAGATGTCTGGTTCCAAGAAGATTCTCTATATCGACCTCGACAACACGCTGGTCAACTTCCAGTCCGGTATCGATCGTCTTACCGACAACGTGCGCAGGAAATTCGAAAACGACCTCGACGAGGCCCCACACATCTTTTCTCGAATGGATCCCCTCGACGGCGCGATCGAGGCGTACCACCAGCTTGCGCAGCAGTTCGACACCTACATCCTGTCGACTGCGCCCTGGAAGAACGCCACCGCGTGGCACGACAAGGTCTTGTGGGTCCAGGAACACCTCGGACTGGAGGAAGGCAGCGTCGCGTACAAGCGGTTGATCCTCTCGCACCACAAGCACCTCAACCGAGGCGACTTCCTCGTCGACGATCGCGGCGCCAACGGCGCAGACAAGTTCGAGGGCGAGTGGATCCAGTTCGGCACCACCGACTTTCCCGACTGGACGGCCGTCACCGAGCATTTGGCGAAGCGCGCCTGAAACACGAAATCCCCGCGCCTGTTTGAAAGGAACGGGGATTTCGACAAACAATCTCTAGCGGATGACCTCGCGGCGAACGATCGTCTCGTCGCGACCCGGACCGACACCGATGCAGGACATGAACGCACCCGACAATTCTTCGAGGCGAAGCACGTAGTTCTGCGCCGCCTGCGGAAGTTCCTCGAACGTGCGCGCCTTCGAGATGTCCTCGGACCAACCCGGCATCTCTTCGTAGATGGGCTTGGCGTGGTGAATGTCAGTCTGCGACATCGGCATTTCGTCGTGGCGGACACCGTCGACGTCGTAAGCGACACAAATCGGGACCGTCTCGAGACTGCTGAGCACGTCGAGCTTGGTCAGGAAGTAATCGGTAATGCCGTTGACGCGCGTTGCGTAGCGGGCGATCACGGCGTCGAACCAGCCGGTGCGGCGGCCACGACCGGTGGTGACACCGACCTCGCCACCCTTGTCGGCCAGGTACACACCGAACTCGTCGAACAGTTCTGTCGGGAACGGGCCCGAGCCGACGCGTGTGGTGTACGCCTTCAGGATTCCGAGAACGGTGGTGATCTTGGTGGGGCCGATGCCCGAACCAACCGCTGCGCCACCGGAAGTGGGGTTGGACGACGTCACGTACGGGTATGTGCCGTGGTCGACGTCGAGCAGTGTTCCCTGTGAACCCTCGAGCAGGACGGTCTCGCCGCGCTCGAGAGCGAGGTTGAGTTCGAGTCGCGTGTCCGAGATGCGATGCTTGAAACCCTCGGCCTGCGTCAGAACTTCTTCGACCACCTGCTGGGGATCAAGCGCCTTGCGGTTGTAGATCTTGACCAGCACCTGGTTCTTGAATTCGAGTGCCGCCTCGACCTTCTGAGTCAGGATCTTCTCGTCCAGAACATCCGCTGCGCGCACGCCGACGCGAGCGATCTTGTCCTGGTAGCACGGGCCGATTCCGCGACCGGTGGTGCCGATCTTCTTGGCCCCGAGGAAGCGCTCGGTGACCTTGTCGATGGCCACGTGGTACGGCATGATCAGGTGCGCATCGGCGGAAAGCAGCAGGCGGGACGTGTCCACGCCGCGCGATTCCAGGCCCGCGAGCTCGGTGAGCAGCACTCCCGGATCCACCACGACGCCGTTTCCGATGACGTTGGTGACGGCCGGTGTGAGGATTCCGGACGGGATGAGGTGCAGTGCGAATTTTTCACCGTTCGGCAGAACTACGGTGTGTCCGGCATTGTTGCCGCCCTGGTATCGCACGACCCACTGAAGCTGCTCGCCCAGTAGATCTGTAGCTTTGCCCTTACCTTCGTCGCCCCACTGGGCGCCGATCAGGACGATTGCCGGCATGACGTTGTCTCCTACGGTCGACGTGCAGCAGTTGTCCCGCCGCATTGGTACTGCCTGTATCCGCGCACTCTTGTGCAGCCGAGCTGTTGCAGTGACCGAAGGAGAAGTCTAGCCCAGAGCGCAGGATCAAACCCTTCGGTCCAGAAATCGGCTCGTTGTTGTCGCAGTTGTCGGCCGGTACCCGACGTCGCATTAGGATCGTGGTCTGCAATTCTGACGACTGTTCCCCAGCCAGGTGAGCGGTGTCGGTGGTGCGACCACCGCCGACAAAGTCTTGATCGAGCTAGGAGCGCGCGTTGACCCCCGTGGTACTCAGATGTGGCGATTCACCAGTGCCTCTCCCGTTGGGCGAGGTCACGTCGTTCGCGCTGCCGGAGGTGCCCGAAAAAGATGACTTCAGCGAGGTCGTGGCACAACTGAAGGTCGTCTCCGTTCCCCGCTTGATAGTGGTCGGCACGGACGCGGCGTTTGCTGCTGTACTGACGCGATTGATGCGTCTCGAACTGTTGGACGTCGAACTTGCCTACGTCACGGAGAATCGGTCGGACGCCACCGATGCCTACAAGCTGTCCACGGGCGCAAAAGCTGCCCGCGCAGCACTCAAAGGCACCACGCACGTCGTGCCGTTGATCCGCGACGACGCTGGGATAGCGTTGGTCGGTGCTGCCACGATCACCGGGCCCGGCGGGACCGAGGAATTGGTCGGAGAGGCGTACGTGGACGACAACAAACTCTTCTCGGGAACTGTGCCGGGCGTTCGGATAGTTCCCAGCCCCAAGCTGCCGGGCATCCGGGCATCCGTCGATCGCCGCAGTCGCTGGGCGGGACGGCGATGGCTGGAAGGTCGAGCTGTCCAACTGGGAGCGCCCGCTGCCCACCTCGTGCGCGACGGAATTCCGAACCCCCGGGACCTCAAACGGTCGACGTTCTACCGCCACGACAAGACCTGGTTGTTGGTCCGGTGAGAACCGGCGCTGCGAGGTCAGCAGTGCGGCCGAGCCCTGTCTTCTTCGGGGTCGTGGCTGTCACTGTTCTCGGCGGCGTTGTTGCCTGGAATTCCGAAATGGGTTCCGTGTCCGGCCGGGCCGCGGTTTTTGTTCTTGTTGTGGCCGGTTGGGTGGTGACTCTCTGTCTTCACGAGTTTGCGCACGCCTTTCTCGCGTGGCGCCACGGCGACACCGACGTCGCGGCTCGTGGATACCTGACGCTCAATCCGTTGAAGTACAGCCATCCTTTGCTCTCGATCGGACTCCCGGTGTTGTTCATCGCGATGGGCGGTATCGGCCTACCCGGCGGTGCTGTCTATCTGCGCACCGGGATGTTCACACCCAAGGTCCAGGCCCGCATCTCCCTGGCGGGTCCGGCAACCAACGCCCTCGCTGCCATAGTCCTGCTTATCGTCATACGTACGTATGGATCCGGAACCGAACATCTGACATTTTGGGCAGGGTTGAGTTTCCTCGCGTTCCTGCAGGTGATGGCCACTGTCCTCAACCTGTTGCCGGTTCCAGGACTCGACGGCTACGGCGCCGTCGAACCGTTCCTGAAACCCTCGACCCGCGCCCAACTCGACCAGTTCAAACCGTATGGATTACTCCTACTTGTCGCGATTCTCTTCGTCCCTCAGATCCAGGTGATCTTTTTCGACACGATCTATTGGATCTTCGAGCTCAGCGGGGTATCCCGGTACTACGCGGCGGTCGGCAATTCGTTGATGCGTTTCTGGACGTAGCGAGATCCGGACGTGACCCAGATCGCACCCTTCCGAACTATGGCGAACGACGACATGAGAACCTGACATTTCGGTCTATTACTTTTTTCACAGGAGCACCACTGATGATTTCGGCGTCGATAGAGTGCGGCAATTCGGTCTACACCATCCGAAAGGCAGAGCTTCGCGACGTAGGTACCCTGGTGGACCTTCTGGCCGACGACCCCATCGGTTCCACTCGTGAAACAACCAACCCCGACGCACGGACGATCTACGAAAAAGCATTCGAGAAAATCGATGCCGACGACGCACACCTCCTACTTGTCGTCGCCACGGCCGACGACAACGTGATCGGTACCGTGCAACTGACCTTCATCCCCGGACTGAGCCGGATGGGCGCAACGCGGATGCAGATCGAAGCCGTCCGGGTGCACGAGGATCACCGCAGCCAGGGTATCGGGAGCGCGATGCTGCGGTGGGCGTGTGAAGAAGGTGCCCGGCGCGGCGCGTTCCTCGCTCAACTCACCTCCGACCAGACGCGTACCGAAGCTCACGAGTTCTACGAACGCCTCGGCTTTGTCGCCTCACACATCGGGTTCAAGAAGTCATTGAGCTAGTGCATGGGTGTGGGCTTCGCATCGTCTTAGCTGGTGATGCGAAGCCTTCACGCGGTACGTGGTTCCGGCAGAGCCGGTTTCAGTCTCGGTGGACGGGGCCTTGGCGGGTGGTGGAACGTCGGCGTCGTTGTTTCGGGTCGATCGCTGCTGGTGGAATGAACCAGGGTTTGTGATCGGAACCCATCTTGATTTCCCAGATACCGCGGAACCCTGATGTGCTGTGCATCAACGTGTGGTGGCTGCGGCAGAGCAACACGAGGTTGTCCATCACCGTCAAACCGCCCGTTGACCAGGGTTCTATATGGTGCGCGTCGCACCACGCCGGAACGGCATCACAGTTCGGGAAGGCGCAGCCCTTGTCCCGGGCAATCAACGCGATGCGTTGTTCGGCTGTGACGAGACGCTTGAGCGGTGTCGCATCCAGCGGTGCGCCGTTGCCGTCCATCAACACCGTCGAGAGCATGCAGTCACACGCGAGCATCCGGGTTTTGCTGACGCTCAGTGGTCCCATCCAGGGCATGTAGCCGACATCGAGATCCTCGAACACAGACTCGTCATCCAGATCAGGTTCGTCATCACTGTCGGCTCGCATAGTGGCGCATTCCCGATGCTCGGCAAGATCTTTCGCGGTGATGTGCACATTCACATGCGGACGCTGACCACCATCCACACCGGTGGCGGCGTTGTCCAGATAGCGGCGGATCAACTCCGTGAACGCGTCGGCGGTACGTTTCGCTGCCGACCGCGCATCCGGAGTCCCGTCCGCAGCGGGTTTGGGCATCGACAACCCCGACAGCGCCGATAACAGCATTTCACCGGTGAGTGCGTCGAAATCGCCCTTGATCGCCACCCGACCGTTCAATGTCGGCGCGATGCGTAGCGCATTCAGATCGTCGTCCTCACCGGGCGGAGGCTCGTCGGACTCGAAAATCCGCTCCAAAACAGCAATCGCATACCGCACCTTCACCGTCGTCGCTTCTACCCCGGACGCAGCGGCAAGAAGAGTTTTCAGGCTCAGCAGTAACGCGCTCTCCGGCATCCCCTTCGGTGGGGATTCACAGAACGCGGCGATCAACGCCGCATGATCGAACGACAGGTCACCCGCCTCGAACTGCACAGCAATATCGGGAAATGCCCGCAGTGCGGCACCGAGAGCAGCGATCCTGTTGCCGGCCGCGTTCTGCAGCATCGTATTCGCCGCCAACCACCGACCCACACCGCGGTAACACAGCACCTGCTCATCCGGATTCAGTGCCAGCTCGTCGATCGCGGCAACCCTAATCGCTTCCAACCGAAGAATTTCCGCAGACACCGACACCGCAACATCACGAACCTCGGACGGGCGCAACCGCCACAACCTGCCACGCACACCCACAGCCGAACCGGCTACAACATCCCCCACCGCAATAGAATCAAAAACCGTCATCAAGGCCTCCCCACCCGTGACCTAAGTATACTCGAACACCCATTCGAATCAAGGGATATATCGGGCAGGTTTCGATAATTGGCACTCGAGAGCCATTGATGCACAGCGAAATTCAACGATTCGAGATTATCTGCGGACTCGAGCACCGTTCACGGATACCCGCAACTCCCCCAGCGGCACGACGTCGCCGGATTGGTTGCGCACCTCGACCGTCACCGGCTCACCGGTGCTGTCGTCGGCAACATTGAGCGGCCCACCCCGGCCATCGTGCAGGTACTTATCGCCCCATTGCATGAGCGCCAACACCGCCGGCAGCAAATCCCGCCCCATCTCGGTGAGCACGTACTCATGCCTGGTGCGCTTCCCCGGCTCTTTGTACGGCTGACGCTCGAAAATGCCGGCGGCAGTGAGATCCTTCAGGCGCGCCGACGCCACCGCTTCGGTGATGCCGACCCGCGACGCAAAATCGTCGAAACGGGTCGTGCCGTAATAAGCCTCACGCAGAATCAGCATCGCCGACCTCGTGCCGACCACTTCCATTGCGCGCCCGATCGAGCAATGCGTGGCCTGCCACGTGTCCCGATCAGCCAAAACTCCGGTCAGTCGCACTGCCTCCATGACCATCACCATACTCCCTGACTTGCCATTGCCATAGCCAGGGTTTAAGTTCCTGACTATGGAACTCAATAGCCAGCCTACGAGGACAGGTCCACTGCTCGCGATACTGTCGGGTGCGCCGTTTGTCGCCAGCTTGGACCTGTTCGTGGTCAATGTGGCATTCGGCGACATCGCGAAGAGCTACCCGGGGCACTCGCTCGGAGAGTTCAGTTGGATCCTCAACGGGTACGCGATCGTGTATGCAGCACTACTGATTCCCCTCGGTCGATGGGCGGACCGTATCGGTCACAAACGCGCTTTCCTGGCCGGTCTCGCACTGTTCACACTCGCGAGCGCAGCGTGCGCGTTCAGCCCGTCACTGTGGATGCTGGTGGCCTTCCGCATTCTGCAGGCCGTCGGCGCCGCCGCGCTGACTCCCGCGAGTCTCGGACTCCTGATCAACGCACTCCCCGCATCGAAACGTCAATCCGGCGTTCGCATCTGGGCAGCGGCAGGCGCTGCGGCGGCGGCATTCGGTCCCGTTGTCGGCGGTGTCCTCGTCGAAGCCTCGTGGCGATGGGTTTTCCTGATCAACATCCCCATTGGAATCGCCTTGCTGTACTTCGCTGTTCGACTGGTCCCTGACAAGGCCGAGAAGGATACCGAAGCGGGGATCGACATCGCCGGTGCAGCTTTACTGACAGTCGGAATCGGCGCGCTCGCACTGGCTCTCGTTCAGGGTCCGGATTGGGGCTGGACCGACGCACTCGTCTTGATCTCGTTCGCCGTTGCCGCGGCAACCCTTCTCACCTTCTGGTGGAGCAACTCTCGCCATCGAACGCCGTTGATCGCTCCGGACCTTCTGAAGATCCGTTCGTTTGCCTGGTCCAACGTCACGGCCATTCTCTTCAGCGCGACATTCGCAGCCGGACTACTCTCGAACATCTTGTGGCTCCAGGAAGTCTGGGGATACTCGGCACTGCGAACAGGTCTTGCCGTCGCGCCTGGCCCGCTGATGGTCCCGTTGTTCGCCATCGCCGGAGGATCATTGACCCGCAAGTACTCGGCGGGACGCGTCGCCGCACTCGGCAGCGTTCTGTGGGCCGCCGGAACAGTCCTGGTGCTCGTGTCGGTCGGTACGACACCCCACTACGCGACTGAACTCCTGCCCGGCTGGATCATCGCCGGAATCGGTGTCGGCCTTGCCTTGCCGACAATCCTGTCGCAGGCAACTGTTGATCTGGCACCCGCCCGATCTGCCACCGGAAGCGCAATCGTCAGCATGAGCCGACAGATCGGAACCGTTCTCGGCGTAAGCGTTCTGATCGCGGTTCTGGGCTCCTCCGTCGACCCTGACACCTTCCGTCAGGCCTGGTGGGTGATCTTCGCTGTCGCACTCGCCTCCGCTCTGGCATCGCTGGGAATGACCCCAGCAACTTCACCCACCCCGGTTGTTCCCGCTGAATCCGCTATCTCTGAAAGGAATCTGTCATGAGAGACGCAGTTATCGTCGAAGCCGTTCGCACTCCGATCGGCAAGGGAAAGGCGAACGGCGCACTGCACGGTATCAATGCCGTCGACCTCCTCGCCCACAGCCTCAAAGCTGTCGTCGAACGCAGTGGAATCGACCCCGCGCTGATCGACGACGTCATCGGCGGGGCTGTCAGTCAAGTCGGCGAACAGAGCCAGAATGTGACCCGCACAGCGCTACTCGCCGCAGGCTACCCCGAGTCCGTTCCCGGGACGACCGTCGACCGGCAATGCGGCAGCAGCCAGCAAGCGGTCCACTTTGCCGCTCAAGGCGTGATCGCCGGAGCTTACGATATCGTCGTCGCCGCGGGTGTCGAGTCGATGAGCCGAATTCCGATGGGTTCGAGTCGCATCGGCCGAGAATCACTAGGTGTGGGTTTCGAAGACCGCTATCCGGACGGTCTGGTACCGCAGGGCATCAGCGCCGAATTGATCGCCGCCAAATGGGGACTCGGTCGCACACAACTCGACGAGTTCTCGGCGTCGAGTCATCGGAAGGCCGCATTGGCGACCGAAAGTGGCTATTTCACCAAGGAGCTCACCACTCTCCCCCAACTGTCGGTCGACGAGGCAATCCGCGCGGGTACGACGGTCGAGACACTTGCCGGGCTACCGGCCGCATTCGAATCCGACTACTACGCAGAGCGATTCCCACAGATCAACTGGTCCGTCACCGCCGGTAGCAGCAGCCCCCTCTCGGACGGTAGCTCAGCCGTGATGATCACGACCAGCGAGATCGCCGCGAAACTCGGCCTTACCCCGAAGGCCAGGCTGCACAGCTTTGCCGTCGCCGGCGACGATCCGCTCTACATGCTCACCGCCGTCATCCCGGCCACCCGGAAGGTCTTGGCCCGAGCCGGTTTGAGCATCACCGACATCGATCTGTTCGAGGTCAACGAGGCCTTCGCCCCTGTCGTCCTCTCGTGGGCTGCGGACACCGACGTCGACCTCTCCAAGGTAAACGTCCACGGCGGGGCCATCGCACTCGGTCACCCGCTGGGCGGCAGTGGTACCCGAATCATGACCACTCTGGTGAACGCGATGGAGCAGCGCGGCGCCCGATTCGGGCTCCAGACCATGTGTGAGGCGGGCGGACTGGCCAACGCGACCATCCTGGAACGACTGGCCTGAGCAACCCTCGAGGCGGCGGGGGCATAGCCTGCTCCGCCGCCGATTGGCAGCGCCGCGATCCGGCTGGAGCGGTCACGGCGCCG
This sequence comes from Rhodococcus sp. NPDC056743, assembly GCF_042790355.1. NCBI lineage: Bacteria > Bacillati > Actinomycetota > Actinomycetes > Mycobacteriales > Nocardiaceae > Rhodococcus > Rhodococcus sp. NPDC056743. Next base: position 544,352 of record NZ_JBHTZI010000001.1, on the reverse strand, counting down.
AGCGCAATCCTTATACTCACCGCAATTTGTCGACCCAGTCACATCGGACGGCATCCGGACGGCATAATGGAGCCGTGAGTTCATCGCCGGAATCCGCGTCCGAGCAATCTTCGACGGCAGGTGCCAGTGTCCGGGATGCCGTCGCCACCAACCTGAGACGCGCCCGGATGGCGCGCGGCTACAGTCTGCGTGATCTTGCGGAGCTGACCGGCATCAGCAAGGCACTGTTGTCACAGATGGAACGCCGAGTTGCCAACCCGACTGTCGAGATTCTCGTACGAGCCGGCGCTGCGGTCGACCTGTCGTTTGCCGAACTGACGCGAGCGGCGCTGTTGGCACCGGAAGTCATCCGAGCGCAGGACGGTCCTTCGATGGTGTCCGGTGACGTCACCATCAGGACGTTGTTCGGCACCTCGGATCGACGCCGCTTCGAGATGTCCGAAGGTATTGTGCCCGAGCACACTTCGAGCTCCAAGTCGTCGCACGGGCTGGGATCGATCGAGTACACGTATGTGGTTTCGGGACACTTGCGCGTTGCATCGCAGGATTGGTCGTACGAACTCGGACCAGGAGACTCAGTCAGATTCTCCTGCGAACACGAGCATTCGTACAGCACCGATCATCGCAGTGCCCGCATCCTCACGCTCATCTCGTTCAGCGACGACTGACCCGTCAGTTCTCCTTCAACCAGTTCGCATTGCTGCGCGGAACGCTCGCTATCAGTGCCCGGGTGTAGGTGTGTTGCGGTTGATCCAGCACGCGCCCCGTCGGACCGTCTTCCACGCATTCTCCGTTGCGGAGGACGTAGACGTGATCGGTGACCTGCCGGACCACCGCGAGATCGTGAGTGATGAACAGCAGAGCCATTGACATCTCGCGTCGTAGTTCGGCGAGTAGGTCGATGATCTGAGCCTGCACCGACACGTCGAGCGCCGATACGGATTCGTCGCACACCAGGATCGAAGGGCGGCGCGAGACCGCGCGGGCAAATGCCACCCGCTGCAATTGTCCCCCGGACAACGCAGACGGACGCTTGGTGCTCACCGAGTCCGGTAGTCCCACAAGATCGAGCAGCTCACGGACGTCGCCCGACGAACTCGAACGTCCGGCAGCCTGCAGGGCTTCGGCAAGCGTCGCCTTGACCGTCCTGGCGGGATTGAGGGTGCTGAATGGATCCTGGAATACCATCTGGATACCGGATCGCACGGTCGCCAGATCACGGCGGGAAAGTCCGCGGTAACTCGAGCAATCGATGCCCTCGACGACGATACTGCCGGTGTCGGCGGTTTCGAGCCCGACCAGGCATCTGGCCAAGGTCGTCTTACCCGATCCGGACTCTCCGACGACACCCACCGCCTCGCCGGCCCGGATCTCGAGGTCCATTGATTTCAACGCGAGCTGCGCCGTCGAGGAGAACCGCTTCGACAGGCCGACAACCGAAACCAGCGCGGCGGCATCGGTACGTGTGGTCACGTCGAATCCCGCCACGGGCGCATTGACCGCTGCGATGTCGTCGACGATCTCGTCGATACGAATGCACGATGAACTGTGCTGGCCGGCTTCTGGTTTCAAGGTAGGTCGGTCGGCGACGCAGTTCGGCTGCGCCCAGCGACAACGTTCCGCAAACGCACAGCGGCCCAAAACATCGACGTGTGCCGGCACCCGCCCCGGAACCGAGGGGAGAGTGGCGACTCGGTGTTCCACCGGTGGTTCCGCGAGCAGCAACGCACGGGTATACGGATGGCGTTGGCGATCGAGAACGGTACTCGAGGCACCGCGTTCGAGCATCTGACCGGCATAGAGCACGAGCACCTCGTCACTCATGCTGAATCCGACGCGGAGGTCGTGTGTGATCAGGACGAAGCTCATGCCGCGCTGCGCCTGAATCGTTTTGACGAGAGTGAGTACTTCGCGTTGAGTCGTGACGTCGAGGGCGGTGGTGGGTTCGTCGGCCACCAGTATCTCCGGATCGGCGGCCAGCGCAGCGGCGATGCCGACTCGCTGACGCATCCCGCCGGAAAGTTCGTGCGGGTAACGATCAGCGATCTCGGGAGTGAGCCCGACCTCGGCCAGGCGGCGAACGACTTCCTCCCTGTCGGCCTGCCGTCCCCGGCTTCGGGGAAATCCGTCCGAGATCTGTCGCCCGACGCGCCTCGTGGGATTCAGCAGAGTAAACGGGTCCTGCATGATGAGCGACACCGTCTGACCACGCACATCCGCAAAGTCGCTGGGCCCCTCCATTGTTCGTCCGGCAATCCGAATGCCTCCAGTTGCACTCAACCCCGCCGGAAGTAGCCCGAGTACCGCCCGAACCGTCAAGGATTTTCCCGAGCCGGACTCCCCCACGATCGCCAGTGAGCGCCCACGCGGCACCTCGAAAGAAACCTCGGACAGCAACGGCGTCCCGGTGGCCGTCGTGACGCACAGATTGTCCACCACGAGCGCTGGTTCACCGCCGAACCTGGCAGCGGTTTCCACCAGCGCTGTCACCTCGGTCATCGCTTGCTCCCTACGCTGGATCGAGCGGCAAGCCAGTCGCCGAGGATGTTCACCGACGCTGCGGTGATGATGATCGCGAGTCCGGGCGCGATTGCGGCCCACGGGTTGTCGAAAAGCAACGTGCGGCTTTCCGCGAGGGTGCGCCCCCAGTCCGGTGACCCCGGCCCGACGCCGAGTCCGAGGAAAGACAACGACGCCAAGGCCACGAGCGCAAAGGCGAAGTTGAGGAAAGCATTGGCCAAGGACAGTGGGGCAACATTGGGCCACACGTGCCGGCCCAGAATCCTGGTCGAGGACAAGCCAAGCACCCGAGCAGCTTCGACGTACGGTTTGTGGGTCTGCTCGAGTGCCCCGCTCCTCGCCACCCGTGTGTCACCCGGTGAGAAGAGGATGATGAGAACTCCGATCGCCAAGATGTAGCCACCACCCATGACGCCGGACACCACGATGGCGACGAGCAACGCCGGAATCGAGAACATCAGGTCGGTCCAGCGCATCGCCACCGAGTCGAAACGCCCACCGAAATAACCGGCCGGTGTTCCGATGAGTACGCCGATCAGCATCGACCCGACTGCAATGGCCAAGGCTCCGAGAACCGACGTGGTCGCGCCGGCCAGCAACAGCGAGAAAACATCGCGGCCGAGTTCGTCGGTACCCAACGGGTGACCGTCGCCGGGCGGCGTGACACCGAGTAGAACGTCCTGCTGCGTCGCGTCTTTCAAGAAGATCGGAGCCAGGCAGGCAACAACAAGCACAACGGCGACAACAACAAGTGCACCGATGCGAACCCACGGCGCCCTCGCCAGCGTCCGCCACCCTCGCCGCGCCGGAGCAGTCGTGCCAACGATGCGGTTCACGAGGCGGTCCCCAATTTCACGCGAGGGTCGGCAAAGGCGTATGCGATGTCCACGGCGGTATTGGTGATCGCAATGAGCACCGCCATGAGTATGACAATCGCCTGGACAACCGGAATGTCCTTGAAACTCACCGAGTCGACGAGAAGCGTCCCGAGACCGGGCACCGCAAAGGTGACCTCCACCAACACTGTTCCTACGATCGTCGAGGTGACGACGAGCCCCAACGCAGTGAGTACGGGCATCAGGGAATTACGCATCGCGTAACGGCGAGTGGCCTGCGTCGACAAACCTCTGGCCCTGGCGAAGGTCACGTAATCCTGGTCGAGCTGAGCAATGAGTGCAGTGCGGGTGAAGCGGGCAATCAGTCCGGCGCCCCCGATAGCCAACGTGATCGCGGGGAGCACCAGGTGCCACAGACCGTCGGCCCAGCCGGATCCGATTCCGTAGGACGGGAACCACGGCAGCTGTACCGAGAACAGCAACAGCAACACGAGGCCGAGCGCAAACGGTGGAGCACTGATCCCGGCCACCGCGACGACGGCGATCGAACTGTCAAGCGCACGGCCCTTCTCGAGCGCGGCCGCGACTCCGGACGGCACTCCGATCAGAACGGCGAGAACAACGGACATCACCACCAGCACGCCGGTCCGGCCCAACCGTGATCCGATCATGTCGCTGGTCGATTCACCGGTTCGGATGGAGATACCGAAGTCCCCGCGCAGAGCGCCGCCCAACCACCTCAGGTATTGGGACACAAGCGAATCGTCGAGATGGTACTGCGCACGAACTGCGGCCAACGACTCCGCGGTCACCGGCTTGGTACCCAGCAACGTGCGTTCGACCGAACCCGGTGCGAGGTAAAGCAATCCGAATACCCCGATCGACAACACCAACAACACGACCAGGGTGCCGGCTACTCGGGTAGCGAGAAACCGAGACCAGCCGTGTTTTCTCACCCCAGAACTCCGTGCTCTTCGAGCCAGTTCAGCACCCGATGGGCCGCATCGGCACGGTGGGCGGCGTCGACGAACTCGTGCCCCTCGCCCGGATACACCACCAATTCGGTTGGCACCTCGGCAAACCGGAATGCCCGGTGCAGCATCTCGGCTTGCACCAACGGAGTGGTGCGGTCCAGTTGGCCGTGCAGGATCAGGGTGGGAGTCGATTCCCTGCCGACGCGGTACACCGGCGAGACACTGACAAGCTTTTCGCGACCGTCCGCGGTTCCGGGGCCGATTCCCTGGTGGTACACGTGGTCGTAGCCGCCGCCGAGATTGCTCGTGGTGCGAAAACTCAGCCAATCCGAGACCCCGGACATGACCACGGCAGCGCGGAACTGCCGGATGTCCGTCGCCGCCAACGCTGCCAGATAGCCGCCGTAGCTCGAGCCGATGATCGAGGTTCGCGCAGGATCGACGAGTCCCTGGTGCACCAGAACATCCACCCCGGCGATGACGTCCTCGAGGTCGAGACCGCCGACCTCACCGATCACCCCGCGGGCAAATTCCTGCCCGCGGCCACTGCTGCCCCGCGGATTGGGCAACAGAACGACGGCCCCGGCGTGCACCAGTGGTAGCGCCAAGTTGTTCGACTCGGCCGGCGCAAACGCCTCCGACCACAACCAGGTCGGACCACCATGGGCGATGACCACCAACGGCTGCGGACCGATCGCGTGGGCGCGGCGAATGACGATGCCGTCGATCTCCAGACCGTCGGTGGACACCCAACTCACCGTCTCGGAGATCACCCCGCTCACCAGATGCTCGGTAGCCGCGTTGAGCTCCGTCACTGCCGTCCAGCCGGGTTCACCGAATTGCAGACGCACCACTTCTGCTGGGCTGCCGTGCATTTCGGCCACAGCCAGCGCGTCGCCGTCGGCCGTCAGAGTCAAGGTGGGTTGGCCGTCCGGTCCGTGCACGCTTCCCGGCGACGTCCACCGCTCGATCTTGTTCCCGTCTCGGTCGGCGGTGCCGACCTGTACTCCGGTGCGATGCCAGCCGGCGAACCACATCCGCTCGGTGTCGATCCAGCCGAGATCGGTGACGTCGTCGATATCCGGCCACCGGCACGTTTCTCCGGTACCGACGTCGATGGACAGCACCGGACCGGACACGATCGACAGACCCTCGACGACCAGAGCAGTCCGTCCGTCAGCCGACAGCCGAGGCTGGGCAAGTTGCCATTGAGACTGATAGAGAGGGGTTATCGCACCGGTGACGCCGTCGATCCGAATCAGTTGCGACGCATAGAATCCGGCCTGGCGTGGGTCGCTCGACACGACAGCCACGACGTTACCGTCGTCGTCCCGGTCCGCGGCCCAGACATTGAAGCCGTCTGTGGGCACTTCGGTGCACCGACTGCCGTCCGCTGCAACCACATACAGGCTCCGACGAGCCCGATCGGTACGGTCGATCATCGGGTCACCGGCCGGTCCGACTCGGGTACCCAGATGACTGCCGTCGCGCTCGGTTCCGTATGCCGCGACCAGGACGAGCATTCCGTCGGCGCCGGGACGGATGTCCTCGATGGCACCCGGCATCGACATCGTCCATGCCACTGTCGCGGTTGCCGAGAAACCGAGTGACGGGACGGAAAGGGCTGTCAGTGTGGAGCATTCACCGTCGGAGCCGCGGGTCGCACAGATCAGATCGGCGGGACCCGACCAGCGCAGCAGCCCACAATCGATACCTTCGTCGAGATCGAGTTCGATCGGCGTTCCGAATCCAGGCGCCGACGAGACAAGGTGAACCCGCAACTCACCATCGGGACCAGTGGCAAGCAGACAGGCGGCAATCGGCAGTGCCCGGTGGGCCACCAATTCGAAGGGCGTACGAAGAAGCTCGATCTGGGCGTGAATATCCAGTGCAGTCATCATGCCCGGGCGAAAACCTGAGTCGCCCATGGGCCGATGTAGAAATAGGGGCTGTACGTCGATGTGCCGACGACAGGACCGAAAGCAGTTGCGCCTTCGCCCCACCACAACGGCTGGTACGGCACGTCCGCGGCGGCGAGAACCAGTGCCTCGGACAGCAATTGACCACGGGCAGCCGGGTCGGTTTCGAGACGCTCGCGGCGAAGGAGATCCGTGACGGCATCGTTTCGGTAGTCGGCGATGTTGGTGCCGTTGACGCCTGCGTTGTCAGCGTTGAGCAACTGCTGCGTGTACTCGGCCGGGTCACCGGTGGTCGCGAAGTACCAGCCCAAACTGATACCGGCCTCGTGTTTGCCGAGGTCTGCGATCCACTGCTCCAAGCTCACCTCTTCGACCTCGAGCGTGATCCCGATCTTCTTGACGTTCTCGGCGAGGCTCAGAAGTGCCTTGCCGATCTGCGGGCCGCTGTTGGGATAGGTGACGGTATCGGAGAAGCCGTTCGGCACCGAAGACTGCGCCAATTCGTTGCCGGCCGCGTCGAGGTCGAAGTCGAATTGCGGAATGCGCTGGTAAAGCTCGTCGACTGCGCCGGGATCGAGCACGCCACCCCATTGCTGCCGGGTGGGCAACGTGGCTGCCACCTCTCCGTGGGTACGCAGCACACTCTTGACGATTGCGGCGCGATCGATCGAGTGCGCAACAGCAGCACGAACATGCTTGTCGTTCCAGGGCGCCTTGGCGGTGTTGAACGCAAGCGCTACCACCGAGTTGTCGGACGCAGTTTGTACGTCGACGCCCTCGAGACCGCTCCACTGCTCGAGCTGATCGAAGGGAACGCTCGTGGCCAGGTCGAAGGAATTCTGGCGCATGGCGATCAAGCGCGTCGTTTCATCACTTACAAATTCGATCCGCACCTGTGCGGCCTTCGGAGCCTCACTCCACCAACCGTCGTTGCGCTGCAAGGTCACATGGGAGTCCGGCACGAACTCGGCAATCGCATACGGCCCCGTACCGAGGATCTTCGTTGCGGGGGTGCCGATGCTACCGGCATTCTGCTCGAGAAACGCCCGACTGGTGACCTGTAGTGTGCCCGGGCTCAGCGCCCACGAGAACAACGAATCAGGGGCACTGAGAGTAATCGTCAGTTCTCGATCACCGGTCTGGGTAACCGACACGACATTGGTGTACGCGTAAGCGAAAGCCGACGTCGATCCCTTGACCGAGTGCTGCTCGATCGACGCGATCACGTCGTCGACCGTCAGCAAGGTCCCATCCGAAAAGCGCACGTCCGGCCGGATCTTGTAGACGTAGGTTGTGGCGTCGGGCCTGGTCCAGGATTCGGCCAGGCCGGGCGCGAGGGTGCCGTCGGCAGCCACCGTGACCAGCGCTTCCTGGACGAGCAGCGCCACCGTGAGATTCGCGATACCGGCAGACTTGCTGACGTCGAGCGTGCTGATGGAAGCAGGCAACGCGACAGTGAGCAGATCGATCGGACCATCACTTTGCGTGACCGTCACCCCGCTGCCCGATTTCTCATCAGTGGAACAGGCTGCAAGCAAGCCCGGAACCGCGATCACGCCCGAGGCGATCGCAATGCCTCGCAGAAGATCTCGGCGACTGAGGCGAGGCTGGGGTAGAGCGTCCATGTGCGCAACCTGTCTACTGATGGTGTCCAATCGGGACGTTACACTATACAGATGACCTGTCGCCGTCAACGCGAAAGGGCGCGATCGTGTCCTCCGACACACAGGCGTCGGCGCATTCAGGACCGCGGCAAACCCTGCCCTTAAAAGCACTGTGCGCCTTTGTTAACCGCGGGCGGTTAACAAAGGCGCACAGTAAATGGTCAGTGCCCCAGCGCCGTCCATTCGGGATCCGGCTTGCTTGCCACTATCCGGAACACGACCCCGCCCCGTCCGCTGCGCTGCACTTCGTCGATCAGGAAACCCGCGTCCTCGAGATATCCGATGGGATCACGAGTGAGGTGGTCGGAACCGAAACGCACGAAGAGCGGTTCAACCACCTTCATCACGGCACGCACAACAACATTGGTACTCGGCCCATGTTCTGCCAGTACAAATCGGCCACCGGGCACCAGAACCCGGAAGGCTTCGACTGCGGCTCGGCCCGGATCCGGAATCGTGCAGAACGCGTAGGTGGACAGCAGCGTGTCGACGCACTCGTCGGGAATATCAAGTTCCTGCACGTCGCCGTACCGAAGATCGACGCTGGTGCTCACTCCCTCGAAGACCTTGGCTCTAGCCTGATCGAGCATCGCTTTCGAGATGTCCACACCGATGACGTAGTCGACGTCCTTCCCGTAGTGCGGCAGGTTCAGCCCCGTGCCCACGGCAATCTCGACGACGCGGCCACGAGCTTTGTCGACGGCCCATCTGCGTGCGTCACCGAGCGCAAAGCGTTCGAAGCGTCCGATCTGTCGGTCGTAGTGAGTCGCCATCGCGTCGAAACTCTTGGCGACCTGTGCTGTGTCCGGTTCGCGCATGATGCCCCATTCGCTCGATCCTCTGTGCAGTCTCGCACGCGAACAACAAGCCCGGAAGCCCTTAACGCAACGACGTCTGCAGAGTTTGGGAGCGGGTCTCCGCTACTAACGCTGTGAACTCGCCGGTATCGTTCGAGGTGACCTGCCGCCGCCTCCGACGTTCATGGGATAGAGACCTCGTGCGATCAACCACCAGCGTTACCGGATCCGTCCGGCCACCATTCTCCACTGATTCAACTGGAGGTCTGTGATGGCCGGTGGACTCTTTGCCCTGCTCGACGACGTCGCCGCGCTGGCTCGCATGGCAGCAGCGTCGATCGACGACGTTGCGGCCGCGACAGGTAAGGCAACCGCCAAGGCGGCCGGCGTTGTGATCGACGACGCGGCAGTCACTCCGCAGTACGTGCGCGGTTTGGCGGCCGAACGCGAACTGCCGATCATCAAACGCATCGCGATCGGCTCGCTGCGTAACAAACTGTTGATCATTCTGCCGATCGCTCTGCTGCTCAGCCAGTTTCTCCCCGGCCTGCTGACCCCCCTGCTCATGGTGGGTGGCTGTTACCTCAGCTACGAAGCAGTCCACAAAATCTGGGGAGCGATTTTCGGCCACGGTGACCATCACGAGAGCGCCGACGAGCATCCTCGTGACGAAGCGGCTGTTGTCTCCGGCGCCGTGCGTACCGATCTGATTCTGTCGGCCGAGATCATGGTGATCGCACTCAACACCATCGCGAGCGAAGGTTTCTGGAGCCGACTGGTGATTCTTGCCGTCGTCGCTGTGGTGATCACCGTTGTCGTCTACGGCGTTGTCGGATTGATCGTGAAGATGGACGACATCGGTCTGCGGATCGCCGAGTCGTCGTCCGGTTTCACTCACAAGGTCGGCCGCGGACTCGTTCGCGGCATGCCGCACGTGATGTCTGTGCTCTCCGTCGTCGGCACCGCCGCGATGCTGTGGGTGGGTGGCCACATACTTCTGGTCGGCATCGACGAACTGGGCTTCCATCCGTTGTACGACGCCGTTCATCACGGCGAAGAAGCCGTCAAGGATATTGCCGGCGTCGGTGGTGTCCTGGCGTGGATCGTCAACACTCTTGCGTCCGCAGCTCTCGGCCTGGTGGTCGGCGCCGTGATCGTCGCGGCACAGTTGGGCATCACCAACCTGTTGGCAAAGCGATCTGCCACAGCTTGATCAACTGATCTCGAGCTCCCCCATCCGTGACCAGTCGACGCCGGGAATATCGGCGTTGATGATTCGCGGTGTTTCGCTCAACGCCGGGCGCATGGATTCGAGCCCACGACGAAAGTGATCACTGTTGACGTGATCGGACCCTGCCGCAGGATCCCGGAATGCCTCCACCAGGAGGTACTCTCCGGGATTCTCCGCGCTGTGGAACCAGTCGAACCAGAGGTTGCCAGGTTCCGATCTCGTCGCGTCGGTGAATTCCTTGGTCCGTTCCAGCCAGGTGTCGCGATGTTCGTCGAGCACATCGAACTTCACCACAATGAAGATCATTGCTACCCCAATCTGTGCATTCGCTTCATGCGCGCGGTCTGCCACTTCCCATTCAAGCGTGGCAGACCACGCGCCTTGTCTGATGTCGTTCAGTAGATATTCAGTAGATATTCGAGGGACGAATCATGCCCTCGGCCAAGTCTCCGAAACCAGGCGCCACAATGGCGCCGGGGTTACCGAACACCTCCTCGACCACGGCAGTCTCCGTCGTGATGAGCAGCGCCGCAATTGACGCCGCGCTCTCGAGCGCCGCGCGGGTGACCTTGAACGGATCGATGACGCCGTCTTCGAACAGATCCCCGTACTCCCCGGTGAGCGCGTTGAACCCGTGACCTTGCGGCAACCCCGCAACGGTGTCGACTACCTCGTCGCCGTCGAATCCGGCGTTGATCGCTATCCATCGCAACGGCTCGGCCAACGCCCGGCGAACGATCTCACATCCGATCCCCTCGTCGCCGGGAAGATCGAGTCCTGCCAATGCGCGATGAGCCTGCGTCAGTGCGGTGCCACCGCCGGATACGAGACCCTCTTCCAGCGCAGCCCGGGTAGCTGCCAAGGCGTCTTCGACACGCAACATCCGCTCCTTGAGTTCGACACTTGTCGCGCCGCCGACCCGAATCACGGCGACCCGACCGGTGAGCCTGGCAACCCGCAACTCGAGACTGTCTCGATCGGCGTCGATCTTCGCCCGCTCGAGTTGAGCGGCAATTTGCGCGACCCTCGCATCAACCAGATTCGGATCGCCGTGCCCGCCGACGATCGTCGTCTCGTTCTCGGTAACAGTGATGCGGTCACACGAGCCGAGGTGTTCGAGAGTGATCTCGGACAGTTCGATTCCCGTGTCCTTGGCGATGACGTGTCCACCGAGTGCCACGGCAAGATCCTGCAGTTCCGCGACCCGGCGGTGGCCGAAGCCCGGTGCTCGGACAACCACCGACGCCATGGTCCGGTGCATGTTCCCCCCGACCAGCAACTGTAGGGCTGGCCCGTCGACGTCCTCCGCCAGGACGACAAGGGGTCGATCGGCTCGTTTGGCCACCTCGATGCTGGGCATGATGTCCTGCACCTTGTCGATCTTCTTGTTGGTCAACAGAATCAGTGGACGCTCGTGCACCGCTTCCATTCGTTCGGGGTCGGTGACCATGTAGCCCGAAATGTAGCCGTGGTCGAATTCGATCCCGTCGACGATGTCGACCGACATGCCAAGCGTGTCACTTTCCTCGGTGGTCACGACGCCGGATTTCCCGACGTAGTCGACGGCCTGAGCGATGGCCTGCCCGATGACCTCGTCATCACTGGCCGCCAGACTCGCAACTCTCTGGAGATCGCCCGGACCGGCTACCTGAACAGACTGTGCGCGAAGCGAATCCACGACGACGGGGATGGTTCGTTCGATACCGCGTCGCACCCGCATCGGATTGGCGCCGGCCTCGACCGCGCGCATTCCCTCGCGAACCATCGCCTGAGCCAGCACCGTCGCCGTGGTGGTGCCGTCCCCCACGGCGCCGTTGGTCTTCATGGCAACTTCCTTGACCAACTGCGCGCCCATGTTGGCAAATGGGTCACGCAATTGAATTTCCCGGGCGATGGTAACCCCGTCGTTGGTGATGGTCGGTGGCCCCGTGAGCTTTTCGAGCACCGCGTTCCGTCCCTTCGGGCCGAGCGTCACCTTGACCGCGTCGGCCAGAGCATTGACACCGTGTTCGAGCAGAAGGCGGGCTTCCTTGTTGTACCGCAGTTCCTTGGCCATGTCTGTGTCCTTTTCGATCTGACGGAAGAACTAGCTGACAGAAGTGACTAACTGACAGAGGCGGCTGGCGCCGACTACGGAACGAGGATCGCCCGCCCACGCACACGCCCAGAATCCAGATCGTCGAGTGCGTTCTGGAACTCCTCGAGCGGATATTTGGTTGTATGCAGAGTCACTTTGCCTTGCGCTGCAAGGATCATGAGCTCCTGCAAGTCGTTATAGGAACCGACCAGATTGCCGATGAAGTTGATCTCGGTGGAAATCACGTCGATTGTGGGAACATCGATGTTCTCGCCGTATCCGATGACGTAGTAGTTGCCCGCACGGCGAAGCATGGCAATCCCCTCCGCGGTGGCGCCGCCCTCACCGACAAAGTCGACGACGGCTTCCGCACCGTGACCTCTCGTCAAGTCCAGGACTTGCTGCACATGGGTGCCGTCAGCGACTATCCCGTGGTCGGCGCCGATGTCGAGAGCCAGTTCGACTGCCTCGGGATTTCGGTCGAGTACCACTACCGTCACTCCCGAGATCGCTTTGAGCACTTGGATTCCGATGTGACCGAGCCCGCCGGCACCGATCACCACACACACGTCACCCGGCCTGGTCGCGCCAGCGACCTTCGCGACGGCGTGGTACGCCGTCAGTCCGGCGTCCGCGAGGGCGGCGACATCAGCGGGATTGAGCGAGTCGTCGATCCGCACGACGCTGCGAGCCGTCGTGCGAAGGTATTCCGCGTAGCCGCCGTTGGTGTCGATTCCCGGGAATTGACTGTTCTCACAGTGCACGTCGTCGCCGAACCTGCACGCACGACACAACCCGCACGTGATCAGAGGATGCAGAATCACCGTGTCACCCACCGAAACATTGGTCACGGCATCGCCCACGGCATGAACCCAGCCGGCGTTCTCGTGACCGATCGTGTACGGCAACTCGACCCCGCTCTTTTCCTTCCACTGACCTTCGAGAACGTGAATGTCGGTACGGCACACGCCCGCTCCCCCGATCCGCACTATGACGTCGAGCGGGCTCTCGATCTTCGGCTCCGGAATATCGGTGAGCTGCAACTTGGTGTGATACCCCACAACTTGTACGGCCTTCATTGTGAGCTCCTGAGGTTGGTTATCGAGGGTAGAGCGCCGGCGGGTTCTTCGTCGGCGTAGCGGGTGGCGAGCAGGCCACGACAGAAATGTGCGTTGCCTTCCATCGAAATTCTGACCGACTTGGCGAATCGCAGACGCATGGGCACGTCATCACGGGCAATGACATGCCCATCCTCGTCGACGACGACTCGACTGTTGGGGCACGTGCTCAGACCGATGGCAACACGGCGACGCATCAACGCCGCCTTGTCTTTTCCGGCCGGGAGGTCACGCAACGTCAATGCACTGATCTGGTCCACCGCCAAAGAGGTCCTCTTCAGAAGAGATTCGACGCATCGTTCCATCGCCGCCGTATGCGCCTTGCGGAGGAAAATTCTGCGAAGCTCACTCAGACTTTCCTCCGCCTCGACACCGAAGGTGCCGACATAGCCGGCGTCCGCAGCCAATCCGTTGTTGATCTTGCTGCTGTCGTGGTGATCGTCGAGCATGATCCGCACCTCTCCGACATCATCGACCAACCGCAGAGCGTCCTGAGCGTCGGATGCCATGAGGTAAGCGAAGTTCGGCGAACAGAATGCGGTGGGCAGCCGCAGATGCACGGTGACTCCGTCGTCGTCGATCGCCACCGAGCGCACGAATCCCAATTCGGTGATCGGCTCGTCGAGTTCCGGATCTGTGACAGTCGCGAGGGCCTCGAGGATGTCCTGTTCCACCGAGACCGCAAGTGTGGTCATGACGACACAACCTCTCGCGCTCCAGCTGCGACCTCAACACCCTCCTGCCCTGCCGGCTCGGCCGGCCGCAGTTCAGCGGGAACGTCGATGTCGTAGAGGGCCGCAGCATTGAGCCCGAGGATCTTCTTTTTCTGTTCCACGGTGATCGGAGCGTATTCGGACTGCATGTCTTCCGGAATCTGGAAATCGACGAACTTCTCGATCAGCCACTTCGGCGTCCAAATTCCGTAGTCGCTACTGAAGAGGATCTTGTCTTCGCCGATCCAGTACAGGAGCTCCCCGATGATCTGTGCGAAATACCTTGGGCGAGTGTGGATGAACGGCAATGCAACCGCCAACCCGCCGTACACGTTGGACTCCTGGGTCGCGATCCAGCAGAAGTCCTCCAACCGAGGCAAGCCCACGTGCTCGACGACAAATCGTAGATCGAGGTAGTCGGTCGCAACCTTGTCGACGTCCGCCACGTCGAACGCGTCACGGTCGAGCGGGCGAATCGTCGGACCTTTGTGCACGTGAACATTCTTGATACCCAGCGTGATGCACTCTTCGAGGTACCGCCGCGACCACGGGTCGTCGAGTTTGTATCCGCGAGAGTCGCCATGCCACTCGGCCGTGTAGAGCTTGACGCCCTGCAGGTTCATCCGCTCGGCGTCCCGGCGCAGTTGTTCCAGGCCGGCCTCCTCGTAGCGAGGATCGTAGGCATGGTTGTACGTGAGCTTGTCCGGGTGCTTCTGCGTGAGCGCAAAAGCCTCCTCGGTCTGCCCGAATCCGTTGACGTAGAAGTCACTGAGCAGCGTGGCCTGGAAGATCGCGTGATCGACGTAACCATCCACGAAAAGATCCTTCATCAGCCGATCCGAACCGTAGTAGGTGTAGGTGTCGTAGTCCCACACCTCGTCCTCGGGGCTCAGGTTCTTGTGGTAATCGTAGAAACAGTCGATGAACTGCTTGCCGTGTACGTTCTTGTGGTTCGACTCGCGCCCGTCCCAGAGATGCACGTGCCCGTCGACGATGAAATACTTGTGGCCGTCCTTCTGATACATCGCTTCCCTCGCTTCGCTTTTCAGTTCGTACTGGGTGGGTAACGGTCAGCTCGCCGTGAGATCGAAACCGATGTACTCGGCAGCGTCCTCGGGGCTGGCGAACAACATCGTCTTGTCGTCGAGGTGGACCATGCGTCCGTAGTGGGTGGAGCTGATCTCCTCGAAAATGGAGCCGTCGAATTCCGAACCCAGTGCGTCGGTGAGTTCCTCGTAGTCGAAGTTGAGAAGGCGCTTACCGTCCACACGAATCATGGAGGGGTACTCGGTGAGTTCGACACCGTCCTTGGCTCCCATCACCTCCGCGACGACGCGGCCGGTCGGAGTATTCATCAGGGTGACACCACACATGTTCGAGAACTCAGTGTCGGATCCGAAGTGCATGCTCATTTTGCCAACTCCTTGGGGATATCGAGCCCGAGATCCTCGAGCAGGGAACTGAACTTCGCCGTTGCGGCGTCGAGACTGTCGGCAAACGTGACCGCCTTGTCGGCCGGCTGCGACCAGATCGGTTGCAGAGCACGCGCGGCGTCGAGGCACCGCGGAACCCACGTAGCGAGCCACGTGCCGAAGAGCTCCTTGTTGGACTCGCCGGTCTCGGGGTCCCGTGTCAGCAACTGGAAGAGGTTGCGTGTGTAGGCAAGGTCGCGGTCGTAGTCGTGTTCACCGGTACCGACGATCGTCGGAGTGATGTAATCGCCGTTCCGAGCGGCGATCTGCATGACAAGTTCGCTGCGGAACAGCGATCCCACCAATTGCTCGAACACGATGTTGGTCGCGAACAGTAGCTCGCACCAGTCCGGCACCGCGGTCAACCGCTCCACGACCTCACGGGTGGGCTGCCATTCCGGTGCTGACTGCCACACGTCTTTGTGCGCTCCCCCGTCGAACGTGTCGACGGCTTCGGACAGGTCGAGGTTGAACAGCGCAAGGTCCTGCGCGAATCGCATCTTGTGGACCGCATTGACCGCGACGGCCGTGTTGATCATGTTTGTCGGTCCGGACCGCTGAACTGCCGTGAACACATGCAACGCCAAACCGTTCTCCGCGTGCATCCATGCACCCAGATTGCGCTCGATGAACTTGAGCCACGGCGCATTCCAGCTCTCGTACACCCTGGCCCGCTTGGCGTTGGACAGACACAGCTCCACCTGATGCACAACCTTGGAGTTGTTCCGGAAGATCGTCTGATCCCATTCCTCGTTCGGGTCCAGAAATGCGTGCCAGTTCGACGACGTCGCGGCCGTCCATTCCTTCGGGTATCCGCCCGGACCGTCACCGAAGCCGTAAATCCAGCCCTGCGACAAATGCCGCTCGGGGTCTGGTTGCACGTCGACGGTGACGTCCTCGTACATCGTCGCCCGTCGTTTTGCCGGTGTGTAGTAGTTGTACGTTCTGCTCTTCGAACTCGGGAATTCGAGCGCACCTGCCTCGGAATCCGTGAACTCGATCGAGGGAAAGCTCCGTTGCCTGGTCCCGCTGGTGACGGTCATGTCGTTTCAGTTCCTTTCGGTGGCTGTGGTCAATCGAAAGCCGGGCTGGTGAACTTGTCGTAGAAGACTTGGTCTTTCGGAACCCCATTGGCGTCGAGTAGGGCAAGGGCGGCGTCAACCATGGGCGGCGGCCCGCACAGATAGACCTCGGACTTGCCCAACTCGCTTTCACTACGATCGACGACGTCGGTGACGTTGCCCTCTTCAACGGTCACGGAATCCGGCAACTCCGTACCGGGCAAGGACTGGTCCACGACTTCCGAAAGGCACGCCACAAACCTGAAGTCCTTCAAATGTGTTCCGAGTTCGAGAATCTCGTTCAGGTAGAACAGGTCTCGAGCCGTTCGAGCCCCGTAGTAGAAGTGCACCGGCCGGGTGTTGGCACTCTCACTCAGGTGGCGCAGCAGCGAGAGAATGGGCGCCATCCCGGCCCCACCACCGATGCACACGATCGGAAGCACGTGTCCGTCCTTGATCGTGAAGGACCCGTACGGTCCGGTCAAGGACAGTGCGTCGCCGACCTTCATCGTGTTGTCCAACAAGCCGGCGAACTTTCCCCCGGGGTACTTCTTGATGAGAAACTCCACCTGACCTGGCGTCGATTGTGTTGTCGCCATGGAGAACGAGCGGTGTTCGTCGCCATCCGGGAGATGCAGGTCGGCATACTGCCCCGGTTTGAATTCGAAAATCTCGGGTTCGACGGCCCGCAGGCGCAGCGACACGATGTCCGGTGTCATCGGCTCCAGTGCAATCACTTCGGTGCGCACCGTCTGGATGGGTATACCTCCGAGGAGTTCGTCTTCGTCGAAGTTGAGCAACTCGATCGTGCAATCGCTGTATGCATACGACCGGCAAAGCAATACGTACCCCTCCTCTTCCTCTGCGTCGTTGCAGGCGAAGGTCGAGTAGTTCTCCATCTGAATCTCGCCGTCGAGAAGGTAGGACTTGCACGCCGAGCATCGACCTTCGCGGCAGCCGTGCATCAGATGAATGCCCTGCCGGAAGGCTGCGTCGAGGATGTTCTCGTCCTCGCCTACTTCCATCTCGATATCTACGGGCTCGAAGTTGATCCGGTGAATGTCGGCCACGGGTGTCTCCTGGGCTGATCGAGTGATGGTTGCGTCAGGTGGCGCGCAATGGTGCCACGCGCCACCTGACGAAACTGGATACGGCGCTCAGGCCGGAGTCGCCCCGGCGCGGTATTCCGCGATATGGGCGATGCGTTCGGCGTCGGACATCTGGTTCAAGAGCACATTCGGGCTCATGAACGTGTTGCCACGAACGTCGTCGAGAGTCCACAGCTTCTTCGGGTCGTCCAAGTGCAGGTGCGGCTGGCCGACCAGAGTCTTCCCGTCGTCTCGGACGTAGCCGAGATCCTTGACGATATCTGCGAGATCCTTGTCGTGGTGCAAGGTTTCCCACTCACGAAATCCCGTGAGCCGGCCCATGTTCGGCGTCGGCCTGCCCTGATATTCCTCGCGGAAGGCCACCGCATCGGTCCAGTAGCATGTTTCCGAGCAGTAGGTCCGCCACTGGTTGTCGACCTTCTCCACGACCATGTCTTCACGAATGAGCGCAGGCACCATGCAGGTCCAGCACCGGTGCGGATACTGGTATCCCACTTCCTCGAAGGCAATCGGCTTGTTCCGGCCCGGGTAGGCCAGGCGGTTGTACTCCTCCCACCACTTGCCGTACTTCGAGTACCAACCGGGATACTTGTGCTCGAACCACTCGAAGTCCTTGTCGGTCATCGTGTCGATCCGCCAGTAATTGACCGGCCATCCTGTTGCGAAGAAACGCGCAACCTCGTGAACATATCCCTTGTTGGTGATGCGATTCCAGGCTTCCTCGACCAGATCGTGCGGAATGGTCAGGCCGTACTTCTCCAGCGGAATCAGGTAGCTGCGGTAGTAGTCGTCGTAGATCCACCGACGCCACATTTCGGCGTAACTCTCACGGTCCTTGCGGCGGTCCTTGGTGCCGTATTCGATGAACGTACCGATCGCAGCATCCACCACACAGTGGTTGTTCCACCACGCGTAGCGCAGATCCCGCTCGAGCAGCGGACGGTTGCGCTCGTCGGCCAACGCCATCAACAGAATTGAATAGCCGTTGGAGATGTGCCGCGACTCGTCGGACTGCACCGAGTGAAACACAGTGGGCAGCAGGTAATCACCGTTTGCCGCTGCTTCGTCCGGCATGGCCACGAACAGGGTGTTCGTAAACGCCGTCTCTGCAACAACCGTCAGGTAGATATTGGCCGCCGTGATCGCGTCGCCGGTGATGAAACCTTCACCGAACTGTCGGCCGATGGTGCCCGCGTAGTTGTTCGCGAACGCCTTCTCCGTCATATCGAACCCGGCGGGGTCGATGTAGTTGTTCATGTAGAGCTTCTTGAGATTCATCTGAATCGTCGAGTGTCGGACCTCGTCGATCATCTGTACTGCCAGGCCGTTGTGAATTTCCGGGTTCGGGACGGCGTCGATGGCCATCGGCATCGCTCTGGCTGCAGAGATCTCCGGGAACGGAATGATCGACAGAAACAGCTTCTGCCACTCCATCCAACGCTGTTGGACCTGGCGGAACATGTTGCCGCGGATCGCGCCGTCCATGGCGCCGTAGACCCTGTTGTCCTTCTCTTCCTCCATCGGGAAGTAGGACCGCATGATCTGCTTGAGAGGGTCCTTCTTCGGAGCCTTCTCGAACGTGTAGTCGGTGCCGAATCGGGTAGCCGGGGTGGCGAAAGTCGGATCCCAGGTCAACTCGCTGATCTTCGCGTGGGCCTTTGTCAGGCTCTGCTTACTCAATGTGCGCCTCCTAGATCGAGTGCCGGCCTTGTGCCGACTTGGGGGGACGTTGTGTAATTCACTCAACCCTGTGGTACACATCTCAATCGTCTCAGTTTGAGATTGATGTCACACATATCGCTTTTTACGCTGACCCAGCCAAGAAACAGCACGCATAACGCAGGCAAAGCCAACCCCAGGAGATCGACGATGGCCCACAATCTCGGGACCTCGAAAGTAGCTGTGCCCCCGCACTTTCCTTCGATCGATTCCGCTGACCCTGCCGAGCTCGAACTGCGCCACTGGCTTCGCGTTTCATGGTCGCGTTCGCGAGACGCGCTCGGTGAGACGAACGAGCCGACGGCGGCGTATGTCGAGCAGGTTCCGGTCGACACCGTTCTCACCCGCGCCGCCTATCCCGTTCTATCTGCTCTGTCGGCCGAGATCGACAACGAACCGGTGTCCCTGATTCTCACCGACGCCTCGGGCACCGTGCTCAGCCGCCACGGCGGTGACCGCGGTTTGCTCGCCGCTCTCGACCGCGTCGACCTCGCACCCGGGTTTCGGTACGCGGAATCACAAGTCGGAACCAACGGAATCGGCACCGCTCTCGAAGTCGGCGCTCCCGTCGTCATCGACGGAAGCGAACATTTCAGTGGCCTTCTCCGCTCGTTCTCCTGCGCCGGCGCGCTTGTGACCCACCCCCTCACCGGGGCAGTCCTGGGCGTCGTCGACCTGACCACCAAGTCGGAACACATGAACGCACTGCTGCTCTCGTTTGCCAAACTCGCGGCCGCGCGCATCAAGGAACGCATTCTCGACGACGCCAACGAGCACGACCGAGCCGTGTTGAGCGACTACCACGCAGTCAGTCATACCGGGCAACCGGTGATCGCACTCGGTGACGAAGTCCTGATGATCAACGCGCTGACACAACAACAGTTCGACTCACACGATCAGGCAGCGATCATCGACCGTATCCGAGACGCTCGCGGGCAGGCCAAGTCCTTCACGACGCTCACCGACCTGCCGAGCGGAGCCACCGCCCGGTTGTCGTACCAGCCGACATTCGTGGGCGACAAGTTGGCGGGCGGCATCGTGCGGATCACGGAACAACTTGCGACCCGCACCGCGCAGGTTGTGACCACTCCGATCCTGCGCACCGTAACCGGCAGCAGTGCCGTGTGGCGACGCACGGTTCACGGTGTGGTCGAGAGTTGCCGCCGGCGAGAATGGCTTGTGCTCGAGGGCGAACCCGGCGTCGGCAAGACGACGCTGATTCAGGCAGCACACGAACACGTTTCGGGCACACACCATCTCGCGGTCCTCGACGCGACCACACTCGGCGGGGAAGACCTGCTCACGCATGCCGCAACCGAACTGGCCGGCGGATCGGACTTGGCGGTTCTCCACGCACACACGTTGAGCGACAACGATCTCGACGAACTGAGCCAACTACTGCAAGAAGTCGAACAGGGCTCACTCCCCCGCGAGCCCTGGGTTGCGCTGACGACGTATCCGCAAGAGCCCAGCGCCACATCCGCACTGCTGCGGCTCTTTCCGAAGTCGATCAGTGTGCCGCCCCTGCGCTACCACCTCGAAGACATCCCAGAACTGGTACCGGCGCTACTGCGGACGCTCGGCGCCCCGGACCTCACACTCTCCGCCGCGTCGTTGAACCAACTCAGCCGGCTCGCCTGGCGTGGCAACGTCGCACATCTGCGAAGCGTCCTCTACGAGATTCATCGCCGCCGCCGCTCCGGCGTCGTGGAGCCAGACGCCTTACCCTCGGAATGTCGAGCGACCACCCGCCGGAACCTGACGCAGCTTCAGTCCCTCGAACGTGATGCGATAGTGGACGCGCTTGCGCTCCACTCCGGCGACAAGACAGCTGCCGCACAGGCTTTGGGAATGTCTCGAGCCACGATCTACCGCAAGATCCGCGGCTTCGGCATCATCTACCGAGCCTCGGCAGTCCAGCCCATGCCCGAGTGATTCACCGCCTACGGCGCTGATGGCGCCGCACCATCTGCTGCGCAACCTCGAACACCGCGCCGCGCAGCGACAACGGTTCCAGCACTTCGACATCCGCGCCCAGACCGATCAACTGGGAAAGCGCGATATCAGAGCTTTCCAATCGCAGTTCGACGTCTATCCACCCGGCGTCGTCAGGCAGACCTGGCGTCACCCGCGACGCCTCGACTCCCACCACGTCGGGGAGTCGGCGCCACCCGTTGGGTGACAACCGAATCCGGCATTCGAAGCGCAGCAGCGACTGGTCGAACTGCGCCATGGACGCCGCCCACCACGCTGCCAAGTCGAAATCCACAGGCCGATCGGCTACTTCGTCACACACCACGGGGCCGGTGATACGGCCGACCCGAAACGACAGCGTTCGACTGCCCAGGTGTGCCACCAGATACCAGACCCCGGCCTTGATCACGAGACCGAGCGGATCAACTGTCCGTTCCTTGTCACGATAGGTGAAACGTAGTCGGCGTGAATCCAGCACCGCCGACGCCAGAGTAGGCAGCGCCGCGATGTCGTCGCTGCCGCCGAACCATCCGGGCACGTCTACGAGAATGCGGTCCTGCCACAACCGCGCACCTTTCTGAAGGCTCGGTGGCATCGTGCTCAGTAGTTTTGCCGCCGCCGCTTCCGCGGAATCCGTCCGGCCCAGATCGGCCGCGATGGACGGTACGCCCAGCAACATCAGCGCCGAAGTCTCGTCGTCCGTCATTCCCGAGAGCTTGGACTGCCACCCGTCGAGCAAGCGAATACCCCCGCCCGGTCCACTTTCGGTCCAGATCGGCACACCGGCAGCAGACAACGAGGCAACGTCTCGGTAGATCGTCCGTACCGACACCCCGAACTCACCGGCCAACTGCTCGGCGACGACGCCTCGACTGCCCTGCAGGCGCAGCATGAGCTGAAGCAGGCGCGCGGATCTCATGGATCGAACATTACCCAGAATCACTGACAGAAGTTGTCAGGAATAGGGGTGCACAATGACCGTCATGGTCACTTGGAAGCAGTTCTCCGAAGAAGTTCCCGCCCTAGCCACAGCCGTAGAAGCGCGATTCACAGCCCACAAGCATCACGTCCTCGCAACGCTGCGCAAGGATGGCTCACCGCGGGTCAGTGGCACCGAAGTGGAAATGCTCGACGGGCGCCTGGTTCTCGGCTCGATGTTCGGCGCTCTCAAGGCGAAGGACCTCATCCGCGACGGGCGCTACGCCCTCCACAGCAATCCCGGCGAGCACACGATGGAGGGGGGCGACGCGAAGATCGCCGGAATCGCCCGCGAGGTGTCCGGCGAGGAGTTCGAGACTGTGCTGGCCAGCTACACCTACGAGGTTCCGAAACCTCTGCACCTCTTTGTCCTCGACATCACGGAGGTGGTGCACACGACCGTCGACGACGAGCATATGTACGTCGATCTCTGGAAGCCGGGCAAGGAGATCACCCGCTTCACCAAGTGACGTTCTTCTCGCAATGCTCGCCGTTGGCGCAGGACTCCACCTGCACCGTCGCATGTGAAAGCCCGTGACTTTCCAAGACGGCGCGGGCGGATTCGAGAACGTGCGAAGAATCGGCGTCGCTGGTCAAATGCACTGTCGCAACGTCCATTCCCGTAGTCAGGGTCCAGATATGCAGATCGTGGACGCCCTTGACATTGGGGAGCGCAGCCAAATCGGCTTCGACGGACTCGACATCGACATCGGCCGGCGACGCCTGCGTCAGAATGCGCAGCGACGCGGCCGCCAACTTGAGTGCGCGAGGCACCACCCACAGCGAGATGAGTACACCGACAACGATGTCTGCCCACGTCCAGCCGAACAGAAGGACCACGGCGCCGGCGATCAGAACACCAACGCTGCCAACAGCATCCGCGAGCACTTCGAGGTAGGCGCCGCGCACCGCGAGGCTGTCCTTGGAGTCGCCGCGCAGCATGAGCATGACCACGATATTGGCGAGCAGACCCGCAGCGGCCGTGATGATGAGAGCGCCGCCGGGAATCTCGGGTTCGTCACCGATGCGGCCGATGGCCTCGTACATCACCCACGCCGCGACGGCCAAGAGCATCGCGGCGTTGGCCATTGCCGTGAGAACTTCGGCGCGATGCCAGCCGAAAGTCCGTGCAGCGGTGGTACTCCCCTTCTTCGCAAGCAGAAGTGCTGTCAACCCCATAGCCATTCCGACTACATCGGTGAGCATGTGGCCGGCGTCGGCGAGTAGAGCAAGTGAGCCGATGAGCAAACCGACGGTCGCCTCGAGAACGAGGAAGGCAACCAGGATCGCGAGTGCGATCACCATCTTCCGGATGCGCGTCGGACTCGGACCTACTCCGACCGAATCTGCCGCCGAATGACCGTGAGAATGACCGTGCCCTGACCCCATGTGACCGCTTACCTCCTTAGTTCTCCCGATCATATGCATACATTCGCATATATACAATGGGATGCTCAGTGAGTGGCACGCACGTCAGTGTTCGGGCTGGTACGCGGGATTCTCCACAGTTGGCGGCAACGTGGCGATTGCCGAAATACGCTTCATCCCCGCCACCTGAAGAAGGTCGACAACCAACGATCGGATCTGCGCGAACACCACTGTCGCCGACAGACCGGCGGTCTCGACAATTGCCGGCTTCAGTTCCTTCGCGACCGAACGCAGCACCCGAGCGGCCTCAGCCTGATCGGGCTGCTCCCCCGGTTCCGCGAGGATCATTTCCCGCAAGACCTCGACAGCCTTCGACAATTTCTCCACCTGCGTCACCAGACGCGGATCGAGAATTTCGTCGTCCCGGACCAACGTCAGGGAACGCCGCGACAGAACCCGAATGTTGCGCATCGCATTGTCGATCGGATCGGCCGTCGCCATGAGCCGCTCGAGCCGCGGGCGGGTGTTCCAGTACAGCGGCGAGATCCGGCTGATCTCCTGCCCACCTTTGAGATTGCTGCGCAATCCGTCGATCGCCGACTGCGTCGCGCGGGCCTTACGCAGAGCCTTTACGATCGGCTCGGGATCGTTGGCCCGCAATCCGTCGGCCACCAACGCCAATACCTCCGACGACGTCGTGAGAATCGCCGCCGCATCCTTGCGAGCGCGTCGCACGGGATGGGTGGGGATGATCGCAACCACCGCGATGCCCACCAAACCGCCGACCAATGCGTCGATCATGCGGTCGATCCCGCCGGTGCCCCCTGGCGGGATCAACGTCGCCACCAGCACAGCAGAGTTTCCCGCCTGCATCGAGAAGATGGGGCCACTGTTCAACAGCACAGCCACCGACATCGCCAGCACCACCACGAGGCAGATCTGCCACGGGCCGCTGCCGATACCGGAGATGATCAGATCGCCGATACCGATGCCGACCGTCACACCGGCCACCAACTCGAACGACCGGCGCAGGCGAGCGCCCAACGACAAGCCGAGCGACACGACAGCGGCAATAGGCGCGAAGAAGGGCGAATGATGCCCGATCACCGTGGTGGCAACCCACCACGCCAATCCGGCAGCCAGTGCGCACTGAAGAATCGGCAGCGCCGACGTCCTCAGCCGGCGCACCGACTTACGAGCGCGGTCCTTGATGCTCGACGCGCTTGGACGGAAACTGCTAACCGAGGCCAAGCGCTTCGGCAGCGTTGGGGTCGCAATCCTCGAGCAGATCCAGGCAGCGGGCGTACTCGTCTGCCTCACCGATCGACTGCGCGGCCTTGGCCAGCACCGCTACACAACGGAGGAAACCGCGATTGGGCTCATGGCTGTACGGGACGGGCCCGAAGCCCTTCCAACCATTGCGACGAAGCTGATCGAGTCCACGGTGGTAGCCGGTACGCGCGTAGGCGTACGCGGTGATGGTCGCACCACTCTCGAATGCGGCCTCGGCCAGATAGGCCCACGCGATGGAAGCAGTGGGATGATCGGCCGCAACCTGAGCCGGATCAGCATGGTTGAGCAGGGCTGATTCCGCGTCGTCATCGCCGGGAAGCAAAGTGGGCTTGGGTCCGAGCAGGTCACCGAATTGGGTCATGGGCTTATTGTGCCCGCTCCCGTCCGTGGGCACCCGGGCGCCTCACCCGTGGTCGCCGTTACGGCCGGATTCGACCGATCGTTACGCTGAGGACGCCAATTGCCCCAGACCGAAGGATGACCGGTGCCGGACTCGAACGACGACAACTCGACAAAGAGAACGCCGGAAAGCTCGACGCCGACCGAACCCGCTACCGTCGCGATGCCCAAGGCACAGCCGGCGCCTGAGCCCGCAACGGTGGCCATTCCCAAGACGCCGCAGCCCACGCCGCCGCAGCCCACGCCGCCGCAGCCGGTCCGGGCCGCACCGCAACGCGTCGGAGTGGCCGCGGGAATTCCGGCGCATCAGCCACTTCCCACTCGAATCGAGCCGGTGGAGCCGGAGCCGACCAAGCGCGGCGGCAAGGGTTGGTACATCGCTGCCGGAGCAGCCGCTGTCGCCATCGTGGCGGTAATCGGTGTCGCACTGTACGTCTCGTCCGAGGGCAGCAGCGGGAGCAACTCCCCCGAAGCTCAAGTCCAAACGGCGATCAACACGTACGTCGACGCTCTCGCATCCGGCGACATTGCCGCTCTGCGCACCGCTACGTGCGGTTCTCTCGCCGACTACTACCAGTCCGTCCCGGACGATGCCTTCGCCCAGGTCCACGAGAATGCGGTAACGCAGAAGACGATTCCCCAGGTCAGCGCCGTCGACGCCGTCCGAATTACCGACGACACGGCTATCGCCCAGGTCGAGGCGAGCATCCCGGCCACCGGGGAACGCTCGTGGCGAACCTTCGATCTGGAACGTCAAGACGGAACCTGGAAGGTGTGCGACCCGAGTCAGACCGGTTAAACACTCGAACGGTCAAACAAGCTGGGCGCGCCCACGAAGTCGTCGGCTTCGTGGGCGCGCCCAGTTTTCGAGCGTGCTGCTTAGCTTCCGGACACCGAGCGGCCGGCCGACTTCAGGTCGTTGCATGCCTCGATGACGCGAGCAGTCATGCCTGCTTCGGCCTTCTTGAGGTAGCTACGCGGGTCGTAGGCCTTCTTGTTTCCGACCTCGCCGTCGACCTTGAGGACGCCGTCGTAGTTGGTGAAGAAGTGTCCGGCGATCGGACGGGAGAACGCGTACTGCGTGTCGGTGTCGACATTCATCTTGACGACGCCGAAGTTCAGCGAATCCTCGATCTCGGACTTCAGCGAGCCCGATCCACCGTGGAACACGAAGTCGAACGGCTGTGAACCGGCCGCGAGACCGAGCTTCGCTGCGGCAACGCGCTGACCCTCGTCGAGAACCTCGGGCTTGAGCTTGACGTTGCCCGGCTTGTACACACCGTGCACGTTGCCGAAGGTGGCCGCGAGGAGGTACTTACCCTGCTCGCCGACGCCCAGAGCGTCGACCGTCTTCTCGAAGTCTTCCTTCGAGGTGTACAGCTTGTCGTTGATCTCGGCTTCGACGCCGTCTTCTTCGCCGCCGACAACACCGATCTCGACCTCGAGGATGATGTTTGCAGCCTTCGACAGTGCAAGCAGTTCCTTCGCGATCGCCAGGTTCTCGTCGATCGGGACAGCGGAACCGTCCCACATGTGGGACTGGAACAGCGGGTTACGGCCGGCGTTGACACGTTCCTGCGAGATGGCGAGCAGCGGGCGCACAAACGTGTCCAGCTTGTCCTTCGGGCAGTGGTCGGTGTGCAGCGCGATAGTGACGTCGTACTTGGCGGCGATCACGTGAGCGAACTCGGCGAGTGCAACAGCACCGGTAACCATGTCCTTGACGCCCAGACCGGAACCGAACTCGGCACCGCCGGTCGAGAACTGGATGATGCCGTCACTGCCGGCGTCCGCAAAGCCCTTGATGGCTGCGTTGATGGATTCGGAGCCGACACAGTTGATGGCGGGGAAGGCAAAGGAATGCTCCTTGGCCCGACCAAGCATCTCGGCATAGACCTCGGGAGTTGCGATAGGCACGGCGGGAGTCCTCCATTTACGTGTCGTTCGGAGCGCTCGACGATGTAAAAGCGCTTCGTGTGGTCCTAGCAGTATGGCAAGTCGTGGTCGCCACGTCTCTTTGCGGTCTCGCCGTGACGTGGACGACGCGGTGACCTGCAGCGGTGGGAAACACTCAGATGCTGCCGGTAGTCTGGCCTCCGTGAATGTGCAGGCAGCAACTGAATCCGTGACGAACCTGGCCTTGCTGCCCGGCTTCCTCGATCCCGTGAACCTCTTGAACTCCTTCGGAACGTGGGTTCTGGTGGGATTGCTTCTGGTGGTCTTCATCGAATCCGGCCTACTGTTTCCCCTTCTGCCTGGCGATTCCCTCCTCTTCACCGCAGGGTTGATCGCGGCGTCCAAGTCAACCGAGATCGAACCGTTCGCACCGTTGTGGGTGCTGTTGGTGACCATTCCGATTGCCGCGATCCTGGGTGACCAGGTCGGCTTCTACATCGGCATCAAGGGTGGAACCGCGCTGTTCAAGAACGACGACGCGAAGTTCTTCAAGAAGAAGTACATCGACGAGTCACATGCGTTCTTCGAAAAGCACGGCCCGATCACCATCATCCTGGCCCGCTTCGTACCGATCGTGCGTACCTTCGCTCCGGTTGTCGCCGGCGCTTCGAAAATGAAGTACTCACTGTTCCTGACCTACAACATCGTCGGCGGCATTCTGTGGGGTGCCGGCGTCACGATGCTCGGCTACCTCCTGGGCCAGATCGAATTCATCCGCGACAATGTCGACTACATCTTCATCTTGATCGTCCTGGTGTCGGTCCTGCCGATCGTTTTCGAAATCGGTAAGCGTCTTCTCGCGTCACGACGCGGCGAGACGGCGAATACTTCAACTACGGACAATTCGGAATCCGTGACCGAGGAACCGACTCGCTGATCACCAGAACCGAGGCGAGAAACTGACGACCATGGCAATCGCGTCCGGCAGTTTCGGTCCTCTCGAAACCGCCGGTCCTGCGCTGGTGTGGATCATCGTCGTGACATTCGTGTTCATCGAATGCGCGATCATTCTGGGGTTGTTCCTTCCCGGCGATTCTCTGCTCATCACCGCCGGAATTGTGCTGGCCGGCCACGAATCCGGTGCCGGACACGTGTGGGCTCTCTCGGTGGGTGCCATGATCGCCGCCATTGCCGGTAATCAAGTCGGGTACGTCATCGGCCACCGGACGGGCAATCACATCAAGGCCCGAAAAGGTGGCAAGTACTTCACCGAGAAGAACCTGCACCGAGTCAACATCCTGTTGGAGAAACACGGCTTCTGGGCTGTCCTGATCGCCCGGTGGATCCCCTGGGTACGCACCTTGTGCCCCATGGTCGCCGGCGCAGCCAAGATGAACCACACGCGGTACACGGTGGCCAGCACCATCGGCGCGATCATCTGGGCGCCGGTGCTGCTGCTGATCGGCTTCTACGGCGGCTCGTTCCTCGATCGCGTGCCGTGGCTTCTCCCCGGCGTCCTGATCGTGATGACCGTCAGCCTTGTCGTCGGCACCGGTCTCGGTATCTGGCAGTACCGCAAGGAAATGGCACGCCCCGCCGAGGACGTCGAGGTCGAAGAAGTTCTCGACTGAGACATGATTCGTTCCAGCGGCGTCACTCCCACGCCATCATTCCCACGTCATGATTCCCACGTCGGTAGCCGGTCTTCGTAATCGATCCAGGTCCTTGGTCCCGCCCGCAGTTCGTCGTCGGTCAGGAGCGCTGGATCGAGGATCCGGGCAGGCTCCGCAAGGTCGAGTTTCACACCGATGAACACGATTTCCTGACTTGGCTCCTCGTCAGCAGACGCCCACAATTGCGCGGGTTCGATGACAAGGTTGGGGCCGGCCTGCGACCAGATAGCGGCGTACTCGGGCCGACTGGCGATCCAGCAGAATCCTTTACTGCGCAACAGTCCGGTGAATTGATCGAGCGCCTGCTCGAGTCTCAGTGGATGAAACGGCCGCGACGCTCGGTACGTGACACTTCGGATTCCGTATTCCTCGGTTTCGGGGGTGTGGCCGCCGGCCAGTTCCTCGTCCCAACCGGGAACCTGCGCAGCCAGTTCCGGGTTGTAGAGGCCGGTTTCCAGCACCCGAGCGAGATCAACTTCTCCGTGGTCCATCCGGATCACCTGGGCGCTCGGGTTCAGCCGACGCAGAGTTGCCTCGACTGTGCCCGCTGCCCGGTCACTGACCAGGTCGGTCTTGTTGAGCAGAATGACGTCGGCGAACTCCACCTGATCTACGAGGAGGTCGGAAATACTGCGCCCGTCGCCCTCCCCGGCTTCGAGGTTTCGCTCGTCGAGTCGGTCCCCCTTGGCAAGTTCGCTCAGGAAAGTGGAGGCGTCAACTACCGTCACCATCGTGTCGAGCTTCGCCAACGAGCCGAGACTGAATCCGTCCTCGAACTCCCAGTCGAAGGTGGCGGCAACGGGCATCGGCTCCGAGATCCCGGTCGATTCGATCACCAACTGATCGAATTTTCCCTCGCGAGCCAACGCCCCGACAGCGTCGATCAGATCCTCGCGCAGCGTGCAGCAGATACACCCGTTGGTCAGCTCGACCAACTTCTCCTCGGCGCGGTCGAAGTGCCCTTGACCTGCGACGAGGGCCGCGTCGATGTTGATCTCGCTCATGTCGTTGACGATGACCGCGACGCGTCGACCCCCGCGGTTAGCGAGGATGTGATTGAGCAGAGTGGTCTTGCCCGCGCCGAGAAATCCGGACAGCACAGTTACCGGTAACCGATTCATCCACTAATGATAACCATTATCGTTATCTATTGGCGTGCGCGCGGATACCCTGCCGCTGATACGACGTAGGCCGCCTCCATCAGCATCCAACCGCCCACCTGCACAGACAGGTCACGCTCCGGGACACTCGACGAGCGCACCGTGCCTCCCGTGAATGTCGCCAGCTCGCCGGAAAGCCTCGGCAGAGTGGCGTCGCGGGTCCAGTCGTGACCGAAAAGCGGTAACCCCTCTACCTCGAGGCGGTTCTTCCACGCGGCTTCCGCCGACGCCAGCACGATCTGCGCGGCAATCTCCTTCGCCCGAATATCCTCGTTGCTCTCCCAAGTCAGATTGACCACGACAAACGCCAGGTACCGCGCCAGGATCGCATTGAACAGGCCACCGTCACCCCCGCCGCCCCCGATGATGACGCCGTGATCGGTCAAACCGTCGTACACCGCGTTCACCAGAGCATGAACCCGCTCGCGGTGCCGAGGTTCACCCAACCGCGTCGCCAGCTCCGTCTCGAGGCCCAGAGTTACACCTTGGCAATACGAGTAGACGGCGCGCTCGAGTGTGCCGTCGCGGCGGACACCGTCGAAGATCAGGCCGGACTCGGGATCACGCAGAGTCTCCTCGATCCAGTCGGCGTGCGCCTGAGCTCGCCACAGCTTGCCGGTCCGAGCGAGCATGATCCCGGCTGGACCGTTGGCGGGGGTGTTGTAGAAATCGGAGCCCTTGCACCAGGGAATTCCGCCACCGTCCTCCGGCGACCACGAGTCGAAGAGTTGAGATTCTAGCGCTTGTACTGCGCTCCGATGGTCCAGGGCAAACAGTCGCTGGGCGCGTTCGAGCGACAATCCCAGCCACGCCATGTCGTCGTAGTAGCTGTTGGTCCATGCCCTGACGTTTCGGACCCGAACGCTGCGGGCAACCTTGGCAATCCGGCGACGACGCTTGGGCGTCGGGTCACGTTCGAGCGCGTCGACGGCGGTGTCGAGCAGATGCGCTTGCCACCAGTAATGCCACGGGCGGAACATGCGCTCGCGGCGCACCGCCGGCCACGCCACGACGCCCAACGCTGTTCTCGGCATTCCCCACAACCGGCGTAGATGCCGACTGACAATGGCCCCTTCGGCCGCATCTGCGCGTTCCGCCCACACTTGCTGCATAAGACATATCCTGTCCCCTCGGAGCCCGCGGCGCTAGCGCCTACTCAGCTAACAGGCTCCGACAAGGTCAGCGGGAGTTACGGAGATCCGCGTGCTCGCGCACCCAGGCATGCATCGCGATACCTGCCGCGACACCGGCGTTGATACTGCGAGTGGAGCCGAATTGCGCAATCGATACCGTCATGGACGCAACCTCTTTCGCAAGTTCCGTCACGCCGGGACCTTCCTGGCCGAACAGCAGAATGCAGTCTCTCGGCAGGCTCGCGGTTTCGAGCGGTACCGATCCGGGAGTGTTGTCGACGGCGACAATAGTGAGCGAATTCTCACGCGCGTACTCGACCAACTCACCGATGTCGGCGTGGTGCACGATGTGCTGGTACCGATCGGTGACCATCGCGCCGCGTCGGTTCCAGCGCCGTCGACCCACGATGTGCACCGCCGCTGCGGCAAATGCGTTGGCCGTGCGCACCACGGTGCCGATGTTGGCGTCGTGAGCAAAATTCTCGATGGCCACGTGCATCGGATGACGCCGCGAGTCGATGTCATCGACAATTGCCTCGCGAGTCCAGTACCTGTACTCGTCCAACACGTTTCGACGGTCACCCTCAGCCAGAAGCACCGGATCGTAACGCTCGTCGGTGGGGATGTCCGTCCCGTGAAACTCCGCCCACGGGCCGACACCGTTGGGGTTTTCGCCCCATTCTGTCGGACCGACCTCGTCGGCCGGGTCTACGCTCACGTCGGACATCAGAACACCTCGTTGGAATCAGCAGCCACGGTGAATCCGTGTGTGGTCTGCTCGTTGACACACGAGACATCCGTCGCCGTGGTAGTACATGTGAAGCCCAGCTTAGACAGTGGCGTTCCGGGAGGAAGCACCGGATCCGCTTCCGGTCCGCCGGACATGTATACCGGGCCGCCCGAGCACATAAAGGCACCTTCACCCTCATCTTGAACACGAATTCCGTTGCCCCAGTTCACCATGCAACTTTCCGGACGTGGCGGTACCGGAGTTGTCGTCCCCTCACACCCTGCTTCGATGCGGGTGGGCAGTCTGATGATGCCGCACTGGAAGTTCCCGTCCGGAGTGGTGAAGTAGTAGGACTCGTTGCGCTCGAAGTGCACGTCCGTCAATGTGGTCGTCGGCGGCACAGTTGTGGGCGGGACCTCTGAGGTGGTGGTGACGGGTACCGGAACCGTCGTGGTCACCTGGGTCGTGGTCGCGACTGCCGCCGTGGGTTGCGCAGTCGGCGTCGGCGCGGACTGCGCGTCACCACCACAACCGGTGAGCAATATCGCCGAACCCACACTCAGACAAAGCAATCCCATTCGAACACGTACCACCGCGACTACCTCCACCCATGTATTCTGCCCTCAACCCCGCCCACGAACGATGTCGAACTATATCGCGAATTCGATTACGTTCCGGTTAAACGTTTGTTCGTCAACCTCGACAACCACGCCGGTGAGAACCGCGACGCAGCGAGAAGCGCTTTCGCTTGCACTCCCACCGGATAGTGAACCTTGGGCATGCGGCCGGCGCCGCGCGTCGCATCCCAGAGTTCCTGCGCGACTTCCGTTGCAGTGAGCTTGATTCCGAGCGATCGCGTCGAACCGGTGTCCATCCCGGTGACCATGGCGGTCTGAACGAAGAGGGGCCACAGAGCAATCACTCGAATGTCATGTTCGGCCCACTCGAGGTCGAGGGCCTCCGTCAACCCCCGGACCGCGAACTTCGTGGCCCCGTACGTCGCCAGTTCGGGTTGTCCGTAAATGGCCGAGGCCGAACACATATTCACGACCTGAGCACCTGATGTGTCGCGCAGATACGAAAACGCCGTATGCGTTCCGTTGAGAACGCCGGTGACGTTGATATCGACCATACGACGATGCGCAGCAAGGGAAATGCTCTCGAACTTCCCCGACGACAGAACCCCGGCGTTGTTGACCAGGATGTCGAGTCGGCCCGACGCACCGACAAAATCAGCCAACTGTTTCGACCACTGCTCCGGGTCCGTCACGTCGAGTGCGCCGGTCACCGCCGCACCCCCGAACCCGTTGATCTCGGTGGCCAGAGTCGTCAGCCCGGACACGTCGATGTCATAGGCGCCAACCCGATAACCCTTGCGCGCAAACAACAACGCGGCCTCACGGCCGATTCCCGACGCCGCCCCGGTGATGAAGATGCTCCGCTCAGGCATTTTTGCGACCGAGCGCAAGCATTCCCTCGACAAGCATCAACTGGGCCGCCGCATACGACGCGAGAATCACGCCTTCAGCGGCCGCGCGGCCGGCCTTGCCCCGAATGAGCAAGCGTCGCACCACAATCAAACCATCGGACGCGGTGAACAGCACGCCGCCCACACCCAGCCATGATCGCCGTTCCTGGCCCGGTACCACCACGTCCAGCACGGTCTTGGCCCCCGGCACCAAAGCCGGATCCGCCGACAACGTCGAGGTAGTTCCCAGCAGCAATCCGTACGCGGTCAATGGCGTCGACACCTCAGGAGCTTTGGCGCGCAGCAACCCGGAAGCCGTGGACCACCCGCTTATGCGAGGCTTGAGCGCAGCCCTCGTCGGCCGGGCACCACGACGCAACAGCAGCGCCGAGTAGCTCGACTGCATGACGGCAAACGAAGATGCCCCCTTCACCAGGCGAGCATCGTTGTCCGGGTCGATCATGAACACGTCACCGATCGTTGCCGCAGCAAGACCGGCCAGGAGCAGCGCGGTATCAGCGGTATCCGTCTCGGATCGCTTACGCAGCACCCTGACCGCAAGCGACGGCGCAATCAACGGCTTGGCAATCTGTTGAACACGCTCATTACCGAGCACCGCCCCAGCCACCGTTGCCGCCGTTGCCGCCGCAAAAACCGCGTGCTCGATGCCCCACTTGCCTGCCATGCCCAGTCCTCCTGTTGGTTGCGCGCTGTTGGTTACGCGTCCAAGACGACCGTACTGGGTAATTCAGCGTGAATCACGAGATTTGACGTCAGCTCCGTACAGATCGACGTATTCCTGCCCGGACTGCTCGCACAGTGCCGCCATCAACTCGTCGGTTGCAGCGCGGACAACAGCCTGATGGCTCCGCAGTTCTCGGTAGCGGGAGAAATCGATCGGCTCGCCCACACTGACGTGCACCTTGCTGAATCGCCACATCTTGGTGCCTGGCGGATTCACTGCGTCGCCGCCGTGAACAACAACCGGAATGACGGGGACACCCGTTTCCAACGCAACCCGGATCACCCCCGTTTTACCTTTGTGCAGGCGGCCGTCCGGCGATCGTGTCCCCTCGGGGTAGATCGCCCACACTCCACCCCGTTCGAGGATTCCGACGGCAGTGTCCAGTGCCGCACGTGAGGCGTCGGCACCACTGCGGTCGATGGGAACTTGACCGGCGCCGCCGAAGAACCAGCGCTGCAACGCGCCCTTGATGCCGGAACCTGTGAAGTACTCGCTCTTTGCAACAAACGTGATCCGTCGTCGAACCTTCAGAACCAGGAAGAACGAGTCGACAACAGCCCGATGATTGCCGGCAAGTATCACCGGTCCCGTCCTGGGAATGTTGCGGTGCCCCTCGATCGTGGGGCGCCCGAAGACCCACAGAATTGGCCCTATCAGGACGTATTTGAACAGTCGATACAGCACGCAAGCACCCCGATCAGTGAGAGTAGACACTGTCTACTTTCCTAGATGGTAGACACTGACTTCCATGTCTGCCACCACACTCCGCGACACCCTGGTCGACACCGGCGTCGGTATTCTCGACACCGACGGCCCCGCCGCCCTGACGTTGCGAGAGATAACCCGTCGAGCAGGCGTGTCACATGGAGCGCCCAGACGCTACTTCCCGACACACAACAGCCTACTTGCGGCGATCGCCTCACGAGGTCTGCAGGACTTGAGCGCGCGACTCGCACCGATGCTCGGCGCGCCCACGCCGGCGAGAGCTCGATTGATCTCTGCCGCAATCGAATACGTCACCTTTGCACAGGAGCGGCCGGCGATGTTCGAGCTGATGTTCCACCACGACGTACTCGAGGACGCCGGAGCCGACCTCCGCGCAACGTCGCTCCCGCTCTTCGAGGCTCTACGAACTCTGACCGAAGCAGACCAGGCCCCGGATCCGTACGCGACCGCACTGAAGATCTGGACGGGGACGCACGGAATTGCGGTTTTGGCCGCAAACCGCAGCCTGGATCTCGTGGCCCCAGAACTTGCCATCGAAGATCTCGTCAGATCGACCGTCGAGGCCCATCTCCCTTGAACCATGTGTTGCCAAAGACTCGTTTACACAGTCATTACCTTATGAAAGGATTCGATCGTGCCCGATCAGGAACAGAGATTGCACGACCTACTGGTCGACTTGGTGAGCAATACCCATCGCTTCACCAAAATGGCGACGTCACTTGCTGCCGACCGCTACCCCCGGACCTGGCTCCGCGCACTGGCATTACTCGAGGAATACGGCGAAATGCGAATCAGTGACTTCGCCAGAATCGATCACTGCTCACAGCCGTCGGCAACCGCTGTGATGCGCACTCTCGGCGAGCGCGGATTGGTCGAGCGGCGTCCGGATCCGGACGATGCCCGCGCCGTGCTGGTCGCAATGACCGACGTGGGACGAAAGACCCTAGCTGACGGCCGACACGCCATCGCCGATGCACTGATTCCGCATTTTGCCGACCTCGAACCCGAGCAGATCGAACGCCTGACCGTGGGATTGGCCGAGCTGCGATCGATGATCACATCGGCAAGGCCTTCGGCCCTATGAGCCTTGTCCGATAGCGCGAACTACCGGAGAAGGCTCACCGGGCGTCAGCTCAAGTTGAGATCGTCCAAGCCCAGAAGCGAGCGGTACTCCACACCCTCTGCACCGATAACGGCGTCGGCGCCGGTCGCGCGATCCACCACTGTCGCCACACCGACCACGATGGCGCCCGCATCACGAAGAGCCTTCACCGCGGTGAGCGGAGAGTTGCCCGTCGTCGTGGTGTCCTCGACAACCAGAACACGCTTGCCAACCACATCGGGGCCCTCGATCTGACGCTGCATTCCGTGAGCCTTGGCAGCCTTACGGACGACAAACGCGTCGATCGGACGGCCGGGAGCGTGCATCACTGCCATCGCCACCGGGTCTGCGCCCATCGTCAAACCGCCAACAGCGTCGAAATCCCAGTCCGAAACGAGTTCACGCAGCAGTGAACCGATCAACGGTCCTGCCTTGTGGTGAAGCGTCGCGCGGCGAAGATCCACGTAGTAGTCGGCTTCCTTGCCCGAGGACAACGTCACCTTTCCGTGCACAACTGCCAGTTCGCGCACCAGCGCAGCCAAATCTTCACGATCGCTCATGAGTGCTCAGCCTACCGATCGCAGCGCCGAGGCAATAATCTCCGTGCGACCTGTTTACGTACGACCCCGGCCGCGTCCCACAAGGTTGGTCATCTTACGAACCAGACCCTTCGGCACCAGACGTCCGGCAGTGGTGAGGATCTTGTACTGAATGCCGGGAATGCTGATGACCTTGTTGTCGCCGAGATCCTTCATCGACGTCGCAACCACCTGATCGACGCTCAACCACATCGGCTTCGGAATCGACGACATCTCGATTCCAGCTCTCTCGTGGAACTCCGTCCGGATGAATCCCGGGCACAGTGCTTGAACTCGAACTCCGGTTCCGGCCAGCCCGCCGGACAATCCTTCGGTGAACGAAATCACGTACGCCTTGCTGGCCGAATACGTCGAACCACGCCCGGACAACAGCCCCGCGACACTGGCGACGTTGACAATAGTTCCGTTTGCCGACGCGATCATGCTGGGCAACGCCGCACGGGTCAGGCGCATGACGGCAGTGACATTGACGTCGAGTTGAGCTTGCAGAAGAGCCGGATCAGCCGTCCAGAATTCACCGGACGTACCGAACCCGGCGTTGTTGACCAGAACGTCTACGCCGCGGGTCAACCGGTCGGCGACCGCGTCACGGCCGGCTTCCGTAGCGAGGTCGGACACCAGAATTTCGGATTCGGTGCCGAACATCGCTGACAGTTCGGAGGCAAGATCACGCAATCTCACTTCGTCCCGTGCAACAAGCACCAGGTCGTAGCCGATCGACGCATATTTCTTGGCAAACCCGGCACCCAGACCTGAGGTAGGGCCGGTGACCAGGGCTACAGGACGCGCAGGGCGATCCGAGTTCGATGACGACATACCGGCCACGCTAGTGGGTCGAGCCTCGAAACGTGAGGCTTACACGCGGCTCAATCGACGGGGCGTACGGTTCCCGAGCGCTGAGTGCCGGAATTCGGTTTCGGCGTGGTCGGCGGGGCGGGAAACTCACGGCGAGGCGCGTCCGGAGTCTCGCGACGGGGTACATCCGGGGCAGTGCGACGAGGCAATTCGGGCGCCTCACGGCGCTGAGATTCGGGAACCTCACGAGGGGCCTGTTGTGCGCTACGAACGGCCTGCGGTGCCTCGCGGTTCGGGGGCGCTTCCCGGTTCGGGGGCGCTTCCCGGTTCAGGGGTGCATCAGCGCCTTCGCCGCGGGGGCGAGGGCGGCTCGGGTCGTGATCGACTTCGAGTTCACGCGGATCCGTGACGGGAGGGAGTACGTGCAGGATGCCGGACAACCGCGCGACAGCTTCGATGGCAGCATCCCAATCGCGGCCGGTGCTCGAGACCGGAAGGGAGCCGAGAGTCCAGCGACCCTCACTCCACAGCATGCTGATTGCCGGCGGAACTGATTCGGTGAACGCGACCATGCGCTGGTCACAGACCCGTCGAGCGATTTCGAGGTCGGTGGCAAACACGACGCGCGGGCCGATTGCGCCCAGCAGGTTGAGGTCGCCGTCCTTGGGCGGTGCCGTCGATTTGAGCCGCAGGTCAATGTCGACGTCAGACCCGATTTCGCGTCGAACCGCCACGATGGTTGCGGTTTCCTCGAGGTCGAAGAGAACGAACTGCTCACCCCGCCTCGTACCGCGCACGACGTCGGTGGCGGTCAGATAGTCCTGCTTGGCCATCGCTGCGCGGTGCCACTCGCCGGCAAGCTGATCGTCAGCACCGGTGTACGTGTAGCCCTGCGCTTTTGCCCAAATCTGACGTACGCGGCCGGATTGATCACGCCTTGTTCTATCGACGTACAGAAGCGCACCCGCGCCTGCGAGTGCCACTACTGCGAGTCCGAACCACATTCCAGTCATCACTGCCAGCCTAGCGACTTCCGTCGACAACCTCCCGCAACACCCTGACGAATCCTCCGGTGTGTCCCACGCGACCTCAGTCCGGTTCAGTTGCCGAACGACGGCAACGACGTATCGAGAATGGTCTTTGCGGTCATCGTTCCGTTCTCCACGGCGGTGCCGTCGACGACGATGTTGTCACCTGGTTGAAGGTCGGCAACAGACGAGCGATTGAACGCGATCAACGTCGTCTCGGGTGTGGTGAGAATGGTGGTCTGAGATCCACCGATCGAGTTGATGACCAGGGTGCCGCCGTCGTTGGACACGACTGTGCCGACAGCTCCGCCGGCCTGGCCGATGACATCACCGAGACCTCCGGGCAGTTTGTCGAGCGGCGACGACGTGGGCGACGGCGCGGGTGCGGTGGTCGTGGGTTTTGGCGTCGTCGGTGCAACAGTGCTGGTGGGCGGAGCGAATGCCGTTTGCGTTCCCGATTCACCCGAGGAACCGAACAGTGAAATACCGATGATCGCGATCACGGCAACCAGGATGCCGACAACTCCGGCCGCGATCCAGGTCCCGAGCTTGCGGCGCTTCCCACCATCCGGCGGCACACCATCCGGCGACCGACTGTCCAGGAACGGTTGTTCCGGCGGCACCCCGCCGCCGCCCGCACCCGCAACCGGATACTGCTGGGTTTGCCCGTACTGCGGTGTCTGCCCGTACTGCTGCGCGTTATATGTCGGGTACGCCTGCGTCGCGCCGGGTGGCGGGGCCTGCGGATCGAACTGAGGGTTGTAGGGCGGAAACGCCTGCGTCGGGTTCGGCTGGCCCTGCTGGTTCGGCTGGCCCTGCTGGTTCGGCTGGCCCAAGTACTCGGTGTTCTGGTCGGGCCCTCCACCGTAGGGGTACTGCTGTTGACCTGGGTACTGCTGTTGCCCCTGGTTTTGGTACTGCTGGGGTATCTCGAAATGCTCGGTCGGCTGGTCCGACTTACGCGGATCGTTCTGATCAGTCATTCCTGGCCACCTTCATGTCGGATGTACGGGTGCGGGCTAGATCTGCCGTACGAGGATCCAGCCGTCCAGCGTAGACAAATCCAGGGTAGAGAAAACGCGAATGCCCCGCCGATCCGTGTGGATCGACGGGGCATTCCGCTTACCGAATCAGGACAGAACCGATTAGGACAGAACCAACTGGTCCGCGTCCTCGCTGACACCGACGTGTACAGTGTCGCCGTCCTGGACCTTGCCGGCCAGGAGCAGCTTGGCGAGCTGGTCGCCGATCGACTGCTGGACGAGTCGACGCAGTGGTCGAGCGCCGTACAGCGGGTCGTAACCGCGCACCGCGAGCCACATCCGGGCGGCACCGTTCACCTCGAGGGTGAGTCGACGCGCCGCGAGACGCTTCTGCAGCTGCTCGAGCTGGATGTCCACGATGTGCTCCAACTGCTCTTCGGAGAGCGAGTCGAAGATGACCACGTCGTCGAGACGGTTGATGAACTCGGGCTTGAACGCGTGGCGTACCGCGTCCATGACCTGCTCCCTCGTTCCACCGGATCCCAGGTTGGAGGTCAGGATCAGGATGGTGTTGCGGAAGTCCACCGTGCGGCCTTGACCGTCGGTGAGTCGGCCTTCGTCGAGCACTGCGAGCAGTACGTCGAACACGTCGGGGTGTGCCTTCTCGACCTCGTCGAAGAGGACCACCGAGTACGGGCGTCGCCGAACTGCTTCGGTGAGCTGGCCGCCGGCTTCGTAACCGACGTATCCCGGAGGGGCACCGACGAGTCGGGCCACCGAGTGCTTCTCACCGTATTCGCTCATGTCGATGCGGATCATCGCGCGCTCGTCGTCGAAGAGGAAGTCCGCCAAGGCTTTGGCGAGCTCCGTCTTACCGACGCCGGTCGGGCCCAGGAACAGGAACGAACCGGTGGGCCGATTGGGATCGGCAACGCCTGCTCGGGCGCGGCGAACCGCATCCGAGACGGCGACGACGGCGTCGGTCTGTCCGACGACGCGCTTGCCGAGTTCGGACTCCATGCGGAGCAGCTTCTCGGTTTCGCCTTCCATCATGCGACCGGCCGGAATACCTGTCCAGGCTGCGACCA
Source organism: Rhodococcus sp. NPDC056743 (assembly GCF_042790355.1). Classification (NCBI taxonomy): domain Bacteria; kingdom Bacillati; phylum Actinomycetota; class Actinomycetes; order Mycobacteriales; family Nocardiaceae; genus Rhodococcus; species Rhodococcus sp. NPDC056743. The sequence goes on along the minus strand of NZ_JBHTZI010000001.1, from coordinate 504,004 downwards.
CGTCTGCGACGTCGTCGGGCCCGACCTCTTCCTTGAGCATCACGTCGCCGTCGGAGGCGGCGCCGGAAGCCTCTGCTGCGGCTTCGAGTTCCTTCTCCAATGCGGGGATGCGTCCGTAGCGCAGCTCGGCTGCTTTGCCCAGATCGCCGTCACGCTCAGCGCGTTCGGACTCTCCTCGCAGGGATTCGAGCTGTTCCTTGAGCACGCGCACCGAGTCGATGGCCTGCTTCTCGTTCTGCCAGCGAGTGCTGAGCTGGCTGAGCTTTTCGCGGTCGTCGGCAAGTTCCTGACGCAGTTTTTCGAGCCGCGCCTTCGAGGCGTCGTCGGTTTCCTTCTCGAGTGCCACTTCCTCGATTTCGAGTCGGCGGACTGTGCGTTCCACCTCGTCGATCTCGACGGGACGCGAGTCGATCTCCATGCGCAGACGCGATGCTGCTTCGTCGACGAGGTCGATGGCCTTGTCCGGCAGGAACCGCGATGTGATGTAGCGGTCCGACAGCGAAGCGGCTGCTACCAGCGCGGAGTCGGTGATGCGCACGCCGTGGTGCACTTCGTAGCGCTCCTTGAGGCCGCGCAGGATGCCGACGGTGTCCTCGACCGAGGGCTCACCGACAAGTACCTGTTGGAAGCGACGCTCGAGTGCGGCGTCCTTCTCGATGTACTTGCGGTATTCCTCGAGCGTGGTGGCACCGACCAGCCGCAGCTCACCGCGGGCGAGCATCGGCTTGATCATGTTGCCTGCGTCCATCGCGGATTCGCCGGTGGCTCCGGCGCCGACGATGGTGTGCAGCTCGTCGATGAAGGTGATGACCTGTCCGGCGCTGTTCTTGATGTCGTCGAGAACTGCCTTGAGGCGTTCCTCGAATTCACCGCGATACTTGGCACCGGCCACCATGGACCCGAGGTCCAGGGAGATGACGGTCTTTCCGCGCAGCGATTCCGGGACGTCGCCCGCGACGATGCGTTGGGCCAGGCCCTCCACGATCGCGGTCTTACCGACGCCGGGCTCACCGATGAGTACGGGGTTGTTCTTGGTACGACGCGAAAGCACCTGCACCACGCGTCGAATCTCCGTGTCGCGGCCGATCACCGGGTCGAGCTTGCCGCTGCGTGCGGCTTCGGTGAGGTCGGTGGAGTACTTTTCCAGCGCTTGGTAGGTGCCTTCCGGCTCCGGGCTGGTAACGCGCGCGCTGCCGCGAACTGTGGTGAATGCCTCACGTAGCGCGATGGGTGTCGCACCGTGATTCTTCAGCAGGGTCGCGATGTCGGAATCACCGTCGGCAAGTCCGTACAGCACGTGCTCGGTGGAGACGTACTCGTCGTCCATCTCGGTGGCGAGGTGCTGCGCGGAGGTCAGCGCCGCGAGTGCTTCACGCCCGAGTTGTGGTGTGGAGCTGGCGCCGGTGGTTTTCGGCAGGCGATCCACCAGATTCTGAGCTTCGCGATGCACGACGGTGGGATCGACGCCTACTGCTTTGAGCAGCGGGCCGGCGATGCCGTCGGTTTGGTCGAGGAGTGCGACCAGCAGGTGTGCCGGTCGAATGTCGGGGTTACCCGCCGACGACGCCGACTGCAGTGCAGCCGTCATCGCAGCCTGGGTCTTGGTTGTTGGTGTGAACGAGTCCACTTGTCACCTTTCTGGCCGGGCTCCGGTCGCCACAAGCGCGTCGAAGTCGAAGTTGTGGGCCGCTCCGGGTGGTGGTGCGGCCGTGTCAATATGCTCAACGCGGACAAACTTGAGTCTATTCCGCTCAAGTTTGTTTTGGCCAGTTCGATTCCCACTTTCCCAGCCGTACTAGAATTGGGGCGAGTGTTGCTGCTGTTGCGAAAGGGGTGTCGTTTGGATCCGACGGTGATAGCCCGCCTGCAATCCAGCCTCGACGCTCTGGCAGACGACGTCGCTTCTCGCGCCCACTTTTCGGCCCTGTTCTATACCGCCCTCTTTGCCGAACATCCTCTGTACCGTTCATTGTTCCCGGCCGGCATGGAGTCTCAAGGCCACAGGTTTGTCACCGCGATCGAATTTGTCGTGAAAAATCTGCCGCAGCAGCGCCGGATCCGGAAGTTCCTGAATCAACTCGGCCGCGACCACCGTCGCTACGGTGTCGAACGCGAGCACTACCGGGCCGCTGGAGTTGCTTTGAGGCGTGCCGTGAAGTCGATGCACGGAACCAGCGCTCACAGCCGATACAAGTGGACACCGGAACTCGACGACGCGTGGTCCGAATTCGCCGAGTTCGTCGTGAGCACCATGGCGGAAGGCGCCGAGTCCGATACAACCCCGGCGCTGTGGGGCGGAACCGTTGTCAGCCACGAACGGGTGCTCGACGATCTTGCGATCGTGCGCCTCGAAACCGACCCGCCCATTCCGTACGGCGCCGGTCAGTACGTCGGGGTGCAGGTTCCCCAACGGCCCCGGATGTGGCGGTACTACTCCCCCGCGATCCCGACCAACCCTTTCGGCCAACTCGAGTTCCACGTCCGCAAGGTCTCCGGCGGCTGGGTGAGCCCGGCAATCGTCAGCGAGACCGCTATCGGCGATCAGTGGGTCATGTCCACTCCCCTCGGCGGCCTCGAGGTGGACTTCACGGACGACCGCGACGTTCTCATGATCGGCTCGGGCACCGGGATCGCGCCGTTGCGCGCTCAGGTGATGGAAATGTCTCAGCGAGCGACGAATCCACGTGTTCATCTATTTGTCGGCGGGCGCTACCCGTGTGATCTTTACGATCTCGAAACCCTGTGGCACATTTCGCTCAGCAACCCGTGGCTGACCGTCGTACCGGTGTCCGAGGAAGCCGAGAATCCGTGGTGGCACAGTGGACCGGCACTCGAGCCGCCGTTCGGTATGCATTCGCGACTGACCGGCCCCATCGGTCGGGTCGTCGCTCGGTTCGGTTCGTGGGCGGACCGTCAGATCCAGATTTCGGGGTCGCCGTCGATGATCAAGACCACGATCTACGCGTTGCGGGCCGGCGGCACTCCACTCGACCAGATCCTGCACGACCCGCTCTACTGACTTTCAGGAGACAATCATGACTTCACGATCCTGGACCAGCACCGTCGTCGAACATCACCGTTTGCGTGAGGATCTGGCCGTGGTCCGCCTGGTCGGCGACGTCGTGCCGTTCCGACCCGGTCAGTACGTGGATGTGAGCGTTCCGCAGAATCCCCGCTTACTTCGCCGGTTGTCCCCCGCACTGCCACCGTCACAGGACGGGAAGCTCGAGTTCCACGTCAAGACCGTTCCCGGCGGTTGGGTCAGTGGTGCGATAGTCAAAGACACTCAACCCGGCGACACGTGGACGATCATCGATCCGCGCGGCTCCCTTGCCGTCGACGAAAACGGTCCGCCCGTCATCATGATCGCGGGCGGAACCGGTTTGGCGCCGATGCGGTCGATCATCCTCGATCTGGCCCAGTCACCGAATCCGCCTCTGGTCTACCTGTTTTTCGGCGGTCGCACGCTCCGCGACCTGTACGCGGCGGACATGCTGTGGATACTCGCCCATGAACTGCCGTGGCTGCAACCGATTCCCGTCGTCGAAGATCTCACGGACGCCGGCCCACCCGACGGCTGGGCCGAAAGACTCGGCGTCGACATCGGTTTCGGCGAGGACCATTTGGTTGAGGGGACGCTTGCCGACGTCGTCTCGTCGTACGGGGCTTTCACCGAGCATCAGGTGTTGGTGTGCGGGTCGGCTGCCATGGTGCGTTCGACGCGAGATCGTCTGATCGCGACGGGAACTCCGGCCGAGGTCATCAGCTCCGACCCGTACTGACGGTCAGTACGTCGGGTCACTCCGGACTGTCGCGGCGTCGATGCCGACGGCCCGGAGCCGGAATTTGGTGCTGTTCACGACGGATTCGTTACCGACGAGCTGGATGTCGTATCCCGCCCAGTCTCCGAACGAGGTGACAACCTTGCCGACCTTGCCGGTCAGGCGCTTCGACATCCCGATCGGCGACAGCGGTTCGGTCTCGGTGTGCCACCACGGGTTGGTGTCGTCTTCCGAGACCGGGACGACGGTGAGCCACGGATGCCGCTCGGCGAGGGCCCACAGATGTGGGAGGTCGTACAGATCGCACGGATGCGCACCGGAGTAGAACAGGTGAACCTTGCGTGTGTTGCCGCGGCGGATCAGTTCCAGTATCTGCGCGCGCAGCGGCGCAACGCCGGTTCCCGACGCGATCATCAGGAGGTCCTTGGTGTTCTCCGGAATTCCGAGGGCGCCGATCGGTGAGCCGATCACCCAGATGTCTCCGACGGTGGTCTGGGTGACCATCGCGGGACTGACCCAGCCGCCAGTTACCTGCCGGATGTGGAACTCGATGATTCCCGAACCGTCCGGCGGATTGGCCGGGGAGAGGTATCGCCACATCCGGGGCCGCGCGGCAACCTGCACGCTGACGTATTGACCGGGCCGGTAGTCCATGGGCTGATCGAGTTGGACTCGCACGATCGCGACTCCTTTGATCGCGGTGCGCGTCTCGATCACGGTGGCGCTCCACGCGGGCGGTCCGTCTTGTGCGTTTGCCGCATCCATCATGGCTGCGGAAATGACGGCCAAGGCGTTGCGCCAGGCGCTGTCGACCTCGTCGGTCCACATCTCGGCGCCGCCGAACAATTCGAACGCTTCGATCATCGAATTGCCGACGGCTTGGTAATGCTCGTCCGTTACACCGTATTTGCGATGATCGCGGCCCAATTGCGCGAGGTATTCGAGAATTTCGCCGGTCTCGTCAAGGCGTTCGACGACGTACGCTATCGCCGTGAACAGACGGTCACGTTGCACGTCCATCGCAGCCGGAAAGAACTCGCGCGTCTGGGGTGACCGCGCAAACAGCAGCGAATAGAAGGTCCGGGCAAGCCGCTCCGGGCCACCTTCTTCGGCGACGATGGACTTGAAGCTCGACCGGACCAGAGAAATTGCTTGCGAATCCACGCTTATCCCCGTTGCTTGTCCTGGTCCCGATGTCTCGCGGCAGACCCGCCGCAAACTTACCGAGGGGAGCTTATGTCACAAATGTCCCACTCGTAAATGTTTGGCCGTATATGTCACACGTCACGCCCATTTTTTCGGTACGACCGTCCCTTTTTCACTCGGGGGTGCAAAATAAGCAAGGGTTTCGACACGCTCGACAGCTGAGCTAATGTCCAGCGAAATCCGAACCAGCCAAACAGGAGTCGTGCCGTGGATTTTGTTCGACCGGATGCGTTGCCAGCAGGTAGCGCACCTTCAACTCCGCTCGTTTCAGGTCCGCCGGTGCCCACCGATCTTCAACGCCGCGAACTCGAGTGCGTGGAGTTCTTCGACTCCCCGGAACTGAGCCACCTGCCGACATCGAGGCGGCACGAAGCGCTGCGTGAACTACACAAAACCGGAACATACACGCATTCCGCCGAAGAACTTCTGGTGGGAGCCAAACTCGCGTGGCGCAACCACGCACGCTGTGTCGGACGCGCGCATTGGCGCACTCTCAAACTTATCGACGCCCGCGATGCCGTCACCGCATCCGCACTGGCCGAGGCCTGCTGGGAGCACCTACGTCTGTCGACCAACGGCGGCGCACTCCAGTCCGTCGTCACTGTCGGACCACTCCCGCGTGAAGACGGACAGGAGTACCGCATCCTCAGCCCGCAACTGATCCGCTACGCCGGCTACCGGCAACCGGACGGCACAATTCTGGGCGACCCGTGGCACGTCGATCTGACAGAACAAGTCACGTCGATGGGCTGGAAGGGCGCCGGTACCCCGTTCGACGTTCTCCCCCTGCTCATTTCGGTTCCAGACGAACCACTCCAGTACTTCGACGTACCTGCCGACCTCGTTCTCGAGGTACCCATCGAGCATCCCGACTACCCGTGGTTCGCTGACCTGGGACTTAAGTGGCACGCAGTCCCGGCAGTCTCGGACATGAATCTCGATATCGGCGGAATCGTCTACCCGTGCACTCCGTTCAGCGGTTGGTACGTCAGTACCGAAGTGGGTGCTCGCAACTTCAGCGACACCGATCGCTACAACATGCTTCCCACCGTGGCGGCGCATCTGGAGCTCGACACCAGCACCGATCGAACACTGTGGAAAGACCGTGCGCTGGTCGAATTGAACCGCGCAGTTATTCACAGCTATCGCAAAGCCGGCGTCATCATGGTCGACCACCACACTGTCGCAAAACAATTCATCGACCACATCGCACGCGAAGAGAAGGCGGGACGTAAGTGCCCGACGGACTGGTCCTGGGTGAACCCGCCGATGTCCAGTTCTCTCACTCCGACGTTCCATCGCCTCTACGACGAGCCCGATCTCTCCATCCGCCCCAACTTCGTGACGAAGAAGAAGGGCACCGACCAAGGTCGGTGCCCCTTCCATCAGTGATAGCGCTCGGTGATCATGCTCAGAACGGGATCTGCCCCAACGCAACTCCGACCACGAGCATCGTGATCGAGATGAGGCCGGCTCGCCACAGGACCTTCTTGTGGTGATCCGCCAAGGACACACCGGCTAGCGTCACGAGCAGCAGAATCGCCGGAACCAGCGGGCTCTGCATGTGCACTGCCTGCCCGGTGATCGACGCCCGCGCCATTTCCACCGGCTCGATTCCGTACTGCGCCGCCGTCTCCGACAGCACCGGCAGGACGCCGAAGTAGAAGGCGTCGTTGGTCATGAAGAAGGTGAGCGGAATGCTCAGGACGCCGGTGATGACGGCCAGGTGGGAGCCCATCGCGTCGGGAATGACCTGCAAGAGCCATTCGGCCATCGCCTCGACCATGCCCGTGCCCTGGAAAACGCCGGTCAGCACGGCCGCCGCCAACACCATCGCGACAACGGACACGATGCTCGACGAGTGCCGGGCAATTGCCTCACCCTGATCCTTGACAGCCGGGAAATTCACCGCGAGTGCAATTGACGACGCGATCATGAACAACACCGGGATGGGCAGCACATCCATGACGAGGACAACCAGAAGGATCGTCGTCAGTGCAGCGTTGAACCACAGGAGTTTCGGCCGCAAGGTGTCCCGCTTGGGATCGAGGCCGTCGATGAAGCGTCCGGTATCGCCGGTGTCGTCGGCATTGTCGGCGCCGCCCGTTCGCGGCGTTCCGGCGCTGGAAGTTCCTCCGTTTCCGACCCTTTCGAGGATGCGTTCAGAAGTGAGGACCAAAGTCCCGATCCGTCGACGCTCCATGATCCCGAGATGAACGGAAAACCCGAGCACCATGATCAATCCGACGACCAGCGACGGCACCATCGGAACAAAGACATCGGACGGCGAAAGCCCCAAGGCGCTTGCTGCCCGGACCGTGGGACCGCCCCACGGGATGATGTTCATCGTCGCGTTGGCGAGACCAGCGACCACCGTCAGCACTACCGGACTTACTCCGAGTTTGAGGTAGAGCGGCAACATCGCGGACGTCACGATGATGAAGGTCGTGGAACCGTCGCCGTCGAGAGAAACCACCATCGCCAGCACTGCGGTGCCGACCACCAATCGCATCGGATCGTCACGCACCAACCGGAGAATGAACTTCACGAGCGGATCGAAGAGTCCGACGTCGATCATGATGCCGAAGAAGATGATCGCGAAGAACAACAGCGCTGCCGTGGGGGCAAGCGATTTGATGCCGTCCGTGATCATGTCGCCGATCCCGAGCCCCGCCCCGGCCAGCAACCCGAAGGCTACGGGAACCAGGGTCAGTCCCACCACCGGTGTTGCACGTTTGGTGAGGATGAGAAACATGAACACCGCAACCATGAGGAAGCCGAGTGTGACGAGCATGGTGAACTCCTTTGCGTACGGAACGAGGAGATAGAGGCACGACAAATCGAGCCGGTGTCTTCGCGAATCGGGAACTTCGAGGGATACTTCTAATTGAGGCTTTGTGCATCCAAAGTCGCAGCGACAAAACGTGATTGATCGCGCAGGAACTCGGAGAACTCGGGTTCCGTGAGAACTGCACTGTTCCAGCCGTTTCGGCGGGAGAGCTCGTTCCATCGCGGACTGGACGTCAAGTCCGTCACCAGTGTCTGCAGACGCAGTCGCTGATCGTCGGTCAGCCCTGGCGGCGCCATGAGTCCTCGCCAGTTCGTGAAGATGACGTCGACGCCCAGTTCAGCCAGGGTGGGCGCGTCCACCGCCGGCGAGCGCTGCGGTGAACTGACCGCAAGCACCCGAACCGTGCCTGCCGCAATCTGATCCAGGTATTCACCGAGACCGGTTGCCGCGACATCGACCTGCCCCGTCAGCAGTGCCGGAAGCAGTTCACCGCCGCCGTCGTAGGTGCGCGACGGGGACAGCGATGGATCGACGCCGACGGCCCGCGCCAGGAGAAGTCGGAACAGCCCGTCCGGTCCACCTTCGCTCGAACCTCCGCCGATCGAGATCGACGACGGGTCATGGGTCCACGCCGATGTCAGGTCCGCCAGGGTTGCGAACGGCGAATCTGCCGGAACCAAAACAGCTTCCGGCTCGTCCATCAACCGCGCAATCGGGGTCGCATCGGTAAGCGTGTGCTGGGACGGCAGAATTTCCACGGATCCGAGCACACCGAGCCCCATCACCATGAGGAGGTCGGGGTTGCCTCGTTCGAGAACCAACCGGTTGAGTCCGACGACGCCACCCGACCCGGGCAGAACGACGACGTCGGCGGTTGCGGTCCCCTCGTCGGCCAGGGCTTGCACCATGGTTCGGGCGGTGAGGTCGTACCCGCCGCCGGCCACTGACGGGACCAGGATGCGCAGTTCCTCGGAACTGCCTCCTGCCTGGCCGCCGGTGAGGAAGGACTCGACCGGAGTGCATCCGATCGCCAACACGAGTGCCATCGCACAGGCACTCAGCAGGGCAATATGCCTGCTCAGCCGCGTCGATGCACTCATGATGATCGTCCTTTCCTGTCTGGTTCGATATGTGAACAGATTTCATACTGGCGCACTTTGTGACTGGAGTCACCATTGGGAACGCAAAGTGCTTTGTGCTCATTGTGCTCACACACAGCCACTTTCCTGCTGCCCGACTACCGCGCTATGGTCTGGCAGATGTCCTCAGGAAACGCGCAGGCCGAGCGCATACCTCTGCGCGCACGTTTCCGTCGGCGACGACAGACCTTGGCGACGCAGCTTCTCGAACTGCAACTGTTGATCGTCGTTGCGGTGTTGGTCTGTGTGACAGCACTCTCGCTTGCGCAGTCGTCGGCGAGTTTCCAGCGTGAGGAGGGACGCCGAGCGCTCTCGGCAGCCGAGTCGCTTGCCGCCAATCCAGCGGTGCGAGAACTGCTCCCCGGTGCACAGACCCGTATCCGCTCGGGACTACAGGGTTCTGTCGACTCGGTGCGCGCGATCTCGGGCGTCACGTACGTCTCTCTTGTCGATCGAGACGGCACCGTTGTCATCTCCACGCGTCCGGGCGACGTCGGCACTGCCGCACCACAGACTCAGGGCCGCTCCGAGACGGGGTTGGTCGACACGTCGTCCGGCAAGGCCGTCGAGGCGCAGGTTCCGATTCTCGGCACCGAGGGTTCCATCACGGGCAGTGCGATAGTCGGCATCGAGTACCCGTCGATCTGGACTCGGCTTCTACAGTCAGCGCCGAACCTCCTGGTCTATCTTGCGGTTGCTTCGGTAATCGGCACGGTCGGCTCGATCCTGTTGGCCCGCAGGGTCAAACGGCAGACCCTCGACATGGAACCGGGCGAGATCCTGGATCTGGTTCGCCACCGCGAGGCGATGCTGCGCGGCCTCAAGGAGGGAGTCATCGCTTTCGACGCCCAGGGCCGGGTGGTGCTCATGAGCGAGAGCGCCCACCAACTTCTCGACATCGCCTACGGCAGCGCGGGGAAGCACGTCCGCGAACTGGGACTCGACGATCGGTTGCAGAGTGTTCTGACCTCCGGGACAACGGAATCCGATCAGTTGGTTCTGGTCGGCGATCGGCTCCTTGTTCTCAACACTGTGCTCATCGAGTCCAAAGGCCGCACCATCGGGTCGGTCACCACGTTCCGCGATCGCACCGAATTGCGAGCTGTCGAGGAAGAACTCGACGTCACCAAGACCAGCACCGACGCTCTGCGCGCCCACATTCACGAGTTCGACAATCAACTGCACACCATTTCGGGCCTCATCCAGCTGGGCGAGTACGACGAAGTTGTCGGCTACGTCGAGGGGTTGACCATGGACCGGGCACAGATCAGCGCGGCGGTCACCGACAAGATCGCCGACGTGGGCACCGCCGCTCTTGTCATTGCCAAGATCGGCGCGGCAGCACAGGGATTCGTGACGGTCGAGCTGTCGGACGATTCGGATCTAGGCACTCTCGAACGCGCGCTCGGGCGCGATGTGGCGACGGTGGTCGGAAACCTCGTCGACAACGCCGTCGATGCCGTCGCCGAGATGTCGGAGGCAACTCGACGCACAGTTCGGTTGTCGATTCGCGGCCTCGATGTCTCCGTCGAAGTGCGTGTCGAGGACGCCGGCCCCGGTATCGCGCCCGAAAATCGAGAGCGGGTGTTCAGCCAGGGGTGGAGCACCAAGGGACAATCGAGTGACGGGCACGGGTTCGGTTTAGCCCTGGTGCGCCTGACCTGTCGGCGGCGCGGCGGTGACGTCTCCGTGAGCACGAGCGCTGCCGAGGGTCTCGAGTGGACGGTCTTCACGGCAGTGCTTCGCCGAGCCGATTCGAATGACGGAGAGGGCACATGATCCGAGTTCTGGTAGTCGACGACGACTTCATGGTTGCGCGTGTGCACAGCGGATTTGTCTCGCGGATAGACGGTTTCGAGGTGTGCGGTGTTGCCCACTCTGCCGAGGCTGCACTCGCCGCGGTCGGAGAATTGGTTCCCGATCTGGTGCTTCTCGACGTCCACCTGCCCGGAACAACGGGGCTCGATCTGATCGCTCCGTTCCGGGAGCTGGTTCCCGAGCTCGACGTTCTGGTGATCACCAGCGAGCGCGAGGCCGGCTCGGTGAAGAAGGCACTACGCAGCGGGGTTGTGCATTACCTGATGAAACCGTTCACATTCGACGTTCTCCGCGACCGCCTCGAGCGGTACCGTTCGACCTACGCGAACCTCGACAGTGCGGGTGAAGCCGAACAGACCGCCGTCGACGAAGCATTCGGTGTGGCAGGCGTGGTGGCTGCCTCCTTGCCGAAGGGTTTGAGCCCCGAGACCCTGCAGTTGGTCGAGGACGCCCTGCGCGGAGAGGCCGAACCTGCATCGGCAACAGACATTTCCGAACGCGTCGGCATCTCACGGGCCAGCGCCCGTCGTTACCTCGAGCACCTCTGCGCGAGCGGGCAGTCCACTACGTCTCTGAAGTACGGAGTGGTGGGCCGCCCGGAACGACGCTACGTCTGGAAACGCTGAGACGTAGCGCTACTGATTCGGATCGTATCCCGGCACGGACGAGAGCGTCTCGAAGGTGCGTGCCCTCCCACATTCCACGTGCGAGTAGGCAACTGCCGCAGCTAGTGTCACCGGAAGCTGACACGGTCTTTTTAAAGTGAGCAGCCCCTGCATCCTGATGCAGAGGCTGCTCACTCCGGGAAAACTATGCTCACTTCTAAACTGCATTCACTCCTACACAGCGCGGTCGCTGGTCTCCCAGTACTGCGCGCGCAGAGCCTTCTTGTCGAGCTTGCCGAGCGGTGTCAGCGGCAGGCTGTCCACGAAATCGATGCTCTTGGGTGCGTGTACTGATCCCTTGGCCGCCTTCACCCGCTCGACCAGTTCCTCGGCGGCGACGGTGAGCCCGCCGCGCAGGACTACGCAGGCCTTGACGGCTTCACCCCACTTGTCGTCCGGTACACCCACTACCGCCACGGAGGCGACGGACGGGTGCGCGGAGATCACGTCCTCGATTTCACGCGGGAACACGTTGAAGCCGCCCGTCACGATCATGTCCTTCTTGCGATCGACGATGGACAGGAAGCCGTCGACATCCTTGCGCGCGATGTCGCCGGTGTGCAGCCAGCCGCCGCGGAACGCTTCAGCCGTTTCGGCGGGCTTCTTCCAGTACCCCTTCATGACCAACGGCCCTCGGACGCAGATCTCGCCGAGTTCGCCCTGCGGCACTTCGTTCAGGTCGTCGTCGAGCAGTCGGACGTCGAGCCACGGCACCGGACGGCCACACGTGGCAAGTCGGGCCGGGTCGTCGGCGAGATGCTCTTCTTTACGGAGCACCGAGATGGTCATGCCGCACTCGCTCTGACCGTAGAACTGGAAGAAGATCTGCCCGAACTTCTTGATGCCTTCCTGCAAGCGGGCCGGCGACATCGCGGATGCGCCGTAGAAGAGCGTCTGCAGACTCGAGACGTCCCGCTTCTCGAGGTCGGGATGGTCCATGAGCATGTAGATCATGGTGGGCACCAACATGGTTGCGGTGATCTTGTACTTTTCGATCGCTTCGAGAACTGCTCCGGGCTCGAAGGCCGGCAGCACGATCAGCGCGCCGCCACGCAGGAGCGTCGGAGTGAAGAAGGCGGCACCGGCATGGGAAAGCGGCGTGCAGATGAGGAAGCGATTCTCCTCGGGCCACTGCCATTCCGACATCTGGATCTGGTTGAGCGCCGCGCCCGAACGGAAGGACCCGATAACACCTTTGGGCTTTCCGGTGGTTCCGCCGGTGTACACCATGCTGCTGGCGTCTTCGGCGTCGACGTGCGCGGCCTTCAGCGGTGCAGGCTCGAAAGTTGCCGCGAGAGCCAGGATGTCGATGCCGATCTCGGACGGGCCCATCGACAGGATCGTGGTCAACGACGGCGACGACGCCTTCAACTCGGCGGCTCGGTCCTCGAAAGCGTTGGGGTCGAAGATGAGGGTCTCGATCTCGGCGTCGTCGACGATGTACTTGTGGTCGTCGAGTGAGCCCATCGGATTGAGTGCACTGGCGCGACACCCGGTGATCATGGTGGCGCCCATGCTGATGAGTACTTCGGGACGGTTCTTGGAGAGCATCGCCGTGCTGGTGCCCTGCGTGATTCCGAGCGAAGCGAGTGCCTGGGCGAAGCAGCTGATCTGATCGCGCATCTGTCCACCGGTGAGAACAACGTCGCCGATGTACAGCGCCGGCTTGTCGTGGTTCCGTTCGAGGGCGGTGATGAGCAGGTCCGGACCAAAAATCGGTCGGTGGAGGTCAGCAAACTCGTCTGTCATCTGGTCTTCCTTCTGCTCGGCCTGCCGTCATCGAGATGTGCTCCCGGTCACGAATACGTTATCCAGAATCGCACAAAACTGGAACAGGTTCCACAGGGTTGAAGGCCCTATCTCAGTTCCGTCTGTCGAACAACGCGTCCGGACGAAGTTTTCCGGTCAGAACTTCGGCCCGCTTTCCTGCCAGGCGCTCGAACGAATCAGGATGGGTGAGTATCCAGAACTCCTCCTGCGCAAGGCCATCGAAGTAGATTTTCGCCGCAGCGGCCGGCGACATGCCTTCTCTGATGTTCTCCCGCCAGAACTCGGTATCCGAACCGGATTCAGGGCGCACCGCGACGTCCTCGAAAATCCTGGTGGCAACCTGTCCCGGGCTGAAGACCGAAACTCGGATCTGCGGAAACTTTTCGGCGCATTCGAGATACACGCTTTCGGTGAGCGCCTGCACCCCGTGCTTCGAGGCCGCGTACGCCGTCATCTTCGGTGTGATCGCCACACCGCCGACCGAGACGGTGTTGACGACGTGGGACGGCCGCGGATCGGCGCCCATTCTGGGCACGAACGAGCGGATACCGTGAAAAACCCCGGTCAGATTGACGTCGATGACGCGGCGCCATTCGTCCGCCGGTATGTCCCACGTGAACCCGACGGATTCGAGACCTGCGTTGTTGGCCAGGAGTGTCACGGCACCGAACTCCGCGTAGGTCGCATCCGCCAGCGCGTCGACGTCCGACGCGACGGTCACATCGGTCGGCACGGTCAGCACCTGCGCTCCGTCGGCCCGAAGATCGGCCGCCACAGCGGCGAGGCGTTCGGCGGAGATGTCAGCCAGAACAACATTCATTCCGAGAGCGGCAGCTTCACGGGCCAGACCTTCACCTATTCCGCTGCCGGCTCCGGTGATCACTGCTGTTCCGCCGCGAAATTCTTCGAGTTTCATCGCATTCCCTCCGCGACCTGCAGCGACGCGCCGCTCTGTCGAATTTCGGGTCACACTATTCGGCCGCGGGGCCGCTCGACAGAGCATCTCCCGCCCGGTGGAACAGCCCAACTCCGTCGGCACCGGTGTCTCGCCCACCGAAAACCGCGGCCACCTCTCCGCCGCACTACGTCGCACTTCCGCAGAAATTCCCGATCAGCGGGAGCGCGGGATGTGGCCGCTGCGATGGTCACTAGCGTTGCCATCACCCACTCGAACGGCCGACTGGCCGGGGGAAACGGAGGTTATCGTGACTGCAATGCTTGTCGACGAGAATCCCTTGGCGCACGCGGTGCTGCCGACATTTTCGACACTGTACGACGCATCTGCCGGCCTGATCGACGCGGCGACAGACGAACAGGACGTGGTGTTCTTCGGCCCGCCGCGCCCCACGGACGCTGTTGTCGGCAGCATCCGTTCACTCGAACGAATCCCGTCCGCTGACGGCGGTCCGTCACGGATCGCCCGGACCATCGACTACCGCGACGTGTACGGGCACCTGGTGGCCGAGGTGTACGCGTCGGGAATCGCCTGCGACATCAAAGGTCCGGTCGCACAGTGCACTTCATCCGCACTTGCCGAGCACGTCGACGCCGCGTTCGATGCCGACAGCGTCCGACGATTCCGCACGCGGATCTTCGTCTCCGATGCCTCGCATCTCACGTTCACCTGCACTGCCGTCGCCCGGTATCTCAAGGACTCGGAGTATGTTTCCGATTTCATCGTCAGTGCCACCGATGACGCCGGCGTTACCGCAGCCAGGGCGTGGGTCACCGTCGCGGAAACTGCTCGGTCGGATCGATAAGTTCCACGGAGCGGGATCACGCGGTCAACGGGCAATTCTTCGGTGATTGAGTGGCTCCATGCCGGCCATTGCATTCACTCTGTCCTCACGTACGTCACCGATCACCGTCGCTGACTACCGCGAACGTGCCCGCAAGGCACTGCCCGGAATGATCTGGGCGTACGTCGACGGCGGCGCCGAGGACGAGGTGACGCTGCGCGCCAACGTCGATGATTTCGACAAGTGGGCACTTCGCTCACGGGTTTTGACCGGAAACGAAGGTCAAGGGCTTACCGCCAAAGTGGGGAACACAGCGCTCGATCTCCCGGTTTTCCTGTCTCCCACCGGAATGACCGGTCTGATCCAGTGGACCGGCGAACGTGCTGCAGCTCGGGCAGCCGAACGCGCCGGCACGCGCGCGGTTATCTCCACAGCATCGAGTTACACGGTGGAGGAGATCGCGGACGCCACCTCCGAGAACCATTTCTTCCAGCTCTACCCGTGGACCAGTGTCCGTACCGGGGAATCGTTGGCGAAGAAATTCATCGACCGCGCGCATCATGCCGGGTACAGCGCGTTGTTCGTGACGGTTGACGTTCCGGTGCCCGGAAACCGGGAGGGAGAACGTAAGCGAGGCATGGGGATTCCGCCCACCCTCTCGCCGTCCCGCGCGCTCGATGCGGCCCGCAAACCTCGCTGGGCCTACAACTTCCTGAAGCACCAGCGAATCTCGTCGCGCATGCTGGTCGACGAGCGCGGCGCCGCTGCTGCGGTGCGATCGGCACAGAAGCAGGTAAGTCTGCTGCGTCCGGAATTGTGCTGGGACGACTTGGCGAAGATCCGCGATCTGTGGGACGGTCCGATGTACGTCAAGGGCATTCTCGATCCGGACGACGCCGCTGCTGCGGTCCGTCTCGGTGCCGACGGAATTGTGGTGTCGAATCACGGGGGACGCCAACTCGACAGCGCACTGTCGAGCCTCGAAGCTCTGCCCGCGGTGGTTGACCGAGTGGGCGGATCCGGCGGCGTTCCCGTCTACCTGGACGGTGGCATTCGCCGTGGCAGCGACGTGGTGAAGGCGCTTGCACTCGGAGCGACCGCGGTCGGAATCGGTCGACCGTACGTGTACGGACTGGCGGTAGGCGGTGAGGACGGCGTCGCGCATGTTCTCGAGATTTTCCGCGAGGAGATCGCTCGGACTCTGACGCTGATGGGCGTTCGTGACATTGCCGAACTCGATCGCTCCCACCTCATGCGACGAGGCTGAACTTCCGGCCCCAAAGTAAGTGTCCATCCAGTGGGAATGTCCGTATCCGGGGCGACCGAGTCAACGGTTGTATGGGATGGATCACATTACTGACAGCGTCGTCAGGCGCGGCTCGGAGGAAGACATGTCGCTCGGCACGGACTCACCCACAACGGCAGACGAGGAAATTCGAGAAATCGAGGCGGCGGCTCCCCCGACGCGATTTGCTCGGGGGTGGCATTGCCTCGGACTCAGCAAGACGTATCGCGACGGACAGCCACATCAGATCGATGCCTTCGGCACCAGCCTGGTTGTCTTCGCCGACAGTAAGGGCGACATCAAGATCCTCGACGCCTACTGCCGTCACATGGGCGGCAACCTGGCTCAGGGCACCGTCAAGGGCGATTCGATCGCATGTCCGTTCCACGACTGGCGTTGGGGCGGCAACGGAAAATGTACGGACATTCCGTACGCACGACGCGTTCCGCCGCTCGCCAAGACCCGCGCGTGGACAACGCTCGAGCGCAACGGCCAGCTGTTCGTCTGGAACGATCCTCAGGGCAATCCCCCACCGGCCGAGGTCACGATCCCCGAGATCGAGGGATTCGGCGGCAGCGAATGGACCGATTGGAGTTGGAACACACTCTCCATCGAGGGATCACATTGCCGCGAGATCGTGGACAACGTCGTGGACATGGCCCACTTCTTCTACATCCACTACTCGTTCCCCCGCTATTTCAAGAACATCTTCGAAGGTCACGTAGCCACCCAGTACATGGAATCGGTGGGGCGTGAGGACGTCATCAGCGGCACAAACTACGGCGATCCCAATGCCGTTCTCCGTTCCGATGCATCGTATTTCGGTCCGTCGTACATGATCGACTGGCTCAAGAGCGAAGCCAACGGACAGGTCATCGAGACGGTTCTGATCAACTGCCACTACCCGATCTCGAACAATGCGTTTGTGCTCCAGTACGGCGCGATGGTCAAGAAGCTTCCCGGTGTGAGCGACGAGGACATGACGGCCATGGCTGCTCAGTTCACGCAGGGTGTCGAGACGGGATTCCTTCAGGACGTGGAGATCTGGAAGAACAAGGCCCCCATCGACAATCCGCTTCTCTCCGAGGAAGACGGCCCGGTATATCAGTTGCGGCGCTGGTACAACCAGTTCTACACCGATGTCGAAAATGTCACCGAAGACATGACCAAGCGCTTCGAGTTCGAGATCGACACCACCCGAGCGGTGGCGAGCTGGAAGCAGGAAGTCGCAGAGAACGTCGCGGCCCGAGAAGCCCAGGCACCTCAGACCACATCCTGACCAGAGCATGTCCTGACCGAGTCCTCACGACACACAGAACACACGACACAACCTAGGGTGACCATGAGTTACGAAGTGCTCGAACAGATCAACTTGATGGCCGACGACATCTTCCAAGAAGGTATCGAGGCCGAGAGAATCGGACGGGTGGCAGACGAGACTGCCAAGAAGATGAAGGCCGCCGGGTCGATCCGGATGTTGCAGCCCAAGGAATACGGCGGCATGGAGGCACATCCGCGCGAGTTCGCCGAAACCGTGATGCGGATGGCGTCACTGAATCCGTCGGCCGGATGGGTCCACGGAATTGTCGGAGTCCACCCGTGGCAGTTGGCATTTGCCGATCCGAAGGTTCAGCAGGAAATCTGGGGTTCCGATCCGGATACCTGGATGGCCTCGCCCTACATGCCCGGCGGAATGTGCATTCCCACCGACGGTGGGTACAAGTTCTCCGGCCGCTGGCAGTTCTCCTCCGGCACCGACCATTGTGACTGGGCGTTCCTCGGCGCGATGGCCTGCGACAAGGACGGCAACATGGAGATGCCGCCCCGAATGCTGCACGTGATCATTCCGCGCACCGACTACGAAATCATCGAAGACTCGTGGGACGTCATGGGTTTGCGCGGCACGGGGTCGAAAGATCTTGTGGTCAAGGACGCGTACGTTCCCGATTACCGCGTCATGGATTGCGACGAGGTCATCGACGGTACTGCTGTTCGCAAGTACGGACGCACCGAGACGCTGTACCTGATGCCGTGGTCGAACATGTTCCCACTCGGGATCACAGCCGCAACCATCGGTATCTGCGAGGGAATGCTGTTCCACGCCAACGAATACCAGGCTGATCGCATCAACGCCCAGGGCACCGCGATCAAGGATGATCCGTACACGCTCTTCGCCATCGGCCAGGCAACAGCCGATATCCGCGCGGCGCGAGACACCCTGCTGGCCAACGTCGATCGCATGTGGGATCGCGTGGACGCCGGCAAGGAAGTGACGTTCGAACAGCGTGCCGAAGGTCGACAGACCCAGGTTCAGGCTGCGTGGCGTGCCATCAATGCCATCGACCAGGTCTACCCCCGGTGCGGCGGCAACGCCCTTCGCATGGACAAGCCACTGCAGCGCTTCTGGCGCGACGCCCATGCCGGCCAGCATCACGCAATCCACGTCCCCGGCACCGTATTCCACGCTGCCTCCCTCAGCCGCCTCGGCGCCGATCCGCAGGGCCCGCTGCGGGCGATGATCTGACCTAAGGAACAACATACGATGACGCACACCGACATCAAGGGACTTGGCTACGTCAAGATCTCCACCAACGACATGGATCGTTGGCGCACTTTTGCATTCGACGTTCTGGGCTTCGCCAAGGGCAGCGGACCGGACGAGAACGCGCTCTACCTGCGTCTCGACGAGCGTGCGGCCCGCATTGTTGTCGTCGAAGGCGAGCGCGACGAGATCGTCAGCATCGGTTGGGAGGTCGCCGATCGCAACGCGCTACGACGCGTCCAGGCCGCACTCGAGAAGTTCGGCACCGAGGTCGAACAACTTCCCCTCGCCGAGGCCGATGCACGCCGCGTCGAAGAGGTCATCACCTTCACCGACCCCGGCGGCGCAACGGTGGAAATCTTCCACGGCGCGATCCTCGATCACAGCCCGGTAGTGACACCGTTCGGCTCTCGTTTTATCACGGGTGCACAGGGTCTCGGCCACGTTGTTCTCCCGGTCATGGACAGCGCAGCGAGCTTCGATTTCTACACCGACGTTCTCGGTTTCTATCCGCGTGGCGCGTTCCGTCTGCCCGCGCCGCCGGAGTTCGGTCCCCTGCGCATCCGCTTCCTCGGGGTCAACGAACGCCATCACAGCTTGGCACTGTGCCCCGCTCCGCACGGCGGCGCGCCCGGTTTGATCCACATCATGGTCGAGGTGGACACCCTCGACGCCGTCGGGCAGGCTCTCGATCGGGTTGTGAAGGACGGTTTCTCGGTGTCCTCGACACTGGGCCGACACACGAACGACAAGATGGTCTCCTTCTACGTCCGGGCACCAGGCGGCTGGGACATCGAATTCGGCACCGAGGGCATGAAGGTGGACCAGGACTCCTACTCGGCGGAGGAAATCACCGCCGACAGTTACTGGGGCCATGACTGGTCCGGCAGCGAACCACTGGCAGCGATGTAGATTTCACCTGGCCTGAGTTTCACCGGAAGAGGGCTTGCGCATGCGCAAGCCCTCTTCTTGTACCCGGAGTTTCTAGTACTCGGGCATGCGTGTGGGCTTCGCATCGTCTTAGCTGGTGATGCGAAGCCTTCACGCGGTACGTGGTTCCGGCAGAGCTGGTTTCAGTCTCGGTGGACTGGTCCTTGGCCGGTGGTGGAACGTCGGCGTCGTTGTTTCGGGTCGATCGCTGCTGGCGGAATGAACCACGGTTTGTGATCGGAACCCATCTTGATTTCCCAGATGCCGCGGAACCCGCTGGTGCTGTGCATCAGTGTGTGATGGCTCCGGCAGAGCAGCGTCAAGTTGTCCATCACCGTCAAACCGCCCGTCGACCACGGTTTTATATGGTGCGCGTCGCACCACGCCGGTACGGCATCACAGTTCGGGAAGGCACAGCCCTTGTCCCGGGCAATCAACGCGATGCGTTGCTCGGCTGTGACGAGACGCTTGAGCGGGGTCGCATCCAACGGTGCGCCGTTTCCGTTCATCAAGACGGTCGAGAGCATGCAATCGCACGCCAGCATTCGGGTTTTACTGACGCTGAGCGGTCCCATCCAGGGCATGTAGCCGACATCGAGATCCTCGAACACAGACTCGTCATCCAGATCAGGTTCGTCATCACCCTCGGCTCGCATGGTGGCGCATTCGCGATGGCCGGCAAGATCTTTCGCGGTGATATGCACATTCACGTGCGGACGTTGACCACCATCCACACCGGTGGCGGCGTTGTCGAGGTAGCGGCGGATGAGTTCGGTGAACGCGTCGGCGGTAC
Source organism: Rhodococcus sp. NPDC056743 (assembly GCF_042790355.1). Taxonomy (NCBI): domain Bacteria; kingdom Bacillati; phylum Actinomycetota; class Actinomycetes; order Mycobacteriales; family Nocardiaceae; genus Rhodococcus; species Rhodococcus sp. NPDC056743. The sequence goes on along the minus strand of NZ_JBHTZI010000001.1, from coordinate 483,544 downwards.
GTTTCGCTGCCGACCGCGCATCCGGGGTCCCGTCCGCGGCGGGTTTCGGCATCGACAGACCCGGCAGCGCAGACAGGAGCATTTCACCGGTCAACGCGTCGAAATCGCCCTTGATGACAACCCGACCGTTCAATGTCGGCGCGATCCGCAAGACATTCAGGTCGTTGTCCTCACCGGGCGGGTGCTCGTCGGATTCGAAGATCCGCTCCAAAACAGCGATCGCATACCGCAGCTTGACAGTGGTCGCTTCCACCCCGGACGCGGCGGCCAACAGCGTTTTCAGGCTTGGCGTCAACGCGATGTCCGGCATCCCTTTTGGTGGGGATTCACAGAACGCGGCGATCAACGCCGCATGATCGAGCGAAAGATCACCGGCCTCGAACTGCGCCGCAATATCGGGGAACGACCGCAGTGCGGCACCGAGAGCGGCGATCTTGTTACCGGCCGCGTTCTGCAGCATCGTATTCGCCGCCAACCACCGACCCACACCGCGGTAACACAGCACCTGCTCATCCGGATTCAGCGCCAGCTCGTCGATCGCGGCCACCCGAATCGCTTCCAACCGAAGAATTTCCGCAGATGCACTGACCGCCACGTCTCGAACCTCGGACGGACGTAGCCGCCACAACCTGCCACGCGCACCAGCCGCCGAACCGGCTACAACATCCCCCACCGCAATTGAATCGCAAACCGTCATCAAGGCCTCCCCACCCCGACCTAAATTATACTCGAACACCCATTCGAATCAAGAGACATATCGGACACATCCGATGCTGAACCTCGAGACCGTGCACCACAGCCCCAGATGCAGGCATTTTGCGTGATTCACTTCACAAATCTAGACTTGTATGTCACTATTTCTAATTGAAATAGCCAGTTCACGGAATTTCATCGAAGAGGAGTGATGGACGCGATGACTATGGCACTGGAGTCCGAAGCGACGACTATGACTCGGCGGTCCGAAGCGACGACTATGACTCGGAAGTCCGAAGCGACGGTTGTGAAGTTAGAGTCTGTTGATCTGGGAGTTGACTCGACTCCCACTGCTGTTCTCGATCGCGTCTCCCTTGTCCTCGACACCTTCGATGGTCCGGGCCGCCTGACGCTCGCTCAGATTGTTCGCCGCACCGGTCTTCCGCGGTCGTCCGCCCACCGCTTGCTCGAGCGGCTTGTCTCGATGCGGTGGCTGCGACGCGACGGCCGTGACTACGAACTCGGGATGCGCCTGGTGGAGCTGGGCTCTCTCGCCGTCCACCAGGATCGCCTGCACACTGCGGCATTGCCGCTTCTGCATGAGCTGTATCGCGTCACTGGTTTTGTTGTTCACCTCGGCATTCTCGACGGTCCGGATGTGGTGTACCTCGAGAAGATCGGTGGGCGCCTGGCTGCCGCTGTCCCGACGCGCGTCGGGGAACGGCGTCATGCCCCCACAACCGCGCTCGGCCAGGCACTGCTTGCTTTTGCCCCGCCCCACGCCGCGGCACACCCCCACCCCGCGACGCATCCCCAGCTCACCCGGGTTCGCGAGGCCGGTGTGGCCTTCGAAAGTGGAACCGGGTTGGCCGGCTTCAGCTGTCTGGCCGCGCCGATCGGATTGCCGGGACAGGCCATTGCAGCGGTCTCGATTTGTGGCCCGACGAAGGCTTTGCGCAATGACCACATCAGCGCAGCGCCTGTCCGGATGGCTGCGTCCGCAATCTGGCGTGCCATTGACGGCGGTTCACACAGCGTCACACCAACTTTGCAACGCCGGCAGCTGCTGCGTAATCTGCCCACCGCTGCCAGGGCGTGACATGACAGATTATCGTGAACAGCTCGATCCCGCCTCGCGCACCATGCTTGACGCACTCAATGCCGGGTTCCCGGCGGTGGAGTTGATGGACGGTGCGCAGGCCCGCGCCGCTGTTGCCGCTCGCCGCCAGCCGGTCGAGAATCCCGAAGCTGTGGGCTCGGTTACAAACGCGGAAATTCCCGGCCCCGGCGGCCTGATTCCGGTTCGGATCTATCAGCCCGCGAAGACCCAATCCAATACTCCTGTCATCGTATTCGCGCACGGCGGCGGATTTGTCTTCTGCGATCTCGACAGCCACGACGGCATCTGCCGGGCGCTGTGCAACGGCGCCTCTGCGGTGGTGATGTCAGTCGACTACCGACTTGCACCCGAGCACCCGTCGCCGGCCGCCGCGGAAGACGTGTACGCGGCACTGCGCTGGGCAGCCGAGCATGCCGCGGAGTTCGGCGCCGATCCCGGACGGTTGATCATTGCCGGGGACAGCGCCGGTGGGCATTTGGCTGCGGTAGCGTCGCTGATATCCCGTGATCGAGGCGGGCCGGCGGTGGCAGCGCAAGTCTTGATCTATCCCGTGATCGATGCCGATTTCGAGACGCCGTCGTATCGGGAGTTTGCCGAGGGCTGGTTCAACACACGCGCTGCGATGACGTGGTACTGGGAGCAGTATTCACCGTCCGGGTTCTCCGAACTCGGGCCGGAGGCAAAGGTCAGCGGATTACCCACCACCGTCCTGATCACTGCCGGCCGCGACCCTTTGTGCAGTGAGGGTGAGGATTTCGGCCGTCGACTCGCCGACAGCGGTGTGCGCGTGATTCACCGCCGCTACGAGCACATCTTCCACGGATTCATGACCATCGCGTCGCTACCTGTCACCACAGCGGCGCTGCAGACTCTCTACTCAGATATTGTGTTGGCTCTGGGTGAGTGAGACGACATGATCTTCGATGTTCTTCCATCGTCCGGGAGTCGTCGGGAGCGGCGATCCCAGCCGGTCGCGTTCGGATACTTTCGCAAATTCTGCGGATGCGCGGTCGATATCGTCGAGTAACCCACGCGCAAGGTCGATTTCAGCGCGGAAGTAGCGCACTGACCACCGCAAGGTCATGACAGGGTACGACCACGCGGGCTCGTTGTCTGCGTGGTCGGCGTGAAGTTCCGCGCGCCGCAGTTGCTCTTCGACATTGGCGATGTGAGCGCCGACGAGTGCCTTGAGCCGTGAGGGGTCGTTGAGATGCCCCATCCAGAGGCGAAGCATGACACCGTGTTTGAGTACAGGAACCTCTACTGGTGCTTCCCGCGACCACGTGCGCACTGCGTCGGTTCCGGATTCGGTGATCGCGTACAGGCGGCGGCCTCGCACGCCGGGTTCGGACACGACACGCGATTCCACGAACCCGATTCCCTCGAGTTTCTTGAGCTCGGCGTACACCTGACTGATGGAGGGGCTCCAGTAGAAGAACCCGACGCTCCAATCGGCCCATTTCTTGAGATCGTTGCCGGTCAGTTCCTCCCCGAACGTGAGCATCCCGAGGACCGCCCAACTTGTTGCGGGAAGTCCTCTGGATACATCTTCGGGTGCGGACACGGACGAAAGTCTAACAATCGGTGACCTGGTGTTGGTGCATCACAAACCGAGGTGCCCGCCCAGCGGGAGAGTTTCACGACTTGGCGGTCAAGGCTGCCGTTGTCATGTCGATGACGTTCGCTTGAAAATCTGCCGCAGAGAGAGGCAATCGGCGGCGTCCGGTCAGATCACGTGCGCGGACGGCAAGCATTGCGGTGGCAAGCAGAATCGCACCGCGCACTCGCTCGTCCACCACCGGAGCCGGCAGGTGACCGATAGATTCACGCAACACCTCGATGGAGCGCACGAGGCTGGGGTAGCTCGGTGGAACCTGGTCGATCTGCTCCGGTTCGAGTTGGTAGATGGTTTGGCCGAGAATGCGCAGGTATCTGCGTCCCGCTTCGCCGGCGAGCATCTCGCACAGCGGCACCACGATCAGTTCCACACATTCGCGCGGGGTAACCGTTTCCGGCCAGGCTGCCAGCATCGCGGTTCGACGAGCCTCCAACTGCACCAGATACTTCTCGCGAATCGCTTGGAGTATGCCTTCGCGGGATCCGAAGTGATACCGCAATGCCGACGGATTGCGTTGGCCCGCACCCTGAACGATGTCGCCGACCAGGGTCGCCTCGATCCCCTTCGTGGCAAAGAGTTCTTCTGCCACTTCGAGGAGTTTTTGTTTGGTCGAGAGCTCTCCCGTACTCATGGCGCTTAGTGTACCTTTCCGATTACTACTAATAAGGAGTATTAATGAGTCCTCTGAGATCGATGACCCCGGCCAAGTTCGGGTCCCTGCTCTTTGCTGCAACTACAGTGCTGGCAACAGGATTCGGAAGCAGCACCGGCAGTATCGGCAGCGCCGGTGGAAGCCTCGACCCCGACACATCCGTCTACGCCGACACAGGGTGGGTTACTCTGCACGGCGATTCGGGCAATCGCCGCCAACAACTCGGCGTCGAGCCAGCGCAGAGTTACACCCGGTGGACAGCTCTGCAGGGCGCGTCGATTCTCACCGCTCCCACGATGCTGCCCAACGGAAACCTGGCCGTCACCACCGGCAAAGCCGAAGGCAACTCCAACCTCCACGTTCTCGACAAATTCGGCACCGTCGTCTGGGAAACCCCGGCCTGGACCGGCAAGAACAGCGTCGACTCGGCCGCAATCATCTCCTCCCCCATCATCGATAAAGACGGCAATATCTTTGTGAGCGATGCAGATCAACTGTGGTCGTACACAAGCGACGGCGCGCTGCGCTGGGTGATCGACCTCCCCGCAGCGCCAAGCCCCAACCCCTTCGCCGACGGATCACGGGCGATCAACCCCTTTGTCACAGCGGCTTTCACGAAGGACGGCGCGGTTTTCGGCACCACCGTGTTCGGGCAGGTGATTGTCGCGGACCGGGCCACCGGCGAGCTGCGCGCACCCGTGTTCCAGCTCCCCGGTTCAATAGCCAAGCGGCACACGAAAACTCCGATGTCCCCGAACATGTGGGCCGGCGGAATGATGGACCCGGCGATCAAAGATCCCATTTTCCAGATCATCATGGGCGGCATAGTCCAGAGCGCGAACACTCCGGCCGTGGACTCGGTGACCGGACGCGTCTACGTCGCGGCAACTGACCAGGAAGAGGACAAGGGCGCGCTCTACGGCCTCGATGTCGTCCCGCCGAAGAACGGTGCCCCCGGCTCGATTTCCATTGCGTTCGCGGCACAGATGGGCCCTGGCAGCGGTTCGAGCCCCGTTATCTCACCCGACGGAAAAACCGTCTACACGTGTGACGACGAAGGACTCCTCTATGCGTTCGACGCCGCGTCCGGCAAGGAACTCTGGAATGCACCGTCCGGCGCGGCTGCTGCCGCAGTGGCCGTCGACGCCCGAGGATCGATCTACGCGCTCACCAATCCCGGTGTCCTCTCCGCCTACAGTGCCGCCGGCGCAAAGCTCTGGGACGCCGATCTCAGTGAGCTGACCAATGCGACGCTCCCGGTCAGCGACGTGTACGGCGCACCCGTCGTGCGTGGCAACGGCAACCCGACGGTGGTGAACGGCTCGATTCTGATCGAAGTCTTCTACGGCTACGACGTCCCGGTTCAGGGCTACCCCGTCTCGGTGCCGGTGAAGTCCGCCATCGTCGACATCGATCCGGTCACCGGAAAGGGAATGCGCAACATCGGCTTCGCCACCGATACGACCGAAGGGATCCTGGCCGTCACTCCCGACGGGCGTATCTTCTCGACCTTGGGCGTCATGACGTCGACGGCCGTTGCACCGCTCGCGCCGATGATCAACCCGACGCTGCCAGACGGACTCGAATTGATCGCACCGTCCGGCGGACTCGACGGTTTCATCCCGAACAAGTAGAGCAGGCACCTTCTACTCAGCGGGAGTGCGGAGGCTACCAGGGAAGGTGTGATCCCCGACAGCGTCGTGTTCGCGGCCATTGAGTGGGACTGGCGCTGGATTACGTCGTCAATGCCCCACATCGTAGGGACCGACACCCTGTTTGCAGAGCTTTGATCGAGGAGAAACACATGTCCGTAGAAAATGCCGCACCGTCGGCGCTGGACGGGCGCACACTGCGCGACGTGATGAGCAACTTCTGCACCGGCGTCACAGTGATCACAGCGCATGACGGTGAGTCCCCCCTCGGATTCACGTGCCAGTCCTTGGTCTCGGTCTCTCTCGATCCGCCGCTGCTCTCGTTCTGCCCGGCCAAGACGTCGACGAGTTGGCCGAAGCTGCGTGAAGCGGGGTCCATCTGCATCAACGTTCTTGCGCACGATCAGAAGGACATGTGCTCGGCTTTCGCTCGCGGCGGCACTGACAAGTTCAGTGGCGTCGACTGGGAAGCTGGCACCAACGGCGCGCCTGCCCTCGACGGCGCTCTGGCGCGTATCGAGGCAACCATCGAAAACGAGCACGATGCCGGCGATCACACCATCGTCATTGCGCGCATCACGGATCTGACCGTGCTGCGCCACGACGGCCCGCTGCTCTTCTACCGTGGCGGTTTCGGTCGCTTCGACGCGTAACCGGCCAGGCGTTTCAAACTCAGGCGTCCCGCTGCGTGGGAGAGATCACCGATAGTGGCGATCACAAGCGATAGCGTCCGGTGAAGTCGGCACCCACAGCCGACTTCACCGGGACACAACTGATCGGATTACGTCGATGACCACCGCCGGACCAGACACCACCGCCGAAACTGATACCACCGCCGCGATCACAGCGACCGTCACCGCGTACCTCGACGCGGTTTCGCGCGGATCGAGCGCAGACATCGCTGCCCTGTACGCCGAAAACGGGACTCTCGAGGATCCTGTGGGCAGCGAACCGGTTTCCGGCCGCGAGGCGATTGCCGCATTCTTCGGCGCTCTCGAGGGTCGCACGCAGGAAATCGAACTCCTGACCCTGCGTGTCAGTGGTTCCAGTGCAGCAGCGTTCCATTTCCGCGTCGTCACACCGATGGGCGATAAGATCTACGAGGTCTCCCCCATCGACGTGATGACCTTCGACGAGAACGCCAAGATCACCAGTACGCGCGCATTCTGGGCGCCGTCGGACATGATCGCACGCTGATGCGCCAGGTCAGCTGCCGTCATTGCGGTAACCGGGTACTCATCGAGAAGTACAGCAACGCGCACACCAGCGTGCAGTGGCTCGAGGATTCCGCTCAGGTCTGCCCGGAACTCGCGCGCCCATCCGACAACCAGTACACGCAACGTTCGTGCTCGTCGTTGCGTGAGACCATCAACGACCTTGCCGATGCCGGTGCCGTCGAAATGAGCGAGCGCAGCTACCCCGTTCCCGGTTCCCTGTACTGAGCTGGACTTCTCTCGCTCACTGGGAAGGTGCATGTACGACGCAATTCGGTCGCCCTAGCGTTGTGACATGGATAACACTGTCGACGTAATTGTCATCGGTTCGGGAGCTGCAGGATCGGCTGCAGCGTTGCAAGCACACGCTGACGGCGCATCGGTGGTGATCGTGGAGAAAGACGGACCCGACACCGCCGGCGGCAACACTCGCTTGTCCGGCGGTGGATGGTTCGTCAACCAGGATCCCGCTGCCGCCCGGACGTTCCTGCGCTCCTTGAACGGATCGTTCACCGTCGCCGACGACGTGATCGACGCGTGGGCCGAGAACACACACGGGCTCTCGGCCTGGCTGCGCGATCTGGACGCACCGGTGTCGATGACCGGCGAGTTCCATTCCACCGCGGAGTACACCGAACTCGACGGAAGTTCCTGTTACGCAGGGATGGACACGATCGGCGGAGCAATGGGCAATGAACTGCTCTACCGATTTCTCGTCTCCGCCCTCGCGGAACGCGGCATCACAACACTCTTCGACACCGAGGCGACCACACTCCTGACGGACGAGTCCGGAGCGGTGATCGGAGTCGAAACCGTTTCGGGTGGAATCACTTCGCAGATCCAGGCGCGTCGGGGAGTCATCCTCGCCACCGGCGGCTTCGAGGCAAACCCGGCCATGGTCCGCGACTACCTCCGTCTCGAAAACCCGAAGATCTGGGGATCACCATCGGCAACCGGCGACGGTCATCGTTTGGCGCAGGCGGTCGGCGCCGATCTGTGGCACATGAACAACATGATGACCATCACCGGAATCTCCGGCGACGCAGACGATCCGTCCGGGCACTACCTCGCATTGTGGAATGCACACAACTATGTGTTCCTCAGCCAGGAGGGACGCCGATTCACCGACGAGTCGGCCGACATGCGCCACGGGCATGTCTTCAAAGAGGGTTCCTACCAACATTTTCCGGTGCGAGCGATGAACATCGTGTTCGACGAGACCATGCGGTTGGCCGGGCCGCTGAGTCCGGGCCGCGACGTACTGCCCGTCGGACGTCTCGTTCTCGACGAGGGCTACGAGTGGAGCGCCGACAATCAAGCCGAGATCGACAAGGGATGGATCGTCAAGGCGGACACACTGGCTGAACTCGCCGACAAGCTGGGCCTGGATCCCGCCGTCGTGGAAACGAGTGTGCGACGCTACAACGAGGCCTGTGCCGACAGAGTCGACGATTCGTTCGGTCGTGACCCGGAGACCTTGGCTCCAGTGGCTGTTGCTCCGTTCTACGCCGTCTCCGGTCCACCGCTGCTGGGGTGGAGCAACGGCGGGCCGCGCCGCGACGGTCACTCCCGTGTCCTCGACACTGCCGGCAATCCGATTGCCGGGCTCTATGCGGCAGGCGCTGTCAGCTCCACGTACAGCGCAGCCAAAGACGGTGGATTCCACATCGCCGACGCCCTCGCGTTCGGTCGCGTTGCCGGTGCCCATGCGGCGACCCGGGCCGCCGCAGGGGCCTGAGTTACGAGCGGGCGGCCTTGACCGCGTCGAAAAACGCGATCACGGCCGCCTCGTCGTCCGGTGGAACCGTCAGCGAAGCACGCGCGCCGGCGACGGCAATGGAGTCGTCGGCAAGCCGGTTACCGATCGTCAGTTTCAGGCCGGATTTCGTCGGCTTTGCCTTCACCCCAATGTGTTCGACGTGCCAGCGGCATACCTCGCTGGTGCTCGCGGCGGTCCGATCGAATACCTCGACGGTGCGATGGTCGAGCACCAGGATGATGTTCGTGCCGACTGTCACTTCGAGATAGCGTCGTTCCGTCACGGTGTGCGCCTTTCGGTTGGGTGGAACCGACGCTACACACCTCAAACTCTCAGCGAGACGAGCTACCCGCGTCCACGGGCAAGGCGACGGACGTGATGTAGCGAGCCTCGTCGGAGGAGAGGAAGAGGGCGGCGTTTGCTACGTCCACCGGCTCGATCCACGGTATCGCCAGCATGTTCATCGTCATCGCGGCTTCGGCGAACTCCTCGCGAGTCGGATTCTCCAGATCGGGGCGAAACTTGCTGCTCACCGCGGGGTTCTGAATCATCGGTGTGTCGACGTTGGTGGGGTGCACCGTGTTGACCCGCACGTTGTACGGCGCCAATTCCTTTGCCAGTGACCGCATCAAACCCACAACACCGTGTTTGGCTGCCGTGTAGTGCGCAACTCCGACGAGCCCTCTGAGGCCGGCAATGGAACTGGTGAGCGTCATCGATCCCCCACCCCGCTCGATCAGATGCGGCGCTGCGACGGAAGTGGTGTGCCACACGCCGGTCAGGTTCACGTCCAGCATCGTCTGCCACCTGTCTTCCGACATTGTCAGAGCCCCGTCCGAGGACGTGATACCCGCTGTTGCGCACACGATGTCAAGCCCACCGAGTGAACCTACCGCCGAATCGACGGCACTACGCAGCGCCTCGAGATCACGAACATCCACCACCACCGACTCGATCCGCCGTCCCAGAGCCCGAACCTGCGCGACGGTATCCGCGAGATCGGCGTCCGTCGACGGCGGCGTGAGCGTGGTGTCCACCGAACTGCACACGTCGATCGCGATGATGTCTGCGCCCTCTTCGGCAAAACGCACAGCTTGGGCGCGTCCGATTCCCCGTGCCGCACCGGTGACCAGTGCGATCTTTCCCTCTAGTCTCATCGGTTCACACCTTCTGGGTCAGGCCGGCGTCGACCACCAACTGACAGCCGGTCATGTAGCGGGACTCCGCAGACGCAAGAAACAGAACGGCGTTGCTCACGTCCACCGGATCTACCCACGGCACGGGCAACAAGTTTCGGGCACTCAGAACGGCTGCGGCGTCGGATTCAGTGGGATTCTCGATGTCGGGGCACAGGTTCGCAAAAACCCGTTCGTTGATGATCATCGGTGTCCGTACCGAACCCGGGTGCACCGAGTTGACGCGAATACTCTGCGCTCCCAACTCATTGGCCAGTGTTCGTGCCAGACCGACGACGGCATGCTTGGCGGAGCTGTAATGACTCGCTCCGGCAATGCCTTTGATTCCTGCCGTCGAACTGACGAGAACAACGGACCCGCCGTCCCCGAAGTGCGGAACACACGCTTTCACGGTGTGCCAGGTCCCGGTCAGATTGACGTCGAGACTGCGATTCCACACGGACGGATCGATGGTCCACGAAGGTCCAGGTGTGTCGTAGACGCCCGCGTTGGCAACAACGACGTCCAACCCGCCGAGTTCGGCGACGCAATCCGCCACCACCCTGTCGAGTTCCTCGTAGTTGCAGATGTCAGCAGTGCCTGTGACCGCCGCACCGCCGAGATCGCGCACGGCCGAGGCAGTTTCGTCGAGCCCAGCTGCCGCCACATCCAACGCGATTACCGACGCACCCTCTTCTGCCAGCCGAATGCAGTGTGCGCGACCCATGCCGCCGGCCGCACCGGTCACGAGCACGCGAATGCCCTCCAGTCGCCTCATGCGTGGACCGCACTGTTCAGTTGGAAACCTCGGTATCCCTGCGCCGCAACGTCGGAGCAGATGTCGCTGTAGACACCGAACCCGCCGATGAACGGCATGAATATCCGCGGCTTACCGGGAATGTTTGCGCCCATGTACCAGGAGTTCGCCGAAGTGAACAGCGTGGCCGATGCTCGGCGTGAGCACTCGTCGATCCACCCGTCGACCGCCTCGACGCTCGGCTCGATGGTGATGAGATCATTCGCGTCGAGATGAGCAATCGCGTCCGCAATCCAGTCGACGTGCTGTTCTGCCGCGAGGATCATGTTGGTCAGGACGCTCGGGCTGCCCGGTCCGGTCACGACAAACAGGTTCGGGAATCCGTTGATCCCCAGTCCCAGATAAGTTCTCGGCCCGGCTTGCCAGTTCTCCCGCAAGGTCTCCCCGCCGCGCCCACGGATGTCGATCCGATCGAGCGCACCGGTCATCGCGTCGAAGCCGGTGGCAAACACGAGCGCATCCAGGTCGTAGTGAGATTCGGTAGTCCTGATTCCGGTGGCATCGATCGACTCGATCGGAGCCTTCTTCAGATCGACCAAGCTGACGTTGTCCCGGTTGTACGTCTGATAGTAGTTCGTGTCCGTCACAATGCGTTTGGTACCGATGGGATGATCGTTCGGGATCAGGACGTCCGCAATCGACTGGTCCTGCACCACCGAACGGATCTTGGTCTCGGCGAACGTGCGAGCCGTGTCGTTGGCTTCGAGGTTGCTGGTCTGATCGGCAAATGTCTTGCCGAACAGCACGCCGCCGAGACGCCATCGCTCCTCGTAGGCTGCAGTCCGCTCGTCTTCGGCGACCTCCAGCGCGCTTCGTGGGTCCGCGACAAACGGTGAACCGCCGCCGCTGCGCTTGCTGAGCGCACGGCGTTCGGCATAGTTTGCCTTGATTTCGGCACGGCGCGTGTCATCGAGAGGTGTGTTTCCTGCCGGGACACTGTAATTCGCTGATCGTTGGAAGACGTACAGGTGCTCGGCCTGCTCGGCGATCAACGGCACGGACTGAATTCCCGACGATCCGGTACCGATGACACCAACACGTTTTCCCGTGAAGTCGACGCCTCCGTGCGGCCAGAATCCGGTGTGAAAAACGTCTCCCGCGAAGGAGTCTCGGCCTTCGATGTTCGGCATGTTCGCCGTCGAGAGGCTGCCGGTGGCGCACACCACGAAGCGGGACGTCACGTCGTGCCCATCGCTTGTCTGCACTCGCCAGAGCGCTGTTCCCTCGTCGAAATGCACGCTGCTCACCCGGGTGTCGAAGGTGAAACCACTGCGCAGATCGAACCGATCGGCTACGTGGTCCAGGTAGGCGAGGATCTCGGGCTGCGCAGCATACTTTTCACTCCAGTCCCAATCCTGTTGCAGTTCTTCGGAAAAGGAGAAGGAGTAATCGAAGCTCTCGACGTCACACCGAGCCCCCGGATAACGGTTGAAGTACCACGTACCACCCACTCCGGAGCCGGCTTCGAAGCCATGGACGCGCAATCCCTGCTTGCGGAGTCGATACATGGCGTACAAGCCTGCGACGCCGGCGCCGATGACTACGGCGTCGAGTGGTGCGGCGTCGAGTGGTGCGGTGGAGATATCAGGATCGGTCATGATGGAAACGCTACGAGTCGAACCAGGGCGCCGGGAACAGACTCTCCCGGTGGATGGACAGTCGTGATCGCGCCCGTCTGTCTGTTTCAATCACGTTGAGAGTTGATGACCCTGCAATTACACCTGGGGAAACGGACAAACCGGCCTCCTACCATTCGGGTGCCCCATCAGCCCCGTATTCTGAAGAAGGTCTTAGTGAAGTCCGTTCCACGCAAGGTTTTGATACCTGCACTTTCCGCAGCATTTTCTGTCGCAGTCGTAATGTCAACCGCAGCCGGTGCCGGGGCCGCGCCAATCAACTTCCCCACCACCGGATCTGCCTTTCTCGATACCGGCTCCCTGAGTGGAAGCACGGATCCCGCGCTAGCAGAGCGAATCAACACGGCATTTGCCGCGCACGGCATTCCCGGAGCGCAGGTCGTCTACACGGATGCCAAGGGACGCCAGGAGTTCAACTACGGTGTCGCGAGCAACGAGACCGGTAACGCCGTCACGTCGGATACCGTCTTCGAGGCCGCCTCGCTGACCAAGGTGGTGGCGTCGTACGTCGTCCTCCAACTGGTGGACGAGGGCGTCATCGACCTCGATCGGCCGCTGTCCGAGTATTTCGAGTACCCACGCATCGCAGCCGATCCCGCAGCCCACAAGATCACCGCCAGAATGGCGCTGACGCACACCACCGGCCTGCCCAACTGGGCTACCGGCCCCTCGAGTGCCGAATTCGAGACCACCCCGGTCAGTACTACTTTCGAACCAGGAACCCAGTGGTCATACTCGGGCGAAGGTTTCTACTACCTACAGAAGACCGTCGAGTCGCTCACCGGAAAACCGTTTGCGGAACTTGCCTCGGAACGCGTCTTCCAGCGCTTCGGAATGACAAGTAGTGATTTGCTGACCAGACCGGCTTTCGACGCCGTCACCGCCGTCGGCCATGCCGCCGACGGCACCGCAAAGGCCGTTCGCAATTTTCCCCGGGCAAACGTCGCGTACACCCTGCGGACGACGGCCGGCGACTACTCGAAGTTCCTGCGCGGCGCGCTTCTCGCGGGCGAAGGACTCGAGCCTGCTACTCGGGACATGATGTTCACCGCGGCCGGCAGCGCTGACCACGGCGGCAGCAACAAAGACGCGATCGCCCACATCAAGTGGGGACTCGGCATCGGTCTGCAGGAAAACGAACTCGGGAAGGCCATCTGGCACTGGGGCGACAACGGCGCGTTCAAAGCCTTCTTCATCGCCTACCCCGAGACGGGTCGCAGTGTTGTGATCATGACAAACAGCGAAAGTGGACTCGAAGCGGTCAACGACGTCGTTCACGAGTTCTTCGGTCCCATGACGATGTACGCCACGGACTGGATCAAGGAAGCCGAGTAACCGGCCGGCCAACCAAACCCTCCGTACCAACGCTCAAAACTGCGGCCCGGCATCACCAAGATGTCGGGCCGCAGCCTTTATGCGCGTTCGACCAACACGCAGCGCGCTCCGCTGAAGATAGTCGGCATGCATTTGTTGCAGTGGATGCACAGCGACCGGGTATCGGATTCTGCCGCAATCCGATTCACCAGGTCCGGTTCGCGGAGCAAGGCGCGGGCCATCGCGACAAACTCGAAGCCCTCCGCCATCGCGGTATCCATACCGGCCTTGTCCGTGACGCCGCCGAGTAGCACCAACGGCAACTTCACCGCGGCACGGATCTGCCGAGCCTCCTCCAGCATGAACAGCGGCTTGTACGGATACGCGTGCAACATGCTCTTTCCCACCAACTGCACGCCAAGTCGAACCGGTTGCGGCATCGCAGCGGCGAACTCACGGATCGGCGCATCACCTTTGAACAGGTACATCGGATTGAGCAGCGAACTACCCATCGTCAATTCCAACGCGTCGACGCTGCCGGACGCCTCGAGCCACTGCGCCACCTGAATTGCCTCGTCCACCCAGAATCCGCCTGGCACACCGTCGTCCATGTTCAACTTCGCCAGGATCGCGATCTTCCCGCCGACGGCGTCACGAACGCTGCGCGCCGTCTCGAGGACAACGCGAGCCCTGTTCTCCAGCGATCCACCATAGGAGTCCTTGCGACGGTTCAGTTTCGGGCTCAGAAACGAGCTCGCGAAGTAGTTGTGGCCGAAGTGGATCTCGACGGCGTCGAACCCGGCTTCGACGGCGAGCTGTGCGGCGCTGCCATGTGCCGCAGCAATTCTGGTGATGTCCGCGGTGGTGGCGGTGCGAATCATCTTCATGCTCAGTGGGTTGAAGGAACTCGATGGTGCCAGAGCGGGCAGCCCGGTCGACTTCTGGTTCGCCACCGGGCCGGCGTGCCCGAGTTGGGCGGACGCTGCCGCACCTTCGGCATGAATGGCATCGGTGAGACGACGCAGTCCGGGCAGTGCATCCGGCCGCATCCACAGCTGCCCGTATTCGGTACGCCCCTCCGGTGCGACGGCGCAGTACGCAACGGTCGACATCCCGACTCCGCCCGCTGCGGGGCGCCGATGAAATTCGACGAGTTCGTCGGTGACCAATGCGTCGGGGGTCTTGCCTTCGAATGTCGCGGACTTGATGATCCGGTTTCGCAGAGTCACCGGGCCGAGCTTGGCGGGAGCGAGCACGTCGGGAGCAGTCGTCATCAAGTTACCTCTCGCAGAAGTTGTTCGACGACGGTAGATCCGTGGTTGATCGTTGGCCACAGCTTGTGCCACGGAGCGGGAGACAACTTCAGCCCGGCCGAGGTGGCCGGGCTGAAGTCTGGTGTCACCGCAGTTCAGACGCGTCCGAAGTACGCGTCCTTGAGCACTGCCAGGTCGTCGATGTCCTTGGCGTCGGCGTCGAGAACCACCTTGCCGATGTCGAGGACCGTCACATGATCGGCGACGCTCATCGCCGCTTCAACGGCCTGCTCCACCAGCAGGACCGCGAGCCCGGTTTCCTTGAGCAGCTGGACGCGGTCCATCACCTCGCCGACAATCACGGGAGCGAGACCACCGGACGGCTCGTCGAGCAGCAGCAACCGAGGCTGGGCCATCAGCGCCGCACCGATCGCGAGCATCTGCTGCTGACCACCGGACATGGAACCAGCCGGCAGCGAGCGCTTTTCCCCCAGGATCGGGAACATCTCGTACATGGACTCGACGGACTCCATGAGTTCGCTGCGCTTCACCTTGCGGGTGTAGCCACCGAGCAGGAGGTTCTGTTCGACAGTCTGCTTGTGGAAGACCCGCTTGCCTTCCTGCACATAGGCCATCCCCTGCCGCACCCGCTTGTGTGCGGGCACTCCGGTGATGTCGGCGCCGTCCATCTCGACGGTCCCCGACGCCACTTTGTTGAGTCCGGACAGAGCGCGAAGCGTGCTCGTCTTGCCGGCTCCGTTGCGTCCGAGCAGGGCGGTCACCTGACCGGGATAGACGTCGAACGACACATCCCAGACGACCCGCAGATCGCCGTACCCGGTTTGCAGATTCCGGACCTTGAGAATCGGTTCCATCACTTCACCTCGCTGGTTCGATGGTCTACCGCGCCGATTTCTTCGAGAAGCGCTTCTTCGTCACCGGACTTCACTCCGAGGTACTCACTGAGCACTCGGGGGTGATGTTCGATCGTCGCGGCATCACCGGTAGCGATCACCTGTCCTTGCGCCAGCACGACAATCTCGTCGGCCAGTGAGAGCACGAGTCGGAAGTTGTGCTCCACCAACACCACGGTGGCACCGGCATCGCGCAGTACCCGGATCAGATCTGCCAGGCGCTCGAGTTCGTCCTCGTCGAGTCCGGATGCTACCTCGTCGAAGAGGACCACTCTCGGCTCGGCGATGACGGCGCGGGCAACTTCGAGCATACGACGCATACCCAGGGGCAACGACGTCGCAATCTCGTTGCGCAGGTGCGACATACCGACCAACTCGAGAACACGCTCGGCTTCGGCGATGTCGGCCTTCGCGATCTTACGGAAGCTCGGCAACCGCAGCACCGCCGACGCCATGGACGCGCGGTGTACCGAATACCGTCCGGAGGCAACAGCTTCCAGAACGGTGATGTTCTCCGGAATCGTCGGAGTCTGGAACGTCCGCGCCACACCGACACGCGCCACCTTGTCCGGCGACGATTGCGAGACCACCGTGTCACCGATGGTGATCACACCGGCGTCCGCGGTGTAGAACCCGCAGATCATGTTGAGCATGGTTGTCTTGCCCGAACCGTTGGGCCCGATCAACGCGGTTACCTTGCCGGCCTCGGCAGTCAAGGTTGCCGCATTGAGTGCCTGGTTGCCGCCGAAGGCCTTGGACACTCCGTCGACCACCAACCGTGCACCCGCAATCGGCGGCAGTTCGACTGTGCCACTGCTGTTCTCTTTCGCAGTAACGACGCCGATTCCGGCCCGGCGATCGAGCTTCGACACCAACGATCGACCGACCTTCGTCAAGCCGCCCGAGAGCAGAACACCGCCGATGATCAGGAATCCGCCGTAGAAGATCAGCGAATACTCCTGGAACGCCGTCGACTGGTTGGGGCCGAGCTGCATGATCGCGGCACCGACAACGGCGCCGTACACACTTGCCGCACCGCCCAGAATCGACGCCGCCAGAACTGCTGTGGCAAACGTGAACCCGAAGGCTTCCGGCGAGATGAACAGATCGGTGTTGGCGAACAGCGCACCCGCCAGACCGGCCGGGAACGCGCCGATCGCATAGCCGAGCAGCTTCATCCGGAACACAGACACACCCTGCGAGGACGCCAGAACCGGCGACTGCTTGAGCGTGCGGAACGCGATGCCGTGGCGTGAGACCACCAGGTTGCGCATCACTGCGAACCAGAGGACGGTGACGACGACAACCACCATGTAGTACTGCTGTGTGTCGAGTTCGGACCCGAACAGCGTCGGGGGTTCCATACCGGTGAGGCCGTTACGCCCACCGGTCTTGCCGCCGAAGATCGCCAGAACGTCCGGCACGAGCAGGACCAGGAAGAACGACGTCATGGCCAGGGACCAATTGCCCAGGCGCAGACCGGGAACACCGGTCAGGACACCGACGGCAAGAGCCACTGCTCCGGACGCGGCAAGTTGCACCAGGATGTCGGTGTGACCGGCCTGCGACATCAGACCAGCGGTGTAGGCACCCGCCGCGTACATCGCGGCCTGGCCCAGGGCCAGTTCACCGGCAAAGCCGAGGCTCAGGTTGAGTCCACTGACCACCAGGGCCAGGATGCAGGCCAATTGAATCTGCCGCGACGTCGACAGGTCGAGCCCGAGGACGGGCAGCAGCAAGATCACCCCGGCGAGGATCAGTGGGATGATCCAGCTGGGAAGGGAACGGAAGGTCCGCCAAGCATTTACCACGTCACACCACCCGTTCTCGGACGTTGCCGAACAGTCCTGCCGGTTTGACCATCAAGATGATGATCAGCACGGTGAAGACGGCGATATTGCTGTACTGGCTGCCTGCCCACAGAGCGGTGAACGATTCCACCAGACCCACGGTCAGTCCGCCGATCAATGCACCGGGCAGAGAGCCGAATCCTCCGATCGCCAGGGCAACGAAACCCTTGAGCGCCAGTGCGGCACCCAAGGTCGCGACCGCAAACGTCTTGGGACCGACCAAGAGTCCGAGGACTCCGGCCAGGGCACCGGAGAACGCAAAGGCTCCCAGTGCCAACCGTCGTACGTTGACTCCGCGCAGCATTGCCGCTTCACGGTCTTCGGAGATACCGATCAGAGCCAGTCCTGTCATGGTCTTCTTCGAGACGTAGCTCAATCCGATGACCAGTGCGATCGCGGAAACCAGCAGAGCGATCTCGACCGGGTAGGTACGGCCGCCGAGCAGGGTGATGGGATCGTTCGACCCGAAGAACGGAACCGTGAGAGGCTCACTGCCCCAGATCAACTGCGTCGCACCGTTGAGCAGGGTTGCTACACCGAGTGTTGTCACCAATTGATTCTGATGATCGGCCACCGGCCTGATCGCGACTATCTCCTCCACCGCGGCCAACAGCATCACCGTCACGGTGGCCATGACAGCCACCACGAGAACGGGAAGTTTCAGAGTGACCAACCCGGTGTAGGCGACAAACGTGCCCACCATCATCAGCTGAGCTTGAGCGAAGTTGAACGTGTTGGAGGAAACAAAAACGATGTTGTATCCGATGGCAACCAGCACGTAGACCGCGCCGAGTGCCAACCCGGACCACAGAATTGTCATGAGGCGGCCGGGTTTCCGAACTGGCCGTTGAGAATCTTCGTGGGGCTGATGAACTGCAGCTCACTGGTGTTCGGGTTCGGGCCATGGCTGTCGGCACTGAAGTTGTAGCGTGACAGGAACGCCGTCTTGGCGTTCTTCTGAACCTCTTCCGTCTCGAGTGCTTCGGCGAGCTTCTTCGGATCGGTCGAGCTGCCGACCTTCTCGGCAGCAGCCGCAACCAGCGGGAAGGCGTCGTAGTTGTCGGCGAGGATCAGCGTCGACGGAATCGAACCCATCGATGCCATCGTGTTCACCATCGTGTTGACGAGTTCGTTGTTCGGATCGAACACCGTGCTGGTGAACACCTGCGTCACCAGGTTCTTGACCTGGGGAGTTCCCAGCACGCCGGTCGGCGGATCGTTGGCGATGAGGTTCGTGGCGGACACCGACGTGTTACCGATCAACGGCACCTCCCAGCCGAGACGCTCGAGACTCTGCAGGACGTAACCGAGCGGTGCGCCGTACGCGTCCAAGGCAATTGCCGTGGCGCCGGCGTTCTTGAGTGACTGTAACTGCGCCGTCATGTCCAGGGCCGTAGCGTCGTACTCTTCGTTGCCGGCAGCCGCTACACCGACCTTGCCGAGCGCCGTGGTCATCTCGTCGCCGAACAGTTCACCGTATGCAGTGCTGCCGTGGAGAACTCCGACACTGTTGTAGCCCTTGGTCTTCACGTACTCGGAAATTCCGCGGGCGGTATCCGTCGCGCCGGGCGCGAGGTCGAAGTTGAGCGGGAATTTTGTCGGATCCGTCGAGTCCGGTGCGGGAGAGAGACTCAGCGACAAAATGTTGTTCTGCTTGAGGATCGGAAGAACTGCGGCACCGATGGACGACGGACCCGAGTTGAGGTAAAGATCCGGCTTGTTGCCGGAGTTGATGGCCTCGCGCAGTTTGGTGACGGCAATGGTTGCGTCGCCTGCGTCCTCCACCGTCGTCAATTCGATCTGACGACCGCCGATACCACCGGCGGCGTTTTGAACCTGGACACCGGCCTTCGTGGCGAGTGACGCCGTCTGCGAGTTTGCAGCAAGAGCACCCTGGCCACTGAGACCGCCTGTCAGCAGCACTCGGTACGGCGCGTCGGCACCGCCTTCCGACTCGGTAGAACCACTGCAGCCCGACAAAGTCAGAGCTGCCGTCGCAGCTACTGCCGCCACGAGAATGGGCCGACGTTTCATGTCTGTACTCCTAGAACACATGTATGCCGAACATCAGGCGAATACCTGATGCGGAAGATAAGGCCAGGCCAATGGACACGCCCCGTTTCGGGCATCAGCCGACCAAGCACTCGCTCGATAATCTAGCAAGCGGTTGCTTGGGATGGAAGCATAGGATGTGATCTGGATAACGTCAAACGGGTTCGGCGCTCACGTGCCGAGGCGGACGGTATGCACATTCGAGCCGCCCGGACAGATCGATTCCCACTGGGCGGAACAATTCGAAAACGCCGTGAAAAAGGCAGCAAAACGGCCCGGTGGCCTTCCCGAATCCTCTGATTCGACAAGGCCACCGGGCCGTAAAGATTTTCAGCGCTGGGCGCTACCGTTGATTGCGCGGTTTCCAGACCACCAACGCGTTGTTACGTGGGATCGGCACCAGTTCCCGGCGGTAGCCGGCATGGATCTTGGCGATCTCGTCAGCCATTTCCCGAACTCGGTGCTGCAGAGCCTCGACCTGGTTTGTCAGCTCGATGATCCGCTTGATTCCGGCAAGGTTGACGCCCTCGTCCTGCGAAAGACGTTGCACCTCACGAAGAAGCGCAACATCTCTCGGGGAGTAACGGCGTCCGCCGCCGGTGGTGCGATGCGGAGTCACCAAACCGAGACGGTCGTAGTTGCGCAAGGTCTGCGCGTGCATGCCCGCCAGTTCGGCGGCCACCGAAATTACGAAGATCTGAGCATCCGGGTCAAGCGATGCGTCCCTCTGATTCTTCGGTTGCTCGGTCATCACACACCGGCCCACCCGGCCCGTGGATCGAATCCGCTCGCCTTCTCTGCTTCGAGATAGGTCTCGAGCGCTTCGATCGCGGCGTCGTCCAGCTTCTGCGGGACAGACACTTTCACGGTGACCAGTAGATCGCCGGCTCCTTCAGGACGCTTCGGGATGCCGCGTCCACGTACCCGCAGAACGCGTCCGTCCACAGTTCCTGGTGGAACCTTCACTCCGACACGGCCTTCCAACGTCGGCACCGAAAGCGTGGTACCGAGAACCAGTTCGCCGTAGCTCACCGGCACGGTAACCGTCAGATCATCGCCGTTACGTCCGAACACAGAGTCGGGACGCACCCGGATGTTGACGAACAGGTCGCCGGCGGGAGCGCCGCGGAGTCCCGCTTCACCCTTACCCTTGAGCCTGATCTTCTGACCGTCGCTGACACCGGACGGCACGCGCACCGTGATGGTGCGGGTGCGGTTGGTGACGCCACTACCGTGGCAGTCCTCGCACGGCGAGTCGATGATGGAACCGGTTCCCCGGCAATCGTCACACGGCTCGCTGAATCCGAAGGCGCCCTGGTTGCGGTTGATGACACCGGTTCCGTTGCAGTGGGGGCACACTCGCGGGCTGGTACCCGGCTTTGCGCCGCTGCCGTGGCATGTGGTGCACGACGCCGGGCTGGTGATCCGCAGCGGAACGGTGACACCGAGCGCCGCTTCGCGGAACCCGAGCGTGGTTTCGGTTTCGAGGTCCTTGCCCCGACGCGGACGGTTGGCCGTCGAGGTTCGCTGCCCGCCGCCGCCTCGGTTGAACAATCCACCGAAGATGTCGCCGAGACCCGAATCCTGGCCGCCGGCACCGCCGCCGAACAGGTCGTTGATGTCGAAGCCGCCGGCGCCGGGATTGAATCCGCCACCGCCGCCGCCTTGCGCGCGGGGACCGAATCCGCCACTGGCAAACAGCCTTCGGGCTTCGTCGTATTCCTTGCGCTTCTCCGGATCCGACAGGATCGTGTTGGCTTCACTGACAGCCTTGAAGCGCTCTTCGGCCTTCGGATCATTCGGGTTGGCATCGGGATGCAGATCCCGAGCCAGCTTGCGATACGCCTTTTTGATCTCGTCGGCCGAAGCTGAGGACGAGACGCCCAGCTCTTTGTAGAAGTCCTTCTCGATCCACTCCCGTTGACTCACTGGGCGTCTCCTCCTCTCGCTGTTACTTTGATTCTTCTTCTGCGCCTGCGCTGTCGTCGGCAGGCTGCTCGCCCACTCGATCGGCAACGCCTACCATCGCGTGTCGCAGGACGCGGTCACCGAACTTGTAGCCCTTACGCATGACCACACTCAGGACCGGGTCGGCTCCTTCACCTTCGTGCTGCACAGCTTCGTGCAGCTCGGGATCGAAAGCGTCTCCCACGGCGCCGAACTCGCTCAAACCGAGACCCGTGAGGGTGGTGTTGAGCTTGTCCGCGAGGGCTCGCAGCGGACCCTCTTCGAGGTCTCCGTGTGCGCGAGCGCGATCCAGATCGTCGAGGATCGGGACGAGCACTCCCACTACGGAGGCCTTCGCGTTGGCGATGTCGACCTGCTTGTCGCGGTCGACGCGGCGCTTGTAGTTCATGAACTGTGCCTGCAAGCTCTGCAGGTCTGCAGTGCGTTCTGCCAACTGATCGGCCAGCGTCGCTTCTTCCACGATGGCCTCGGCTTCCTGCACTACCCCTGTGTCTTCCGAGTCGAGCGGCGGCCGGCCTTCACCGGCCGCCTCTCCCTGTGCACCGGTCTCGGGGTCGACCGGGTTGTTCTCGGAGTTGTCCGAGGTCACTTCTTGTCCGAGTCGGAAGGCTCGTCGACAACCTCGGCGTCGACGACGTCGTCGTCATTGCCTGCGCCGTCGGTGTTTCCGGCTTCGCTGGCTGCGGAGGCCTCGTAGATTGCCTGGCCCAGAGCCTGTGACTCGGTGCCCAGCTTTTCCACGGCGGTCTTCACTGCCGAGATGTCGGTGCCGGCGAGGGCGTCGTTGACGTCCTTGATCGCAGCCTCGACCTTGGTCAGGATCTCCTCGGAGACCTTGCCCGCGTTCTCGCCGTCACGCTGTTCCTTGACGAACTTCTCCGTCTGGTGGACCAGCGACTCGGCCTGGTTGCGGACCTCTGCCTCTTCGCGGCGAGCCTTGTCTTCCTCAGCGTGAGCCTCGGCGTCCTTGACCATGCGCTCGATCTCTTCCTTGGACAGACCGGAGCCGTCCTGGATCTTGATCGTGTTTTCCTTGCCGGTGCCCTTGTCCTTCGCGGTCACGTGCACGATGCCGTTGGCATCGATGTCGAAGGTGACCTCGATCTGCGGGACGCCACGCGGTGCGGGCGGCAGATCCGTGAGTTCGAAGGAGCCGAGAAGCTTGTTGTGCGAAGCGATCTCGCGCTCACCCTGGAACACCTGGATCTGCACCGAAGGCTGGTTGTCGTCAGCCGTGGTGAAGGTTTCGCTGCGCTTGGTCGGGATGGTGGTGTTGCGTTCGATGAGCTTGGTCATCACGCCACCCTTGGTCTCGATACCGAGCGAGAGCGGTGTGACGTCGAGGAGCAGAACGTCCTTGACCTCACCCTTGAGGACACCGGCCTGCAGAGCAGCGCCGACGGCCACAACCTCGTCAGGGTTGACACCCTTGTTGGGCTCACGGCCACCGGTCATCTCGCGAACCAGATCGGAGACTGCCGGCATACGGGTGGAGCCACCGACGAGAACAACGTGGTCGATGTCCTTGACGGAGATGCCACTGTCCTTGATCACGGCCTGGAACGGCGCGCGGGTGCGATCGAGAAGATCAGAGGTGATCTTCTGGAACTCGCTACGCGTGAGCTGCTCGTCGAGGAACAAGGGGTTCTTGTCCGCGTCGACCGTGATGTACGGGAGGTTGATGGAGGTGCTCTGCGAGCTGGAGAGCTCGATCTTCGCCTTCTCCGCAGCCTCACGCAGACGCTGCAGGGCCATCTTGTCCTTGGTCAGATCGATGCCGTTCTGAGCCTTGAACTTGTCGACGAGCCAGGAGACGATGCGCTCGTCCCAGTCGTCGCCACCGAGGTGGTTGTCACCGGAGGTTGCGCGAACCTCGACGACGCCGTCGCCGATTTCCAGCAGGGAGACGTCGAAGGTACCGCCACCGAGGTCGAAGACCAGAATGGTCTGCTCGGTGTCACCCTTGTCCAGGCCGTATGCCAGTGCAGCCGCGGTGGGCTCGTTGACGATACGGAGAACGTTGAGGCCGGCGATCTGGCCGGCTTCCTTGGTGGCCTGACGCTGTGCGTCCTCGAAGTATGCGGGGACGGTGATCACGGCATCCGTGATTTCTTCGCCGAGGTAAGCCTCTGCGTCACGCTTGAGCTTCATGAGCGTGCGAGCGCTGATTTCCTGCGGCGTGTACTTCTTGCCGTCAATCTCGACATTCCAGTCGGTGCCGATGTGGCGCTTGACGGAGCGGAGGGTGCGATCGACGTTGGTGACCGCCTGGTTCTTCGCAGGCTGGCCGACGAGGACCTCGCCGTTCTTTGCGAATGCGACGACGGACGGCGTGGTGCGCGAGCCTTCGGAGTTGGCGACCACTACGGGCTCGCCGCCCTCCAGCACTGCTACTACCGAGTTGGTCGTACCGAGGTCGATACCGACTGCACGAGCCATAGTGTTCCTACCTTTCGTTCTGCGGTGCTCTGTCCGAGTGCTTGATCTCGGCCATGACCGCGCGTTTTTCGCTTGGTGAGCGTCCTCCGCTCAAGTTTGCCCTCAACCGAGGCCGAGAGTCAACTCGAAGTTGAGCCGGGGGCGCTCAAGCTTGTCGAAATGGTCAACTACAGCACCGGTAAATTTGTTCCCGGCCTCCGAGAAATTTCGGAAATGTGCTTCGGATCACGTGGACTGGCTACGATCGGCCCGTGACGGATCCCGACAATTCTCCCAGCGCCGGTACACGACCCAGTCCCGCGAGGCCCGCAGTATCGATCCGTCCACTGCACCGGCAATCGGAGCACCGGACGCCAAAAGTCTCGATGGCGGCCTGGGCAGGGTCCGTCGTTGTCCTCCTGGCACTCGCCGCGATCGTGGTCGTGAACCTGACCGAGATCCGAAGCGCGCTCGAGTCCTCGATCGCACGGGACAACCCCGATTACTCGGCAAGCGACATCTCCGACGCGGTTACCGTCGTCCTGATCGGCAGTGGCGCTGCCGCTGTCCTACTACTGCTGCTCACTCTCCTGACAGTGCAACTCCTATCCGCGCGGAAGTCTTCCGCGCGGATCGTGGGTGCGGTGGTGGGTGTGCTCGGGATCGCCGCCGGACTGGGATTCCGGTCCCTCGTCTGGGGCGCTGACGACGTGAGCGCCGTACTCGGCTGGGGACCCCTTCTGTACTGCGCCCTGACAGCGCTGGCTGCGATCACTGCTGTGCGCCGATGAAAGTTCACATCCAACTCGACTCAGCACCCGGCGACGGGGCCGCTCGCAGTAGCGAACTCGCCGAGACCGGCGCCGGTGGGCTCTTCACATTCGAAGGGCCGCACGACGTGTTCTTCCCGCTCGTGGAGGCCGCGTCGACGGTGGAGCTGGACCTCATGACCAATGTCGCCATCGCGCTCCCCCGCAGCCCGATGCACTTGGCGCATTCCGCGAACGACCTACAGCTACTCAGCCGCGGCCGGTTCCGCTTGGGCCTCGGTTCGCAGATCAAACCGCACATCGAGAAGAGGTACAGCGCAACGTGGTCGCGGCCGGCGGCGCGCATGCGGGAAACCGTCAGCGCGATCACCGCGATCTTCGACGCGTGGGAACACGGAACTCCGTTGAACTTCCGCGGCGAATTCTTCACACACACCCTGATGCCGCCGACCTTCAACCCCGGCCCCAACCCATTCGGGCGCCCGCCCATTCTGATGGGCGCACTCGGGCCGATCATGACGCGAACCGCAGCGGCCGTGGCCGACGGTCTGCTGGTCATGCCGTTCCATTCGGAGCGCCACTTCCTCGAGCGGACATTGCCGGCCGTCGACGCCGGATTACGCGAATCCGAGCGCACGCGAGGAGAATTCACCATCATTCCGCAGGTGATCGTGGGCGTCGGACGCGGCGGGGAGCAATTGGACGCAGCGGCCCGCGGAGTCCGAAGCTTGCTCTCCTTCTACGGCTCGACGCCCGCCTACAGGCCGGTACTCGACATCGAAGGTTGGGGCGACGTGCAGCCTCAACTCAATGCACTGTCGAAACGAGGCGGGTACGGCGAAATGGCTTCGCTTGTCACCGATCCCATGCTGACAACACTGGCCGTCGTCGGCACGCCGGAAGAATGTGGTACCGAAATCCGGCGAAGATTCGGCAATCATGCCACCGAAGTGTGTTGCTATTTCCCGGGTTACGACGCAGACCCCGCCGATGTGGCGTCGATGATCGCCGCTCTGGCCAATACCTGATCAAGCCCCCAGAGTACGGGCGAGCTCGATCAACGAATCACGGGCAGCGTCGAGGCTCGCCTTGCCCTGCTCGATCAGCGGTGCCATCGGTGGAATGCGCTGCGCCAAAGTAAGTTCGGCAGTGACAACGGTGACGTTCATGCCCATCGAAACACCCAATACCTGCACTAGCGGCGGCACGGTGTGGTCATCGCCTTCGTTCCCCGAGCCCGGCGCGTAGGTGTTTCCGCGACTGGACACGATCACCACCGGCTTACCTGCCATGGGCTGAGCAGAAGCTCCAAGAGGCGGCGTATCGAAAGGCACGGTCGTCCCCAAGACGTGCACGTAGTCGATCCATGCTTTCAACGTAGACGGGATCGACCAGTTGTACATCGGCGCGCCGATCACGACAACGTCCGCAGCCGTGAGTTGTTCGATGACAAGAGCCTGCAATGCTTCGGCCTCGGCAGTCGGCTGCTCTCCAGCGACGCGCAGCCGCGGCGCATAGTGCAGGGCCGCATCGGAAAGGTGTGGCAGCGGATTCCGGTGCAGGTCCAACCTGACTACCTCGTGCGCAGGGCTGATTTCCGCCCACTGCTGAGCGAACAACGCGGTGAGTTCACGGGACGTCGATGTGTGAAGCTCGGCGGACGAATCGATATGAAGTAGCTGTGGCATCCTTCATCAGTACCAGAGCGCGCTCAACTCTTCTCCTCCGTGAGATCGGATTCCGCGGCGTACTGCGCCAGAAGTACACGCTCACGGTCGCGATGCGGGTAGAAGAACGTCACCACTGCGCCGCCGACGCACACGATGATGATTGCCGCGATGTAGGCCTTTGTATCCCCATCCAGGAAGGCATTTTTGGCGGCGGTCATGATTTGGTCCGCGTATTGCGGATAGCGTTGTGCCAGAACTTCGGCGCTCGAGAACGATTTGGTGAGCGCGGCCTGAGTTTCCGGGGTCACCTCGGATGCGTTCGGCGACGACGAGATCGCATTCCCCAATGATTTTGCGTACCCGGCCGTGAGAATTCCACCGAGAATCGACTGCATGATGGCGCCGCCCAGGTCGCGTTGCAGATCCGACGTTCCCGACGCCATTCCCGCGCGGTGCACCGGGACCGATCCGGTGAGAGAACGCGACGCGGGTGTGCCGGCCAGGCCGACGCCGATGCCGACCAGCGCGTAGGCCAGCGCGACCTGCCAGTACTGGGTACTTTCGTTCCACATGGTCAGCGCGACAAACAATCCGAGAACCACAAACAGGTAGCCGGCGAGCAGAGTGACGCGGGCGCCGTACCTTTCGATCATCGTCGCCGAGCGTGGCGCAACGATCACCATCGCGACAGCTGCGGGAATGATGGCCGCACCGGCTGCCAGCGTCGAGTAATCGAGCACGTTCTGCAGGAACTGCTGGCCGATGAACATGGCGCCCATGAGCGAACCGAACACGACCAGCCCGCCAACGGCCGCGACCCAGAAGGTGGGGCGAGCGGCTACGTGAAGGTCGAACAGCGGATTGACCGCGCGTCGTTGTTGCAGGAAGAAACCGATGCCCGCGACCAGAGCGATGGCGCCCAGGACCAATGCCATAGTCCCGGAACCCTTGACCGGTGCGAAGTTGATGGACAGCACCAGCGCCCCGATGAAGACGACGGACACGATTCCGCCGAGATGATCAACCGGATCGGTGGTCTCGTTGACATGGGCGGGAACCAGAATCACGGCGCACACCAAGGCCAGAAGCGCCAACGGGAGCGTCACGAAAAAGACCGAGCCCCAATCGAACTTCTCGAGCAACGCCCCGGACACGATGGGGCCGAGAGCCGAAATTGCGCCCCCGATCGCGGACCACATCGCGATCGCCTTTGTCCTCGCCGGCCCAGCCCACAGTGCCGTGATGATCGCCAGAGTCGTCGGAAACGCCAGGCCCGCCGAGATACCACCGACGATGCGGGCCGCGAACAACACTTCGAAGCCGCCGGCAAACCCAGCGACCAGTGACGCCGGAATCGACAACGCCATACCTGTCACCAGGAGCATCTTGCGGCCGTACCGGTCTCCGACAGCACCGAGATACAGGACTGTGCCTGCCAATCCCAGTGAATATCCGACGGCTATCAGATTGAGTTGCGTCTGGCTCGCGTCGAACGCCTTACCGATGTCCGGCAGGGCAACATTGGCCACCGACAAATTGAGATTGGCCACCGCCGCAACCAGGATGAGCGTGCCGAGTACGTAGGTGGCACGATCCGGAGACTTCGACATGATGTCCTTCGACATAGGGCTGCTCCCAACGAGGCCGAATCCGAACCAGGCGTTTTGTCCGGATCATTCCGAACTCAACATAGATCCGTCAGCTCGGTCCCGCAGGACGAATGACATCCCTATTCGGCCACGATTTCCGCGAGGACACCTTCTGCACTACGCGCTGCGACCTGACACGCTCTGGACGTGAACTGATCGAACAGTGGGTGCGAGGACAATGTGCGCCACCGCTGAGCTGCGTCCGCAGCCTGGGCTCGCTGAGCATCCAGGCTCTCCCCTTCAGCCGTCCCCAAGCGGTCGTGCGTCCTGATTCCGTGGCCGCCGATCAATCTCTGCAACGCAGCGAGATCTGGCGACGACAGATCGGTGTTCACCGATCCGAGCCGCCCGAGCAGGCGTAGTTCACGAAAACCGTGTACATCGGCGAGGAGTCGCGCCGCTGCCGCTGCGATCGGTGCGGTGTTCTCGCGCGGGTGGCGTTCGATCAGACGGCTCAGTGTTACCAGCGCCGTGTGGGATTTGAGTTGGTCTGCGCGCTGTCCGAACTGAACATCGATCACGCAGCGCAACTCGTCCAATCCACTGCGCTGGAGCAATTCCGCTGCCAGCGTGGGAGAATCGCCGACGCCCAACTTGACGGACGTCACCGCCAGACGAATCCCGAACAGCCCGAATCGTTCCACCAACTGCGCCCGCATCGCCGCACCAACCGGCAGCGAACTGTCCTCCCGGACAAAACGATCCGCCGACAGCATCGCCGAGCTCAGATCGGCTGCAGGCACCTCGGCGAGCGCCGAGAACGCGGCAAACTCGCTCTGCCGCAAAGTACGGGCAGCCAGGGCCAACAGTCCGGCAACCGGAACCACCGACTGGCACAGGCCCGAACGGCCGAGTTCCTCGGCGAACCGTCCCGCCACATCTTCGGCCGACGCCATCGCGTCCAGTCGGCCGGCGCCCACTTCGTCGGCGCGCGAGAGCACACCGATCACGCCCAGCGGACCTGATTCACCACCGACATGTTCGGCAACCTTCGTCAAAAACTGCAGGTCAGTCGCATTCAATGCCCGCAGCAGATACACGACAGCGTCAGCGCCCGGAACCCCGTCGTCGGGAACGAGAGCTTTCCACGTGCGGGCCGAGACGTCTGTGGACAGCGACGACGTACCGGGCGTATCGATGATCGTCATGCGCGCCAGCGCCGACGACGGCCACTCCACGTCGATTCGATCGACGATCTCGGATGTGCGCTGTCCCAGATCGAACGTCAACCGGCCGCTGTTTCGTGCCACGGGAATGTTGAAATCCGTGCCGCTGGAGTCGGTCGCACTGACCTTCGGCGTCGTGCCGTTTCGATACCAGGTGACGACGCGCGTGCATTCGGTTGCATCTGTCGGCGCAATATCCTGCCCGACAAGAGAATTGAGAAGCGTAGACTTGCCGGCTTTGAGCGACCCCGCCAGCGCGACCCGGAGCGGTTCGTCCAACCGCGCGGCGCACTCGTCGAGTTGAGCGCACAGGTCCGGGTTGTCGGCGTAGAGTCCTCGTGCCTGCGCGATCAACACGCGCGCCGACTCCGTGGCAGCACCATTCATGCTCTGACCTCAGCTTTCCGCGTGCTGACCGCATGCACTCGCTCACCGACCAACGATCCGGCCAGCGTGTTCAATTCGTCTGCCGCCCGCAGATTCTCCTCGAGCTGAGCGATGCGGCCCGCCCGCTCACTCGATTCCAATTTTGCCGCCTCCTGCGTCGCCCGCAACGATTCGTTGATCGAGCGCAAAGCCTGCTCGGCGATGTCGGTGAAATGATCACGCAGGAGTCGCTGCACCAACCGGAGCCGGTCCTTCGATTCCTTGCCCACTTGGAAGCTCACGTCGTCCGCGTACCGCCTGATCGCCGATTTTGCATCGGTCCGACGCTTCAGCACCTGTGTCTGCTTGTCTTCGCGATAAGCCTTGGTGCCGAGCAGAACTCCGGCGCCGATCGAGATCGGATTCACCAGCGCCATACCCATCATCGTGGTGATCAGCCCGAACATCAGGACGCCACCGTACGAACCACGCATTCCCACAAGAACTTTCTGCGTGATGCCGATACGGCCCGATTCGAGATCCGACAGCGCGGCAACGGGTTCGAGGAAGGCATCGGTGTCGGCAAGGTCGATCTGCGGTAGTGCCACGTCACCGGTTTCGGCGAAGTGTTCGGCCACTACCTCCGCCAACCACTGCGCGCGATCATGCGCCCAGACGAAGTTGTCGCCGATGGCCGTTGCGATTTCTTGCTCCAGCCAGGTCCCGACAGCATCCCAGTCCTTGCCGGGGTCACACTCGTCGACGGTTTCCTCGGCCGCTCTGGTGACGCGGCGCAAACGGTCACGCAGGTCGTGATCGATATCTGCAGCGAGATCGGCGATTCCGTCACCGAGGCTTTGCTGCCAGCGAGAAGTCTTCTTGTGCAGTTCTTCTGCCACTTCCCTGGCCCGATGCAACCCGGCCACGGCTGCCTGCGCGGTCGACGGATCACGAAGCGCCGCAAGCTCACTGCCCATCTCCAGCGACAAGTGGGCGGCAATCGACCGCACGTCCATCACCACCGCTCGCCGCGTGTTTGCCTCGGCCCGGGCAACAACCTTGTCCCGCAAGAACTGATAGAGGTCGGGAAATCCGGATTCCGCATCGAGTTCTCGATCATCCAAGCGCAGCGCATGTGATCGCAAAACCGAAGATATCGGAATCAGCGGAAGCTCGAGGCCCGCGCGGCGCAGATGACCCTGATTTGCGTCGACGATCTGTCTCCAATGCGGGTACAGATCCGTCTTGCTGACCAGACCGGCGACAACGGGGCACAAGTTCAGGACCTGCCTGATGAACGCGACTTCGGGTTCCGTGAACTCCGCACTGGAATCCGAGAGCACCAGCACCGCATCGGCCGAGGTAATCAGGCCCAAAGTTCCAGCAGCATGCGGATTTCCGTGACCTCCGACGCCCGGCGTGTCGATGAAGACCAACCCGTCCGCCAACAGTGGGCTTGGCACGAAGACGTCGATGCGAAGAACCTCACGCCCATCGGCACGTGCTGTTGTCGGCGTAATTCCGAGCAGCTCGTCGAGCGGCAGCGGAACTCGCCGAGGTTCACTACCAGGTTCGGCGAGAACCAGCTCTGCGCCAGCGGTTTCCCCGTATTGAACTACCGTTGCGACGGCCGTTGTCTCGTCGTCTCCGACAGAGCACACGTCGCAACCGATCA
This sequence comes from Rhodococcus sp. NPDC056743, assembly GCF_042790355.1. Classification (NCBI taxonomy): domain Bacteria; kingdom Bacillati; phylum Actinomycetota; class Actinomycetes; order Mycobacteriales; family Nocardiaceae; genus Rhodococcus; species Rhodococcus sp. NPDC056743. Next base: position 452,142 of record NZ_JBHTZI010000001.1, on the reverse strand, counting down.
ACGAATTCACGAACTGGCTCTTGCCCTGATTGAGCGGACCGACAACAACGATACGAATCCGGGGATCGGTGACCCGCACCTGCGCACTCTCGACGCGTGCGACCAGATCGGAACGATCGAGATCCCGCGCAAGCACCGCCGTTCGATCGAGCAACGACGCGGCCGCCGACGCGACGCGCGCCTTGCGACTGCTGACCTGATCCGCTGCAGTTTCCATGTGCTCCGTCAACTCGCAGTTCTTCCGATTCGGCAATTCCGGCCCTGCACGCTTAGCGCGAACAGGGCCGGAATTGTTACATCAGTCCGTTTCCGTGCCCGTCGATTCAGGGGTGCAGGTTGTCCAGCACTGCCAGCGGATCGACATGTTCGACGACGTCTGCAACCGAGTCCGGAGCGAACAACGACTCCGAGGAATCAGCACCAAGCGAGCTGGTCGATCCGGTCCCGAATGCGTCACTGGCATCGATCGACGACCAGGGGTTAGTCGAGCCACCGTCGAACGCACCACCTGCGCCACCGTCGAACGAACCACCGATGGCTCCGTCCAGTGAGCCACCGATCTGTGTCGCCGCATCAGTCACCGCGTCGAGACCTGCCGCGGCGTCGAGACCGGCACCGGCGTCAAGCACACCGCCAACCGTCGAGTTCAGGCCGGCACTGAGCCCTCCGACGTCCAGCCCTTCGGCAGAGATGCCTCCGAGATCGAGTGCAGGCAGATCCGCGCTGACGGAACCGAGGTTCACAGCCCCCAGGTCGAGGCTGGGCAGGGTTGCGCCGATCGAACCGGTATCGAAGCCGCCGGCGTTCAGTGCTGCATCCAACGAAGCACCAAGCCCTGCGACGGCGTCGCCGCCGATTACCGAACCCGCGGATCCGTTCAACACGCCGCCGAGTGCGCCGCCGAGGTCTGCTCCCACCGATCCTCCGCCGCCCAGAGCGCCGGACAACACTGTGGAAAGCTCGGTTCCGAGATCTGTGCTTCCGCCGAGCACGGCGTCGAGGTCGAGTCCGCCGCCGAGAGCTAGAGCCGAATCCAGAGCACCAGCCAACGCTGCTTCCACTCCGGTGTCGAGGCTGCCGCCCACTCCCAGTGCGCTGGTGAGCGCCCCGCTGAGCACGGCGCCGAGATCAAGATCGCCGGCCAGCCCGGTCAGTGCGCTGACATCTGTCAGGGCTCCCAGAGTGCCGCCGAGCGATGCTCCGAGGTCGGTGCCGATCGATCCGCCTGCTGCCAGTGCGGTGGACAGCGCAGCGCTCAGGTCGCCGCCGAGGTCGATCCCGCCGCCCAGTGCCACTGCCGATTCCAGGGCGCCGGACAGGCTTGCACCCAATCCGCCGCCTAGCGCGAGGAGACCGTCGAGGCTTCCGCCGCCGTCGAGCACTCCGCCGAGTGCCAGGCCGAGATCCGTACCGATGTCTCCACCGACCGCGAATACCGGAGCCAATGCACCGGAAAGCCCCGTCGCCAAGTCCAGTCCGCCCGCTGCCGCAATTGCAGCGTCGAGGGCCGCACCCAACTCGGCTGTCAGAGATCCACCCACCCCGAGTGCCCCACTCAGAGCCGCGCTGAGCTGCGCTCCAAGGTCGAGAACTCCTCCCAGGTCAACAGCCGGGCCGAGCCCGAGACCAGCTTCGATGACGCCACCAAAAGCAGCTCCGAGCTGCGCGCTGATGTCACCGCCGAATCCGAGGGCCGCACCTAGGGCACCGGCAAAATCACCGCCGACGTCGATCCCGCCGCCCAGTGCCAAGGCAGATTCCAGGGCGCCGGACAAGCCGGCGCCCAACCCACCACCGAGAGCGAGGAGACCCTCGAGGCTCCCGGCACCGTCGAGCACTCCGCCGAGTGCCAGGCCGAGGTTCGCGCCGATGTCTCCACCAATCGCGAACACCGGAGCCAATGCACCGGAAAGCCCGGCCGCCAAGTCCAGTCCACCGGCTGCGGCAATCGCAGCGTTCAGGGCCGCACCCAACTCGGCCGTCAGAGATCCACCCACCCCAAGTGCCCCACTCAGAGCCGCACTGAGCTGCGCTCCGACGTCGAGAACTCCCCCGAGATCAACAGCCGAGCCGAGCCCGAGACCAGCTTCGATGACGCCGCCAAAAGCAGCTCCGAGCTGCGCGCTGATGTCACCGCCGATCGCGAGGGCGGCGCTCAGTGCGGCGGCAAAATCACCGGCAACATCTATCCCACCACCGAACTCACCACCGAGTGCTCCGCCGAGACCCAGTCCGGCTCCCGCTCCGAGACCGACGCTGCCTCCCAGTCCGAGGCCCGCGCCCAGTCCGCCGCCAAGGCTGCCGCCGATTGCTCCGGCTGCCTGCGTTCCGGCGTTGACAATCGCGGACAGGTCGGCGCCCGCTCCGGCAAAAAGTCCGGACTCGGCAACAAGTGGTGCAACGGCGACGATGTCGGCGGGACTCACTTCGCACAGGCCGGCTGCGTTGAGTGCTGCGACGGGATTTGCGCAGTACTGAGCGGCGGCCTCGTCGTCACGCAACAGACCGAGAATGAATTCGAGTACGGCATTGGTGGCCATGATGGGTTCTCCTGAAATCTTGGTGAGTATCGCGGTTCGAGCGGATGATGCTTCGCTTCATGCAAATCGACTGCCGTCAACGCTAAGTCGGCCGAGCGCGGAGCCCAACGGGGAACACCCCCACTCCTGCACCTGATCGCAGACGACTTCCCCCGGTATCCGCGTTAGGGGATTTTCCCCGGATAGGGGATCGCTCCCCTACTTCGCATCGAGAGTCTCCCGGGGAGTAACAAAACCGTTCTTGATCCCGACATTGCAGACAACTGCGACGGGCGTTCGACAATCCACTACCGAGGAGTTCACTTTCATGGAGGCAGGGCTCGGCATCGGTATCGGCTCGACAACTCTGGTGGCCGTCGTCGACAACCCCGACGACGCCGCCACAATCTCCCGACGGACCGTCCGGAGCGAATGCGTCGTTAAACTTGGCCCGAGCAGCGTCTTCACCGATTTCGTGGAGCGCGTAGGCGACCCGGTTCCCCTGTTCGCCGCTGACGGAACCCCACATCTCGGCGAGGACCTCACCGCTGAGGCGGTTACGACGCTGATGCGCGACGCTCTCGCTGATCAGGACCGACCAAGCCACGTTGTCATCGCCCATCCCGCCTGGTGGAGCCGCCATGCAGTGTCGGCTTTGGAAAAAGCTCTGTCTACCAGAATGATTCACGACGAGACACCGGTAGACGCAACACTGGTCGCGGAGCCGATCGCAGTGGCGGACTGGTTGCGCACGTCCGGTCACCCCGATTCGGATGGACTCACCGTTGTCTTCGATCTGGGTGCCCGATCACTCGACGTCACGGTGGTGGCGACTGCCGGCGGAAATGCCACGATCGTCGGGAAGTCCCTGCACTCCGATGACATCGGCGGAGACGAGTTCGACCATCTTGTCACCATGCATCTACTCGCCGAATTCGATCACTTTGCGCACATCGATACGTCCGCACCGGAAGCTCTCGACGCGTTGACAGCGCTTCGTGTCCACGCCCGCGAAGCCAAGGAAACACTGTCGTTCGATACCGAAACGGTTGTCCACGTTGATCTTCCCGGCGGATCCCACAACCTACGGCTTGTCCGCTCTGAACTCGAAGATCTACTCCGTCCTGCAATCACGCGATCGGTTGCCTTGGTACACGAGGCGATGCGATCAGCCGGTGTCGAGTCGAACGACGTCAGTCACGTTGTTCTCGCGGGCGGTAGTTCGTCCATCCCACTGGTCGCTGAACTGTTGTCGTCCGAACTCCGGGTACCGATGATCGCCGCACCGGATCCGCAATCCTGCGCAGCAGCCGGAGCCGCAACTCACGCAACCGAAATCGGGAGTACTGAGACTGCCGTCAAACAAACACTGCCGAAACCTGTTCCAACTCCAGCATTCTCGACGCCGATTGCTGTCGTTTCGGACCCCGAGGCCACATCGGCGGCACGACGCTCGTCCCGCGTAGGCATCGTCGCGGCTGTCGTCGGCGCGTGTGCGATCCTCGCGGCGGGTGGGCTCGGAATCGGTACCGCCGTGGACAAGATCAAGCCGGCTTCGAGTTCCGCCGACCCGAGTATCGAATCCTCCACTTCCGCAACAACTTCCAACGCAACAGCGCCATCGGGCACCGAAGCTGTCGCTGACGCCGTGCCGTCGACAAGCGGGACCGTCGCCATCACCGGGTCACTCGCCCCCGGCACCCGGTCCGTTGGCGTTGCAACGACAGCCGGAACGGTTGCACCCGCCGCACCAGCCGCTGCGGAACCGACTGCTGCGGCGCAACCGGGCAGCGATCCCACGAACTCACAGCAGACTGTCGACGCCGGTCCGCCATTTCAGATTCCACAGGTCCCGGCATTCGAAGTTCCGCAACTCCCCGTTGTCGTCGCGCCACAATTGCCTGACCAACTGACGTTGCCCACGGCCATCCCACGCTTTCCCGTCGGATAGTCGGGCGTTCCGTCGTGAACAGCGAATCTCCGTATATCCGTGACCTTCTGAGCACTGTCGACCTGGAGGCCAAGCCGCTGAGGTTGTTTGTCACCGGTTCCGGTGCAAGTGCTCGGCCACAGCTTCTTGCAGCGGTGCACCGACGCTTGATCGGCCGCGAAGCTGCCGTCGTGACAGCCGATTTCGCCAGAGACGACCACGGGCCCAATACCGTTGCATTGATCGACAATGCGCTGGACCTCGACGCTGCCGAACTTACCGTGATCCTCGAGATCCTACGACGCACCAACATCTCAGCCGTCGTGGCGACGGACATGGTCGATCCGCGTCTGGCCGAAGCTGCGGCCGACTTTTCCGCGACGGGTTCGGTTCTTCACCTGGACCGCTTGCGCTGCTCGGATATTCAGACACTGGCGCGCGGATACGGTCATGCGCTCACACCGGACGAGGCCGGCAATCTCGAGTCATTGTCGGAGGGACACTTCGGCGCCCTCGACGCGTCCCTGCGGTCACCGGTTCTCGACCTTCATACGGTCGGCGATGCACTTCGGGCGTACTTCGCCCGCGCCGTGGGCGCGCTCGATGCGTGGCAACGCGAGATTCTGCACATCTCGAGTATCGTGCAGAATCTTGCACCCGATGAACTGGAATTCGACAGTCCGACGGACGCATTCGATCGTGCAGTGGGAACGGGACTGTTCGCGGCGCAATCACCCCCGATCGTCGAATCACTGGCGCATCCTCTCGGAATCGGCTCGGAGCGGGCGGCATTGGATCGAATCCTGGGCCGGCGCATCAAGGCGGGTGTTCTCGATATCGACACTGCTGTAAGACTTTTTGATGCCGGAGTCCGTCACCCGGCTCTCGCACACTACTTGTACGACGCTGCCCAACGCGCCACCCCCGCTGCGGCCGCAGATCTGTATCAGCGGGCTGCGGTGATCGAATCTCCCTCTGCCCAGGCAATTCTGCACCACGCGGAGTGCGCAGCTTCCAGCGGCGACCTCGATACCGCGGCAAGCCTGACTGATTCAATACTGAGAGATCAAGATGTACAAGACGCCCAACTAGCTGTTGCCGTGCGGATCTCAGCCGCAGTATCCGCCGTGTGCGGTCAGATCACGTCCGGCGCAGACCTCTACGCGTGGCTCGGCCCCATGCGGGCGGACGCGGAATCAGCATTCGGGGCAATCCTCCTCGTCGCGTCTGGCCGCATCGACGACGCCGGGGCGATGCTGGCCGGTGTCGGCGGCGCACCATCGCCAGGAAATACCGGCACCGGCCTGCTCGCCCGTGGACTCATGCAGTCGATGACCGGACCGCCGCCTATTGCGCTCAACACGATGTCCCGGGCACTGACTCTGCCTCGAGCCCCTGCGACGTCGCACTTTCAGGCCGACTCCCCCGCTGCCATTGTCGCCACCGCCCTGATGCACACCGGCGCTCATGACCGAGCACGAGATGTCCTCGCGAAAGCAACTGCAGCGCAGGATCAATCCAGTCATCTGTGGGCCCGTCATCAGATCCTTGCCGCGTGGGCTGCGCTGCTCGCCGGCACTGAAAATCCCGTCGCCGCTATCCCCGAATCAGCAATTACGGATTCCCTCGGTCAGCGCGACACACTGTTCCTCCGGGCATTGGAAGTGGGTGTCGCCCGGAGGTTCGGCGACCTTGCGGACGTGCGTCGTACATGGTCGCGGGCGTCGGGCACGCTCTTCGAATGCAGTGTCAATCTGTTCGATCTGTTACCGATCTGCGAATTGTGGCTGGCAGCAGTTCGTCTCGGCGACACCGAACACGTCGACCATCTGATCGACGAGGCACAGAATCTGTTGCGACTACTCGGCGATCCACCACTGTGGTCCTCGCTGTTTCACTGGTACGGCGTCCAGGCCGCAATTTTGGGACAGTCGCCGGCAGATCTGCTGCCGCACGCGCGTGCACTCGCGGAATCAGCGAAGATTCACTCGTACTCCGCAGGTCTCGCCGAAGCCGGCCGCCAATGGCTGCTCGTACTTCAGGGGACGGTGAGCAGCGACGAAATAGAATCCGCTGCACGAACTCTGGATCGGATCGGCCACTCCTGGGACGCAGCTCGCCTCGCAGGTGAAGCCGCACTTCGGGCACCCGATACCAAGTCGGCAACAACATTGCTTCAGCTCGCCCGCTCGTTTCGGGTCAACACACCTGAGCCTGGTTCATCGAGAGAAGATGCCCAGGCACTCCCCGACTCGCCCCTCACCGAGCGCGAACACGAGATCGCCGAACTTGTGGTGCTCGGACTCACGTACCGCGAAGTCGGCGAGCGTCTCTATATCTCCGCCAAAACCGTCGAGCATCATGTCGCGCGCATCAAGCGGAAGGTCGGCGCGCAGTCGCGTTCCGAACTCTTGGTAGTCCTGCGCAGTCTCACGACATCGAACAGAATTAGCTGAATATTTACCCTTCTGGTACAACTGGGGATTCTGATGATAGTTTTCACAGCCAGTGCAGGTTTTTACGGCAATGCAATGCGGTAGCCGAATGAGGGGGATGCGGTGACCTGGGGAGTCGGACTCGACGTCGGCAACACGCGTTGCACTGCGGTGATCGCCGTGCCCGACGCCGAACCGGTGATCATCGACCTCGAGTCCGTACTGCACAACGCACCGGACGGCACCATTGCTCTGGGTTCGACCGAAGCACATTCACCGGGCGTACGACGGTTCCTCGACCGAATTGTCGCCCCTAACGAAGCGGAAATTGACACCGACACCGAAGCGGTCCCCGACCAGCGGACGCGCGGTGAAGAACTCGTCGCAACCGCGCTGTACTGCCTCGTCGCGGAAGTGCACCGCTTCACCGACCAGCCACTGCGCATTGTCGCCGCCATCCCGCCCAACTTTTCCGATCGATCTGTAGCCACCCTGCGAACGGCCCTCGACAACATGGATCTCGACTACATCGCACTAGCACCCCACGCCGATGCCCTCGGCGCCTGCGACCTCGATTCCGACATGCCCCCGGGTGAACGCTCCGCCCGGGGAGCCGCGAATCTGGCTGTCCCCCGCACCCCGGAACCTGTTGCCCCCGACGTCGCGCAGTTGCCGGAGCCGGAAGACACCCCCGACACAACAGAAGACGCACCAAGTCGGCGGCCTGTCTACATTGCTGCCACCGTCGCCGGTCTCCTTACTGCCGCGGCCTGCGCGCTCGCAGTGTTCATCGGTCACGCCCCCACAACTCAGATCCCGGAAATTCGTGACGCAGCCGTCCCGGTGTATGCGGAGGTAGCCGAGCCGCCTGCCGTTCCCGTGACGGTTCACGAAGTCCCGATCCAGTTCCCCACGGCAGCTCCCGTGTCCGCCGTTCCGCAGAATCGCACCCCGGCCCAGCGATATCAGCCGCCCACCCAGGACGCTCTTATGGTCGACGAGTTCGATCAAGTTCCGACCGAAGACGAGAGCGTCGAACCGCTCGCAACGGACAACTACGACGTGGGCGGCGAGCAGACCAATCCCGTCGACCCTGGCACAACTGATCCGGAACCGGTCGACCCCGAACCTGTCGATCCCGAACCGGTCGACCCGCAGCCCACAAATCCCGAACAGCTACCGGAAACAACCCCCTAGCTGCACATATCGAGTTCTCCCCACCGAGGCCCCCGACCCCGCATCGGAGCCTTCCCCTATGGTGGGGCGGTACCTTCCGGCGTTACGGCCGAAAGACTCGAAGGGATTTCATGCGTAACTCGTCGGCGATCCGGACCGTTCTGGTCGGCGCCTCGGCACTTCTGCTCGCAACATCTTTCTCAGCCACAGCTTTGGCCGAACCGGCAGAACCCACATCCGAAACATCAGTCGAACAGCTCTCCGCGGATCAGCTACCCGCCGAACTGGTCGAGGCGATCAGCCGAGATCTGAAGATTTCTCCGCAGGAGTATCTCGATCGCGCCGCCAAGGCCCAGGAGTTGGGTGCGTACGCCGAGAATTTCCGGTCCTCCCGCCCCGGCGATTACGCGGGCTCGTGGATGAACCTCGACGGTCAACCAGTTGTGGCGGTCACCAGCGCCGACGCAGCACGCGTCGCCGCCGCCGACGGGTTCGTCACGCATGTGGCACCGGTCTCCGCCGGCAGTCTGGAACAGAGCCTTGCCGACGTCAACGGATGGATCGCGAAGCTGCCGGGCGATATCGCGATGGCCGTCAGCTCCACCTCCATCGACGTACTGAACAACCAGGTTGTCGTCGACGTTGCCAACAGCCCCGTCGGCAAAGCGCTCAACCTGCCCACGATGCTCGAGAACACCAAAATTCGGCTGAGCCCGGATGGCGGCGGCGCGATCGATGCGCGCGCACTCGGCGGCGACATCTACGTCACGTCACCGGGTCCGATCCGTGAGACACCGACCGAGGACATCTCCGTCTGCTCGTTCGGGTTCAATGCAGTCGACAGTCACGACAATGCGCTCAATATCAGTGCGGGACATTGCAATAAGGCCGAGGGAACGGCCGCACCCGTCTACCTGCCCAACCCGCAGAACATCGACGACAGCCTCCAGGTCGGCAACTTCGCCCAGTCCGCGGTAGGCCAGGCCGGCGAGGAACTCGACTACTCCGTCATCAAGCTCAATCAAGCGGGCGTCGACGCCGGACTCGACCGCGCATCGGTGCGCGGCGCCGGTGGTACGACGCTCGAGATCACGGGCACCGCGCGCCCCGTCATCGGTGCACCGATGTGTAAGTCCGGTCAGGCCAGCTCCTTCACGTGTGGAGTGGTCGCAGCCGATCAGGTCGAAATCCAGCTTGTCCGCCCCGGCGGCGAATCACGCACCGTTCGCGGTTTTGCCGGAACAGCATGCACCCTTGCCGGCGACAGCGGCGGCGCCATCGTCACCGGAACGCTGGCACTGGGAATCACGAGCGGTTCCAACAGCACCGGCGCCCCCAACTGCACCGAAGCGAATCTTGTCCTCGCCATGTCCGGTGGAACCACCAACATCGGAATCCCCGTCGACAACATCACGCAGGCAGCAGACGCGGCCTCCGGCGGTGGCGTCGGATCCGGAATCCGGGTCCGCACAATCGGCTGATCACCGCGACCCACGCGTTGAAACGGGTGGGATTCGTGGGGAAGAACCCATATAGTCGTGTGCGACTGCGATACGGCTCGCCGAAAGGCGGGCCGTATCCGCGTGCACCCAGGGGGGCCGCACGCGGTCAACGAAGCGGAAAGGCCCACATGCGAAGCTCCACCGCACGTCGCGCCGCAGTATTCAGCTCGACAATGCTGCTGCTCCTCGGACCGATTGCCGCTGTTGCGAGTGCCGAACCATCTACACCCGGCGTGTCCGACCAGGCAGCACATTTGCCCGTCGAACTCGCCGAGGCACTCCAGCACGATCTGGCATTGACGCCTGATCAGTACCTGACGCGCTCCGAACTCGCGCAGAAACTCGCCGAGTTCGCAGACATCGCGCGGGTACAGTTCCCCGACAGTTTTGCTGGAGTGTGGCTGGACGAGCTCGGGCAGGGAATCGTCGCCTTGGCTTCCGGGGAGGGCAACGACGCTGCCCGCGCGGCCGCCGAGAAGGCAGGTTTCCGGGTCAACGACGTCGCACAAAGCGAATCGGCGTTGCAGGACGAGGTGTCCGCGCTCAATACCTGGCTCGAGTCTCAGCCACCTGCCGTCGCAGATCTGGTTCGGGGAATCGCCATCGATGTTGTCGGAAACGGCGTCGAGTTGACCGCGGACCCCGCCGCCGGCCTGACCCTGCCGGACTTTCTGAACACGACTGTCCTCCACGCCGCTGCGCCGATCTCCGTTCCGCCGATCGTTGTCGATCTGCTCCCGGCCACGGGCTCCCTGACCGGCGACGCCGCGCTCGGCGGCGACGCGTACGGCGGAATCTCCGGTCTCAACGGGTTCAAATGTTCCTTCGGTTTCAACGGAACCGACGCCTCCGGCCGCACCGTCAACATCAGTGCCGGACACTGCGACCCCAACCGCATCGCCGCCGGTACGCAGTACGCCTCCGAAGCCTTCCCGCTCGTCAACAACCAGCCGGGACCGCGAGTCGGATACTTCGCCAAGAGCGTGTTCGGTCCGCGGGACTACTCGATCATCAACATCGACGACCAGGCGAAGTACCGCTTCGACAACAACAGCGTCCGGGTTCCGTTCAACCGATCCGTCAACATCGACGGGGTTGCCGATCCCGTTGTCGGCGCACCGGTCTGCAAGGCCGGGTCGACAACCGGGTACAGCTGTGGTGTTGTGACCAGCGTCGATCGAAGTGCTGTGGTCTCGGGGCAGCCGATGTCCAACCTCTTCACCACCGACATCTGCGTCCTTCAGGGTGACAGCGGCGGCCCCATCGTGACCGGCACCCGGGCACTGGGCATCACCAGCGCGTCGACGGTGGCAACGTCCTCATTCTGCGAGGTCGCTCGGGCCGCGGCACTCATCGGCAGCCCCCAGCCGATTCAGTACGGAACGCCCATCAAGGACATCCTCGCCGAAAACCCCGGCTTGAAAGTCCGCGACTACTGATCGCACCGCACGTACTGTGGCCCACCTCCTGTCGAGGTGGGCCACAGTTTTTTGATGCGAGCTTCTTGGTGCGAACGTACCGTTTCTGTCCCACCCCTACTGGTGCGAACGTACCTTTCATCGCCTTGGATGCGCCGAAAGGTACGTTCGCTCCGGGCGGGTCGGTCGGTACCGCCAAAACAGCGCAGACGGCAGGTTAGGGCTGCCTGATTAACGAGGGCGAGATACGCACCACCTAACGTGGCGGTAGATATGTTTGCGCAACGGCCCAGCCCGTCGTTGCGGAATAATTGATCTCGCCAGGCCAAGCATGGTTACTCGCCGGTATACATACATGACACGCAAAGCTACTGGCGGGTAACATATGGCAGGTTAGTATCAGTGGGCTGTTCCCGAGGTGGCCGCCGCGTCGCCCTGAAATGAAAGGCCGCGACATGAATGCCCTGACGATCACGTTGGGCACCATCGGTGTGCTGCTGAGCCTCGTGTGTTGGTATTCCTTCATCGGTGGCGCGCTCAAGATGGTGAAGGTCGTCCAAATCGGCCAATCAGCACCAGACCGCTGGCGTCCGTTCTTCCCGCGCTTCAAGCAGATGGTCATCGAGTTCATCGCGCACACGCGCATGGCGAAGTTCCGTACCGTCGGCTGGGCTCACTGGCTTGTCATGGTCGGCTTCCTGCTCGGCGCCATCGTCTGGTTCGAGGCTTACGGACAGACCTTCAACCCCGAGTTCCACTGGCCGATCTTCGGCAATTGGGCCATCTACCACCTGGTCGACGAGATTCTGGGCCTTGGCACCGTCATCGGCATCACGACGCTGATCGTCATCCGCCAGCTCAACCACCCGCGCCTGCCCGTCCGTCTGTCCCGCTTCGGCGGCTCCGATTTCAAGGCTGCGTACTTCGTCGAGACGGTTGTCCTCATCGAGGGCCTGGGCATGATCTTCGTGAAGGCCGGCAAGATCGCGACCTACGGCCATGCCAACCCGTGGACCGACTTCTTCACCATGAACCTGGCCAAGCTGCTTCCGGCCAGCGCCATGATGGTTGCCATCTTTGCGTTCATCAAGCTGATGTCCGGCATGATCTGGCTCTACATCGTCGGCCGCAACATCACCTGGGGTGTTGCCTGGCACCGCTTCTCCGCATTCTTCAACATCTACTTCAAGCGTGAAGACGACGGCGGCGTCGCACTCGGCGCCGCGAAGCCGATGACGAGCAAGGGCATCGCCCTCACCATGGACAACGTCGATCCCGACACCGACACCCTCGGCGCCGGAAACATCGAAGACTTCTCCTGGAAAGGCTGGCTCGACTTCACCACCTGCACCGAGTGCGGCCGCTGCCAATCCCAGTGCCCCGCGTGGAACACCGGAAAGCCGCTCTCCCCCAAGCTCCTCATCATGTCCCTGCGTGACCACGGCTACGCCAAGGCCCCGTACCTGCTCGCTGGCGGCCGCAAGGACATGGGCGGCGACGAAATCGGACTTGTCGACGCCGAAGGCAACGTCAACGAAGCCGCCCTCGCCGCCATCCCTGAGGCCGCACGCCTCGAGGCCGACCGCAAACTCGTCGGCGAAACCGTCGAAGGTGAGCTGGCCCCGGTCATCGACCTCGAAACCCTGTGGAGCTGCACCAACTGCGGCGCCTGCGTCGAACAGTGCCCCGTCGACATCGAACACGTCGACCACATCATCGACATGCGCCGCTACCAGGTCCTGATCGAATCGGAATTCCCGTCCGAGCTCGCCGGCCTGTTCAAGAACCTCGAGAACAAGGGCAACCCCTGGGGCCAGAACTCCAAGGACCGCCTCAACTGGATCAACGAGATGGACTTCGAGATCCCCGTGTACGGCAAGGACGCCGACACATTCGAGGACTACGAATACCTCTTCTGGGTCGGCTGCGCCGGCGCCTACGAAGACCGCGCCAAGAAAACCACCAAGGCCGTCGCCGAACTCCTCGCCACCGCCGGCGTGAAGTTCATGGTCCTCGGCGCCGACGAAACCTGCACCGGCGACTCCGCACGCCGCGCCGGCAACGAGTTCCTCTTCCAGCAACTCGCGATGCAGAACATCGAAATGCTCAACTCCGTCTTCGAAGGTGTCGAGCAGAAGAAACGCAAGATCGTCGTCACGTGTGCGCACTGCTTCAACGCCCTCGGCAACGAGTACCCGGAGGTGGGCGGCGACTACGAGGTCGTGCACCACACCCAGCTGCTCAACCGTCTGGTGCGCCAGAAGAAGCTGATCCCCGTCGCATCCGTCAGCGAAGACATCACCTACCACGACCCGTGCTTCCTCGGCCGCCACAACAAGGTCTACGACGCACCCCGTGAACTGATGGAAGCATCCGGCGCCAAGCTCGTCGAAATGCCGCGTCACGGCGAACGATCCATGTGCTGCGGCGCCGGTGGCGCTCGCATGTGGATGGAAGAGAACATCGGCAAGCGCATCAACGTCGACCGCGTCGACGAAGCGCTCTCCACCAACCCCAAGAAGATCGCCACGGGTTGCCCGTTCTGCCGCGTCATGCTCAACGACGGCGTCACCGCACGCCAGGAACAAGGCAAGGGCGAAGGCGTCGAGGTTGTCGACGTCGCTCAGCTGATGCTCAACTCCGTCACCCGCCTCGAATCCAGCCAGCTCACCGAGAACATCAAGGTGATCCCGCGTGAAAAGGCACCGGTAGTTGCCGAAGCCAAGGCCGAAGCTGTCGAACAGGATCGTGTCGCCGAGGTCGAGGAAGCTGCCGCAACTCCGGAAGCCAAGGCCGCACCTGCCGGTAAGGGCCTGGCAATGAAGGGCCTCGCCAAGGCTCCCGGTGCAAAAGCACCCGGCAAGGGGCTCGGAATGGCTGGCGGGGCAAAGGCTCCCGGCGCCAAGAAGGCTGCACCGGCAGCTGCAGCCGAAGCTCCCGAAGCTGCAGCACCCGCTGCAAAGCCCAAGGGCCTCGGCCTGGCCGGCGGAGCGAAGGCTCCCGGCGGCAAGGGTCTGCAGATGAAGGGTGCCGCCAAGGCACCGGGCGCAAAGGCTGCAGCCGCACCGGCTACCGAAGCTGCTGCTCCCGAAGCCGCTGCACCCGCCGCGCCCGCTGCCAAGCCGAAGGGTCTGGGCCTGGCGTCCGGCGCCAAGGCTCCCGGCAAGGGTTTGCAGATGAAGGGTGGGGCAAAGGCTCCGGGCGCAAAGGCTGCTGAAGCACCCGCCGCACCGGCACCCGCTGCTGAGGCTCCCACCGCGCCGGCCGCCGAGGCTCCGAAAGCTCCGCCGGTTGCCAAGGCGGGCGGGCTCGGATTCAAGTCGGGCGCAAAGGCTCCCGGTGCAAAGAAGGCAGCACCCGCTGCTGCACCTGCCCCGGTTGCCGAACCGGCAGTGGAAGCATCTACACCTGAAGCGCCGGCCACCGAAGCGCCGGCCACCGAAGCACCGGCTGCCGAAGCTCCCAAGGCTCCCCCGGTTGCCAAGGCGGGCGGGCTCGGATTCAAGTCGGGCGCAAAGGCTCCCGGTGCGCGCCAGGCAGCCCCCAAGGCAGCACCCGCTGCTGCTGCCGAACCGGTAGTGGAAGCCGCTGCACCTGAAGCACCGGCCACCGAAGCACCGGCCACCGAAGCTCCGGCTGCCGAAGCTCCCAAGGCTCCCCCGGCCGCAAAGCCGGGCGGGCTCGGATTCAAGTCGGGCGCAAAGGCCCCCGGCCGCAAGAAGTAATCGCTTCATCATTCGAACGCCCTCGCCACTGCGGCGGGGGCGTTCGTGTTTGCCGGCACGGTAAGTGAGCAGAGTATCTGGGTAGCGAGCATCCCTTCCAGCTTGCCGAAACCACTGCGCGCTGCGCACAAACATTGCTCACTGCGCACAAACCATGCACACTGCGCGACCTATCCACAGCCGGAGAAACCCGTCGGCCCACATGCGCTCCGATGCACCAGGATTGTTCGGCATGGGGGAACAACCGCACATCGTCCGCAGACCTGAGCATCTCGCCACCGGCGGCACCGACTCCGAGATCCGTCGCAGCTGTGTCAGCGGCGACTGGACCCGCCTACATCGCGGCGCCTACGTGTCGACGCAGCCGTTCACGGAACTCGACGCACATGCGCGGCATCGTCTGCAGGTCCACGCGATAGCCAAGGCAGCCACGTCCGACGCGGTTGTCAGTCATACCTCCGCGGCAGTGCTGCACGGCCTCGAATTGTGGAACACACCGCTCCGCCTGGTTCACCTCACGCGAAACCGTCGAGGTGGCGGCAGCACGTCCCCTCACAGGCAGGTGCATTCCGCATTGTTCACCGCAGACGAAGTCACGACAGTCGACGGTCTGCGGGTGACAACGCTTGCGCGCACGGTGGTCGACCTCGCTCGTTCACTGCCCTTCGAACCGGCCCTGGTCGCGGGAAACTCGGCCCTCCACCGCACACCGCTCGCTCTGGACGACGTCACCTCGAACCTGGCTGGGGTGCCGCGTCATCCGTCGCACCGCCATGCCTTTCATGCGATCGACGCGATGGATGGCCGGATCGAAAGCGTCGGCGAGTCACGGAGTTTGGCGCTCTTTGTCTCCGAGCACTTGCCGGTGCCCGAACCGCAAGTCCAGATCGGTAATGCTCGCGTCGATTTCTTGTGGCGTGAGCACCGCACTGTCGGGGAGTTCGACGGCCGAGTCAAGTACGGCCGCTTCGTTCCCGTCGGCCGCACCCCAGGAGATGTGCTCTGGGCGGAGAAACTCCGTGAAGACCGTCTGAGGGATGCGGGTTGGCAGGTGGTTCGTTGGACGTGGGCGGACTTGTCGACGCCGTTGGTGGTCGCGGATCGGATCCGTGCGGCGTTCGAGCGCGGCCGCACCCGGTAGCCGGCCCGCCCAGTGAACACAGTTTCTGCGCAGCGAGCACACGTACCAGCCTGCTGCACAACATGTTCACTGCACACAAACCATGTCAGCTTCCCCACAACCACTGTCCGGGAGGACCAAGTACCCGAATTGTCCGCTGGGTCATCCGCGAAAAGTTCGGACCGGTTAGTCTGCCAGCATGCGGACTCTTGCAGTGGCAGTGACCCTTACAGCGGCACTCACCCTCTTCCCCGGCACTGCAGGAGCCGCAACCGAGCCCAATCCCGGTTCCGTCATCGGCGACACGTTCGAGCTGAAGCACGTCGAAACCGTGGCCGGCGAAATCCTTGCCGGACCGGCAACCGGAGTGTCCATTGCCATCGTGAAGCCGAGTCCAACCGGATCGCGCACTACGACGTACTACTTCGGCGAATATCAGCCAGGTAAACGGGTCGGCCCCGATACCCAGTTCGAAATCGGTTCCGAGACCAAGGTATTCACCGGCGCACTGCTCGAGCTTGCCGTCCGCAACGGACTGGTAAGCCTGGATGATCCCGTCAGCACGTTCATTCCCGCACCGCATCATGCGCCGACTTTCCCCGGCGCCCGAGCGATGACGCTCCGGGATCTGGCTACCCACCGTTCCGGGCTTCCCGACATCCCGCCCGGTTACAACCCGAAGGACGAGTACACCGTCGAGAAGCTGTGGGAAGGTCTCGACAACGAAACTCTGCCTACCGCTCCTGGTGCAACGTGGTTGTACTCGGACTGGGGTTTCGGACTTCTCGGCACGATTCTGGCTGAGATATTTGTTCCCGGTCAGCCTGAGCCGCAATTTGCCCAAGCCGTTCGCGAGAACCTCACGGGGCCACTGGGAATGTCGGCAACCCAGATCGAAGAAAGGACCGAGAACCTGGCGATTCCGTACGCCGAAATCGACGAGTCGACCGACTACTGGTTCAACACTGCCGCAATGGCCGGGGGCGGCGGCCTGATCAGCAATGCCAACGACATGGCAACGTGGGCGGCAACGACGATGGGTATCGGCGATTCACCACTGTCGCAAACTCTTCCCAATACGTTGTTCCCCATCGCCGATGGCAAAGCGAATACAGACATGCAGATGGGCATGGCGTGGCAGTTGTTCTCGAGTCCCTATTCGTTTGCGTACAAGGACGGTGCAACCAATGGCTGCACGACGGCGACCTACCTTGTCCCCGAGAGCAACTGGGCGGTCACGATCCTCAACAACGGCAACGATGCCGCCAGCGACACCGTGACGGAGAGGATGGGCCGGCAGCTAATGGACCAGCTGTCCCCGCGGACAGGACTCGGACTGGGCAGCAGCTACACCTCATGAGTCCACAGCTTCAACTGCGGAACACCTGGCGGCGTGAACCCGAGCACTTGACCGTAGAAGGACAGTTCCGCGTTGCGTGAACTGATGATCGTGGACTGCTTACGGAATCCGTGGGATTCACCTTCGTACGCCAGATAGGCATGCGGAATGCCCTTCGCTACCAGCGCATCTCGAAAGCGTTCGGCTTGTGACGGCGGAACGATCGGATCGTCGAGGCCTTGCAGCAGCAGGACCGGGCAGTTCAAACCGTCGACGTTGTTGAGCGGTGCACGCTCGGCGTACAGGGCGGCAGATTCCGGCAGCGGCCCGATCAGTCCGTCGATGTACCGCGATTCGAAGTCGTGGGTTTCCTTGACAAAGCCGTCCAGTTCGGCCACACCGTAATAGGAAGCGCCGCAGGCAAAGACGTCGGACGTTGTCAAAGCAGCCAGCACGGTCCAGCCGCCCGCAGATCCGCCTTCGATGGCCAGGCGGGCAGAGTCGGCAAGCCCCTGCTCGGCGAGTCCCGTGACCGCGGTAATCACATCCTGGACATCAACGACGCCCCACTGCCCACGCAGACGATTGCGATACTCGCGGCCGTAACCGGTGGACCCGCCGTAATTGACGTCCACGACGCCGATTCCGCGACTGGTGAAGTACGCGTACACGAGGTTCAGGGCGGGCGCGATGTGCGCGGTGGGACCGCCGTGCACAAAAGCCACGTATGGCGGAAGTTCACCGCCTTGGCCGCGGTATCGGGGGTTGCGGGGCGGATAGGCAAATGCGTGGACTTCGCGGCCGTGCCCGTGCGCGACAACGGTCCGCGCTTCTGGGAGGTAAGCGGATTCGGGAAGCGCGTCGACCGACAGGCGGACCTCGCGCAGCGCGCCGGTCCCCAAGTCCAGTTCACGCAGCCCGGTAGCCAGTTTTGCGCCGCCGCTTTTGATCAGCAGTTGGTCGTCGCGCACCTGCATGAGGCCGATGCTGGTGACACCGGAGACATCGATGTCGCGCAGTTCGCCGGTGTCGGGGTCCAGCATCGCGAGGGTATCCGTGCCGAAAGTGCGCACAGTCAACAGTTTTCCATTGCCCAGCACCTCGTACCAGCGGGCGCCGAACTGCCACAGCGCATCGCCGAAGTCTGCGTCCACCGGGCAGACCGGCGCCACCTCTGCGCCGACGCGATAGATATTCCACCACCCGCTGCGATCGCTGACCACGTACAGTTCGTCGCCCGAGATCCATTCCGGTTGCAGCACAGATTCTTCCGTGCCGCCGAGAAGAACTTGATACGGACCGGCCACCCCGTCGACCAGATCCGCGACCCGCAGTTCGGTTCCGTCCCACGGCATCTGCGGGTGATTCCAGGCGATCCAGGCGATCTTGCTTCCGTCCGGGGACAGCCGTGGGTAGGCAAGGAAATCCGAACCGCCGACGATGCTGCGAATCTCGCCGGATCCGTCGAGCGGGATGGCGCAGATGTCGCGCGTGATCGTGCCGCCGGGCGCGTGGGACTCGCGCACGGCCCACACGTCGGCGCCGACGATCGACAAATCCGCGTATCGCACCGACGAGGATGTGGGAGGTGTCAACGCTCGCGGTGTGAGACCTTCGAGGATGTACACGCGCTGATCGGAGAACTCGCTGAAAACCAACCGTCCGGAGTCAGTAACCGTCCAGGCGCCGCCCCCGTACTCGTGAACCCGGGTGCGTGCGTTCCACGGCGCGGGAAGTACGTCCACGGGCTGATCGTCGAGCCCCAACCGTCGGATCGCCACGCGCCCACCTTCGGTTGGCCGCAGTTCCGCCCACCACACCTCGTCGCCGACGTAGCGGCCACCTTCTACCGGGTGACCTCCGTTTGCCAGATCTGCTGCGTCGATGGGCGATGCCCACGATCCGTACGGTGCTGCGATCACGTCGGTCGGCGTCATGCGCCTCAGGATAAGCCAACCGAGACACGCCGACCGAGAGACGAGCCAACCGAACAGACGGCGCCTTCGATCCTGCCCGGAAGAATCCACTTGCGCACAGGTGGAATCATGTAACTCGTGAGCACACCAGAACCCGTCCGCCATCGTCAGCCGCAGCGCGAGCTGGAGCAGTCGTCGAAGCTCCAGAACGTCCTGTACGAAATCCGTGGACCGGTGCACGCGCATGCCGCCCGGCTGGAGGCGGAAGGGCACCGGATCCTCAAGCTCAACATCGGAAACCCCGCACCGTTCGGTTTCGACGCACCGGACGTGATCATGCGCGACATGATCGCCGCGCTGCCCTACGCCCAGGGGTACTCGGAGTCCAAGGGCATTCTCTCGGCCAGGCGCGCGATCGTCACTCGGTACGAGCTGGTTCCCGGCTTCCCCGAGGTGGACGTCGATGACATCTACCTCGGTAACGGCGTGTCCGAGCTGATCACCATGACCATGCAGGCCCTGCTCAACAACGGCGACGAGGTGCTGATCCCAGCGCCGGACTACCCGTTGTGGACGGCAATGACCAGCTTGTCCGGCGGCACTCCGGTGCACTATCTGTGCGACGAGGCCAACGACTGGAATCCCGATATCGCCGATATCGAATCCAAGATCACCGACAAGACCAAGGCCCTGCTGGTCATCAACCCGAACAACCCCACGGGTGCTGTCTACTCGATGGAGATTCTCCAGCAGTTGGTCGACCTCGCTCGCAAGCATCAGCTTCTTCTGCTCGCCGACGAGATCTACGACAAGATCTTGTACGACGACGCGAAGCACATCTCGCTTGCCTCGTTGGCTCCCGACCTTCTGTGCCTGACGTTCAACGGCCTCTCGAAGGCGTACCGCGTTGCGGGCTACCGTTCGGGTTGGGTGGCGATCACCGGCCCGAAGGAGCACGCCGGCGGCTTCCTCGAGGGTCTCGACCTCTTGGCGTCGACGCGCTTGTGCCCGAACGTTCCGGGTCAGCACGCTATCCAGGTGGCGCTCGGTGGCCATCAGAGCATCGAAGACCTCATTCTCCCCGGCGGACGTCTCCTCGAGCAGCGCGACGTCGCGTGGGAGCGCCTGAACATGATTCCCGGCGTCTCGTGTGTCAAGCCGCGTGGTGCGCTATATGCGTTCCCGCGCCTGGATCCGAATGTTCACGAAATCCACAACGACGAGAAGCTGGTTCAGGATCTACTTCTTCAGGAGAAAATCCTGATGGTTCAGGGAACGGGCTTTAATTGGCCCGATCATGACCATTTGCGAATCGTTACTCTTCCGTGGGCCCGTGACCTTGCCGTGGCAATTGAACGGTTCGGCAACTTCCTTACGAGTTACAAACAGTAAAAGCTGGGAAACCCACTGGCCACGGCGGTGGACATTTGACCAGTTTCTTTTTCTACGAATGCCCCGCACAGATAAATGTGCGGGGCATTCGTGCGACCTTGGTCACAAATTTACGGAACCGATCGGTTTGGTTGAGTGTTTGACTAGTCGCGACCTGCCGCAATGTTAAAAACAGCGCAAATGGTCCGATATTCGTTGTAAATTAGTAGCAAGACATTGCACCAGATTGGTTTGAAATTGGGTACATTGGTTTCAGCACTTCGGTGCCGCGAGCACCTGGTATCCCTCCCCCCCTGTGGATACCAGGTTGGTGGCGGGGACAACCCCCCCTGTTCCCCGCCACCCAGCTCGAAACCTTCCGGCCTCACCGCCATTCACACCTCACAGCCATTCACAGCAACTGCCGCTAACATGGCACCGGTGCAAATCCCTAGTCCGACACTCAATTTCCGATGAGCCACGGTCACGGCCACGGCCACGGCCATGACGGTCCACTCCACATCGGAGCCACTGCTGCCCGCGTTGTTGTCGGCATCCTCACCGTCGTCGGTCTAGCCGTACTCGTCGGCGTCATTGCGCTCTGGCCGGACAAGGCCAACATCGACATCCCGTTGCCGTTTCAGAACTCCGACGGCGGGTCAGTGGTCACGGAGGCCGGTACGGTCACCCTTCAGGACATCGGCGCCTGCGGAAGTGTCTCGGCGGGAAGACCATTCGTCGGCGAACCGGCACCACCGGCAAATACGAGTTACCAGTGTCAGCGAAGCATCGTCGACATCGAATCGGGACCGAACGCCGGAACCCAGACACTGCTCGAGATCATTCCCGGCGCAGGCCAACCCGATTTGCGGGTCGGCGAGCACATTCGACTGCTTCGCCAAACCGATCCGACCGGAGCGACGCAGTATTCGTTCGAGGACTACTCCCGCGGGTTGCCGCTGACGCTGATCGTCGTGATCTTTGCCGTGGTGATCATCGCGGTGGCCCGGTGGCGTGGATTGCGGGCACTACTCGGGCTTGTGGTGGCGTTCGGCGTAGTGGTCGGCTTTCTGCTCCCCGCTTTGTTGGACGGAAAACCCGCAATACCCGTTGCTCTGGTGTCTGGCGCCGTCATTCTGTACGCCGTCTTGTATCTCGCCCACGGGGTCTCACTCCGAACCAGTTCTGCGCTACTCGGAACCCTCGCCGCCATGGTTCTTGCTGCGGTGCTGTCTTACCTGTCGATCGAACTGACACAACTCACCGGACTCTCCGAAGAGCAGAACACCAACGTGCAGACCTACATTCAGCACGTCGACATCACGGGACTCCTGCTCGCTGGCTTCATCATCGGCTCGCTGGGTGTGCTCAACGACGTCACGATCACCCAGGCGTCGTCGGCATTCGAGTTGGCGCAGTTGGACAAGGGCGCGACCCGACGCCAGGTCTTTGCCGGCTCGATGCGTGTGGGTCGCGATCACATCGCCAGTACCGTCTACACCTTGGTCTTGGCGTATGCGGGCGGCGCTTTGCCGTTGTTGCTGTTGTTCAGTGTCAGTGGTCGTCCGCTGGGCGACGTTCTGGTCGGCGACGCCGTGGCCATCGAAATTGTGCGGTCTGCTGTCGGCGGCATCGCGCTTGCGCTGTCCGTTCCGCTCACGACGGCGATCGCAGTGCTCCTTGCCCGTCCGCCGGGAAGTTCGACACCCGCTGCGGCGACCGGCGGTCGTCATTCCAAGCGATAGCTCACCAGCCTGGCGCTAGTTCAGACCCGCTAGTTCAGACCAGGGATGGGCGGCAGAACGGGAAGCAGGATCGGCGGCAGCCCCGGAATGTAGAGGGCCGGCGGCGGCGCGGGCGCGGGCGCTGGTGGGACGTACGGCGCCTCATAGGGAGCCTCGTACACGGGAGCTGCCTCCGTCACCGGAGGCGGCTCTGTTGTGGTGGTCGGTGGCGGCGGCGTTGTGGTGGTGGTCGGAACCGTCGTCGACGGAGTTTGTGTTGTGGTGACCTCGGTTGCTACCGGACCGGCTTCACCCGAATCGCCGAACACCTTCCCGCCGTAGCCCATTCCCAGGCCGACGATGACGATTGCGGCAACGACACCGGCTCCCAGTCCGGCAAATCGAAACTGCCTGCCGGGCTCCGGGGTGGCTGTCTCGTCGTGCGACGTGGCGGCGAGCCAGGTGGGTTGTCCCGCACTGACGTCCTCGTGAACAGCCGAGTACGCCTGGGCATCGACCATGACGGGTTCTTTGAAATCTGGTTCGTCACCGTCGTAGTCGGGGGCCGGGTGAGCCTGGGTGGGTAGCGGCTCGGGCTCGGGCGCCACCTGAGCGTGCGCGAGCGCGTGGACCGGCCCCGGCCCTGTCATCGTTGCCAGGCCGCCATGAGCAAAGGCCTGGACGGGCGCGGGCACCTCAGCGGGAGTGTTGATCGGGTACGGCGCGAAGATCGGCGCCACTGCCTGGGTCGCCACAGTCACGGCAGGCACAGCGGCGGGTTCTCGGCGGGGCGCGCCGTCTGCAAGCAGTGCGGCTCCCTGGGTGGCGAGAAGGTCTGGCTGTTCCGGCGCTATGACGGGGATTTCGATCCACCGTTCCAGCACGGTGCGAATGATGGGGACTCTGGCGCCGCCGCCGATCAGTACAACGGAGTCCGGGCGCCGACCGGAGGTGGCAATCACCTCACGGACCTCTCGGGCCAGAGCCTCGACGCTGGGCGCGACCAAGGACTCGAAGACTTCTCGCGACAGGAGTAGTAATCCGCCCGGTCCAGGGAGGCAGACGGCGCTTCGGGTCGAGAGTTGTTCCTTGGCCAGTCGGCTCCGGGCTTGGAGTTCTGCGATGCCTTCGGGATCCGTGGGCGTCGCGATGCGACGTCGCTCGGTCTGATCGAGGTAGACGAGTGCGTCGAACTGGTCACCACTGACTTGACTGGACCTGGCGGTGACGATGGTTGCGCCGGTGGTGCGATCGAGGACGTCGACGGTTGCGCCGGTGGCGCCGAGATCGATGACTACCAGGGTGTTCTGTGCGCCGAGCGTTCCCGGTTCCTCGAGCATCCGCAGAATTGCCGCCGATTCGGGTATCAGTCGGTAGTTGTCGATCCGGCCACGATCGAGCGCCTGGGTGAGGGCGCCGGCCTGGGTCTGATCGCGATAGACGACCGCGACGGAGTTGTCTTGGCCGGTGAATTCCGCGAGAGCGACGCGAATGGAATCCGCTGCGACGTCCTCGGGGATTTCGTGTCCGCGCATGATCGCTCGGGATCGAAATACCGGCCCACCGTGCTCCGGCGCTCCTGGGCGTGCCAAGCGCACAGCGCTCGCCCCCACTGTTACACCGAGCACCAAGTTCATGAGCCACCTTCGTCGACTGCAAACAGATCCAGGAGCAGATCCGTCACCTTCCGGCGGGAAGTCTACCCATTCGATTGCATCGGGGAGATGTACCGAGCCGAACCGACCGGACAGCTGGCAACTTGTCAGTTATTCTGACGTAGCTCTCATCGCCCTACCCCGCGATAAATCCAGCCGCCGATCGCCAGAGTGACGGGTCGAGACAGTTGCGGCCGTCAATGATCACCCGGCCGTGCACAACCGAATCCAGCTGTGACGGTTCAAGTTCGACAAACTCCGACCATTCAGTCGCAACCAGCACGACGTCTGCACGCTTGCACGCCTCTGACGTCGACGTTGCGTAGTTGAGCGTAGGAAAAATAGTCCGCGAATTCTCTATCGCCTTGGGGTCGTACACCGTCACGCTCGCGCCGTGCAGTTGCATCATGCCCGCGACATTCAGTGCGGGCGAATCGCGCACATCGTCCGATTCGGGCTTAAAGGCCGCTCCGAGGACTGCCACGTTCATTCCCAGCAAACTACCGCCGCAGGCCTGCGTCACCATCTCGAGGACCTTGGTTCGGCGCCGCATGTTGATGCTGTCCACCTCACGGAGGAAGGACAAGGCTTGGTCAACACCCAGCTCTCCGGCCCGCGCCGCGAACGACCGAATGTCCTTCGGCAGGCAACCGCCGCCGAATCCCAAACCGGCATTCAGGAAGCTTCGCCCGATCCGCGCGTCGTGCCCGAGGGCGTCAGCTAACACCGTGACGTCGGCTCCGGTTGCCTCGCAGATTTCCGCGATCGCGTTGATGAAGGAAATCTTCGTGGCCAGAAAGGCGTTTGCCGAACCTTTGACGAGCTCCGACGTCGCAAGGTCGGTGACCAGAAACGGGATGCGCGCGTCCAGCATCGCGGCATAGACATCCCGTAGGGCAGATTCGGCGGTGCCCGGGCGATCTCGATCGACGCCGACAACTAACCGGTCCGGACGCAAAGTATCTGCGACAGCTTTTCCTTCGCGCAGGAATTCGGGATTCCACGCCACCTCGACGCCGTCGCCTGCTGGTGCGGCGGCCCGAGCCCGCGCACCTAACCGGGCGGCCGTCCCCACGGGAACTGTCGACTTCCCGACAATGACGGCCGGACGCTCCAATAGTGGTGCCAGCGTGTCGATCACGGCATCGACATGACTCATGTCCGCAGCCTTCTCGCCGCGTTTCTGCGGAGTGCCCACACACAGAAAATGAAGATCGGCGAACTCCGACGCCTCCGCGTACGACGTCGTAAAGCGCAGCCGCCCGGATTCGAGATTCCGCGTCAACAGTTGTGCCAGTTCAGGTTCGAAGAACGGAACATGCCCGCCGCACAGCATTTCGACCTTCGCGGCGTCGATGTCGACGCCCAGAACCTCGTGCCCCAACTCCGCCATACACACGGCGTGGGTCAGCCCCAGGTACCCGGTCCCGAACACGGTCAGTTTCATGTGTAGTTCATATATCGCGGCGGCGGACGGGGCAGGAACACAGAGTGGTCGACGTGCAAACATTTCGAGACATCACGGTGCCGCATTGTGGCGGTGCCCCTCTATTGTGCCGCATTGTGGCGGTGCCCCTTTATGATTGAGGACATGCACATCCTCTTTGTCTGCACCGGAAACATCTGCCGATCACCAACAGGGGAACGCCTCACGCAGGCATTCGCGGAAGAAGCGGGAATCGCCGATCTCACGGCGTCAAGCGCTGGCACGCGCGCACTGATCGGACATCCGGTGGAACCGACTGCGGCGCTGGTATTGGAAGGGCTGGGAGGCGACCCCACCAATTTTCGCGCTCGCCGGCTTACTACGGCCATCGCGTCCGAGGCCGATCTCATTCTGGCTATGACAGAGCGTCACCGCGACAAGATCCTGGCGCTGGCACCGATACAGTTCAAACGAACTTTCACGTTACGTGAGGCTGCTCGGTTGGCAGAAGAAGCGGATGCAACAACGGTTGCCGAACTCGCAGTAGCTCGCCCGCGCTATCACGTTCAGGAAAGCGAAGACGTTGCCGACCCTATTGGTGCCGACGCGGAAACTTTCCACGCGGTTGGTTTGGAAATCGCCACTCTTCTGGGGCCTTTGCTACGGCGCATTGCCATTCCCGCTCAATAGGATTTCGTGTGCCGATTTCCCACGGCAAACATAGCCCTCAGACAGAAAACAGCCCCTGTCCAGCTCAGTTGGACAGGGGCTGTTCGTTACTTGCTATCCGCTGAGGCCGAATAGCGACCCGAAGCCTTCGCCGATGAATTGCAGAATGGCATCGATAGACGGCAAACCAATTTCCGAACTCAAAGCAAACAGGGAACCGAACATGCGACCCTCCGGATCAATCGATTGGAATGGCGAATTGCCACCGCCGTGATACTAACAATTTCCAGCACATTCCGGATATTAGGAATCAGCAAGAGGCGACAATTGCAGACTTAAGTCCCTAGGGGACCACACGACGGAACCGAAGAATACGATCAATCGCGGTACCGGTGGCCGTTCTCACTATTCTGGATTGAAAACTCCTGAGTTGGTGCATCGTCGAAATGCTGTTTGCCTTTGCTCGCTTCGACGGGCGGTGACGGCACCGTGACAGGAGTGGTCAGGACTTTTGCCGGAGCTTCCGACTTACCCGGTGTTGTCGGCAACGCTGCGGCTTCAGCGAGCGCGGGAACTGTTTTGTCGGTTTCGTAGTAGTACTTGTACTCGTAGCCGCCCCTCTTGTTGGCGGGGGTCATGGTGATGACGGTGCCGAGAATCCGTGCGCCGACACTCTGTAGATTGCCGACGGCCCGGGCGAGCTGATCCCGCTTGGTCCTGGCGTGGCGCGCAATTACCAAGGCGCCGTCGGACATTGCGGTCAGGACTGCGGCGTCCGTGACCGGAAGCAGCGGCGGCGCGTCGATGATGACGTACTCGTATCGATCACGAAGTTCTGCAAGAACCTGCCGGGAGTGATCGGTGCCGAGCAATTCGCTCGGGTTCGGCGGAATGGGCCCGGACGCAAGGACAACCAGATCACCGTGTGTTGTGGGCTGCAGTACGTCGTCGAGTTGCGCTTGACCGGCCAGGACCGAGCTGAGGCCGACGGTTCCGATCATCCCGAGGTACTTGGACACTCGCGGCTTGCGCAGGTCGCCTTCCACGAGGCAGACCGACTTTCCGGCCTCAGCGAGAACCAGAGCGATGTTGACGGCCGTCGTCGTCTTACCTTCTGCGGACAGCGAACTCGTGACAACGATAACGCGTGGCGGGTTGTCCACTTCGAGGAACTGCAGGTTGGTACGCAGCTCGCGGTAGGCCTCGGCGCTGGCAGAGTTGCCCTCGTTGAATTCGATGGTGTGCTTGGTCTGCATGTCCTTGTCGAACGGAATGGTTCCGACCAATGCGGAGCCTGCTACCTCTTCGACGGCCCGGCGATCCTTGACGGTGTTGTCGAGACGGTCACGCAAGACTGCAAGCGCAATACCCAGAAGCAAACCTACTGCTGCGCCAAGTGCGATGTTGCGCTTGGTGTTCGGCGATACCGGCGTGGTAGGTGTTCCCGCTTCCTGCTCTACGACCACCCGGGCCGCCGGGGTTCCACCCGTCTCCGGGGTTTCCAATTCCTTTGCCATCAAGACGAACTCGTCCGACAGCGCGTTGGCAATATCGCGCGCACGCTCGGGCGACGGATCCTTCACTCCCACGTCGATCAGAACCGTGTCGGGTGCCGACGTCGCCACAACACTGGCGGCGAGCTGGGCCGGCGTCATTCCGTCGACTGCATCACTGCCGAGCCGATCGATGGTGCGCTGCGCGAGAGTTTGTCCGGTCAGCAGCTTGGTGTACGACGTAACTCGTTGCTGTGACAGCAGGTTTCCCTGGTACGCCTCGTTGACGGAGCTTCCCAGCGTGGTGGACACGAACAGCCTGGTGGAGGCCTTGTAGATCGGTGTCGAGATCAGCGAAGCGCCCAACGCACCGAGAATCGCGACAACGGTGACAACAGCAATGATCTTCCAGCGCGCCTGCAATACCTTCAGGTAGTCCTGTACTTCCATCTTCAATCCCTTTCGGCTCACGCACTGAGCTGCGCGTTGGAGCGATGATCACAAGCGTCACGTCAGAACTCGCGACATTTGCCACATACCTGACATTCAATTGAACAGCAAATCCTTAGCCACTGCTTGCTACGTCACATCAGAATCCTCTCCATACCGCACCAGGTCAAAGATCTGGGAGAGAATCGATGGCGCCACCATCTCGGCGTGCGTGGCATCGACCGAATGTTCGCGAATAATCGCAACCCGATCCGACCACCGCTCGACCACATCGCGATGACGATGAACATCTCTCTGCGCAACAACAAAATCCACAATGCCGCGGTAGCTCCTCGGCTCGTGGTCGCTCGCCATTCTGGCCAGTTTCTCCACGCGCTCCGAAGCCGCTTCGAGTAGTTCAGCGGTCACAAAATCCAGATGAGCTCTGGTGCGGATTTCGTCGGCTGCCTGCGCAAAGGTCAGATCGGCGCGCGGCGCTTCCAGCTCGGTCAGACCGAGTTCGGCAAATAGCTCGCCAGCAGTGGGAGCGGCTTGAATCGCCGGTATTCTCTCCGGCGGCAACGTATCGAGCATGACAACCGATCCGACCCTCGCACCGGAATCCTCGAGCGCCACCGCCATCTCCTGCGCCACAGTTCCACCGAGCGACCAGCCGAGTAGGTGGTACGGGCCCTGCGGTTGAACAACCCGCACCGCGTCCACATACCGTTCGGCGAGCGCGCTGAGGGTTCCGGGCAGCTCACCCGCGCCCGTTGCCTGCACTCCGTAGACCCGGCGGCCACCCAGGTGCTGCGCCACACCGGCGTAGCACCACGCCAATCCGCTCACGGGGTGCACGCAGAAGAGTGGCGGACGCTGATCGAGTGGATCGCCCCCGAGCAGGACAACGGTGTCCATCGGATCGGTCTTGCCGCCGGCCTCGATACGTTCGGCGAGTTCGGCCACCGTCGGATCGGTGAAGATCCACTGAACCTGCACATCACGATCGAGCCGCGTGCGTAGCGTCGACGCGACGTCTACCGCACCCATGGACGTGCCGCCGAGTTCGAAGAAATTGTCGAACCGGCCAACCGTGTGAGCGGATGTGGTGTGCGCAAACGCTTGTGCGATGCACTCTTCCAGTTCCGATTCGGGTGGCTCGATCACACCTACGCTGAGACGCTCCGGCGCCGGCAAAGCCATCTTGTCGGTCTTTCCGGACGGCAACACCGGAACTGCGTCGATCACCGTGACTGTTGCGGGTACGAGGTGACTCGGCAGGCTTGCCGACGCAAACTTCCGCAGGCTACTCGAATCTGCCGATGCATCATCGAGCGTCACAAACGACGCGAGATCCCCAGCCGCCACAACGGTTACCGCAAACGTCACAGCAGGATGCCGGCGCAATACGGCGTCGACCTCGGCAGGTTCGACGCGGATGCCACGGATCTTCACCTGGTCGTCGTTGCGGCTCACAAATTCGAGGGCACCGTCGTTTCGCCGCCGTCGAACGAGGTCTCCGGTGCGGTACATCCGGGCACCGGGACGGTTCGGGTCGGCAACAAACCGCAGGGCTGTCCGCGCGGGTGCGTGGATGTATCCGCGGGCAAGGTTGTGGCCGGCGATGTAGAGCTCGCCGGTAACGCCGTCGGGAACGGGATGCAGCCGGGAGTCGAGCACCAGTGTCGACGCTCCGTGCACCGGGTCGCCGATTGCTGTGTCGCCGCCGGATATCTGCGTCGACGTTGCCGCCGCAATGGTGGTTTCACTCGGCCCGTAGCCGTTGAAGATCCGATGCCGCCGGGACCACCGTACCGCCAGATCGGCGCTCAGCATCTCTCCCGCCGACTCCACTGTCAGCGGTGAGATCTCGTTCGGGTCGAGTGTCGAGAGAACGGTGGGTGTTGCGATGAGATGCGTGATCTCGTGTGAGCGGATGAACTCGGCGAGTTCGGCACCCGCGAAGACATATTCCGGTGCCAGAACCAGTGTTCCGAGCGCGGCCGGCGCGATCATGAATTCGAGGACCGAGGCATCGAAGGTAGGTGATGCCAGCTGCAGGACGCGCATGGCGGTGCCCGTCTCGAACATTTCGAGGTGGGTGGCACACACATTTGCCAGGCCGCGATGAGACACCGCAACGCCTTTGGGTGTTCCAGTCGATCCAGAGGTGTAGATGACGTAGGCGAGGTTGTCCGGGTGAGCTGCGCGCGCGCCGGTCAGCGACGTTGTTGCAGTGCGATCGGACATCGCAATCCACGTCGGCGCCGAGGGCAGGGAGTGTGTGCCCGCCACACACAGTCCGAGGCTCGCCCCGCTGTCGGCAATCATCGCTTCGAGTCGCTGACGGGGCTGGTCCGGGTCCACGGACACCCAGGCGGCGCCGGACCGCGTCACCGCCCAGAGTGCAACTACCCACAGATGTCCGCGTCCGGTTGCAACAGCAACCACGTCGTCGGGCCCGATTCCCCGATCCACCAGTTCCTGTGCCCAATATGTTGATTGGTCGAAGAGTTCGTGGTAACTCCAGGCCATATCGCCGGCCTCGAGTGCGATGGCCTCGGGAGTATCTGCGAGCACATTGCCGAGGAGTGCGGCCAGAGTGAGCGGCGCGACATCTCCGCGACTACGCAGTGCCGGGTTCGCTCGGTCACCGAGTACGTCGATGTCGCCGACAACACTGTGCGGATCGGCCACCACTTCGCTCAGAATCCGAACGAACCTCGTGGCAAACAGTTCTGCTGTGGACTGCTCGAACAGGTCGGTGGTATACAGCAATCGCAGACGCACGCCGACGCCGGTGTCCGTCAGATCCCAGGTCAGGTCGTAATCGGCCGCAACGGGGGCTTCCCCGGCCAGCCGGAGCGGCTCGATTCCAGGCACACTCGGCAGATCGAGTGCCCGTTGATACGCCAGCATCACAGTGAAGAGCGGGTGTTCGTTTGCCTTGCGCGGCGGCGCGATTCGGGCAACCACGTCGTCGAAGGACACGTCGGCGTTGTCCATTGCCCCGAGGTCGACGCGTCGTACCTGGTCGAGGATGTCGGCGAACGGCTCGCGCGGACGGATCGTTGTCCGTAGCGCGACTGTGCCCACCGTCATTCCGACCATCGACTCCAGGTCCGGATCATTGCGCAGGCTGACCGCGGTGCCGACAACCACGTCGTCGGTTGCACTTTCACGGGCGAGCAGCACCGCAATCACACTGTGCAGGAGCATGAAGACGGTCACTCCCCGCGTGTGAGCCAGAGCTGTCAGCCCCGCGTACAGGTCGCCGTCAACCTCGGCGGACACGACGGAACCGCGTTGCGTGGGAGCAGCGGGGCGAGGGTGATCTGTCGGCAGCGCCATGACTCCGTCGACGCCGCGGAGAACGGTTGCCCAGTAGTCCAATTGGCGGGAAGCCAGTGTGGTCGGATCGTTCTTGTCGCCGAGCACGTTTCGCATCCAGACGCTGTAGTCCTGGTAGTCAACGGGCAGCGGTCGCCAATCCGGTTGATGCCCCGCACTTCTCGCAGTCAGTGCAACGGTGAAATCCGCGAGCACGATGCCCGTCGAACCACCGTCGAGGGCAATGTGGTGCACCACGACAACCAATGCCCGGGCGCCGGAGCCGTCAACCGTCAACTGCACGCGCATCGGCGGTTGGTGTTCCAGCTGGAAAGGTGCGGCCGCACAAAGCGCTGCGCCCTCGTACAGATCGTCGACCAGAACGGGGTCGAGATCAACTGCCGCGGGATCTGCGACTACTTGGTGTGGCCCAGCGGAATCAGCGGGAAAGACGGTGCGCAAAATACTGTGCCTGGCAACCACATCCGATATCGCTGCGGCCAGAGCGCCTACCTCGACATCCGGTCCGATCGTGACCGCAAATACCAAGTTGTATGCCGACGACGCCGGACCGAGCTGCGAGCTCAACCACATACGCTGCTGCGCCGGAGCCAACGGCACGCGGCTTTCGGCTGCCCGGCGGGTGAGCGGTGGCCGGGCAACAACGTCTTCGGCCGCATCGATCCAGCGAGCCAACGCCCGCGGCGACGGATTCTCGAAGACGGCGCCAACAGTTACGTCGCGGCCGAATACCGAGGCCAGCCGACCCGCGACCACTGTGGCGGACAATGAATCTCCACCGGATTCGAAGAAGTTGTGGAGCACGCCCAGGGCGCCGCCCGCGTGGTGCGACATCACTGCCGTCACCAATTCCTCTGTGGTAGTGAGCGGCCAGGTGTGGGGAGTGTTTTCTCCGAGGCGCGCATGCAGTGCGCTCACATCCACCTTGCCGTTGCGGGTGAGAGGCAACGCGTCGAGCATGACGATGCGGCCGGGCACGAGGTACCCGGGCAGCTGCGTCGCCAGTTCATTTCGGAGCGTGTCTTCGCTGGTTCCCTCACTCACGACGAATGCGGTGATCACATCGCCGACCAGGAGCACGGACGCAGCACTCACTCCGGGCAGCAACCGCGCCGCAGTTTCGATCTCGGCCAGTTCGATGCGCACACCGCGCACTTTGACCTGGCGGTCAGACCGGCCGACAAATCCCAATGCGCCGCTCGCTGTTCGGTGCACCAGGTCGCCCGTGCGGTAGCGTCGCTGCCCGCCCGGCGCCGCCACAAAGGCACTAGCGGTTGCGGCGGGATCGCCGAGATAACCCATCGCCAAACCTGGACCGTTCACGTACAGCTCCCCCACCCCGCCCAACGGGACGGGGCGCAGCGCACCATCGAGCACTTCGGCTCCGGTACCCGTGATGGGTTCACCAATTCCGGAGTCCGTGTCGACATCCGCCAGAGTGGCCACGACGCTGGATTCCGTGGGGCCGTACGCATTGAGCATCCGCGCGCCGGCACTCCAGGCGTACGCGGTCGCGGGCGAGAGAACATCGCCGCCCACGGCAACCACCTCGAGCAACGGCAGTGACGCCGGGTTCATCGTGTCGAGCACACCCGGGGTGGACAGTAGGTGCGTGATGCGGTGCTCTGCCACGAACTTTTCGAGGTCTCGGCCACCGTAAACGCCGGGCGGCGCTACAACCAATGATGCTCCGCTGCCGAAGGCAAGCAGCATCTCGAGCACCGCGGCATCGAAGCTGGGGTTGTAGCCGTGTAGGACCACAGAATCCGGTATGACGCGGTAGCGCTTCACAGCTTCGTCCGTAAGTGGGCCAAGGCCGCGATGAGTCACCGCAACGGCTTTGGGGTTGCCGGTCGATCCGGAGGTATGGATGACATACGCCGCGGCGTCCGGATTTTGCGTGCCGGGAACAGGGCTGACGGGCTGCAGCACCGACCGCAACTGACGCAGACGATCTTCGGGGAAATCCGGGTCGATCGGCGCAAAAGCCGCACCGGTCTTGGTTATCGCCCACAGACGGATGACGTAGTCGATCGACCGCACTGCCTTGATCTCGAGCACCGCGCCCGGTCCGGCACCGGCTGCCACCAGCTCCTGTGCCAATTCGTTCGACGCGTCGTCGAGTTCTCGATACGTGAGCATCTCGGTGCCGTCGTGCAGCGCAATGTTGTCGGGAAACGTTGTTGCGGTTCTGGTGAAGATCTCGCTCAGGGTCCGGGACGAATCAACGGGTGTCGCTACCCAACTTGGGGCCGATTTCGTTGATGCTTCCGCCACCACAAGCGAGGGGTCGGCCACCGCGTGCTGCACGACGTCCACAAACAGATCGGCCACCGATTGCGCAGTCGCGGCGTCGAAGAACTCCCGCGCGTACACAACCAGACCGTCCGTGTGGCCGTCCGGTCGTTCGGTCAGCGATACCTGCATCTCGAACTTGGCGGCACCTGTGTCGATTTCGGTAGCGCTGACTGTCAGACCGGCGATGTCGACATCCGGAATGGCGAAGTTCTGCAGTGCCAACGCAACCTGCGGCATCCGACCACCGAGCATCGAGGTCAAAGCTTCGACCGGAACATCGCTGTGCTCGAAGGCCTCCAGATCGTGCTCACGAACCTGTTCCACGAGCTGCAGCATCGTCGTGTCGCGCTTGATCCGGGCCCGTAGCGGGACCGTATCGACAAACATTCCGATCAGGCCGTCCAAGGCAAATGATGGGCGTCCGTCTACTGCGGTCGCGATCACCACCTCCGAGCTACCGCTCATCCTCGAGAGAACTGCCGCCAGTGTGGCGTGAAAAACCATGAAGGGTGTTGCCTGGGCCCGGCCCGCCAATTCCGCGATCGCCGACGTGGTGTGAGCGTCCAGCGAGAACGCCACACGCTCCGCAGTCCACGTCGTCGACACGGGACGGCGATCCGGCGTCAGCGGTGTCACCGAGGTGATGTCGACAAGTTCAGACTGCCAATACGATGCCGATTCTGTATCTGAATCCTGTTCCCACACTGCGTAATCCGCGTACTGAACCGGTAGCGGCTGCCACTGCGGAGCAGAACCTGCGCGGCGAGCCGAATAGGCACCAAGCACGTCGTGAACGATCGGAACCAGAGAGCCACCGTCTGCGGCAATGTGGTGCACGTTCACCGCGAGCACGTGATGATCGGACGCGAGCGTAAGCAGTGCGGCCCGAATCGGGAGCTGAGTGCTCACGTCAAAACCTTGGGATGCAAAGGCATACAGCTCAGCGTCCAACGAGTCTTCGGTGGCGGAACGGACTTCGAGCTTCATTTCCGCATCACGCAGAATCTGCTGTACTGGTGGCCGCTGCGGATAGAGGGTTCGCAGAATCTCGTGCCGCGTCAGCACATCACCGAGGGCGAGTTGCAGCGCCGCACCGTCAAACTCACCGCGCAGGTCAACCGCAACCGGCAGGTTGTAGGCACTGCTGGTGACGTCGAGGGTGTTGAGCACCCACATACGTTGCTGATTGCGTGAGAGTGGAATCTCTGCCGGACGGGAACCGGCAACAATGTCCGCCGCACCACGCTCTGAAACCGGCTCCTGCTCCAGCGCCGCAGCGAGTTCCGCGACGGTCGGATGTGCAAACAGCAGTCGCAGCGAGATATTCCGTGCCAGGGTGTTCCCCACCTGCGACGTCACCCGGGTAGCGAGCAGTGAGTTTCCACCATGGTCGAAAAAGTGTGTGCCGCGGCCGATGTGGTCGGTTCCGAGCACACTCGCGAAGACGTCGGCTACGGCGCGCTCGGTGGCGGTGCGCGGGGGCTCGAAGGGCAAGGCGGATATGTGGGGCGCCGGCAACGCGCGCACGTCGAGCTTGCCGTTCACCACCGGCGGATCGCTGTCGAAGACCACGACGGTACCGGGGACCATGTACGACGGCAGCGCATCGGCAAGCCTGCGGCGCAGGTCGTCACCATCGAGGTGCGCACCACGTTTCGGTCGCACATACGTCACCAGCATCGCAGTGTCGGCAGCGCTGGTGTGGAGAACCGTTGCGCAGAAGTCGACTTCCGTGATCGCTGCGATGGCCGCTTCGATCTCGGCGGGCTCGATCCGCACACCGTTGACTTTCAACTGTGCGTCGTTGCGGCCGAGGTAGTGCAGTCGGTAGCCGTTGCTCGTGTTCTTCCACATCACCAGATCGCCGGTGCGGTACATCCTGGCGCCGCCTGCGGTGGCAACAAAGCGTTCGGCCGTCCATTCCGGGTGGCCGGCGTATCCACGCGCAAGGGCAGCGCCCGCAAGGTAGAGCTCGCCCGCAACGCCGGGTGGAACCGGTTCGAGGAAGTTGTCGAGCACAACGGCGTCGACTCCGGATACCGGATACCCGATGGGGATGTCGCGGCCGTTTGCGATAAGCGGTTCTGACGCAACGGTGTACATGGTTGCCTCGGCCGGGCCGTAGCCGTTCACCACGCGTCGTCCCGGCGACCATCGTTCGATGATATCGGCGGTCAGACGCTCACCACCGAGCATCACCATCTCGAGGTCAGGCAGATCGTTGTCCTCGACCGTTGCCATCACCGTCGGTGTGATGCATAAGTGCGTGATCTGTTCGCGGCGAAGCAGTTCGGTGAGCGCGGGGCCGGCAAACTCGGCTTCCGACGCCAGTACCAGTGTTGCGCCGCTGGAGCCGGCGAGCAGAACTTCCAGGAGCGTCATGTCGAATCCCGGTGCGCCGCGGTGAAGTACGCGCGAGCCAACGCCGGTGCGGTAGCGAACGGTCAGATCGGCGTCGAGTGCTCCCAGCCCCTCATGAGTGACCACCACGGCTTTGGGAACGCCCGAAGTACCCGAGGTGAACACTACGTAGGCGGCGCAGGCTGCGGGGATCGTGTCCGTGGCTGCGGCACCAAGATCTGGGGACAGCACCGCGCTCAGCGCATCAAGGGTGCGCGACGCCGGTTGAGCGGGGTCGATCAAGGCGGGCGCCGCGCCGGTCTTGGCGATGGCCCACAACCGGACGATGGAATCGACAGTGCGATCCGCTGTCCACGGGATCACGCGTTCGGGACCGGCACCGCCGGCGCGCAAGTCTGCCGCGACAACGTCGGAGCGGCGGCCGAGTTCGCGATAGGTCAAGGCCTCGCCGTTACCGGTTACCGCAACCGCGTCCGGTTCGGCGCGCACACTTCGGGTGAGCATCGACGCCAATGTGGTTGTCGCGCTGGTCCCGATTCCTCTGGCCGGAACCAACGCGTCGCGCTCACCGGAGTCCAGAAGGTCGATCCGTCCGAGGATCACCGACGGATCAGCGGATACCTGCTCGAGCAAGCGCACGTACCGTTCCGCGAAGCGGGTGACCGTGTCGGCGTCGAATAGATCTGCGTTGTAGGCAAATTCAAGGCGCATCGGATGATTGTCGGCAGCGTCCGTGATGTTGAGCTGAAGATCGAAGTTGGCGTGTTCGAACTCTGCGACCATCGGGATAAGAGTCAGGCCCGGCAGTTCCCAGCTGGTCGGCCGCGGCGCCTGGAAGGACAGCGCGATCTGGAACAGCGGGTGGTGCGACGGCGACCTGGCCGGATTCAGCTGTTCGACCAACCTCTCGAAGGGCATGTCCGCGTGGGTATATGCGGCCAGGTCCTGCTGGTGGACGTGGCCGAGCAGCTCCGCGAAGGACGCGGTTCGATCGACCGTGGTTCGCAGAACCAAGGTGCCTGCAAACATTCCCACCAGATCGTCCAGCTTGGGATCGGAGCGGCCGGCCACCACTGTCCCGATCGGCACGTCGGCACTGTCGCTGTACCGCGACACGAGGGCGGCCAGCGCGGCGTGCATCACCATGAACGTGGTGGCGTTGTGTGATCGTGCCAGGGTGTCGAGCAGCCCACGCAAGGAATCACCGAGTTCGACCTGATGGAACCTGCCCAGGCCAGACGGCGTCAGCGGCCGCGGATGATCCAACGGCAACGTCACCTGATCCGGCAAACCGGCCAGGTTCTCCAACCAGTACGCAGCGACATGATCCAGAACGCCTGAATCATGCTGCCACACACTGTAATCAGTGTATCGAATCGGCAACGGCGCCCAGGACGGCGAGACAGCATTCGAGTGAGCGGTGTACGCGGTGACGGTGTCTCGAATCAAGGCGTCCATCGACCACGCGTCGGCCGCAATGTGGTGGATTACCAATGCCAGAACATGAGAGCGCTCGTCGACGCGGAACAGTTCGCCGCGAACCGGTGGATCAACCGTGACATCGAAGCTTGTTCCCACCAGCTCGGCAACCCGGTCCATGACCGATTCAGAGTTGACAGTCACGGGTTCGAGTGCAGGAGTGACCAGTTCGGCCTCGAGCACCACCTGACGCACACCGTCGACTCCCACCGGGTAGACAGTTCGGAGCGTTTCGTGCCGCTCGACGACGTCCACGGCGGCTTTACGCAGCGTCTTGGCGTCGACGTTTCCGTCGAGTCGCAGAATCACGGGAATGTTGTATCCGGCTGCGGTGGTGTCGAACTGGTTGAGAATCCACATTCGGTGCTGAGCCGGCGAGAGGATCAGTTCTGCGTCACTGCCGGCCGGTTCGAGTGCGATGCGTCGGCGGCCACTGCCGATCCTGGCGCTGATCCCGGCGGCCAATTCGCTGACGGTGGGCCGCTCGAATACCTCGCGCACATCGATGTCGGTGTCGAACACCGCGCTCAGCCGGGTGGACAGACGCGTCGCGATCAGAGAGTTCCCGCCCTGGTCGAAGAAACTCCTTGTGACGTCGACAGTTTCGAGGTGCAGGAGTTCACCGAACACTGCTGCGACGGTTTCTTCCATCGGGTCGCGTGGGGGCCGCCCGTGGGCTCGACTCGACGCAGGCTCGGGCAATCCCGCTCGGTCGAGTTTGCCGTGCGGCGTGATCGGCAGAGCGGGCAACGGCACGATCAGGGCGGGTACCAGGTGAGCGGGTAACTGGTTGCGCAGATCCGCTACAACGGCGTCCGTATCCTCGATGTCCGGCGCGATGTAAGCAACCAGCGCCGGTCCGGTCGGCAGATCACGTAGAACTACTGCGGCCGCGCTGATCTCGGGTCGACGCAAGAGCGCCGCTTCGATCTCACCGGGTTCGATGCGGTAGCCGCGCAGCTCCACCTGGCTGTCGGAACGACCGATGTAGCGCAGCGCGCCCCGGTACATCCGAACCCTGTCCCCACTGCGATACATCACCGATCCGGCAACTGCGGGTTCGGGAACAAACCTGGTTGCACTCAGCGACGGCTTACCGAAGTACCCGGAAGAGACCTGCGGGCCGGCAACATACAGTTCGCCGACCGTACCTTCCGGCACGGGCCGCAACGAACTGTCCAATACATACGTACGAAGTCCGGGAATCGCCGTGCCGATGACGGAATCATCGTCGGCGGCACCGGAAAGATCGAATGCCGTGACGTGCACGGTGGTTTCGGTGATTCCGAACATGTTCACGGCGCGGATCTCTCGATGACTGTCGAGCCAGCCGCGAACCGAGCCCACATCCAGGGCTTCTCCCCCGAAGATCAACAGTCGTACCGGCAGTTCGGTGGACTGCGTGATCGCGGCGAGTGCCTGAAACGCCGACGGTGTCTGATTGAGAACGGTGACGCCTTCGTCCACCAGCAACTGTGCAAACTGCGGGGTAGACCGGGCGACATAGGCGTCGACGGGAACCAGCCGCCCACCCGTTGTCAACGCACCCCACATCTCCCAGACCGAGAAGTCGAAAGCGCCGGAGTGGAACATCGTCCACACGTCGCCTGCGCTGACATCAAAAATCTTCTCGGTCGCCGCCAGCAACGCAATGACGTTGGCATGTGACACGACAACACCTTTGGGGGCGCCGGTGGAGCCGGAGGTGTAGATCAGATACGCGTCTTGCGCAGCTACCACAGCGCGGCGTCTGGCCAAGTCGGGATCGCCCACTGCCGCAACGTCGATCAGATCGCGGCCGAAGTTCGTCAAGCGGGGCACCGCAGATTCGGCGCAGAGCACGTGTGTTGGGGCGGAGTCGCCGAGCAGATACTCGAGGCGTGCGTCGGGATAGTCGAGGTCGAGCGGAACGTACACACCGCCGGAGCGAATTACCGCCAGCACCGCAATCACAAATTCCGGCGAACGCGATAGCGCAACGGCCACGCGGTCACCCACCCGAACGCCACGCTCGATCAAAGCGCCGGCGAGCACCACAGACCGATGTTCCAGCTCGGCGTACGTGAGGTGATTGTCGCCGACGCCAACTGCAACGGCGTCGCCGTGTGTAACCACCTGTGCCAGAAACAGTTCTACCAACGAGTCTGCCGAACCGGCAGGTTCCCGTACAACTGGCGTCAGCGCATCGTGTTCACTGCTACTCAGGACGTCGACAGCTCGAAGCGTGATATCTGGATCAGCCGTGACGGCTTCGCAGACTCGCAGCAGCCGGTCCATCCATCTCGACACGGTCTCCGCATCGAACAC
Organism: Rhodococcus sp. NPDC056743; assembly: GCF_042790355.1. Lineage (NCBI taxonomy): Bacteria > Bacillati > Actinomycetota > Actinomycetes > Mycobacteriales > Nocardiaceae > Rhodococcus > Rhodococcus sp. NPDC056743. The sequence continues at coordinate 412,499 of NZ_JBHTZI010000001.1, read as the reverse complement.
ATCGGCGGCATAGGTGAGTGACCCAGCGATTCCTCCGGACGAGCCGTCGGGAAGACGTCCTTCACGGACGGCCATTTCGATGTCGAATCGAGCGTGATCGGGAGTGCGCCCCACACCGTGTGCCGTCGCCGAGCCAAGCGCCATATCGGCCTCGGTGCCAAACGCATCGAGAGCGAGAACCACCCGGAACAATGGATTCCGATTCTGGCCGCGGTTGGGTGCAACTCGATCGACCACCCAATCGAACGGCACATCCGCGTGTGACATCGCAGCGAGGTCGACATCCCGAACTTGTTCGAGGAACGCCGCAAACGTGTCCCCCGGCTTGGTCGCCGTCCGCAGCGCTACAGTGCCGGCAAACATGCCCACTGTGGAATCGAAGGCCGGGTGTGCGCGTCCCGACGTGGGAGTCCCGATTGCAAAATCTTCTGCGCCGGTGATCTTGTGGAGCAGTACTGCGAGCGCTGCGTGCAGCGCCATGAACGTAGTGGCGTTGTGCTCGCGAGCAATCGCTGTCAGCTGCGCATGAAGATCGGCCGATATGTCGAAAGCGATAGTGGCCGCGGGTGGTTCCGTCCCGATCACCCGTCGCCGGTCGGTGGGAAGAGCCAGGTGTGTCGGCAGCGCCCGAAGCGTGTTCTCCCAAAACGCAAGTTGGTCATGAGCAAGACTTCCCGGCTGGTCGCGGTCACCGAGTGCTGCTCGTTGCCACACCGAATAGTCGCGGTAATCCAGCGGCTGCGCCGGCCAGTTCGGGCTTTCGCCGCGAACGCGATCGTCATACGCACGAACTAGGTCACCTACCACCGCACCGAATGAGAGTCCGTCCACGGCTATGTGATGAGCAACGACGGTCAGGCGGTGGTCGTGTTCGCCGAACGACGCCAGCACCAGGCGCAGTGGCAGCTCGGCTGTGACGTCGAACCCGCGCCTGGCTGCATCTGCGGCTGCGCCGGCGTACTCGTCTGGGCCAACCTGCAGCAGGCTTGTCGTCGAGTCCGACAGGACTTGCACCGCAGTGCCTGCAGTTCCGATGGGATACACCGTCCGCAAGACGCGATGCCGATGTTGGATGTCGGTAAACGCCTGTTCGAGCGCATCGATGTAGAGCACTCCGCCGAGTGTCACCTCGAAAGAGATGTTGTAGGCGGAAGATTCCGGGGCGAGGCGTGCGAGCAGCCAGATACGTTGTTGCGCCAGTGACGGTTCCACCACGACATCAGCGTCGATCGCCACAGGTTCCGGCAACGCCGATCCTGCAGCCGATCGACGGAGGTGCTGCGCAAGCGCCGTCGGTGTCGAGGCCTCGAATACGTCGCGGACGCCGACGCGCGTCCGAAGCGCCTCGGACAGCCTGTTCGCGACGTACACCGCGGCCAGCGAATTCCCGCCTGCGGCAAAGAAATCAGCATCCGCGCTCAGGGATGCAACCCCGAGTACATCTGCCATCACCGTGGCAACAAGGGCTTCGTGGTGATCGACAGGCTGCAGCGCGACGTCCACTTCACGGTGCGGAGTCGGTAGCGCGTCACGATCTATCTTGCCATTTGTGGTGGTCGGCCACGAAGACACAACGGTGACCGAGGACGGCATCATCGCTGCGGGCAATACCTTCGCGAGATGCTCAGCCGCAAAGGATGTTTCGGAGACAATCGACGCGTCGGCGGACTCAGGCCCCTCATCGGCCGTGAGTACAACGTACGCAGCGATTTCACCGTCGCGGGCAACGGCCAGCGCCGACGCCACGCCCGAAACCGAAGTCAGTGCCGCTTCCACCTCACCGAGTTCAACCCGGACACCACGAATCTTGACCTGATGGTCTGCGCGCCCGACAAATTCGAGCTGACGCTCTGCCGTCCAGCGCACCAGGTCGCCGGTTCGGTACATGCGACTCGACGGGTCTCCGTACGGCGCCGCAACAAACTTCTCAGCCGTGAGGCCCGCCCGGCCCACGTATCCGCGTGCCAGCCCGGTGCCCATCACATACAGTTCGCCGGTTGCACCAATAGCGCTCGGCTGCAACCGAGCATCGAGCACAACGGCAGATACACCGTCGATGGGCCGTCCGATCGGCGGCCGCTGCGCCGAGTCCAGCGGATCGCTCATGAACGCGGTCACGCTCGCCTCGGTGGGACCGTACGAGTTGACGACACCGACGTACGGCGACCACCGCTCGATCAGTGCCGGCGAGGGCGACTCGCCCCCGACGTTGAGCATGCGCAGGTCCGGCAGGCCGCTCGGATCCATCGACGACGCCACCGCAGGCGTGGACAAGAAGTGCGTCACGCGTTCTGCGCGTAGGTAGTCGGCCAGATCAGCACCGCCGATCAAGCCGGGCGGCACCACTACCGCGGTCGCGCCGGTTCCGTGTGCAAGAAGGAGTTCCAGCACCGCAACGTCGAAAGCCGGTGAAACGAAGTGAGCAACTCGGGACGACGCGTCGACAACAAGGGTCCTCGAGTGGGCACGCAGCAGCGAAGTCGCGGCACGGTGCGTGACAGCAACACCTTTCGGCTCCCCGGTGGAGCCCGATGTGTAGACGATATAGGCGACGTCATCAATTGCCGCAGCGCGAATAGCACGTGTTTCGTCTTGATCGGCATCGTCGTAGTGGCCGGCGTTGATGTCCACCAGCGTGATACCTGTGGGCGCAGACCACGATCGCGGCGCAAGCACGACGCCTACTCCCGCATCCGCCAGCATGAATTCGATACGGTCGATCGGGTAATCCGGGTCGATAAACATGAAGGCGGCGCCTGATCGAATGACCGCGTGGAGGGCCACCACCGACTCTGCCGAACGCGCGGCGATGATCGCCACCACGTCACCAGCACCCATCCTGTGGTCAATCAGCTTGTTGCACAGAAAGGCCGACCGGGAGTGCAGCTCGCCATAGGTGATCGTTGTGCCGCCCGCGCGGACAGCCGGTGTTGCGGCACCGCCGGATCCTTCGGACAGAACTACGTCGAGCGTTTGGGGAGCGATGGCCGGCAATCCCCTACTGGGCACCAACATCGCGTAATCGTCAACGGTCAGTACACCAAGGCTGCCCACTGGAAGATCTGCTGGCGCATCGACAAGCTCGGCCAGGACCCGCACAAACTGCTGGTGGTGAAGCTCGAGGTCTTGCTCGCTGTAGACGCCCGGGTTGGCCTCGAATCCCAAACGAATATCGGCGCCGGCTACAGCTGGGTAGATACTGAAGAACAGGTCGTCGACAGGGCCGGACGTGAGAACGTGGAATTCTCCCACAACGTCGCCGAGGCGAATGGTGTTGTGGAACATCATAATATTGACCGCGGGTCCAGCCGAATCACGGGTTCCGCCGCGGCTGTCCGGGCCAGCCATGTCCTCGTAGCGGAATCTCTGATGGCGCAGGGCGCCGGTCAACTGTGTGGAGAGCTGATTCACCAGTTGGGCCGCTGACAATTGCGGATCCACCGACACGCGCATCGGAACGATGTTGGCGAGCATTCCACCGGAGCGTCTCATCGCGGCTGTCGTCCGCCCTGAAATAGGAAGACTCAGAGCAACTTCGGTAACTCCGGCCATGCGGGCCAGGTACACGGCGTAGGCACCGGCGATAACCGGAACCTCGCTGGTGTCCCACAGTTTCGCAACTTTGGTGATTCGCTTCGCGAGATCTGCATCCATGGTGCGAGTGAGCATCCGCTGCGGCATTGACGGTGCTGCGCGACGTTCCGTCAACCGCACAGGTTCTGGCATTCCGTCAACAAGTTCAGCCCAATAATTCCGGTCCGTTTCAAACCGGGAAGAAGTACGATATGACGCGTCCAACTGGTACAACTCATGTAAACCGAGTGCGCGCAGTGGCGGCACCTCAGTGTTTTTCACCAAATGCGTGTAACGATCTGCAACCCGATTCATCAGCGTCATTGCGCCATGTCCGTCGAGCACTAAATGGTGGGCATGCGAATACCAGAAGTAATGATTCTCTGATATGTGCAGCAAGCTCGCGAAAATGAGGCGATCGATCGACACATCTATCGGGCGCGAATATCGCTGAGCCATCCACTGACGCGCCTCTTCGGTCGGGTTGCCGCACCCTCGTAGGTCCACGTAGTTCAGGGAGTCTGAAATTGAATGATCAACGACTTGTTGTGGCGCAGCGTCAGTTTCGATCAGCCGCACCCACGCAGATTCAATCTCGCGAGACCCACGATCCGTAGCTTCGATCAACGCTGCGACGTCGATGAAGCCGCGAAGTTCCACATATTGGGCCACAACAAATGGCGTTAGCGGATTGAGCTGCTGCGCCAGCCAGAGAGCCTGTTGGGCACGCGACAGCGGGAAAGAATTCAAACCCGATACCTCCACCCTCATCAGCCCCGATTATGTCTGGAATATTCCGGCTGATCAGGTGAATCTAATTAAGCGCACAACAAGAACGGCCAGGCTGAAGTTTACTGTGCGACGCACCTTCTCACCACTTAAGGACCATTCTTGCACACCGCGGTAACCTCTGACGACCCCGAAAGTCAGGAGTATTTAGTTATGTCCAACCCCACCTCGGGACTAAAGTCCGATGACGAATCCGAATCACCAGAATCGGCATCCGAAACTACTTTGCGGATTCGACGCCGAAGCCGCGTCAAGACGTCACATCTGCGACGCAACATACTTGCCGGATTTGGCGTGTTTACGCTGGTAATCGTCGCTTTTGGAGCGTGGATGGGCTACTCCGCCATCACCACAAAGGGCAATCTCGAATCGGCTCGAGATCATGCGCAGTCCACCAAGACCGCGCTATTGGCAGGCGATACGGAGGCTGCCGAGCGGTCTGCGGCTGACGCTGACAAATATGCGGCCATGGCATATTCGGAGACACAATCCCTTCCCTGGAGCATCGTTTCAGCTATCCCCGTACTCGGCAGTCCCTTCGACACCACCACGCAGATGACAGATGTCGTCCACGGCCTGACCAAGGAAATTCTCATCCCGGCAGTTGACGCCGGAACTGCTCTTGCTCCTGATGAATTGATTCAGTCCGGTGGCCGAATCGCACTCGAGCCGCTGCGGGAGGCGACACCGGTTCTCGAGCAGACAGCAACCGCCGCGGCACAATTGTCAGCGCGGGCAGCGGCGATACCGGAAGCCAGTTTTGTGAGCGCAGTTAACGATGCGCGTACCTCATTAGTGGATCAAACTACCGAGCTGACAAACCTTCTGGAGAACACAGCGCTCGCCTCGCGCCTTGCGCCGGCAATGCTCGGAGCCGACGGCCCGCGTAATTACTTCATCGGATTCCAGACAAATGCCGAAGCTCGCGGAACCGGCGGGTTGCTGGGAGGCTACGGCGTTGTGCGCGTCGACAACGGAACCGCACGGGTTGACACACTAGGCCGCAGCACCGAATTGGGTGTGGACAACAGTCCAATAGACCTAGGTCCTGACTTTGCCAATCTCTACGGAATGAGCCGCCCTACAACCGACTTCCGCAATAGCAACCTCAGCTCCCACTTCCCGTACGCAGCCCAGATCTGGCAATCCCTGTGGTTGCAGGAGTCGAAGGGTGAGGTGGTGGACGGTGCCATCGCAACCGACCCAATTGCATTGAGCTACATACTCAAAGTTGTGGGTCCTATCACAATGCCCGACGGCGAGAGGGTTACAGCGGACAACGTTGTGGAACTCACCGAGTCAACTGCATACACGCGATTCGCGGACAACAACAGCGCACGAAAGCAGTATCTGCAGAACATCGCTGGACTTGTCGTGGAGAAGATGAGCGGAAACATCAGCTCTCCCAGTGCCCTTCTCGACGCGTTGGGACGCGGTGTCTCCGAAGGCCGTATCGCTGTGTGGAGCGCGCATCCCGAGGAGCAGGAACTGCTTGCCGCAACACCTTTGGCGCATACTGTGCCTACGGATGCTGCACCCTTTGCGGGTGTGGTGATCAACAATCAGGCTGGCAACAAGCTCGACTACTACTTGACGCGCTCGATCCACTACACGGCGGACAGTTGTGAAGGTGATACTCGAAACTCAACGGTGACAGTCAGTCTCACCAACAACACTCCGGCAGGCGATCTTCCGGACTACGTAGACGGGATCGTGGCAAATCCTCGGAATCTGCCGCAGGGCACGAACATGGCTGCCGTTTCCCTGCTCGCAACCCAGGGAGCAAAGCTGGATAGTGTTGGGGTGGACGGAAAAATCTCCTTCTCCGCCAGCGGAAAGGAACTTGGTCACCCCGTTTTCATGGCCTTGGCCGAGGTACCGAAGGGCCAAACGGTGGATGTCGTCTTCAAACTCACCGAGCCGACGTCACCCGGCGAAGCACGTGTTCCCGTACAACCCTTGGTAGATGACGCTGTAGTGACGATCGACGTACCAACCTGCTAGCAATCGAGATTCCCGCGACGGCATGAATGGATCGCCTCGAGATGCTCACGACGTCCTGATATGGGGCACTCGCGACGCCGATGCTCCGATCACGCACTTCTGATCAGTTGAACGCAGTGCATGGTCGGAGCATCTCCGAGATGGGAACCTTTCAACTCATCCCACACCAATACACCATGCACACGATGAGAGAAGAATGCCTAACGCGATACGGAATTGAGTCGAGTTCGATCATGTCCACGTAAACGAGCAATCACATCAACATTCTGAGCCGCGTGCAGGATCTCGACCGGACGATAGTAGAGAGCAAGCCGAAGTGAATGGTAGAGGCGAAATACAAATATCTTTTCACTGTGGGACTTGATATGATGTATCGATCGCCGCAACGTTTGAATATCTTCCTTCGACAACGACGATTTGTGTTTCATCAAATACATCTCTGTACCATTTGCCCGCTTTGCCGACTTCTGAGTTAGCTGGCCGCTTCTGTGCCTGCGCTGCAAAACAAGACGCTCTGAGACAACAGCATAGGAGCACCCGGCCTGCAGAAACCGATAGAGGAAATCGGTGTCATTCTTTACCAGTAGTTCAGGATCATATCCGCCGACAAGCCAGAATACGTCAGCTGGCAATACGACGTTACTCCCGGTTGCGCCGGGGTTCATTGCCGCAGAAGCTGAGGGCGGCAGGCCCTCCACCATAGAAGCTCCGTCGAAATATTCATCATCGAGAAACTCAGCCAACCAAGTAACCACAAGCTGCCGGTTTGTCTCTTGCAATCGCGCCAAAGCGTGATGCAAATAATCGGGGCACCAAAGATCATCGTCGTCAAGAAATGCGAGAATATCCCCGGTTGCCATACGTGCACCATAGTTCCGGGATCGGGATGCCCCACCGGCTGTATTCGGCGGCTCACAGTATCGAATGGGCACTTCGACACGAGCCTGCGCTTGTACGCACACCGCCCTCGCGTCAGCGTCCGACACATCACTCACCACCACGATTTCATCCGGCAGGTGTGTCTGTTTAATGACCGATTCTATGGCCAAATTGAGGTATTCAGGTCGCAGGTGCGTTGGAATTATGCAACTCACGGTCATCGGCTTATTCACGCCCAACTGCCTTTCTTGCAAAACTTATCAAAACTGACATATCTTCACGCACGCGATTTGAGATGGCCCACGCTATGCAATACCCGAGAAGAGCGGCAGCGGATCCGGCTATCAGCCGCAGGACGGGCGTCGACGCCGAAAGCGCTGAAGACGCGCACAGTGCCAGAAGAGCGGCAGGAAGCCCGAACCCAAGGACTGCGCGCGCTGCGTCCAGAACAAGCACCCGAACCTTCATTTTGGCGACATGCCCCACCCAAAGCAGCGCCCCAAGCCAGTTCAATGCATAGCCGATCGAAACTGCCCACGCAACGCCTACTGCTCCCCAAGGCAACCCACAGAGGATGACGAGTATAAGAAGCGGTTGCGCAACCAAATAGTAGCGAAGCTGCTGCGTTGCAAGACCAAGGGACATATATATCCAATATACGATCTGCACAATAGAACGAAATACACCGCTAATTGCCAGGATCCTAAGGATCTGTCCCGCTACCTCCCAATCTGGCCCCAGAAGCAAAAGTACCAATTGATCCCCCACCGCAGCCAGAAGGAGGAAAACGCTAGCAGTCAAATAGAGAGCTACAAGTTGCGCGTGGCGTAAATAACGAAAGAAGCGTGCCGGCTGATCTGCAAGCCTGGACAGGACAGGAATCGCTACACGCGAAAGAGGAGTATTTATTTGAGTCAAGGGTAGGCTGACCAAGCTGTAGGCGCGGTCGTACATTCCCAAGCTCGAAGCGCCTGCCGAGCGCCCGAGCGCAATACTATCGACGTTTCTTGTTCCATAGGAGATCAACTGAGTCGCTGCGTAACTAACTCCGAATGTCAACAGATTTCCCATGTCGGTCCGCCTGGGCAACCCCGGCCGCCACCTGGAAAAAGCAACACTTGCAACCAGACCTACACCGGCAAGGGTGACTTGCTGGGACACCAGAGCCCAGAAATTACCAATTGAGAGTGCAAGAATCAACGCGATCAAAAATGCAAATACGAACGGTATTAGATCTACCGCAGCAAGAGCAACGAACCTGAGGTCACGATTTATACTTACCTTGAACTGCGTTGACAGTCCCCCCAGGAGAAAAGTTACAGATAGCGCTCGAACTATTTCCACCAAGGCTGGTTCTGAATAGAAACTAGATATGGGCCCAGCAAGAGAGAAAACAATTGCAGTCAACACGCCACCGACAAGCGTATTGATCCAAAAGAGATTGGACTGCTGTTGAGAAGTGAGTGTACGAGACTGTAACGCTGCCATCGAAAGACCGAAATCGCGAAAGACCTCAGCCACCCCGATGAGCGCCACAACCATGGCAACTAGACCATAGTCAGTAGGCGACAAAAGCCTCGCCAGAATAATGGTCGATCCAAGCATAATTACCAGCTTGATCGCCTGCGATACGAGTGTGATTGCGCTACCCCGCGCAGCACTCTGTGCAAGCGTCATCGGCCGCTACCGCCAGCCACGTGCGTCACGATGGTGTCGCAGAGGATTGTCAAACGCTCTCGCGCTTCATCGACCTGTACTTGCGTCCCGCGTGCCAACGCGTCGCGTGCGACGTTGCCAATCGCATAATGCGGTATCTCGTCTTGCTCTATGCAAAACCCGTCAAGGCCGACCACCGCGAGTGTCCGTCGCAACTTTTCTGAACTGCCGACCGTTAACGGTAGCGGGACTGCCCCCTCCGTTGCGCCCAGGACCAAAGCGTGCAGTCGATCGCTCACTACAGCAGTCGAGTTCCGATATATATCGCGCACCTGTGTCTCGTGTACAGCATGGCTTGTGTCGCCGGCCCAACCGACGACCTTTGTCCCGTCGCCGAGTTCCCTCGCTATCGCCCGAGAGCGATCACCATCACGGACTACCTGAGTGACTAGGATTGGTGTCAGGCCGTTCTCGTCCAATATAGTTCTGACAGCGCCGAACCAGTCTTCCGATGGAAAGTCTCGATCTCCGCGCATAGAAATTGCCAGGAATGAGCGAGACAGACTCAGATCTGTATTATCCGTCGCTACCTTTTGTGGTCCCAGGGCAAATGCCCAGTCTGGCAGAACCTGCCCAATTCCTGACCAATCTCGGCTCTTCCCATCACGCCATGTCACAAGATTGCACATCCGGAGAACGCACCGAGCCGCGAAGTCACGTGGCTCTGCAGGATCGCGAATCCCCACTCCGGTATGTATCGCTGCGCCACCTCTCAATCGAATGATCGCGACGGCAATCGTTTGAAATCTGCCGAGATGGCTGTGCGCACGGTCAACACGAACCTCACCAGCGTTGAAAACCAAGGAGCATTTCCCGCGAAATGCTGAAAGCATCAGGCTACGCCGCCACGCACGTCGCGATTCGTAAATGACGTCGTCCGATTTTAGACCCAGAGCCGATATATAACTAGTGGAATTAGATCCTACAAGTACATGGACTTCCACATGACTTCTGTCCAGAGAATCGAGAAGACCCCGACGAAGAACGGAATCTCCTAGGTTGTCCTCCTGGCCGATCGATGTGACGAAAACACGTGGTTTGATTTCATTCTCTTTCGATCTTCTCAGCATGTCAGTTCCTTTGCCACGGAGACGACGAAAGTTTGGCTACAGCCGCGCGAGGGTCTTTTGAAGCCCATTTCAATATGTGTCCAGTCGCGGAAATTCTCTTTCCTGATGCCCACAGTGAACGCGCTAACCTGACATCAGCAGCCCTGGACAGATCACGCGCCGTCATTTCTTCGATTTCTATTCCTAGATTCTTCGCATAATATGCTCGAATCTTCTCTTTAGCCTCCAATGCCGACTCTGCATTTTTTGATGATTTTCCACCTGAAAGAGTGTATCGGCAGGTAGGTTCATCTCTAACTGATATCCTTCCAGTAAGAGATAATCTGATAAGAAGCTGGTAATCGTCAGCATACTTCGTATCAAGCACAGATGGCGACATACTTTCAGCGGCCTCGTACGCAGTTCTTCTAACCACCGCTGCACACGGAGGCCAAGGCCCGTAGCCTTCCACCAGAAGCGATTGCACAGTGACAGGAGAATATCGAATCGGAAAGTTTTTATCTGCCGTTCCGACCCCGGTCCCGATCACGGTTCCTGCGGAAACAACTAAATCGTCATCCTCGTTCAGAATTTCGACGGAGCGCCTAACTGCAGATGGAATGATTTGATCATCAGCATCCAGAAACAAAAGATACTTCGTTTTCGCGCGAGACGCACCAAGTCTGCGCGCTATATAGGCACCCTGATTTTCCTGCCTAATGCAACGTGCGCCAGAGGCTTCCGCCACCTTGGACGTACAATCATCTGACCCGTCGTCCACGACAATCACTTCATACGGACGTGCCTCCGCGGCCGAGAAAATAGATTTTGCGATAGTACTTTCTGCACGATAGGCTGGTATTATCACCGTTAAATCCAACCGATCATTCGATCCTTTATCGAGTTCGAACGATTCGTTCATCGTTGGCCCTTTCTTGTGAATCCTGCAGCTCATCGCCAATATAATCGAAAGATACTAACGCCAGCATTAAAAGGAACCAGTATTGCTGCTGTTCATAGAATGCGGAAGTGAGACCGAAAGTTAGCACCGCGACAACAACACTTGCGGCGACGGCATTTCGCGCCGCTATTAACGACCGTATAACATGTGTAATTAGGACCAAGCTAATCAAGGAAAAGCTGATGATCATAAATATTCCGCCTTGATACCAAGCGCGCAATAGATAGTTATGAACGACCGTGACACCATTGAAGGTACCCTGATTAGCTCCGTCGAGGCCGACACCCGAGAACGGGTCTTCAGATATCGATTCCAGAGCGAAATCATAAGTCCGTTGTCGAATGTCGAATGATGCGACTCCGTCCGACTCACCAGTCACTTCCTGCACTCGGGACTCCACCGGCGACAACAGCACATTCGAGTCAACACCGGCGAGAGCAGCGATTACTAAAGAAATCACACCAAGTATCAGCACCGTAAAGATAAATTTTGACGCAGCCCTGAGAGATACGACAAGCACAACGAGCGACACACCCATCGCTATCATCGAACTGATGCTACCGGTACCGACCAAGGCCGCAGCGTTTATCGTCGCAAGAAAAAACCGAATAATTCGATGCTTTCCATCAGCCTTGACTCCAAGGCAAATAAGGATCGCTACTACGCACATAAGACCTAGGACGTTTGGGTGTCCGGCCAAACCATTCGCACGTCCACTATTCGCCACCATGCCCAGAATCGGGATGCCGGCCAACTGTAGCAATCCTGCCACAGCCGACAATGTCTGCACCCCAACAAACCCAACTAAAACTCTGCCAATGAATGGAGGAATCGCGTTTCGGTAGAACGAAAACACCATAGGAGAAAACCAGAGCAAAACCACAAATTTTATTGCAACGAGTATTGACGCGTTCAAGTTGGAATTAACACCAGAGAAAAGCGCAGCTAAAGGAATGCATACGACAGCAAAACGCCATTTCGCGACGAGTGCCGATGATTTAAAGTGCCCGAATGCCATGCAGGCTATCAGTAGCAGCGAAATCAAGTCTGGAATTCTACTACTGAGGGAGGAAATTTCCAGTCGATATATAGGGACGCATGCCAGAATTGCAACCCACATCCAGGACATGATGATCACTGAGGTCTTTGGCTCACACTGATCAGGTTGCCCGATAATGCCCGGCACTGTAGTCAAAGCAGTCTTCATGACCGGATTCCTGCCAGTCGCCGTAAATCCTCCACCAAACTAGCCCGATGGGAATTGGACTTTTCGAGCACCGAGTTGAGCGATTCGACGTAACTGGCACGTTGACGCTCATCGTCTAGAAGTGCACGCATTTGGCGTACAACTCTGAACGGTTCGAATTTGTTCACGTTGTGAACAAATGCGTCGAGCCCAAGATCTTCGAACGCTCCGAATCCCTTCCGCTCATACGCCAGATGAATTACGAAATGACCAGCTTGCAATGCCATCAGTGCAGCATGCAGTCGAACGGCGACCACTACTCGAGATTTCTCGCCAAATCCTGGACTCATTAGCTCTTGACGGGACAATATACGGCGAGGACCGATAGATCGCATCGATTCTGTATCGTTGTTTCCTGCAGTCGCACTTTGAACGTATCCGTCGAAAACCCCCACTTGGCGAGAAAAGTCAATTACAAGTGGACTTATCTTTCCTCGCACGGAACGGATCGAGACCACGGGGATCGAGTCGACATCGAATGACGCGGTTTGTCGAGGAGATGACGAGAGAATCGCCAGATCGCTAGTTCTCACAACACCCGCTTGCGCAAACTCTACCGAACTTCGATCGTCGCGAACGTGCACGATCTCCACGTTCGTGAGTCGCGAGTTCAACAGCCGTCCGATGAGCGGGGACGCCGGTCCGATACTCTGCGGGAGATAGATCGACGGCGTCCTTGTCCGCGATGCCGCCAACAGTTGAGGACCATGAACGAGCGCCATCTTGATTGCTTCAGTTGCATGCCCTGCACGTAGGTATCCACCGCCCACACCCACGATGACATCGAATTCGGACAGCGACCGGAGAGTCTTTACGTAGCTTCGGTTGTAACCGAACAAGCTAGGACTCGAGTCGACGATTTCAACGTCGAGTCCTGTGAATGTGTCGGGATGAGAAGCAGCGACTGTGATCTGCGCATTCGCGCCAAATGCGTCGCGGATTAGCGAGAGAGTCTCACGCACCAACAAGCCGTCGCCGGCATTCTCGGCGCTGTACGCGTGAAGAACCAAGACCTTCAATTTTCTAAGACCTTCCTGTACACAGCAAGATGTGCATCGACGCTCGCCGCCCACGAGAATTTGGACGACCACTCCTTGCCATGACGCGCCGCCGATGCGAGCCAGTTCGAATCAGCCAACGTCTCGGAAATCCCGCTGGAGATCGCATCGGTATCAACCGACTTCAAGATTCTCGACGGACCGGCGACCTCCGCGAGTGCGCCACAATTCGACGTCAGCACGGGAGCTCCCGCAGCCATCGCTTCGAGAACTGGAAATCCGAATCCTTCATATCGACTCGGAAAGACAAAAAGCGCGCACCGCTGCATCAACGCAGCACGATCGTCGTCAGAAACGAATCCTAGATATATGACATCGGGGCTGTTCTCGATGGTGGACATCGCTTCTCCGTAGTTCCAGGCCGGCTTACCCGCGATTACCAACGGCAAACCGAACCCTCGCACCTCTTTCGACGCTACTGCGTTGACAAGTGCTGGTATATTCTTTCGCGGCTCGATATTTCCTACATAAAGCATGAACTCATCGGGAATAAGATCAGATACTTCACGGGAAAGCGGTACGCGCGATGCAAACGAAGCCCAATCGATCCCGTGAGGTATGACTGAAATGCTGCCGAAGGAAACGTCGAAGATCTCGGCAATATCATATGCACTGGATTGCGAGACAGTAATTAGTGCATCAGTCGAAGAAATAGCTCGCGAGACCCGTGTGCGCCAAAGTCTTTCCTGAGCTGGCCCCCTAACGCCGCTGATCCACCTACTGGCGACACCGTGCACTGTAACGACAGACGGAGTGTTTGTAGACATCAAAGGTCCGGTGTCGGCTACATAGTGAAGAACATCAACGCCGCTTCTTTCGAGACCTACGCGTGTCTCCTCGAGCATCGTTCGAATTGCGTTACTCGAGAACGGCATGGAAACGACCTCGACATCACGCGCACGTAGTCCTTCGGCGAGAGTCCTCGCGTAGGTTGTGTTGCCTCCGACATGGCGGTCGAGTATGCGTCCCGGCATCGAAACCTTCATCGGTTACCCCCGTAGAGTATTTCGAGTGCTCGACTTTGTACTTCCGGAGAGTGAACCTCAAGCGAGTCTTCGGTTGCTGCGCGGGCAGCTCTTTGGAATTTCTGGTCCGTAAAGAATCGATCGACTGCAATGGCTGCCCCAGTCGCATCGTTCGACGTCATTGCAAACCCCAGACCTTCCAGACAATCGATACCCCTCACCAAGACCGGAGTTCCGAGGGAAGCGGCCTCCAGCAAGGTGATCGGAGCGCCTTCCCATTGCGCCGTATGCAAATACAAATCCGCCGAGGCAAGGTGGCGATACACTTGATCATTTGGCAGCCAACCGGTCACAACAACACCGGCATTCGTTAACTTCGTTCGCATATCAGAATCACCATCTCCCACCCATATCCACTGCACTTGCGCATTCGACGCCAGAGCGGTTTGCACCAGGAAGTCTGGATCCTTCTGCTCTGAGATTCTGCCTACCATCACTACCTTCGGCAGGGCATCCGAAGTCGATGTGAATTTGGGTGGCTGGTTCCGATGAGGAACCACGTTAGGGATATAGACAACATTGGCGCGCGCCCCTGCCAGTCGAACTGCAGATGACACCTCGAATGGACTGATTCCCGCTACGGTCTGCTTGCGTTGCGTCAAGAGGACTTCAGTTGCCCGGTACGCCATTCGCATGAAACGTCCGTAGTCGCGCCGCAAGAATGCGTATGCGTGTGGTGTGTACACGATTTTAGTTTCAGAGGGGAGGATGAATGCCCGCAAAAGCCCGGCAAGGCTGGAATGGAGGTGAACAACTCGCGGGCGGGTTTTCTGTATGTAAGCTCGGACATGGAGCAAAAAAGAAGGTAGCGAACCGTCATAGCCTTCCATAGTCGCTGTCGAGTGCTCGCCTATGTTGTGTTCAGCCCGCACACGAACCAATACGTGATGGGTGAAGCTCGGAGAGTTCTCGATGTATCGCGAGATCGCCGACTGCACACCTCCACCATATGCCTCCGAAACATGCAGAACGTCGATCGATTTGCACTCGAGCGTCGAACTTGTGTTGTTCATGACTATTCCAAACTCTTGTCTCTGGTTCTTATCGACCACTCAAGTTCTCAGCGATTTCTTCCGAGTTCTTCAACAAAAGCGAACGGAGTCCTCTCGTATCCCGCAGTGAATTCAGAACTCGCGTCAGCCGGTCAATTCAGGGAAAGCGCTTCTTCCCCGATCAGTCGGACTACGGCCTTCCCAGACCACGGTACGACCATCCTGCAGAACGCCATTGATCAGGATTCAAACAGTTCCTTCCATCAATCAAGTTCTTCTGCCGCACAACAGAATTCAACGAACGTGGCTTCAGATCCTTGAATTCTCTCCACTCTGTCAGCACGAGTACGACGTCCGCTCCCTCACACGCTTCCAAGGCAGACGTGCTGTATGTGAGTGTGGGGAACAGAGCGCGGGAGTTATCCATGGCTTTCGGGTCGTAAACGTTCACCGCTGCACCCTGAAGTTGGATCTGACCTGCAACATTCAGCGCAGGGGAGTCGCGAACATCGTCGGAATCGGGCTTGAAGGCGGCTCCAAGTACTGCCACTCTGGCACCCAACAGCGAACCGCATGCTTCCCGAGCCAGTTCAACCATTCGCGTACGACGACGCATATTGATGTTGTCGACCTCTCGCAGGAAGGTCAGCGCCTGGTCGGCGCCTAGCTCTCCTGCCCGCGCCATGAACGCACGTATGTCCTTTGGTAGACATCCGCCGCCGAATCCGATGCCCGCGTTCAGGAATTTCCGGCCAATGCGATCATCATGTCCGATCGCGTCGGCCAGCACTGTCACATCAGCTCCCGCTGCCTCACATACCTCGGCAATAGCGTTGATAAACGAAATCTTGGTAGCCAGAAAGGCATTCGCGGATGCCTTTACCAGCTCGGCCGTCGCCAGGTCGGTCACGAGGAACGGAATTTTCTCTCCGAGCAGCTGCGCGTAAACCTCGCGCGCCAATTCTTCCGCTCGTCCCGTTCGTTCTCGATCCACACCAAGCACCAATCGGTCCGGATGCAAGGTGTCCTTGACTGCGTATCCCTCTCGGAGAAACTCGGGATTCCAGGCAACCTCGACACCCTCGCCTGCGGGAGCGAGTTCTCGAGCCATCGTGCCAAGTCGTTCCGCTGTCCCCACAGGCACGGTCGACTTTCCGAAAATGACTGCAGGTTTGGTCAGCAACGGCGCCAGAGTTGCAACGACCGCATCTACGTATTTCATGTCTGCGGCATACTCGCCCTTCTTTTGAGGCGTGCCTACACCGAGAAAGTGCACCTCAGCGAACTCGGCTGCCTCCTCGTAGGAGGAGGTGAAGCGCAATCGGCCGGCCGCGATATTGCGTTGCAGGATCTCTTCGAGGCCCGGTTCCCAAAATGGAACCTCTCCGGCTTCGAGCTTCTGCAACTTCGATTCATCGACGTCCACCCCCAACACCTCATGACCTAATTCGGCCATACATGCCGCGTGCGTAGCGCCCAGATACCCGGTACCGAAGACTGTGATCCGCATGATCTTGCAATTCCTTTACGTTCAGCCGACAAAGTGTGGGCGATAGTTTGTCCGAAAATCTGTTCTAGGGGTCCAAAGGGACGGAGGCCGTGATCGAGTTGCCGCACCGTCCGTTGCCATGACATGACATGACATGACATGGAAGATTCCACGCAAATTCGATTGATGGGTGATGTGGATCAGTACGCCCCGTCGCTAGCCGCTACTGCCCGCAGAGTCTTGGCAACGATCAGAACGTCTCCCATCATCGACCAGTTGTCGACGTAGGAAAGATCCAGTCGCACAGTGTCTTCCCATGAAAGGTCGGAGCGTCCGCTCACCTGCCACAGTCCGGTAATTCCGGGCTTGACCAGAAGCCGACGACTCACTGTGCCGTCATACATCTCCACTTCCCGTCGAAGTGGAGGACGCGGACCCACAACACTCATCTCACGTCGTAGCACATTGAGGAACTGTGGCAGCTCGTCGATCGAGTATCTGCGTAAGAAGCGCCCCACAGTAGTGACCCGAGGGTCATCACGCATCTTGAACAACACGCCGGCACCCTCATTGTCCTGCATCAGGCTGTCGACTTGCTTGTCGGCATTCTGCACCATCGAACGAAACTTGAGCATGGGGAACGGTTCGCCGTACAAGCCCATCCGCTCCGACCTATACAGGATGGGGCCGGGGCTGGTCAGCTTCACTGCCACTGCCGCAGCAAGGAGCACCGGACTGATGAGGATCAAAATCGTTGTCGCAAAGACGATGTCGAACGATGTCTTCGCAAACTTCTGTGCGCTGTGATAACGCGGGCGCTCCACATGGATCAGCGGAAGGCCGGCAACGGGGCGCATCGAGAGTCTGGGTCCAGCCACATCGAGAATGCCAGGGGACACAACAAGATCCACCCTCTTGCTCTCGAGATCCCATGCGAGCTTGCGCATTCCGTCCAAGCCCAGATGTTCGGTAGCGGTCACCGCCACAGTGTCCGCGCCAACCACGTCAAGTGCCCGGGTGACGTCGTGTTCGTCGCCCAAAACGGGGATACTTCGGCCTCTTACCGTAATTACTTCATTCGCGTCACTGTTGTGACCCGGTGTGCAAACCCCTACCACTCTGAATCCGTCAGCTGATCCCCGCTCGAAGTTCTCGGCCAGGTTTACGACGCCTTGACGATTGCCCACGACAAGTACAGATGTCCTGAACTCGCCTCGCGCCCTTCGGCGGGCAATGACGCGTCGCCAGAACCAACGGTTGACCAGCAGCGCTACGATCCCGAGTGGAAAGGCAAAAGCCAGATAGAGACGTGCGATGTCGATCTGAAGTAGCAAGCTGCATATCGCAATCAGGCCGAATAGGCGTACCGTGCTCACGAAAATTCTTCGATACTCTTCCGGCCCGCTTCCGATCACTCGAATCGATCTGGTCCGGAATATGCTGAGCACCGCAATCCACATGGCGATCAAGACAAGCGAGACTGCGGTATAGCTGTAGTTGCCGAGTCCATCGGCACTTACCCCGCCCGAGTCCGCACCGAAGCGAAACCACTGGGCAAGAAACACTGCCACGGCAATAATTGCCGAATCACTGATGGCCAACCGTCGAATGTAGGCAGCTTGCCATCGATGCCGCGAAGACGCCTCAGGCTTGACATCAGGCGGAACTGGTTGAGCGTCAGGTCCCACGTAAGGGCTTGTGCGGGGCTCCTCGCTGTCATTGAGCGTTGTCACCTGTTCAGCTCTCCTTCCTCGTCGGATATTTCCGGATCAACCACTCTCTTGCAGTGCTCGAACAGTCCGAAATTGCCTGACCACCTGAACCAACCAGAGCACGTGGCAAGTGCTCCGCACATCGGTTTCACTTCGATTGGCCGGACTCTGCGAATGTCCGTTACGTACCAAGTGGGTTCTATTCCACCACCGTCTCGCGGCATGATCAAATGCAATAACACCGCAGGTTGACAGCGGTAACCCACCCAGATCCTCAAAGTCACTCGAAACGACTGATCGTCAACAAACAATCATTGTCGCTCGAGAAATTTGCGTGACCCGTCTACGCAATCTCCACCACCTTGGCAATCAATCAGCAAATACGGGATCCGGTCCTCTTTGCCCGGATCCCGACAGTGCGCCAATCAGTTGCCAGCCACCCAAACAGCGGAGATATGCGCAGATCAAATCTATTTCCGTCCCAGCAACTGTAACTTCGGCCGAACGAGGGGGATACGGACCAAATCACCCGGGAGGTTTGCGACCTTTGTCCCGTTTCGAATTTTGACCATTCGCAGCCGGAAACTACGGCAACCCAAAGGCGAATGAAACGGCCTCGTAAACTCGGGCCCACACAAGCCGATAGGCATCTGCTGGACATTCGTCCACTTCTCGGCGATATTATTTACCTCACATGAGTTAGAAATCCCACTATGTGACATAGTGCCGATTTCAAGTATTACCCTGGCGGCACTTCCTGCATCCTCGCTAAGCCTCACCATGTCGAAAACCAGCAAAATCACGCTTACCTGTTGCGCCCCATTGGGGTCGTTCCGCGGTCCACTCCCCTGAAAGCCGCCACGTCTCAACAATTCTGACCGAAAGTAACTATCAGTCGGGGACTTACGTCCCCCTGTGGCTGCATTTGATAATTTTCCAACGCGCAACAAAGCTGCAGATGCCTTTTCCTACGAATGGAGCACATACCTCAGCGGTCGTGATTCGATCGTGGTGCCGGCACTGTTGAAACGCCCATATCTCCCAATTCGTACATCACGCGGAATCGCGTAAGGTCAAAATTCGGACACGTCCGCAGGCTCCCGCGACGATCCGCAGCAGGCTCGTTCACCAGTCACGCTCGAATGGGATCACACATCTTGAAGATCAGCAGTATCCGCGCTGAGTCGGGAATTGTTCCGCGGCTCACAGTCCGTTGGTTGATGATTGCCGCAGCCACGATCTTTGCCTTCTGGCCGACGTGGAACAACCTCTGGCGTAGCACGGTAGACGGCACCGCGATCGGATTTGTATTTGTACTGCCATTGCTGTGCCTGGTCACTGCAGTGGGCACCGACCTCCGACGTGGTCCCGAACTCCCCATTCATGATCGCGAGACAGACAAGATCGTGGGCGGCATAGGGTTGCTGGTCGCGCTCGGGATGCAGGCATTGCTGATGCCGCGTTTCGCGGAGAACTACGAGCTAATGCACATCGATGTGCTCTCTGCTTGGATATTCGTCTGGGGTGCGGCGGTTCTCATGTTCGGGCTACGCCCCGTCAATCGATATTGGTTGATCTGGTTGGCACCTATGGTCTTGAGCCCCTTGTTCTATCGCACATTGGCCACAGAATTGGGTGGCACGCGGTTCGCGTACAGCGTCATCATGGTTTTTGTCGCATCAGCGGCTACAACCATCGCGGTCAGCCGAACTTGGAAACGAGGTTTAGTTGCATTCTTGGTCTCGACCGGTCTGGGCACCGCCTTGGTTTACTACCTTTCACATCAATATCCCACAGTTCCGCTCTTCATTATTCAGCTTTTCCCGACTGTTGGCATCGCCTTATTAGTCGGTGCACTATTTTATCTTTACGAACGACGAGGAAAGTCGCTGAAGCCGTTCGACCGACCGCTTCGAAATCCATCGACAAAGTCAAGTAATTGGACGATCGTCTTCGTATTCGGCGTGGCGATTCTGATGTTTCTCACTCCACTGCCCAATCAGCAGAGTCTTGCGATTTCCCAGGGACCACCCGCCACTGCAGACCCGAGGTTGGTAGTGCCCGCAGGCTGGAGCCAACTCTCGACTGAAGAATTCGACTGGCCTCGCCGGTACTTCGGGTCGACCTCTACATTGACGCGACAAACAATCCGCGCCGACACACCGAACCCGGCTTGGGACGCCCTGATGCGTCCGCGCACAGTGCAAATGGACGTCCTGCAAGTAAGACGCCCGACCACGCTCGCGGTCTACCCGAGTAGCTCGACATACGAGTTGCAGAATGCGCGAGTGAGCCCGACAGTTCAAGTTGAACTGACACGAGGCGTAACGGCCGAGATGTACACGATCGTCGACGACAATCTTCTCCTCACCTGGAGCAATCTCAACTTCATTTGGACTCGCGGTGACGGCGCAGCCCAACGAGTCAGTCTCATTACCGTCGACAACCATGAGCCGGATGCCTATTTCCCGGAGCCGAGTCCATCCATGGCTTCAAACGGAAGCAACTCTCTTGCTTTGCTTTTGCGTGGAAAGAGTTCGACTGAGGACAACGAATCACAGTACAAGGACCTCGGGATGCTCGAGGCAGTAGGACGACTCATCGTGGAGGCACAACAATGGTGAATCCCAACATCCTCGTGAACGGCGATCGCCAATCTGACGCGTTCAAGGAGGCAGCACTGCATGACGCAGTGAGCGGACTGCGTGAGCGTAAACCGATCTCCTCGGCCTCGGTAGCTTTCTACCCCTGGCAGCGCAATGTGTTGTGGGCCCTTCTGGCAATCACAATCCTGTGTCTCGTCTTCTTCCTCACTCCCACACTCATCACACTGACACTTATCTGCGTGGTCGGATACGTCTGGACGATGGTCGATAGACTCATCCTCTTCACCCGCGGTCTCGACGCATCGTCGATCATGACTATCAGCGACGAGGTTGCACTCGCTCTCGTCGATGACGAATTACCGCCGTACACGATCCTTGTACCGGCGTACAACGAACCAGAAGTTGTCGGCGATCTCATCTCCGCAATGAGGGCCATCGACTATCCGACCGACAAACTCCAAGTTCTCCTACTGCTGGAAGAAGACGACCTGATAACTATCGAGGCCGCGCAAAAAGCCGGTGTCGACAAAGTAGTCAGTATTTTGAAAGTCCCTGCTGCAGATCCGCGCACAAAACCCAAGGCATGTAACTACGGACTCCACTTTTCAACGGGCGAGATCATTACCATCTATGACGCCGAAGACTCACCCGATCCCCTTCAATTACGCCGGGTAGTCGCAACTTTCGCTCAATTGCCGTCGAATACTGCCTGCGTTCAGGCGAAACTCGCCTTTCACAACGGTACGCAAAATCTGCTGACAGCATGGTTCACCGCAGACTATGCCCTGTGGTTCAGCTTTATCCTGCCCGGTCTCATGCGCAGCAACTCCCCCATCCCACTCGGCGGGACATCAAATCACCTACGTCGCAGCGTGCTTGACGATATTGGCGCTTGGGACCCATTCAATGTCACCGAGGATGCGGATCTAGGTGTGCGCATTGCCGAGAGCGGATATCGCACGGCCGTCTTGGACTCGACCACACTCGAAGAGGCGAACAGCGACACGATCAACTGGATTCGTCAACGATCCCGCTGGTACAAGGGCTACTTGCAGACATGGCTGGTGCACATGCGCCGACCAGTCCAGTTGTGGCGTGGGATTGGAACGATCGGGTTCTTGCGATTCACTATCCTGATGGCAGGAACACCGGTAGTTGCCACTCTGAACACGATCTTCTGGCTTCTGAGCCTCGCCTGGATACTCGGACAACCTGAAGTCATCCAGGATATCTTCCCTGCTTACGTCTATTTCCCGGCCCTCGTATCGCTCGTCTTCGGAAATGCCGCAGTGATGTACATGAACCTTGTTGCCTGCAGGGAAACCCGGAATGCCGCTTTGCTGGTCGCCTGTCTGACTGCACCGCTGTATTGGGTCCTGATGAGCATCGCTGCGATCAAAGGCACATATCAGTTGATCATGAATCCGTCATACTGGGAGAAAACGTTTCACGGATTGAGCAATTGATCGGCTCTGCAACCAAATTCAACTGGCCCGGGACAATGTCCCGGGCCAGTTGAATTCAGTAAGTCAGTTGCGGATCTGGTTGCCGGAGACGTTCTTCCAGCCAGATTCGCAATGCCGGACCGTACTCCTCGCGTCCTAGAGCATGATCGAGTGAAGCACGCAGGAATCCGCCAGGGTTGCCGAGGTCGTGACGCGATCCCCGATGCACGACGACGTGAACGGGATGTCCCTCGCTGATCATCAGGGCGATCGCGTCGGTCAGCTGCAACTCCCCGCCCTTACCCGGTTTGATGGCACGCAATGCGTCAAAGATGCTGCGATCCAGCAGATATCGACCAACAGCAGCCAAGGTTGAGGGTGCGCTGGCCACGTCGGGCTTCTCCACCATGCCCACGACCTTCAGAACGTCTGGGTTGTCGGGGTCCGGTTCGACATCGAAGATGCCGTACGAACTCACGTCATCTCGCGGTACGTCGAATGCACACAGGACAGATCCACCACGCTCCGCCCTGACCTGCGCCATGACATCCAGAACGCCACAGGGCTGAACCAGATCATCCGGAAGCAGCACCGCAATCGCGTCCTCGTCTGCCCCGAGGACCGACTCGGCCAAGCCGACGGCGTGCCCCAACCCCAGCGGGGAATCCTGAACAACTGGTTCCACCGAGATCAGACCGGGTGCCTTACGAATCTTCTCGAGGAGATGGTGTTTGCCTGCGTCCAGTAACCTGCCTTCCAGGACAATGTCCTCCAGGAAATGTGCCATCACACCGGCTTTTCCGGGTGCGGTGACGATGACCAAACGTTGAGCGCCTGCCGCGGCGGCCTCACTAGCCACCAATTCGATCCCTGGTGTATCCACAACCGGCAACAGCTCTTTGGGAACTGTCTTGGTAGCCGGTAAGAAGCGAGTGCCGAGTCCTGCCGCCGGCACCACCGCAGTCTTGATCGAGCATGATCGCACTGTAGCCATCATTCACCTTTCCTGATGCAGACTCATTTTTCATCTACACGCCGCCGATGCCGCGCGGATCTCTTCGATGAGTGCCTATCGGATTCAGAGCTGCACGTTGCAAACTACTGCGAAACATACGTCAGTTTCGCACTACATTACACCGGCTCCGCATCATGAAAGAAGCTACACAATTCCCGCAACAAACTACCGAAAGACACAGCGCCCCTGGGACCTTCGTCCCAGGGGCGCTGTTAGAACCAGACCTCGTCAGCCCCATTCGGCTTCGGATGCAACAACTCCGTACAGCGGGTCGTCGTAGCCGATATCCATGGTGCATTCCGTCGGTCGAGGGTCCGGCACAAAGGCCCACAGCAACGCGCCGGCGGTGCCAGCCGTCTTCTGGCCCGCGATCTTGTCCCCGATGTGTGTCGCCCTCGTCGTAAGAGGCTCACAACTGCCTGCCAATTCACCGATCTCGGCAACCAACAACGGCTTCCCCGCGGAGTTGGCCTGGTCGATTCGCCGCGCCAAGCCGTTCCACTGATCACCAGGAAGAGGAACGCCATCTGCCCCGTAATCGTGGTATTGAACGACATCGACGTAGGGCGATTCGCTGACATACTCGTAATCGTCACCGCCAGTGCCACATTGGCCACCCCCCAGCAGCCCGGCTGTAATCAGAGTCTTCGGATCCAGCGCTCGGACCTCTGCACCAGCTGCATCGTAGAACGAGCGGAGAATCTGTGCGGTATCCGACGGACACGTCCTGGTCCACCAGTTACACGCCGCGTCGGTGCATAAACTCGGTTCCGGCTCACCCACCAACTCCCAAGCCGCCAGCGAAGGAGAATCCTTCCAGCGCGCGACTGCTATGTGCATCCAGTCCTGAAAACTGATCAGAGACTTCGCCGCGGTTGCGTCGAAATCCTTCCAGCCATCGACGTACCAGCTTCGTTCCTTGAAGGTCTCGTCCTCACACGCCCCGTCCTGAGGCGAGAGGACAGGCAGGATCATCTGATCGTGATCCTCGGCCGCTGCGAACACCGCATCCATGGGCCCGAAATCCAGTTCGCCCGTAGCCTTGTTGATGGCCAATGCTTGAAAAAGATTGAAGCGCGTCAACGACTTGGCCGGCAGAGATCCGAAATAGGCGTCGAGATCCACCATCGCACCGCAACCCCAGTTCACCGACCAGTCGGTGGCGAGCTGATATGCATTGAATCCCGTTGGCCACCAGTCTTGTCCGTCAAGTTTCAATCCGTCGACGGTGGCAGTTACGCGCGCTCCCGGTTGCGGAGCCGCGTCCACCGTACGTGTCGCCACGCAACTTACTGTAAGCACCGTCGCAGCACTGACGAGAACCGCGGCCGCTCGACGCCAGATCGACGTCCGATGCGCCATTTTTTTCACTCTCGGAGACATGTTCACCCATCACTCGAACGCAGCATCCCCCCGCGTCCAAAGTGTCCCACAAATCAGGTGGTTTAGCCTCCTGATTGGTGATTTCCTGTCAGCCGATACAGCCGCCAAGCAGGCGGTACTGTGCCGCCGTCATTTTCGACCTCGATGACCAACGCGCCTATTCCCCCGGACCCTGTTTCGTACATCGTCGGGTACCTCCGATTGATCGCATCTGCCACTCCCCGCTCCTCGTTCGGAACTGTCAAGATGTACTCAACGCCGTTCTCGGACGGGTTGTTCAGGATCTTCACGAAGTCGGTATCGGATGTAATCACAAACTGTTTCGGTTTGTCCGACGCGGTGACGACACCAAAGGCCAGCACGGTATCTGCCAACACCGATCCGTCCGGGAGATCGAGTGCGTCCAGATAGTCTGCAATCCTGCGTTCAGCGCCGAAAGTGCGCAGAATTGCTTGTTCATCGGGGTCTTGACGGCCGGGAATAATCACACTCGCAAGCGAGTGTTCCAATGAAGCCAACCGTGGACTGCCCATTGCGACAAATGTGAGCGCCGTCGACCCGAGCAGTAGTACCAGCGAGATTACAAGCATGATCGACGGGCCTGCATACTTCGGCTGATCAGGAATAGCCTCCGCAACGGCGGCACGCCCCGGCCTACGTGACACCACCGTTCGGTCGCGAGGAGCGATCAGCACGGCCAACACGAAGCACAGTGGGACTACCGCCAGATAGAAGCGCAGGAACGGAAAGGTCGAACCCATCATGTAGAGCAAAGTTTGTGCACCGATTACGGCTCCGAACAACAAGATCGGGACAACTACTTCGGGATCACGTCGTCGCCACGCCAAAATAAGTGCAGCGGCAGTAAGTATCGGGAACGCCGGCCCGAGTACAAAAATCTCGGTGAGCGAGAACATCAGTCTGCTCAATGGTGTATCGGCAGCGCCACCAGCCTGCTCGATAATTGCGCTGTTTCCGTATACCGACGAAAACTGTTGAAATGCTTGGCCTGTGATCAACCAACTCGAAGCTGACCAAGCAAGAAAGGCAATAAGTCCGGGAATCAGCACAACCGTCGCGTCAATTCCAGCTGCCCACCACCGATGAAACTTGCTGTCGTCATCAGTCTTCGGAAATCTGACCCAGCTGACGACGAAGACAAGGACTACCGCAACGAACATGGGGGCAAGCGCGTCGTATCTGGTCAAATATGCCAAGGCAAGCGACAAACCTGCCGCAATCAAGTCATGCGCGTCGTCATTGCGCATCCATCTGATCAGGCGACGAACGGCCCAGATGACGAAGAAGAGATACGGCGCTTCGCTCATGCCGTTTGACGCGTACATGAGGATCATCGGATTGACCGCAAACAACACAGTCAACGTCACCGTCACCCATTTTGCGCAACCTCGATCGAGTGCGATACCTCGAATTTGCATGACGGCGCCGGCCATGAACAGGGCGGACATCACTGATGCAGTGATGTTCCAGCGCAACAACTCCGGCCACAGTTGACCGAGGAGTCCCATCGGAATCTGTGCCACCGCAGGCAACGGAGTGAACACAAAACCGACAGCTGCAAAATGGGGATCTCGACTCCACAGCATCGCAGAGACTGCAGCAACGCGACTCATTGCATCGGTGAAGATGAACTTGACCTCAGCGTTCAACCACACACCGAGAGCGATATACACCACGGCCACTACGGAATACACGCCCCAAGGAAGTCTTTGACGATGCTCCCCACCTGGTTCGGCGGAACGTGGTCGCGACTCCTCTGCTGATTCCTCGGTTGCCTCTTCAGTTGAAGTGGCCGTCACTTTGCACGGCGCCTGAAGACTACGACACCACTCACGGCGATCACGAGCAGTGCTGCGGTGCCGGCTGCGATCAAACCCATTGTGGCGGTACTGATGCCACTGTCACTGTCGGTCGTCTTCGCGCCGCCTGCCGGCGAGACATCGACGCCGATATCGAAGGGTTCGACCCCACGAGGGGCCACGAGAACATCGCCGGTCAGCCGTCCGAACCGCGTCGTATCTGCCTCCAACCAGTTCAGCATGTTGTCGACGTCGGTTGCCTCGCCGTTTGAGGTAACCACGATAATTTCGTGATTCGGAACCACTGCAACCTGAATGCTTCCGTACGCAGCATCGAACTGGAGACCGCGCAAACGCAACAAACCTTGATCTGCAGTGTCCATCGGTAGCGGGAGATCCGTTCCCGCCGGTAGGTTTCCGTCAGCAGCGATCAGCACGGCCGGCAACGGACTCGACGCAGCGTTGCTGAATGTCTGAACTCTCGGCTGCAGTGGCAAGTAACTCATCCGCTGCATCGCCACCAGAACACGTTGCGCCCGAACGGCGTCAGCAAAATCGCCGCGGGTGGTTCCCACCTCAATGGTGGGCAGCATCGACTGTGGCAATGACTGGAAGCCCCCGGGAATGGGAGGATCTGCGACATTCGAGCTGATCGTACTTGCGGGATCAACCGTCAGCGTTGATCCATTGCTGCTTCCGCATTGGAAGTCACCGGCAACGTCCAGCGCTACAGTCACCCGCATGTCGCGGGTGACTAAGCCTTCAGGGATCATGAACTCGATGTCGAACCGACCGCTGTTGTCCACCGCTCGAGTGTCGAGACGCTGATCACCCACGCTGAACGACAACTCCGCACTCCGTGTACTCGGCATGGGAACGTACGAACCGATCATCCGCACCGTGACGTTTTTCATTGCTCGACCCAATTGGGACTGACTGAACGGCACTGAGACTTCGACATGCTCGAGCCCGGTCGATGTCAAGGATGCAAGCCGTAAGTCTCCGAGAGGAACAACGTCGCGAGAGATTTCAGCGACCGACTCCCCCGGCGCTTTCAGCGCCTGGCTTGCTGCCCAAAAACCGTTGAAGTTAGCCGCGAGAAGATTGACCTGCGGCACAAGCGATCTGTCGTCACCCACGATTCGCAGAACAGGATATCCGCTCGATCCGGCAACCAGGTCGATATCTCCGTCGCCCTCAGCGCCGATGAGGATATTGCGCTCGAACAGACCGGGGGCGTTTTCCGGAAGTAACTGCCCGGCCGGCAACTCGGCTAAGACCACAGAATCAGGTTGACTGCCATATCGATTGACTATCGATGTGCTGAGCAACAACGCAGCGCTCTGCTGCGACTGCGATGTGCTGTCGGCCAGATAGATCGTCGCCTTGCGCAGAATCGGTGGAAAGAACGATGACACCGTTGCCGGCTGTTGCTCGATACCCTTGTACACGACCGCAGTGTCGCGAAGCGCAAGTGGCTGATACTTGCTCCTGTCATAGCACCGATCATCAATGGGGACGAGATGTCCGATCATGGAAACTGCGATGCTTCTATCCACAACCTTCAAACCTGAGAGCGGAATGGAGATCGGTAATCCAGCGCCCACCTGACCCGCATCGAATTCCACTCGCGTCACGGGACGCCCATCGGCACTCACTTCGATCCAGCCTCGACTGAAATCGATGGGCGCCGTGACTGTCCCGACCAGAGCCGTTGCAGTAAGCCCGTCCGGCACCGGAAGCGAAACGGTCAACGGCTCGTCGTTCGCTGAGAACAGCACATCCGTGCCCCGGCCGAGTTCAGTGAAGGACACGGCCCCGACGTCGGTGTCCGCTGCCACTGACTGCTCGTCCACTTGCGCAGCCGCAACGCCGGTAAGCGGAGAGATCAGACAGAACACCACTGCGAGCGCTATCAGAGTGCGGCTCAGCCCGGTCGAACTCGGGACCATCAACAACTCTCCTCGGGATCGGACTCACGAAACACGAACGATGCTTCATGGGCAGAAGAGCTCGACGACCCCGTCCCACCCAAACGATCACGTGATCGGGTTGATTTCAACAAACAGACCATAACGGCCAATTAGTACGGTGGCTAATTATCCCGAACAATGAGATTTCCATCTCATCGCACGAACACGAAGTAGGTCACGAAAGAATGCGCCAAAGGTCCCTACATTCTGGACGGTATGTGAATTCACGACGAGTTCACTAGCGCCAGATAGCAATTGAGAATTTGCTATCCCACCGCAAATCTATCATCTCCGCCATCCAAGGGGCATGAACGCGATCCCGATCACCGGTTCGGTGCCACATCCTTCGTTTATCCACCCCATTGACTGTGCCATCAGCACCACACTGACGCCGACGCCCAATGCCTCGACAACGAATCAGTTCATGATTGCACTATTGCGCTGGCCCACCTGCGAGTTGATCATGCACCTCCCCTTACCAGGAGAAGCAAAGAATCCAGAAGAATAGGCGAAAAGCTCAGTTGCACTGCAGTAACAGCTTCCCAAGAGAACAAGAATAGTCGGAGTTTGACACCGTCAACGAGGTACGTGTCTGACCGTCGAAGATCACCACCAGTTGCGTCTATCCGGTTCGCCCGCCGGCCGACTCACCGTCCGAAACCCGTTTCTCCGAATCAACTCCGAACACTCGAATTCGCAAACGCTGCCAACTCTTGCATGACCCTGAACCAAGATCAACAAGATACCCGCAGATGGCCTGTGTCTCATAATCTTTCCGAGCGCCCCGGTAACCGGAGCATTGCCGAATTTTACGACCGGGTTCACGTATCGAACTCACACGACCAGTCAGTTACCTTGCAGTCATGGCGGCCCGGGGCGCCGATCCCTGCCAGAGCTAATCATGCCATCACTTTCTGGAAGTTGTGTCGCGGTTCTCCGCTTCGTGACTGTGCGTCGCCACCCCAAAGATCATTCGACGCGTCGAGTTGGGAATACCGAATGCTCGCGATCACGTCGCGATCGACGTACACGGAGTCGTTCACAGCAATTCGCAAAATGCCACGTGGACACGAGTAACTAAATATGTGGAAGCGCTAGGTCGAGAGTGGGCCCGAGCGACCGAGAGTAGGTAGCCGTCATGTGCGTGCGGTCTCGATAGACCATCACATCGCCGATAACCGGTGAGCAAGGGTCACGTGGACAAATCGCAGCAGTGACGTCAATTACGTTCACAGGAGTGGTTTCTGCGGCCTCCAACTGTGCTAGTCCTCGGGTTCCGAAAGCTGTTGCACGGTCAGTTGCACAGAGATCCGGCGAGCTCAGATGCCCAGCGAGACAATCGGCAGGATCGACTCCGGAGGCGGGGGTATCACGGAGGACAAATACGGGAATTCCGATACTTGTCACTTTCGTCCAGGCAGAGGCCATCCCCTCGACCATGGCCAGATGATTGTCGGTCGACCCGGAAATCTGATAATCGATATTCGACGTAAATACCGCCGCCGGTTTCATCTGTTCGATCTCCGACATGACTCGTGCATTCCACTCCGTGCATAACGGAGCAGGCGCACCCCGATTGATCACCGTCGCATCGATGAGGGCACAGGACGACTTCGTGAAACTCACCAAACGCCAACCTCGTTGTTGAGCGACGTATTCCATCGCATCCACCCAATGCGAAGCATGAGAGTCGCCAATCAAGGCGACGGTTGTCTCCGAATCGAGAACTCCGAACTCACAAGCGACAGGCTCCGATGAGCCGAAGCCCTGCTGACATCCGCGGGCGTACACCGGCGGATTGTCATCTGCTGCAACGAGGGGGCTCGGTGAAATCGCTTGCCCGGGCGTCAAACGATCGAAGCCTGGTTGCCCGATTCGTTGGGCACCGAAGTCAACCGGGCTACTTGCACTCGTATACACAGGACGTGGTGCCGATCGCTCAGCGAGCAACCCCGCAGCCGATACCGCTCCGCCGGCCACGAGCGCCACGACAATACCCATCGCACCGATCTGCATGGATCTTGTGGTGGAAAGACCTCGACGTTGATGGATCGGTACCTCGACGAAATAGTACGACAGCGCCGCGGGAATTACGGAGATTACGACGAGAAGGACGCCCATAGAAACGGAAAGCTCACTGATACCGCCTGTTACGAGGTAGCCACCGATTACGAGCACGGGCCAGTGCCATAGATAGAGCGAGTAGGACATCGCTCCGATCTTCTGCACAATGCCGTTTTGGCAAATCCGAACTGGCCCAACGCTCTTGGCCGCAGGCCCCGCCGCAATAATGACAGCCACCGCCAAGGTCGGGACAAGTGCGATCCAACCAGGAAACGGAAACGAGGGCGGGAGCAGCATTCCCGTTGCCAGCACGACGGCAACGCCGACCCAGGCCGCCACTGCAGCAACCACGCGGGGTAGTCGAGCCCACGTTGTCATCGTCAGCGCGACGATACCGCCAAGCGCAAGCTCCCAGATTCGCGTGGTTGTAACGAAATACGAAGGGCCCGGTGCCACCGGTGTCCGCAAAATTGACCAGCTCAGCGAAATCACGAAAGCCCCAACGAGTAGGCCGAGCACCAGCTTGGTTGCCGAAACAGCCCTGAGTTGCCGGACCACAACACCGATCACGACGAGGAGCAGTGGCCACACCAGGTAAAACTGCTCCTCCACCGAGAGAGACCAGAAATGCTGAACGGGACTCGGAGCTGCGTCTTGGGCGAGGTAGTTCGTGGAGCCCGACGCCAGCAGCCAGTTGACAACGTACGCACCGGCAGCTGCAATGTCCTGGCCCGTGCTCCACCAACGGGTCGGAGGAAGAATGAGCCACGTTGCGATTGCGGTTACAACAAGAGTCAGCGCGCTCGCCGGTATAAGCCGTCGAGCTCGTCGCGCATAAAACTTGACTATCGATACGGTTCCGGTATTCACCAGTTCTCGGTGGAGAATGCCGGTCATGAGAAAGCCTGAGATCACGAAGAAGACGTCAACGCCAACGAAACCACCCGGCAGCCAAGTGACTCCAGCATGCCAAATAAGAACGAAGAGCACGGCAACTGCGCGCAACCCTTCGATATCTGGCCGGAAATTCGGCTTCGATGTCGACTCTCTGCCGTTCCTGCCTCCGCGCTTGGACTTCTGCAGTAGTGAAGAAACCACGAATAAACCCCTCGATGACCGGCCCCCAAGTAGAGTTGGAGGGACTAACGAAATATAGCTGCCATAAGGGGCATTTGCCTTGTCATAAAATATGCAATGGACCTTGGGCCATATGGCATAGGGACATTAGTGCCCGATAACTGACCCGCCCGGCGTTCTGCCCTCCCATCCCACACTCAACCGCCGGATTCACTATTTGAACGAGCAGCTCCTGGCTCATACGTGGCCATCTCGACTCTTGACGATCGCCTAATTCGAAAGGACGGCGTCGGCCAGCTCAGCAGCAAGTCCCGTCGAATATTCTGGGGTGATATGAACGGTATCTCGCCGCATGGTTGTGGATCCGACGAACATCGGGCAGATGCCTTCCGCTGTGCAAAACCAGGACTGCGTGTCCACGTACGTGGCACCCGTTTGGGTGGCGGCGGCCTTCTCCGCCTCTGCTGCCGACCGCCAGAGCGGCTGTATGGTGCTCACGCAGTTGGACGGGCCACCAGTCCGCTTCACGCATGTCTGAGGATTCTTTCCTGTGGGCGCCGGCGATAGCACGACAACCTTTGCGCCGGTCGCCGCGTAAGACTGGTATGCAGCGACCGCGCCGGCCTGCCACTCTTGCGTTGCCTTTTCATCCGCGGCGCCTGACTCGAGGTACTTCATCAGCCCCTCATTGCCTGACGCGATAACGATGTCGGGCTTGAGTTCTGCGATTCGTCGCGGAACCCATTCATGGTGTGTATTGCACTCGGTGTTGGGGACGCCGTCCTTGGTCACTTTCACGTCGACCGCTGGGCACGCTGCACGGGTCAGTCCCTTCACCGTGTATCCAAGAGGAACGAGTGCTTCGCGTAAGCCCGACAGCCACGTGATGGAGATCGAATCACCAACAACAACTGCAAGCTTCTCGCCCGATCCGTAGGTGCAGTAATTCGGGTTGCCCGCATCGGTGTGCCCGCAGCCATCCGAGTCTTCCGGGGGCTTTGCGTTCGCGATATCGTCCAGTGCAGGGCTCAAGTCTGCAGGCCACTGGGATGACTTCAGCGCATCGGATATCTCCTTTGCCCGACCAGTCAATCCAACGACCGTCTCGGAACTATCCGCGTTCGACGGAACTGCGGAAACGTAGGCAGTACTCACTACTGGCGGCACGAGGGCGACCGCCATCAATCCAGCGGCGACTAGTGCGAGCGCACCAATTCCAATGCTCTGATTGGCCTCGCTCAATTTCACTGTGGGCAAACGCCAGCGTGAGACATCCAGGAATGAACGATCATTCCTCTCCGCTCCAGTCTCCAACCACTTCGAGGACCGAATCGGGTTCTCAAAGAAGTGATAGGCGGCGATCGCGAACCCGAACATCAGGAAAAGCGCTGCGATGTAGTAGTAAGTTCCGCTATCCATCAGTGCAGCGAGCAGAACGATCACCGGCCAATGCCACAAGTACAGCGAATACGAAATGTCGCCGATATAGGTGCTCACTCGATTTGTCAGTATCTGTAGATATTTCTGTGTGCCCCCAACACCAGCGCAAATTATCAGTGCTGCCCCCAACACTGGAACTGCCGCCCAGGGGGCGGGGAAACCACCACCACTTTCGGTGATTGCGAAAGCTCCGACGCCGATCATGATCAGTCCTGCCCATGCAAGAAACGGTCGGAGCCGATCAGGGATGCCTTCGAAATAAGCAACCGTGATAGCCAACAACGCACCGACCCCCAACTCCCACACCCTGGTAAGGGTGGAGAAGTATGCCCACGTGGGATTGCTCGCCGTGTCTAGAACTGAATAGACGAACGAAGCCAGAACCACGACGCCCATGACACCGCCCGCGAGCGCGATCCGGGCTCGGCCTGTCCATGCCATTCGTGCCGCCACGACCGCGATCACGAAGATGACCGCGGGCCACACGAAATAGAATTGTTCCTCGACGCTGAGCGACCAATAGTGCTGCAGAGGAGACACCGGTCCCGACGCAGTGAAATAGTCGGTGCCCTCGATTCCGAAGCGCCAGTTCGAGACGAAGAAGAATGCCGCGACACTGTCAAGGACAGTCGATTTGAAACGCGATCCTGCGTAGATGAAATACGCGGCTGCCACTGTCACGGCCAAAACTAAGGTCGCGGCGGGAAGAATTCTCCGGACACGTCGACGGTAGAAACTCGAGAACGAGATTCGCCCCGTCTTCTCTACGGTGTGCATCAATGATCCGGTGATCAGAAATCCTGAGATTACGAAGAAAACATCGACGCCGATAAACCCGCCGCGAGGCCAGTCGAAGAGGTGAGACAGCACCACGAGCATGACCGCGACCATTCGTAGGCCTTGGATGTCGAGACGCTGGTGTGCCTTTAACCCTTGGCCACCCTTATGCCGCTGGCTGCGTTTCTTCCTCGATACAAGTGCAGTAACCACGAATCGACCCCTATTAATGGCCCTCGAAAATGTTTGAGGGGTTAACGCAATATAGCTGCCGATTGGGACATTTGCCTGATCGTGAAATTCACAATGGACTTTGGTCCATCGAATAGGGGACGGAACTCTTCCGCTCAGAATTTCTCATCATGCGGCATCCATTCCTTAACATTTCGTACCGGCCGGGCCACGATCGCCGTAGAAAGCCTGAGACAACCCCGACGAGGATCAGACGTACATTCGTAACCCCAAGGAAATGCAGAGTCATCGCGGCCCGGGAACGCGCCCGCATTCTCGAAGCGAGTCCGGCAGCGAAAGCTGCTTGTAGCGAACCCTTCTCGTGGAGAGCCAATTCCGGAGACAGTGACAACTGACAGGACAACTGACAGAAAATTCACGAGCACGATCCAGAAGTGGGACTCGATGGCAACGGGACGCCGGGCCAGCAAAATGTTTGCTCATGCCACGACGTGAGAAGGCAACGAAGAGTGGCAGATTCGGCTAAGTTCCGCGACAGGCCCAACGAAGGATACAAGACTTGACGACAAGCTGCAGTTCACGTCAGCACAGCACGAAACTGCACGGCCTTCCTCTGCAATTCCTCAGAACGTGCTCAACCCCAGCGACTTTGGTCGTAGAGAAGGCCGCAGGCGACCGCCACCACTGTAAGAACGCACAGTCCGATCACGAGGAAGGTTTCCAAGCGGCCAGTGGGATCTATGCGAGGGTCAATGCGGAAGAATTTTCGTCCAGATCGAGAGCTTTTTGTCACTCGGCGATCATCTCACTCCGGCCGCCTCGAGGGTGTAGTGCAAAAGGCTTGAAACCCTAAGACCAACCGCCCCAGAATTCATCATTACGGACCCCGCCGCGCTTCACACATTCGCGCTCTATCCAGACCCATGATCATCGAGGATCGAAGCGACGGGGCAACCTGACACCTGCACCATCCCCGACACAGTGCCGTTCGAGCTGCGGGTGGGAACAAAGACGAGGGTCTCCAGGCCAGCATTTTGTAACTAGCCGAATGCGCGTATCGCACGGAAAAGTTGCCAAACTGTCGCAGAACGGACGACATCACACCAAGAAATCGCCACGCTCTCTGGCGTGCGGAACCACACTCAGGCAATATGTCCGTTATGAGCGGTTTCTCTCGATGGGTCGAGCGTCAACTAGAACTTCGCCCTGACCAAGACATCTCCGATGCTGCGCGTGCGCTACAGATCCGACCGTCCGAGTTGAAACGGTGGCTCGGATCGAAGCGCCCGCCCACTCAGGAGACGATGCGCTTGGCTAGTCGTGTCTTCAATGCCCCCATCCGGGAAATCCTGATCGCTGCGGAGTACCTGACCGTCGAAGAGGCCTCACCCGACGGACTCCCGGTGTCAGAAATCAGTACGCAGGAACTGTTGGCGGAGCTTTCCCGACGCGAAGACTCCACGATAAAGATCCTGAGCGGCACGGCGGACACTGCAAGTAATGGCTGGTGAGAAACCCTAACCGGGTGTAGACCCGGCAAACACTTGCGCCGGCGCACCGTCGGCAGCAGTCATCGTGACCGAATCACCCGCGCGCAGCCACACAGCCTCACTACCGGAGATTTCCATCTGGCGATCACCGGCCCAAATCTTCACCCGCCCCGATGTACACAGCACCACAGCAGGGCCATCTCCGCCGAGCGCCACTTCGCGGTTCGCGTCCAGTTCCCATCTCCGAAGAACGAACTCCGGGACGGGAGCCGGGTAGACGTATTCGCTTCCTCTGTCGCACGGTTTCGGATCGAGAACATCCACCGGGATCGGAGTGAAGTCGAGGATGCTCGACAATTCGTCGACATCGATGTGCTTGGTCGTCAGTCCGCCGCGGAGAACGTTGTCTGAATTGGCCATGATCTCGACAGCGCTTCCGCTGAGATACGCGTGGAGGTTCCCGGCGGAGAGAAAAAGCCCTTCCCCCGGCGCCAACGACACCCGATTGAGCAAGAGCGACATCAGCACGCCCGGGTCGCCGGGATAGCGGCGAGCCAGATCGAGCGCGGTCGCCAACTCTGCCTCGAACAAATCGACGATCCATCCTCCCGCGTCCAACAGCGCAGTTGCCCGATCGATCACCTCGAGCGCCAAAAGATCGTGATGTTCGCGAGAGTTGCGCATCCAACGCAGCGCCACAGCCTGCAATTCCGCTGGGCACGGATTTGCCGCAAGTGATGCGACGTCGTCAGCTACACCCGAAAGGTCCAGTGCGGTCAGCAGCCTCACCGTCGAACCAATGTCGCGAAAGCCGGCCAAGGCCTCGAATCTTTCCAGCGCGACAACAAGTTCCGGCTTGTGCCGGTTGTCGCGATAGTTACGATAGCTGGCTGAAAGATCAATTCCGGCAGCATTCTCGCGGGCGAATCCCGCGGCGGCTTGTGCACTCGTGGGATGAGCCTGCAAAGACAGCGGCTTTTCTGCTGCCAGGATTTTCAGCAGAAATGGCAACGTACCGCCGAAAGCCTCGGCGCACTGCGCGCCCAATTGCGTCTGGGGATCTTCGCGGATCCTGTCGATCAGAGTTGTCGAACCGGATGGCTCCCCCACTGTCGAGGGGGCAGATTCGTGCGCTCCGAACCACAGCTCGGCTTCCGGTGTGGGCGACGGGAATGGCCGTCCGGCCAATTCTGCGAGGGTGCGGCGCGAACCCCAGTCATAGGATTTGATCACTCCGGTGATCAGTTCCATCGCACACCTCCCTTCATGGCAAATATCCTCCTGTGTGAAGGATCAACGCGCTCAGAGTCGCACAAAGGTCAACGCAAGGGAAAACAGCAACCACACTCACGCACTACGTCCATCAGAGACACAGACCAAAGTCCCACGCAGCTCACTGAAATTTCCTCCACCACAAGGAATTCGATCAGCAGAATACTGCGATCACCGAAACTCCGGATCCTCGACTACCCGCTCGGAATACTGCGCAACGGTCACACCTCGCACTTGGGCCCGAGAAGCCAAAACCTTCATGGCAGAGTCGATGTCGATCTGTTCAAGTTCGGCAATGACTCCCGCAGCCTGTTCGATTGTGGTGCGGGAGGAGAGAATATGTTGCGCCGCAACGGTTGCCGCTTCGGACCGACCGTCGACGTCCGACATCGACAGTGCAATCGCAGCCAAATCAGCCAGCGACTGCCCGAATGCGTTATCCCGAGGCCGAGAGTTCCACGGATCCGTCGTGAACACTGCCAACCCACCGAGAGGCCGATCGGCAAGTCGCAGCGGAAATACGCGGCAGGCGCCGAGTCCAGAGCGAGCTGCGGATTGCGCAAACGCATGCCATCTGGGGCTTGCGATCTCGAAGTCGTCGATCATGACGACCGACCCGGTCAATGCGCTCAGCACCACAGGGTTACGGTGCACCAGATCGCGGTGCGGTTCAAACCCCTCGTCGACGGATTCACACACGATCTCGACGCCGGTTGAATCCGTGGCACGCAGAAGCAGCACACACCACGCGGCTGTGAACGATCGTCGGGTTCGTTCGGTGATGGACTCGAGCAGGGTGCGCGAGTCGAAATCGGTGGTCAGCAAATGAGTGATCTCCGCAATCATCACCTGCGGCAACGGAGCATTCATCTGCGTCCTTCCTTGCTCGTCTTTACTCGACATACTTGCACTCCCCCAGCCCTTGCAATCCCCCAAGCGGATTCCTCAATCGCTTTCGCCTCCCCCGTCCGAGAATCGGAGTCGGCGATGAACCACGTCACCGGCCACCTCCCAAATCGGCTTGTCCGACGAATACGCGGTGGCCCGTAGCCGTGACAATGCCTCGGTCACAGGAACTTTCAATTGCACGGCAATCATCCCCACGGCTTGATTAACCTCGGGGCGATGAAACGCATTGGCCATTCCCCCGGTGTGTGAGTCTTCGTCGAGAGACAACTCGTCGAGCAACGACGACGCAATAGCATCGGCCGACGCCACCGCTGCGTCGAGTTGAAACTGCGTCAGCGCGCCGGGAACGCGCCGGTAAAGCTCGAGCACACCGAAGACCCGTCGCCCACCGCGCAACGGGAACGCGTAGACACCACCGACACCGGAACGTTCCGCGTCACTGGAGAACCCGGGCCAGGATGCAGCGTGTACCGAATCCGATGTGTCGTTGCACAGGACCGGGCTGCCAGAGAGAAACGCGTCGACGCACGGACCGTCACCACTGGTGAACTGGAGCTCGTCGAGGTGTTGCGCAAGGGCATCCGTCGCATACATAAGTTCCCGTGCGGATGAACTGCTCAGAACTGTCACCGCAGCGCCGTCGACCGCAGTGAGTGAAATGCACTTGGAACACAAATCAGCAGTGACGGGGAGTTCGACCACGGCGCGCGCTCCCCGAGAGAGCGCCGATCCACTCTCGTCGGATTCTCCGGAGGATTCCGACCAGTCCTGTCCGTCACTGCGAGAACGTGTGCCCACAAGACTCACCTCCTCGCGCATCCGACGGCAGTCCAATTCTGCATCAATATTTCACGCCGCTACGCCGCGGCGACGCCGAACAAGCGTACTGTCGAGGTTACCGAATATCGGGACATCTCCGGCGCGCGACCGGGTTGGACGTGTCGATGCCACAGCACAATGAGGTGGCGGTAATCTGACGCGCAGACCAGGACCCGATACCGATGGTTATTTCGCGTGGTCCCCGGCCTTCTCCCGATAATTCTGATTCGTTCCGGCGCGCTCAACTGGCGGATCCCGTCGGTATGGACAAGCTCCGTGGGCTCATGAATGTCTCGGCCACATCACCGGATCATGTGATCGAGCTGATGACTCGCTGCACTGGCGCTGCGGTCGAACTTGTCTCCGGTGTAGACCACGCGGGTGTGACCGCAACATTGGACAACGCACCGTTTACCGTGGCGCCTACCGATCCGCTGGTCGAGGCTTTCGACCGCGCGCAGTACGAATTCGGCGACGGACCATGCCTCAGCGCCTCGAGAACGGGAAACTACATCCGCATGTCGGTAACAGAGGTGGAAGAGCGTTGGCCGGTGCTCGGGCACAGCGCTCGGGCAGCACAACTCACAGATTTCCTCGCGGTGCCTCTCTTCGCTGAAAGAGTGCCGGTGGGTTCGTTCAACCTCTATTCACAGAAGAGCATCGAACACTCGGTTCACGACCGAGATCTGGTGACGGTGCTGGCCGATTATCTTGGTCATGCGCTCGAAGTTGCGGCTCATGACGACAGACGCGATCGGGCGGCCGGCAGTCTGCGAGAAGCGATCAGAGCACGAGGCGATATCGAACGCGCAGTGGGCGTTGTGATGAACCAGAACGATTGTGATGCTTTGGATGCATTTCGTGAGCTGGAAACCCGATCCGCCACGAATTCGGACAATATACTCGAGGTAGCTCGTCAGATTCTCGCATCCATCGATGACGGGTCGTCCTGAGAAACCTAACGAGGTAGCCATGACGGAACGCTTTGAAGACGATGTTCTCGACAGGAAACGCGTCGCAGACGCCGCTCCGAGCGACGTCCTCGACAAACTCGACGCCCTCGTCTCCGCATTGGCCGATGTGGCCGCAAGCGTGGGTCCGGACAGCGCAACCGACGCTCTGCTGGAACGCGCGTGCATTCGTACCGTGGAAACCATTTCCGAAGCCGATATGGCAGGCGTAACTCTCCTCTCCGAATCCGGCGTACCCCGGACCGCGGCGAGCACGAGCAAGGATGTCCTGGACATCGACTTCGACCAGTACGTCTGCGGCGAAGGCCCGTGCCTCGACGCTGCACGGACGCGGACGGTAGTTCGCGCTACCGTCGTCGATTCCGCTTCACGCTGGCCGAAATTCAGCGCGAATCTGCGGGGAGCGGGAGTGCAGAGCTTCCTGTCTGCACCCTTGTGGGTCGACGACAGACATGCGGGTGCCCTCAACATCTACGGCCGCGGCGCCCACGGATTCAGTGAAGTGGACGCATTGATCGTGCGTGTCTACACAACGTCGATCGAGGGGCTGCTACGAGTGTCGAAGGAAATCGAGTTCGCGAAGAATGAAATCGCGGGCCTCAATACCGCGATGAAGTCCCGTGCCACGATCGAACAAGCCAAAGGGATCCTGATGGCGATCCGCGGGCTCAGTTCCGAGTCGGCGTTTCAGGTACTCATCAGAGAATCCCAGCGAACGCAACTGAAGTTGAGCGTGATTGCGGACCAAATCGTGCGACGGGCCGAAGCTTCTCGGTGAATTTGGGCAAAACAGACCAACAGTACGACTTATGTCACTTTTGACAACCATTGGTTTATAACGAATTACACCCGGGTATGCCTCTGTCTGTGGAGCGAAGTAACTATAACCTCGCTTCTCCGAATTCGAGCCCTACGACACGACCCAGGAGCATAGCCAGTGACAACCTTGCCGACTGATCTGCACGCGGGATCGACAATCCCCACACTTGCCTGTATTCGAGTGCCCGCCGCAGCCGACCAACTCAGCACCCTACGCGGAATGACCTGCAACATTGCCTACAACCACGGTTTCGACGTCGACGGCGTCGCCGACCTTGAACTGGCCATAGACGAAACAGCCAGCATGCTGATCGCGCTGGCAGCACCAGGGACCGACATCACCTGCACCTTCACAGCCCCAGAGAACGCACTCCGCATCGCTGTATCGGCAACCTCCACCGCGGGGCAGCCCGCCGGCAGAAGCTCGTTCAGTTGGTTTGTGCTCGAGTCGCTCACCGACAGCGTCGAACTCGACGTTGACCAAGCCTCAATTGCGTACATCGGGATCGACGACGCGCGTCGGCGTGATGCAAGTAACGCCGGCGCCGTGACGATAACCCTGCAAAAGAACCTTCTTCAGAGCCCCCAGTAACACGCATCTCACACATTCTCCACACACG
Source organism: Rhodococcus sp. NPDC056743 (assembly GCF_042790355.1). Classification (NCBI taxonomy): domain Bacteria; kingdom Bacillati; phylum Actinomycetota; class Actinomycetes; order Mycobacteriales; family Nocardiaceae; genus Rhodococcus; species Rhodococcus sp. NPDC056743. The sequence continues at coordinate 371,314 of NZ_JBHTZI010000001.1, read as the reverse complement.
AGTGGCCTTCGATAACACGCCGGAGTAAGAAAAATCCGAGGCAACATCTTTGGCGACCATCTCCCTTGAACACAACTTCACAGCAGGTCAGAGGGCATATTGGGGGAATCGACCTCAGAGGCCAATGTCCCGAATGTCGATACTCGTCAAGGTTTTGTGGAAGTTATCGGAGACAGAAAAAGAAGAGCATGGCAGGATCAAGGGTGAGACCGAACTCTCGATGGGAGGGCTCGGCTCGATGGATCCAGGAGAATTTGGTTATGGCTCAGGGCAGTGTCAAGTGGTTCAACGGTGAAAAGGGCTTCGGATTCATCGAGCAGGAAGGTGGCGGACCGGATGTGTTCGTTCACTACTCGGAGATCCAGGGCAGCGGCTACAAGTCCCTCGACGAGGGCCAGAAGGTCGAGTTCGAGATCGGACAGGGCCAGAAGGGCCCCCAGGCTCAGAACGTTCGCGCCATCTGAGTTCGATCCCCGTCTGACTTCAGACTGAAAAGGCTGGACGCCCGCACTTGCTGCAGGCATCCAGCCTTTTCTCATGTGTCCGTCCGACGGCGCGCTGCGGCGTCGACGCCTGGCATCGCACGATCGAACGGCTACTCGGTCAATCGTCAGCGCGGCGTTTACCCACTTCGGCACTCCGTCAAACTTGATCGAGACATGTTTCACGGAAACACCTTTCGCCTCCCCCACTCATCACTGGAATACCGCGGTGCATACGCGACCATGTGGTTACCTGGAAGTCCGCGACGCCGAAATACGGCGTGACGCAAGGGTGAGGAAAGGATCGTCGCCGTGACCATCGACCAGGTTCTTGTAGTAGTCCCCGCCCACAACGAAGCCGGAGACCTCCCGCACTGCATCGACGCACTGCTGGAAGCTGCGCGCCACACCGACGTTCCCGTTCGGATTGTCACAGTCCTGGACAGTTGCTCCGACCGATCGAGCGAAGTGATCCCAAGGGGCATCGACATCATTCGAGTACAGCACCACAACGTCGGGAAATCTCGCGCCACCGGATTCTCGACGTTCGGGTCCGACAGTCGCAGTGCGTCCGCGTCGACGTGGTTTGCCACCACCGACGCCGATTCTGGCGTCGGCCCCACCTGGCTTGCACGGCAACTCGACTACGCGCGCAGCGCCGACGTTGTTGCCGGGACAGTTCGCATCACCGACTGGGATGATCAGCCGTCATCCGTCCAACAGCTCTACGAACAGCGGTATCACGCGCATCCGGAAGGTCGACACGGGCACATCCACGGCGCAAACCTCGGCATCCGAGCCGACAAGTATTGGAGCGTAGGAGGATTCTCCCATCTCGAGGAAGGTGAGGACGTCGATCTGGTTCGTCGGCTCAGCAAAAACGGCGCTCGGATCGCATGGGCGCAGGACATCGCAGTCACAACGTCGGCACGCACGGACGGACGCACACCCGGCGGTTTCGCCGGACACATACGAGAACTCGGCACAGAGACAGTGGATGTGGCGCGATGACACGACTACACACGCTTCTGAAAGAAATCGACCTCTATCTCCCCCTGCCTGGCAGCGGCGCAACGGCAGCGCGATGGAATGCTCTCGCCGAACTCGCCCGCGCAAATGTCGTACTGGGCCGAATGGCCGAGGCGCACGCCGACGCGACCGCGATACTGGCAGAACTGGACGGGCCGGAACCCGAACCTGGTCAACTGTGGGGCGTGTGGGCCGCTGAGCCACCGCAGCCCGTCGTGAATGCATCGGAACACGTGGGCATCTGGACGCTGACCGGACGCAAGTTGTGGTGTTCGGGAGCAAGTATCTGCACGCACGCTCTGGTTACCGCACTGATCGACGGCACACCATCGCTGTTTGCCGTCGAGCTCGGCCTACCTGGCGTGCATCCCGTTCCCGATTCGTGGAAAGCAGTCGGCATGGCCGAAAGCGATTCCAGTGCAGTGGACTTCGATGCCGTCCCGGCGATCCCCGTCGGCAACATCGGAGATTACCTCACCCGGCCAGGATTCTGGCACGGGGCGATCGGGGTGGCCGCGTGCTGGTACGGCGGTGCCTGCGGAGTGGCCGATGCGTTGAGAAGCAAAGCAACACAGAGCCAAGATCCTTATGTCCTTGCGCATTTCGGGGCGGTTGATGCCGCGTTGACAGCCGCCCGCTACACCCTCGACGCTGCGGCAGCCGAAATCGACGACGATCCACTCGACAAGAACGGAAAGGCACATCAAAGGGCGCTGGCAGTACGAGCAATCGTGGAACGGGCGGCTACCGAGACCCTCGATCGAGTCGGACGCGCTCTGGGGGCAGCACCGTTATGCCTGGACGGCGACCATGCAGCGCGCGTTGCCGATCTCACCGTCTACCTTCGGCAAAGCCACGCCGAGAAGGATCTGGCTCAGCTCGGCCGCCTGGCAGCACAAGGACCATCTACGTGGTGAACTCGAAACTGTTCGCTCAGAAGCCCGTCGACGACGGTGGTACACCGGAATCCGTCTGGCAGCAGTGGCAGCGGCCATTCCCCGCGCTCGACCTCTCGGCGTGTCCACGGCTGGTCATCGTTGCACCTCATCCGGACGATGAGATTCTGGGCCTCGGCGGAACAGCGCTGATGGCAGCGCGTTCGGGCATCGAGGTGCAGATCGTCTCCGTGACAGACGGCGGCGCGTCACATCCCGGTTCTCCCACTGTCACGAGAATGGAACTCGAACGGCGTCGCCGAATCGAGTCCGTCCGAGCGGCACAGGAACTCGGCATTCCCATTCCGACACGGTTGATGCTGCCTGACGGAGAAATCCGCACGCACAGCGCTGAGCTTGCCGACAGACTCCGCGAGATTCTCGCCGAAGCTCCTGCGGGAACCTGGTGTGCCTCGACGTGGCGCGGGGACGGCCATCCCGACCACGAGGCAACCGGAAGAGCGGCAGCGCAGGCGTGTGCCGACACCGACACCCGTCTGCTCGAGTACCCCGTCTGGACGTGGCATTGGGCAACGCCGGAACATCCGAGTGTTCCCTGGGATCGGCTGCACACAATTCCACTTCCCTCCGATGTGCGTCAAGCGAAAACCTCTGCAGTGCAACAGTTCACCACACAGATTTTGCCACTCTCCGACCATCCCGCCGATCAACCGATACTCCCGCCACACGCCCTGACCCGGCTGCTGCGGACCTATGAGACCGTGTTCGTATGAGTGATCCGCGACTTCCCTCCGACTACTTCGACAAGATGTACGCAGCTCAGTCGGATCCGTGGGACTTCGAAACACGCTGGTACGAAAAGAGAAAATACGCCCTCACCACTGCAATGCTGCCCAAGCCCCGATACCGCCTGGCCTTCGAACCTGGATGCTCCATCGGGGTCCTCACCGAAATGCTGGCTGATCGGTGCGATGCGGTGATCGCCACCGACATCGTGCCGTCGGCGCTCGAGACTGCCCGTCGACGACTCGCCGGACAGGCCGTCGAGTTCAGGCAATGGGCCCTCGGCGTCGACGACTGGCCGGACGCCGCCTTCGATCTCATAGTGCTCAGCGAAATCGGCTACTACCTCAGCGTCGAGAAACTCACCGAAGCGATGCAGCGCACCGTCGAACACCTCGAACCCGGTGGCACGCTTGTGTGTGCCCATTGGCGTCACATCGTGCCGGAATATCCGCAGGCCGGCGATGCCGTTCACTCGCTGGTGCGGCAGACTCCCGGATTGGCACAACTCGCGGCGTATCAGGACGAGGACGTCGTGATCGACGTGTTCGTCAAAAGCTCGCAGACACCGCAGTCCGTGGCTGCATCGGAAGGCCTGGTCTGACGGCTTTCAGCGGACCTTGTGGGGCACCGAAACCGCAGTGTCAGCGGCGTTGCGGGCCAGCGCGACAGTGGCCGCGATCATGGCGACAACGGCGAGAACAAGAATCGCAGCCACCGTGCGATCTGCGTCGAGGTACTCACCGAGAACCACAAACCCGAGCAGCGATGCGATCACCGGCTCCATGATCGTTGTCGCCGGCAACGACGCTTGTAGATCCCCCGCTTGAAAAGCCGACTGCTGCACCGAGGTTGCCACCGCGGCAACCACGACAAGAGCGTAGAACTCGAACGATGTCAGAACAGCTGACGGGCCGAGCGTCACCAAGTGCACAACACCTTTGGTGAGCACTGCGGCAACTCCGAACAGTGAGCCGCCCGCTATTCCGAGGAGCAACGCCCTCGCCGATCCGGTACGCCGATTCGCTCCGACAAGACACAACGCGATCAACGGCAACCCGATCAACGTGATCATGATCCAATGCTGCGTCTCCGCACGCGGTTGCCCTGGCCGTGGATCACCGACAACCACCAGCACCGCCACCGACGTGGTGAGCGCGGCTGCCCACAACCACTCTCTCGCGCTGATCGTGCGCCCACCGAATCTTGCGCCGAGTGGGAGTGCAAACAACAGCGACAACACCAGCAGCGGCTGCACCAGCAGTAGTGATCCCAAGCCGAGCGCCGCAGCCTGAAGCGCGTAACCCGCGATACCGACGATCGTGCCCAGCCACCAGATCGGGCTGTGCACGAGCGTCGTGATCGGTCCGAGCGCGCCGATGGAATCATCCGGGACCACTGCTGCCGTGCGCTGGCGAACTACCGTGCCGATCGCGATGCAGGCCGCAGCACCAATGGCAAACAACACTGCGAGGAAGGTGTGGGACACCTCGCTACTTTCGCACAGGATCAGTACTTCTTGCCCGGCGCCAACTCGGAATCGAGCGCAAGATCGGTATCGCCCTGCAGTTCACCGACCTCGGACTTCAGAATCCTCATCGACCGCCCCAGTCCGCGGGCCGCGTCTGGCAGCTTCTTGGAACCGAACAACACCAGCAGGACTACCGCCACGATGGCCCAGTGGGTGGGGCTCAGCGCGCCCATCAGGCGGGTTCCTTGCCTTCGGGGTACACCGCGTCGACCTCTACCTCGACCAGCCAGCCCGCAACCGGGAGTCCGGCAACTTCGAGTGCGAAGCGAGTGGGGCGAGCACTGTTTCGTTCGATCGGAGCGATGGGTGCCGCGGTTCCCATCGGAACCAACTCTGTCTCACCGGAATCGAGGTTGGTATTGGCAAAGAACTGACGGTAGGCGCGATTCCAGCCGGTGTAATCGGCCTTGTCCGAGCCGGGCGCGTTGTCGAGGAAGACGCGCATCGTGACCACGTCTTCGAGCGTCAGTCCTTGGGCTTCGAGATTGTCACGAATCTTCTTGAGCACGTTGATGCCCTGCGCTTCGGTCACTGTCACACCGGCCGGCAGTACGCCACCGGAGAACTGTGAGTCGATGTACGACTCCGGCGATCCTTCGGGTGCGGCTTTGTTTCCGGCCGACGGGCCGATGCCACTGGTTTTGTAGATCGCCGTGTCGGCGCCGATGGCTACCCCCTGCGCGATCATCGGATTGGCCTGTCCGGCTTCGAGAACCGACCTCGAAATGAAGGAGTTGGTGGTGGTTTCCGCCTCGGCGGTATCGGACGAGCACGCGGTCGCGGTGCCGAGTAGCACGGACGCGGCAAACGCTGCGGCAACAACTTTGGTGGTGCGAGATTTCATGGTGTCTCCTCGAAAGTGGTGGTAGGAACTTCTAGTGCTAGGCGCCCTGCGCGACCCGCTGGTGCAGGTGGGTGACAACGTCCTGCGCCGACGTGAAGGCGCCGTGCTGCCACGCAATTGCGTTGGAGAGGTGATCACCGGCGAAGTAGATGCGGTCGACGGGCTCGAGTAGTTTGGTGTATTCGGGAGTTGCCATGCCGCCGTGCGAATCTCCCGCGCCGGCCCACGATGCCCAGGCCGACTCCGAGTACTTGGTGCGACGCCAGCTTCCTGAGAAGGACGAGGAGATATCGCGGGTGTACTTCTCGCCGTGGATCTCCGAGCCTTCGGCGATCGCCTTGGCGAGGCGTTGCTTGTGCGTGAGTGATTCGAACGCCTGCTGACGCTTACCCGAGCTGTAGTACGCGACAACAATTCCGCGGTCGGAGTTGTAGTGATCGTAGGGAAACATGATCTGTGAGATATCGCGGTCGGTGTTGGAGGCGCCGCCGTAGATTCGGTCTTCGGTCTCCCACCAACGACGCGAGTACTCGATGCCGAGCTTGCCGGACGACGACGGCTTAGCAGCGTCCAAAGCGAGAAGGATGTCGGAAGGTAGGTTGTTGTCGAGACGCTTGATCAGGTGCGGCGGAATGGTGCAGATGGCGTAGTCGGCGGTGATCGACTTTGCCTTGCCGTCGACCACGTAGTCGACGGTGACGCCCTCGGGAACGTTCTTCATTCCGCTGACCTCGGCGCCGAACTCGATGTTCTCCATGCCGATCTCGTCCTGGAACTTGTAGTAGATCCGGTCCATACCGCCGACCGGGGTCATCATCGTCATGGCCTGGTCGTAGCCGAACTCGAAGGAGAACGCGCGTCCGATACCGCCCTGGATGACATCGCTCATTCCGAAGGGTTCGATCTCGGTGCCGAAGTTCAAGCCGGCACCCGGCTCGACCGAGTGACCTCGACGCGAGGATCCCACGTAGCGTCCGTCGCTGCCCAGATCGCCGAAGTCCTCGAGGAACGACGACAGCGCTTCCTTGTCTTCCTTGGTGAGCACCTCGTCGAGCGCGCCCTGGTTGGTGGCCTTCTGCAGTAGTTCGGACATGTAGCCGTAGGTGTCTGCTTTTGCTGCCCGGTACGTGATCGACTGATTGGCAAGGGGCTTGCTGCCGGTGTAGTTGACGAATGTGTTGGCATTCTGGTTGCCGAACATCTGCAGTTCGACGCCCAACTCGCGGCAGTAGTCGATGGTGTTGTGATTCTGCGGGATTCGCGTTGCACCGAGGTTGTAGAAGTGCCCCTCCGAGAACGTGCAGGTCTGGGTCTCGCCGTTGAGATCCGTTTCCTCCGTCCCGTTACGGATCGACCACACTCGTCCACCCGGACGGGTGCGGGCTTCGAGGACAGTGACTTTGTATCCGGCCTTCTGCAACTCGTACGCCGAGCACAGACCCGCCGGGCCGCCGCCCAGGATCACCACGGAATGACTGCCCTTGACCTGCCCGATCAAGTCACCCGCTGCCGGCGCCTGAAAACGTCGCGGTGACGCCGAAGCTGCCGGTGCCAAACCGATGGAAGACATAGCTCCAAGCGCCAGGCCCGCGCCGCCGGTGATTCCCAGACTGCGCATGAAAGATCTACGTGTGTACGACATTCAAGCTCCCAAGTGTGCGCCCGGCGACCCGGGTTGTTGGTGTGGACACAACAATGGCGGGGCGATGGGTCGAGAACTTGTCACGCAGGAAACAGTCCGTGGGATTCGAGTGAGAATCAGCCGCCGCACCGACAGGTACTCTCTCAGCCGGATGCGATCAGGGGACTCACTGACGAAACTTCTCCGTTACAGAAGTGCATTAGCGTCCCGCGCATGTCCGCACTCACCGAGGCCATCGCGCGATCGTTCACCACGCGCGAGAAGCAACCAACCGCGCGCTCCCCGCTGCGCGCGCTCGGGCGTCGACAACTCTCGGGCGCCGAAGTACTGGCGCAATCGGTGGCAACCACCGCACCGGCCGTCTCGATGGTTGTGCTGCCCGTCACCATGCTGACACACGGACACCTTCTCAGTGGGATGATCACGATCATCGTCGCGACCGTGCTGGTCACATTGATCGCGTTCTGCATCTCCCAATTCACCCGGAGGATGGCAGCATCGGGCGGACTCCACAGTTTTGCGTTTCGGGGACTGGGCGCGCGAGCCGCCATCACCACCGGCATCGCCATCCTCGTCAAATATGTCGGCAGTGCGGTGATGACGCTCTATCACGGTGGACTGGCGGTGATTACGCTCCTCGGGTTTGCCGGCATACGCGTGCACGGCACATTTCAGCTGATCGCCCTGTACAGCGTGCTCGCGGCTCTCATCCTTGCGTGCCTGCTCCGGAGCGTCAGATTTGCAGCGCTCGCAATTCTCGTGGCCGAAAGCTGTTCCCTGCTCTTCATTGTCGCGCTCATGCTGATCGGCGGAGATCAACAAGCACAGATCAGTCCGTCCACCTCGGGCCACGGACTACTCATCACCGCACTCGCCGCGCTCTTTGCGCTCGCCGGATTCGAGAGCGCCGCCTTCTTCGGCCCCGAAGCCCGCCGCCCTCTGGTAACCGTGACGCGTACAGTCCTTTTCACCCCGATCATCTGCGGCGCCCTCTTCATCTTTGCCGGCTGGGCCGCCTGGACCGGGCGCAGCGACACCCTCGTCAATGCGTACCTGCACGGAACCTCCACCGGTGTCAGCCCTGCCGTAGTGATCGCGCTCAACATCGGAATGGGATGCTCGTGGCTCGCGTCGTCGATGGCGTCGTCGAACGCCGCGTCTCGGCTGCTCTACTCGTTCGGTGTCGAACGCCTCCTCCCCCGCGCTTTTGCACACGTGCACAGCGCGTTCCGCACCCCCGACGTCGCGTTGAGCGCAGTTGTTGCCGTCGTGCTGTTCGGCGGTGGCACCTTCGCCGTGATCGGACGAGGTGTGTTCTTCGAAGACCTCCGACTGACAGTGCGGGCAGCCGTGATTGTCGCCTACGCACTCGTGGCGATCAGTTCAGTCGTATTCCTCACACGCATCGGCGAGGACACACCCCGCGTACTCGCCGCCGCATCCTGTGGCAGCGGGGCGGGCGCCGTGGTCCTCGGATACCTGGTGTACGCGAACATCGTCGATCACACGTACATCGCACCGATCGCGGTACTGGTGATCCTCAGCTCGGGCACACTGTGGCAGTTCTATCTGCGTCGTCGCAGCCCGAAAAGCCTCCTGCACATCGGCGCCTTCGACCAGCCCGAAACCGAGGACGTACTCCCCGGCGCCGGCGTCTTTGCCACCGACGCTGCCGGCAACGTCGTGCTGGTGGGCGAATCCGCAGCCGGTCCGCGCTGATGGTGGGTCGACCACGAGATCTCGGCGGCCATGAACCGAGAGCCGTGCAGCGCGCATTGGCATTGCTCGAATCGGCGGCGCAGCTCGGATCCGGCGCCACCGCCAAAGACATTGCCGCACTGGCCGGCATCCCGCCCGCCACGGCGTACCGGTTGCTCAACATCCTTGTCGCCGACGGCTACCTGGTCCGGATCGCGGACCTCTCCGGATTTGCACTCGGCCGACGCACCCGCGAATTGGCCGGAGCCGCCGCCGAACCCACACCGGTGGACAACTCCGTACTCCTCGAAGAACTACGCGACCAAGTGCGCTACGGCGTGTATCTCGCGTCGTACGACAAGGGGAAGGTCCGACTTGTCGACCGCGATCCCGATCACGAGCTTTCCGGTGAACGCACTCTCGTGAGCACGCTGCACGCCTCTGCCATCGGAAAACTGTTGTTATCCTCGCGGCCCGAACTGGCTGCAAAGCCGCTCAAGAAGGTCACCGCGCACACCATCACCGACGCCGATCACCTCGAACTCGAACTCTCCCGCATCAGACGCGGTGAGCCGGCGCGGGAGGTCGACGAGATTCGCATCGGGCGCTCAGCGCTTGCCGTTCCGATCAGCGATGGCCAGAACGGTGTTGTCGGCTCGCTGGCCGCTATCGGCCCCACCGGCAGATTGTCGACCGAGGACACCGGGCTCGAGGCTTTGCTCCGCGACTACGCCGGCCGGATGGTCTCTCCGTCGTTGTGCCGAGCCAGCTGACTCTCACAGCCCGAAAATTCGCTTCACGAAACCGAGGTGTTCGTCTGCCCACCCGATGAGCCCGAGCGTCTGATCCAGATTCTGAGGCGGAGTGCGTACCAGCGTGTCGCGTCTGACCAGACGATCGAAATCGACAGCCGGAGAATCGAACTGCACGCCGGCACCGGCCATGATGTTCATCAACTCCTGGGCCAGAACCCCGTAGGCCACAGTGGTCGGATGCACCCCGTCCAAGGAGAACAAGCCACCCGACGCGCGGCCACCCAGACCGTCTGCGGCCAGGAATCGTGAATCCGGCACAGGCACAAGATCAGTCAAGGCCTTGGGCAGCGGATAGGGCGTCCACCACGACGGCCGTGCGTTGACGTCGTCGACGTACCGTCTGGATGCGACGCGCTCGAGCAGTCCCGCGACGTCAAAAAGGTGCCAGTCCTTGCCCACCCGGCGAGCATTCACCACAGCCCGCTCGATCCCGGTGTTGTACAGGTCTATCGCAGTATCAACCGCCCACGCCTGCGCTCCCGTGATGTGCTGATCACGTCGTGGATCGAAGTCGGCGTCAAGCACCCACGGCCGAGCGTAGTACGGGAAATATCGTGAGCCGGTTTCGACCTTTCCACCTAGCCCGCGCGCGATCGGGGCGATTGTCACGTGCGGCACGGTGCACAGGATGACGTGCTGCGCGTTGATCTTCCGGATAGCGGCAAGCACTTCGGCGTATTCGCTTGCAAAGTGATCCGGCTGCCACACTGTGTAATCCCGTTTGCCATCCGGGTCACGGAACTTGTTGCCACTCCACTGCACCCGCAGATCCGTCACAGTCCGCAGCGCATTGTTCGCCCCGAGAAACACGACCAGGGTTTCGATGCACTCCTTGCCCAGTTCGGCCGCCGCGTCGAACACCGTCATCTTCTTCTCTGCGTCGGACCCACGCGGCAACACTCGCAATGCCGTCCGCTCGCCGTTGTTCTCGACAATCTGGCTGAGCAGATCATCATGTGGTTGATGCAGTGCCGCTTCACAACTCGTGGCAGTCTTGGTCAGAGCATCGCGCAAATCCCATCCGTACACCGACAGGTTGTGATTGATCGCCGAGAACGTTGGTGCGACGCTGCCTGGACCCCGTTCCCAGTAGTCCTCGACCTGATCCATGAATCCGCGTGCCGCAAACAATGCCAGCGGAATCTCCCACACGTCAGTTGAAGTACCGAAACGCTCTTCCAATGTGCGTAGCAACAATTCGATGTTGAGCGGCAGTCCACCGGGGCCGCCGTAGCGAGGAAACCGGAAGCTGTCGAACCAGCCGAGCTGCCACGCGATGATCGACGGATACGACAGGTCGGTGTTGAAGACAGCCCCACTCTGAAACCCTTGTGAAAGGGAGTCGCCGATCACCACCAACCGGTGGCCGACCTGCCCAGCGGCGGGTGCAACAGGAATCCCGAGTGTGGAATCAAACTTCGGAACACGCGGCCCTTCTGCCGCCGCAGCAACCACGTCGGCCGGGGTGTCGGAAGGCAGTTCCATTGCCGATCACTTCTCGGTCTCGGAATCGGTTTCCGCTTCGATCGACCTGGCCACCTCGTCGGCCCACTGCTGATTGCGGATTTCGAAATCAGCACGGTCGCGTCGGGAGATGGCTTTACCCCAAAGAATGGCGATCGGTACAGCGCAGACCACCCAGAGGATCAGTCCGCCGACGACAATCCACCACATAGCCTGCAATTATGCCCGATTCGGGGGAGATTCCATACCCATGACGGCCTTACGTGGTCGCTCTGTCGGCTATCGCCGTCCGTAACGATTCCCGCGCCTGCGACCACCGGCCACAAACCATCCTCGTGCCGCAATGCCGAACGCCACGAATGAGAATAAGTCCGACACGGTGAGGCCGTTCTCCGGAGTCAGCGTCCACAACACTTGCCCTTCGAGTGGGCCGTTGAGCAGCAACCACATCAGCGCGGCAAACGCCGTGGCAATCGCGCTGATCCGCGAAGGCTTGACCAAACACACCGTGCTGGTTACAAACAGCAGGTTCATGAAAACCATGCCGTAGAACAACGCGGTCATACGTGCGGCTTCCGTCAGCCCCGGTTGAAGTTCAGGTACGCCTTCGACGGCGTCGGACCGCGCTGGCCCTGGTACTTGGAACCGGCCTCGGAACTTCCGTACGGGAACTCTGCAGCACTCGACAGCTTGAGCAGGCAGAGCTGACCGATCTTCATTCCCGGCCACAGCGTGATCGGAAGATTTGCGACGTTCGACAGTTCCAACGTGATGTGACCGCTGAATCCCGGATCGATGAAACCAGCAGTCGAGTGAGTCAGCAGACCCAGACGGCCCAAGCTCGACTTGCCTTCCAATCGGCCGGCAAGGTCGTTGGGCAGCGAGCACACTTCGAGCGTCGAACCGAGGACGAACTCGCCGGGGTGCAGCACAAAAGGCTCACCCTCCGCGGGCTCGACCAGGCTCGTCAGCTCATCCTGACGCTGCGCCGGATCGATGTGCGTGTATCGCGTGTTGTTGAAAACCCGAAACAACCCGTCCAGGCGCACGTCGACGCTCGACGGTTGGACCATCGAATCGTCGAACGGGTCGATGCCCAGGCGTCCAACTGAAATTTCGGCACGGATGTCACGATCGGAGAGCAGCACAGGTAGAGGTTACCGGGTCACCACTTGAGCGCAGACCAATCACCAGGCCGATCGGGCAATGCTGTGACGAACAGCTCGGGTTCGTGTGTGTCAAGAAATCGAGCGCGGGGACGAGTTGCCAGGCGGGGCTCCCACACATCGGAAATGGCGTCTGATAACCTTCGGAAAGCACGTTGATCGGGGAAGAAAACCCCTCCGACCGGCTGCGACGCCGATGTAGTTCAATGGTAGAACATCAGCTTCCCAAGCTGAATACGCGGGTTCGATTCCCGTCATCGGCTCCATATTAATTTCGTGGGCCGCTTCCATAGCTGATTTCTTCATTCTTCGGCTCGATCGGGTCGGTATCGACGGATCTTCGCCGAGCACTGCGGGCTCTCGAAACGTCGGGAGAGACAACTTCGGTGATCGAGGCGATGCTAGCCGGATGGGCGTTGCAGCAGCGAACACGATCAGCTGGTCCTCATGGTTGCGTTTCTTCGACCCAGACGGGGTGTTCTCGGCTGTCGTGGAGCACCCAGGTACGGGATTCGTCGCCGATGCGGTCGGGGTCGGCGAGCCAGCATGTTGCGTCGGGCGCCCATCCGGCGATGACGCTGGCCGTCTCGTCGTCGACTCCGATCGCGGTTCCCGCTGCGGCCAGGTATCCCGCGACGGTGAGATGCACGCCCGCATAGTCTTCGGCGACGAGCTGCCAGTTGGGGATGACCCATCGCCCTGATCGCCTCGTTGTCCGGTACCAGTCGTGTCGTTTCTCCGCGGTGACTTCGAGGGGGAACCGTCTGCAGAGTTCCGCCCACGCCGGCGCGCCGTCGATCTCGTAGATGCGAGCGCCGGCGGGTGTGCCGACCTTTCGCACGGTGATGCGGTTCCAGCCGCTGCTGTCTTCGACGAACCACAATTCTGCCGGGGTGCCGTCGAAGAGTGTCCGTGTCGAACACCGAACAGACGGATACGACCACCAGTGACCGGTCCAGTTCGCCGTGGGATCGGTTGGGCGGTCAGCGGCTCGCGATTCCCATTCGAGGTTGCGTTCGTACCAGTCGCTCAGTAGTTCTGCAGCCGCGGGCTCGAAGGTATCGGGGCTGTCGTCGCCCCGGCTGACTATCGACCATTGGTCGGTCTCGGCGAGGGCCGTCGTCCACCACTGGGTGTGTAGGGATCGTGCGATGTGCTCGGCGACCCGTCGAAGCTCACGCCGCACCGGCTCGGTTGCGGCGAGGACGTCTTCACCGTCGGGGTCCTGCCAGTAGCGCGCTGAGTCCGTCGCGGCGGCGAGGGCCGAACGGAGTGCAACCTCGGTGACCTCGGGAAGCGGCACCTGGGACAGGCGGTGCGCTACATCGTCGGCAGTGACAACGGCACATAGCGGCTCTTCAGGAGGCTCCCCAGCGCCAGACTCGTACGCCACGCGTGAGTACGTCACGCGTGAGTCTCGCTCGGGGTCAAGATGATAGGAGGCCAGGAAAATCATGGAACGGAACGAGTCGTCATGCGGCTCGGGTCGCCGGATCTGTTCGGCATCCATCACGTAGTCGAGCAGCATCCGCCGTCCGCGTGGGCCGGCCAACAACGCATCCGCTGTACTCGTTGCACTCACTGGCTCGGGCTCCTCAATTTCCGTCATGACTGTGTCTACCAGTGTCGCGGCGTCTACCAGTGTGTCGACCTATCGGTGTTGTGCGCTCGGACCAAATACCCCGCGGGCCCAGCGGATCGGGCATCACTCATCGAACACGAACCTGGCGTTGCCATCTTCTGGTATCTCGTGAACGATCACCTCATTGCCGATGCCCATGACAACGGCCACGAAAGTAACAGTCTGCCTGTCGATCCCGACGAACCAACTGATCGAGACACCCTGCTGACGGGGAACTCGACGGAAACCCGATTCGGCCCCTTCCACCGTCGATGCCGGGTGCAACGACTGGGCGGTGTCCATCACCGTTTGCCGCACGACGTCGAGGTCGATCAGGTCATCGTCCGGTCCGATCTGTGACGGCTGAAAATACGTCAGAGCGAACGGTAGCCGAATCATCATCGGCTCGGGCGCGGGATCCTGCACCGGGTTGTCACTGAAGTCGACGTTCCAGCTGAGCACGCCGTCCTCGATAGTCGGGACAAGACTGGAATGTTCGATACCTGACTCGACACTGATACGCACCGAATCGACGTAATCCGCCAACGACGCCGACTCCGGATCACCTTCGTCAGCGCCCCCCGCGCCGAACTCGCGGACGCACCCTTGCCGCTGCCCACCGCGGGTGTCGACGAACAACAGATCACCGCATGCGTGCTCCGCGATCGGAATGTACGTACGCAGAAACATGTATGCAATTTCCCCGGCCGACTGCTGCCGAGCAATCGTCACCCACTCATCGCTGAAATCTTCGGTGTCATGGAGGTGCTCTCGCGAGTCCCGGTGCCGTGCGACGACCTCGTCGAGACAGAGCAGATCGAAGTCCGGAAGCACACTTCCGACGAAGGCTTCTCCGCCAACCGGCCGTACCTGGCCGTCGTGAAGGGAGAAGAACTCGCGAATCTCCGCAGTCCACGGCGCCGTATCGCGCTCTGCATCTTCTCGCTCGGAGAGGGGCCGCGGCGGACGCACCGCCCCTGCCGTGATCGGCGCCTTCTGGCGAAGAACCTGCATGTACCGCAGCCACACGTCAGTGATGGTCATCGCCTGAATGTATCCGCCCAGTCAGGGTGACGAGCCTTTCGGCCCGCACCGCGCCAGGCTCGGTCTCATCGGCTGTACGGCCTTCGATGCTGATGGTCAGCCAGCCCTGACTGTCGGCATGATGGGCCAGATAGTTGAGCAACGACGTCTTCCCGACGCCCCGCAGTCCGGAGAGGATCATTCCACGGTCGTAATTGCGACGTTTGCTGCGCGCGACAAGGAGATCGAACGCGTCGATCTGGTCGTTGCGGCCTTCGAGTGCGGGCGGGTCGTGGCCCATTACGGGCCTGCCTCGAAGCGCTCTTTTCGGGCTGACGGATCCCGAAACCCGTATCTACGTCGAACGTCGAAGAACCGAGGGCCGCACACAACCAAACGATCATGCGATCCCTCGAGCGTTACGTCACCCGGCAGCTGTTCCGAACACTCGCCACTGCACACCCAATCTCAGTGTCTTGTTCTGCCCCGGGTTTGACAGAAACATCCGAAACCCGGAAGGACGCACAGCATGGCTGCACCGCGGAGTTGCTCGCTGACTACGCCGAACATCCTTGCACCGTAGTGCTTTCGACTCACCTCCTCACCGAGGTAGCCAATCCGTTCGGGCACGTGATCGTGGTCGAGCGAGGCCGCATCGTGGTCGACGAGGACGCGGATACACTACTCAACCGCGCAGTTGTCGCAATTGGTTCCTTCGCTGCCATCGACGCTTTTGCCGCGTCCGGCACCGTGAGACGCTCGGCAGCCACGCTCGCATCATGGTGCAGGCCCACGAGGAGTGCACGTAATGTCGAAAGTAGGTACTCGCAGGAAGATTCGGTTTGCTCTCGACGAGATCTCGGAACTGATGGTCGACGCCACGTCGGTGGCCACGGCGAGCAGGTCGGGCACCGCGGCCAAGAGCTCCCGGGCACGCTCGAGAGCCATCGACGGGTCAGGCACACCCACTGCAGCAACGACCTCGAACCCATGGACCGTCGATTCGAGGATCACCATATCCAGGAAGGCACCGAGCGCGACCGACTGCAAGATCGGGTGCGTAATCACGGTGACGCGGCTGAGCCCGGTGAGTCATTCGATATCGAAACGCTGAACTATTGCTTCTCGATCGACGTCGGCCTCGATCTGTCGGGCAATTTCTGTGAGCTGACCGTACCCCTACCATGCACCGACCTGGACGATCCAACGGGGCTAGGCTCGTGAACAATCGAATTGATCACGCGCCTAACACCCTTCACACCGTGAAACTCAGAATAGAAGCTTGAGTTTCAGCTTCACGATCGTCGCCGCATCCAACCCGAGTCCGTCCACGAGATACCGGTCGAATGAACCGTAAGTGCTGTCCAATTCATCGAAAGCTGCCTGGAGATAACTGGGATCGACACCGAGAAGCTGACGATAGACCTCCGCGTACTCCGGTCCTTTCACTGCAGCGATCCGAGCTATCTTTGCCTCGATAGCTGCCGCTGAGTACTCATTCGTCAGCAGATAGTCCGCCATGATCGTTTCCCGCGGTACCCCGGCGATGCTCAGTAGCAGAGCCGATCCCCATCCGGTTCGGTCCTTGCCGGCGGTGCAGTGAAATATCTGCGCGCCCGGAGTGTCAGCGAGTTCGGTCAATAACTGACCGAATCCGGCGCGGGAGACGGGATCGCTGACTGTCGACCGGTATCCCGACTGGACGTACGCCAGTGCCTGGTCCTTCGTGGTGATGGCAGCGACCTCACCGCTCGGATCAGCGGCAAGCACCTGAATCTTCTCGTAGCGAACGCCACTGGGCAGAGTGTTCGGGTTCGCAGCGATCTCGCCCTCGGTACGCAAGTCGTATACCGCTGTCAGATGTAGTAATTCGAGGGTCGCCAGGTCTTCGGCGTTCGGGGTAATGGCGTTTGCGCGGTAGAACACTCCCTGGCGTACATGCAGCCCACCGGTGCCCACATAACCGGATCCCGTGCCTGCCACGTCGCGGAAATTATCCACCGATGCCAGACGTGGTGCTACAACGGTCGACGGTGCACTCGAGGCGAAGTCCGACGATCCGAATGACGGGAGCGTACTCGACTCGGCAGTTGCAGCAGCGGTGCCGACGAGCAGGAATGAACCTGCCGCAGCGAGCGCGACACACGTCCTGGCTTGTTGACGTAAGGCGAAGGGGCGGTGTGGCATTAAGTGAAGCCTTTCCAGTGGTGGCAGACAGGTTTTCGACAAGTTCGGAATTGACCGGGTGTCTCGACAAGGAATGTCGAGCGTGTGCAGCGATGAAAGCTATTCCGCTGCAACCCACACACCCCGACAATCGACATCCCTTGTCCTCGCATGTGTCGAAGGCAGGAATGTCCTGCCATCGCCCAGTGTCGCTGTGACGATGGCACACTCGGGTTTCAGTCCCGCTGTGCGGAACCACTGGGCGTCTCACGAACGCAAGATTGCCAACGGCGGCAGAAGAATCTCGTTACGGCCAACTTTCAGCGGCAGTCGGCGGCGGACATTCGTTGAGGTAGGAGGTTCTGCCAGCAGATGCGCGTTCCCTAGCAGGGCGATCTGCGCATTCCTGGCAATCTCGTTGATGAAACTCGGGTAGATGACGCTTAGTTAAAGTTGCATCGTTCACAAGAAGCCGTATCAAACGCAGGACGATTCAGCACTGAGGCGATCCGTGCTGCTGTGATTGCTGCGGCAACTGCAGGCAAGTCTTGGGACGCTTCTCGGCGGCTCAAAAACCAGCCGACGTTCCACGGTACGGTCAGAGGCCGAAACACCCTCTCTTGCGGTTGATCAGCCGCGACGGACTCAAGAACTAGCAGTGTTGCCACTCCGCCAGCGACCATATCGGCCCCGGCCACCGCCCCAAACGCGGTCGACTTAGTCCACCGAGGAGTGTGACCGGCTCGCTCGAACATCCGTTCCACGTTGGCATCCCAGGAGCTCATCGTGCGGTCGATGGACACCATAGGGTGCTGCGCGACCAGCGGGATCGTAAGTATCTGGTAGTTCGCCAGCGGATGGGACTGATCCATCAACACCACGACCCTCTCCTCGCTAAGCAGCTCGGAAACCAGACCCGGGCCGACAACCTCCGGACCCAACGCCAGCGCAAGCTCCCCACTGCACAACTGGCTGGCGACCTCGCTCCACGGCACCGTCGTTTGGTGCACCGGCACCTCGGCACGGATGGCGCCAAGTATCTGGCGCGCCAACCGCCTTGACGGATCTCCCACACACACCCGCAACTTCGTGCCGCCAGCGACAAGCTGAGCGTCGACGACAGCGAGCGCGGCATCCTGCAGGATTCTGCGTGCCCGGTCCGCGAGCAACGACCCCGCATCGGTCGGTTCGACGAGTCGACTCGTGCGACGGAACAGCTCTACGCCCAGACGCCGTTCCATGCGCGCGATCGCCTGACTCAGAGCAGGCTGTGCCATGGGAATTGCCGCCGCAGCGCGGGTGAAATTGAGCTCGCGCTCAAGCACCGCCACATACCGAAGTTCGCGCATCGAAATATCAAGCATTTCAACATGCTAGGTCTTGATCGTATTGGTATTGGTGCTTTAGAGCACACCGCGTCAAAGTTGGGGAAGCAGAGCGAGGAGGACCGATGTTCATCAGTGCCATAAATGCCCATATACCCTGGAATGTGAACAAAAAAGATTTGTTCTCCCCATCAAGGCTCATTCTCGGGGCAAGTGGAAGACTGCGGCAGATGGCAAGTATTTTCCGGGGCAGGCGTGTGGGTCACCGACGCCACAGTGATTGCCCTCGGCCTGCCCCAGAACGTCGGCACGATTCCGCACCCCTTCGTGACGACTGAATATTTCGCTGAACCCCACTCCTCATAGAATACAGAGGCGGGCGCTACCGTCCCGGTTCGCTCCGATGCTCGCGATAGCTCGCGAATGCATGACGTCGTCGAGCACGAAGTCTGTGATATCGACAATCACCAAATGGCATCTGACGCAGCACAACACGCTTCCCAGGCCACACTTGAAATCCGTGCCAAGAACTCGGTCCGCAGGCCGTGATGTGCACGGTTAATCCATGACACCTACCTCAATCAGCCGGTTCGATGTCGGTACCTCGATGCGGTGACAGCACGCACGCATCGGCACTCGGAGGTCACCACCTGCGCACTATCCGTCGGATTTGATATCGCAGTAGAAAGTGGCGTCCCTGCGCCCGATTCAACGTGTCTCCAATTTTTATTGCGTGGACGCTCCTGCGTCGCGCCGAAATGATTTCCTGGCGTTCGTCAGGAAATGCGCTCCTCTTTCCGCCAGAACCACTACGAACAGACCAAATACAGAACGCGGAGACGAATGTGACGAAATCCTATTTCGCGAAGTACGGGAGGACAGCCATCGCGCTGCTCGGCGCCGGCGTCATTCTCACAGGCTGCGCCAGCAGCAACGACACAGCCAGTAGTAATGCCGGTACGTTCCAAACTGGCATGGTCAACGTACAGCCAACGCCTGGAGATGCCGTCAAGGGCGGCACGCTCACATACGGCGTCCAGTTTTTGCCCACCTCACTGGACCCCGCAAAGACTGCCGCACGCGACGACGCAGGCGGTGCGCTCGCCGCCGTTTACGACGTATTGATGAGCTACAACACCGCGACAGGTGAATTCGATCCGAAGTTGGCGAACTCCCTCGACACCAACGACGAAGGCGCCACGTGGACGCTGAAGTTGCGCAACGACGTAGCGTTCAGTGACGGCACTCCACTTGATGCTAATGCCGTGATCGCGAGCATCAACCGTTACAACGACGGCAAGGGTAACGGTAGCGAACTCTGGCTCGCGTCCGTGGAGTCGATCGAATCAACTGGCCCGACCACTGTCGTCTTCCGCCTCAACTCTCCGTGGCAGCGATTCCCATCGATGCTCGCACTCGGGCATGGGATGATCGTCTCGCCGTCTGCAGCCGAAGGTGACACTTTCAAGGCGATCGGCGCCGGACCGTTCACCGACGAGAAGTTTTCCCCCAATGAAGAACGAGTGTTCAAGGCCAACCCGACGTACTACGGCGGTCAAGTCAACCTTGATCAGCTCCGGATGGTGCCGCTCAACGGACCACAGGCCAATCTCGAATCCTTGGACGCCGGCCAGCTCAACATCGCGTACATCCGGGGGAACAGCTCAGCGATCAACACGGCCAAGGACAAGGGCTACCCCGGCTACATCAGTGTCCTCAACACTGGTGGCGCAGAGATCATCAACAACCGAGAAGGCCACCCTGGATCGGATATCCGAGTACGTCAGGCAATCGCCTACGCCTTGAATCCTGATCTCATCGACCAACGCGCCGAGAACAGTGAAGGGTTGCCCGGTTCTGAACTGTTCGGCTCCACGTCGCGGTGGCACATCGACACCCCTGGAATCGCATACGACCCGGCGAAGGCCACTGAACTGGTGACTCAGGCAAAGGCTGACGGGTTCAGCGGCACACTCAACTACGTTGTGCTCAACGAACCGAAGGACCAAGCTGGCGGCCTTGCGGTGCAGTCTCTTCTGCAGGCCGTCGGTTTCGAGGTGAACATCATTCCGGTCAACAATGCCGCAGACCTAAGCCTGAAGGTCTACGTCAAGCATGATTTCGACTTGTCACACTCGGGAATGGGTTTATACGAGGCGATCCCGGACCTTGGACTGTACTCGACCGTAAATAGTCAATCACGCTCTAACACAGCTGGTTACGCTAACACTGACATGGACAATCTGCTCCTCGAACTACAGCACGCGAAGGACGACAAGGCGTCGGAAGTGGTGCTGACGAAGATTCAAACGCTATGGAACGAGACTGTGCCATCCGCGCCGATCAGCGGGTTGCCCTCATTCTGGGCGTGGCAGAAGAACGTGTACGAGATTGTTCCGAGCGCCGCCGGAATCATGCTGTTCGATCAAGCTTGGATAGACACGAAGTAGCTCACTGATGACCAACGGTGACCTTATCTCTAGAACCGTCGACCTATCGCCCTTTACGAGCCAAGAATAAATGGAGAGCCAACAATGAACGTCGCAGTTAGTACGGAGACCCTAGAACAGCGGATCTCTCGACTCGAAGCCATCGAAGCGATCAAGGCGTTGAAGTACCGCTACTGGCGAGCCTGCGACGGAAAAGACCCCGACGGGTTCCGAGCCAGCTTTGTCGCGATTGGCGCATCGATCGACTTCGGCGAGGTGGGGGCTTTCGACGATGCAGACGGCATCGCAAATGTCTATAGGGCAGTGGCATTACAAAAGGATGGTGGCCAGCATGTGATCCTCGATATGCATCACGGACTCCACCCAGATATTCGGATCACTAGCGACACCACCGCTGAAGGCGCATGGACGCTCCGGTTCCGACAGCTGAACATGCGAGACCTAACCGAAAAGGTCAGTGCCGTCGAGTACGACGATGCCTACGTCATTGAGGACGGTCAGTGGAAGGTGAGCAAATGCCACGCCACCGTACTTTGGGCTGTCGTACGCCCCCTTGATCCCGAGGCGACCGTAGTAGAGAACTTCTCACGACAGGTCAAGCCTCTGAACAGCGCCGAATTGCTCTCGTAACCGGAGCCAGCCGAGGCGTCAGGCGCGGTACCGCTATTGCACTGGGCGCCGCCGGATGGACTGTCCATGTCACCGGGCTCCCCGGACCTGCAGATCGAGCCCGAGCAATCATCAGAACTTGTCAATCCCGGGAGGACGTACCTTCCCGGACGATGATCTGCAAGGAATCGGAATTCTGATCAAAGCCAGCGCGCCAACGCTGACGGGAAGGCAGTTCGAGAACCTGGGCCTGCACCGAAACATCGAGGGCGGCAACCGGTTCGTCGCAGATGAGTAGTGCCGGATGGACAGAAACAGCCCGCGCGATCGCCGCCCTCTGCCGTTCTCCACCCGAGAGTGCGGGGGGCTTACGGCCAACATAGATCGCGGGAAGCCCTGCTATGTCCAGGGTTTCAGCGATTTCGTCTTCGTCGATGTCACTCCTCCTGCCGAGAGCCTGCTGGCGCACACTTATCGATTCACGCAATGCTGCACCGCTGGTTCGCGCAGGGTTGAGGAAGCATAGGGATCTTGGAATATCACCTGAACCTGCCGCGCCAACTCGGCACGAATCTGCCGTGGGTCAAGTCCAAATGCATGGTGTTTGAGGACGGGCACTGCGTGATCTCCTTGCTCGGGCTGTCAATGCTGCTGGGGTAGTTGAGGTCACCTTCTCATCGATTGTGTTGTCGTCACCGGTTTTCGGGCGCACGACGATCACTCTGGAGCGGGCCAGGATGTCCAGTCCGAGATATCGGCGACCTTCGGTCCATTCGCCGTGTTGCTCGGCCAAGACCGCGCCGACGAGCCGAATCAGCGAAGTTCAATCGGGGAAGATGCCTGCCGACGACATCGGTTCGGCGTCGGATTCCTTGTTGAGTCGTTCCTGTGGATTGTTGGACCAGATCTGACGCCAGATCTCCCTGGTTGCCGCGCGGCGAGGTACCACTGGAAGTCGCGCAGAGCTACCGTGTTGCATTTACTCGCTGACGCCACGGAATTCAGCAGACAACCATTAATAGACGAATCTAGCTGACCACCAACATAATTAACTCTCTATACCTGCGCCAGCTCTGGCAGCCGAGGAACAAACTACCACTGAGACGCATGCCCTGCACCACTCAACGGCACCGGCCATCAGGAAGTGTTGACCACAGTCCTCGAATTGATCACGCCGGACTCAACTATTGCGAGGAAGTGGACTCCTCCGGCATCGAAACTGTCACTGTAGCGTTCATCGACGTCGACACCTCGCAGGACGTCGCCTATCCCCTCCAGCGGATTCGCTTTTCAATCTCTTATTCACACGTTCTCATCAATGCAAGCGCACACGCGAGCAGGTAAGCCCCGGAACATTCAAGTAAAACGCCACACGCCCAATCGAACTGCAACGCAACGCCGCCCAACTGCGTTCTCACATCCCGGCCGTGAAAACGGCTAGACACGTCGGCCACATCTGTGACGACGTAGCCAACACCGACCTCGGCACCACCAATGGGCCGACTTCAACGTCGCCCACGAACTCACCAAAGCTACCCAAACTCGGGGCTGGGTCTGGACCGTAGAACTCACACGACCTACTGCGTTCCTCCACTGAAGGCTGACACAAATCGACTGGTCAAAAACTTCCCCCGACTATGGGCGTGAAACGACAGGATCCGTCTCGCAGAACAAGCGGCACGTCGATGTGAAGCGCGAGAGCGGAATTCAGACGTCGCCGACGCCAGTACTCGTGCCGAAATCATGCAACACCTTCGAGAACAACTCTCGACAAGAAAGCCGCATAAATTCCGGCGATCCATTGGTTCGTTTGCGACGCGAGACGGCGTCGCACCCTTCATCCGGGTCATCGCTGCATCGCGCCTCGACACAGCGAGCTGAGGGAAGTACCTGCTGACATCACTACCACCGCCAACAATCAACTGCTCGATTCCACAATCATCTCGCACACACCTACCCAGCAACAGACCAACCGAAGGACCCTAGTGAGGCGATCCCACCCTCGACGCCGATCGCTATAGCCCCGACGGCGAGCTCTCCGACTACAGCATCGGGGCGCAGAAACTCTCCCCGAACAACCTGAGCGGCAATCAAATCCAGTGGATCAACTGACCGCCGCCAGTAAATAGCCCTATGCGACGCATGAGCGGTGTCACACTATCGTGACAGTCATGAAACCTGCGCCGCTCCCTCCGCGCCCTCTCCGAACGGTTATAACCTTCGTCGAATGTTTAAACCTGATAACCCATCTCCTGGGAATGGGTGGACAACCCGCCGGGGGGGGGTTGGGCCCCCCCCCCCCCCCCCCCCGGAATGGATCGAAGGAACCGTCTTCACTTCCTACTTCTGGCCAGGCATCATCCTCGGCATAATCGTCGGCGGAAGCCAGGCACTCACACTCGTTGCTCAGCACGGCAGGTACACACTGGCGTGGGGCCTACACGCCGCCGCCGGACTGATCATGACGATCTGGGTCTTCGTCGAAATCGCCATCATCCTCGTCTGGTCACCGCTGCACGGCATCTATTTGGCCACCGGCATCACTCAGACAACCCTCGCCGTGCTCGCTCTAGGCGCCTGGCCGCACCCCTTCCTCCAACGAACACCGAAGCATCCACCATCGCGGTTCTGACCGCAGGTGATGAGGGCGCCTGAAGGCCGGGACATCCGGACGGGAAAAGATTTAGGTGACACAGAATCAGCGATTCAGGCGTGCCATGAGTGAACTGGCTTCCTGGAAAGCGTCTCCGCTACCGGTGAGATGGCGATGTGTCCCGGAGAGTTTGCGGGTCAACCCGAAATCGGCTGCCCTCGGCGCAGGTGTCAGCGAAAGCCCCACAATCGGTGTCGAGGTGGCTGACGAACCCGCACAATTCGACCGAGAGGCACCGGGTGCGAGCGCGGAGCGCTTCACAGTCGCCCGCGCAACGGCCTAGAAGTAGTACCTAACGCCTATGCCTGTGTCGATTCCGGAGGCCTCCTCGACCGGCGCAATTTGTCACGGTAGCAGTCGCATTCATTCTAGTCAGTCGTTTTCACGACGTCCTATCCGATTCGTGCTGGCCAGTGAAAACAGATACGCCCAAGCAGATCAATCAATTGATTGATTTTCGGCCATTCGATTGATTAATTCGACCATTATCGCTACCGTGTTCAACATCCGCCGTGACCCACTTCACATAACGCCCTTCCCTTGAGGGTGTTCGAAATTCAGCTCAGGCTCAACTGTTTCGATTCTTCCGGATCGGAATGCATATGCTGCGAAAGAGATTGGACCAACATGCAAACCCTCGACTACGCCGTTACCACTCGTGGGCCGTCCGCTACCGACAAACTCCACTATCACGAGGCCGGAGACGGACATCCGCTCGTTCTGCTACACGGGTCAGGCCCGGGAGTATCCGGGTGGTCAAACTTCTCGAAGAACCTGCCAGCGTTCGCCCGACACTTTCGCACCATCGTCGTCGATATGCCCGGTTTCGGCGCGAGCCCCGATATGGAATACAACCGGCCGTATCCAGAGATCGCGGCGCAGACGCTGGTGACTTTTCTCGACGACCTGGGGATCGAAAGGACTCACCTACTGGGAAACTCGATGGGAGGATGGGTCGCGCTCGAAACTGCCGCGCTTGCTCCTAATCGCGTCGAGCGCATGGCCCTGATGGGACCCGGTGGCCTGTACGCACCGCTACTGGGACCAATGATGAGCGAGGGCGCGCGACGCCTCAACGACTTCCTCGTCGATCCCACCAGGGAGGCCCTCGAAGCATGGATTGACTCGATGGTTTACGACCCGGCCACAATCACCCCACAGCTTCTCGACGAACGCTGGACCAACGCCACCGCCCCCCGTGCAATCGAGCGCATGCGCGCGGTCATGGCATCGCTCGCACTGCCCGGCAAAGCTCCGCTATGGGCTCGCACCGACGAAATTCCACACAAGACACTGGTCACGTGGGGCCGCGACGACCGAATGCTCCCGCCGGACGGCGCCCTGTTCGCGCTGCGGCGGATGCCGAAGGCCGACCTGCACATCCTCGGCGAATGCGGGCATTGGGCTCAGGTCGAGCGCAAGCACGACTTCGAGTCCCTCGTAACCGAATTCCTCACTCGCTGATCCGATAGCTCTTTCCTGAAAGGAACTTTCACACATGCATTTCCGTCACGATTCCCTGGATGCCATCCTCTCCGAAGGGAAACGTTTGCAGGAAAGCGAAGCCGATTGCATCGAGGAGCGCAAACTCTCTGTAGACACCGCAAAGATCCTGCGTGACGCGGGCATCATGCGCCTCCTCCAGCCGAAGCGCTACGGCGGTTTCGAAACTGATCCGGGCGTCTTCAACGCCGCGATGTACGAAATCGCACGGCTCTCGAGTTCCGCGGGCTGGGTCACCGGAGTCGTCGGCGTCCATTCATGGCACCTCGGACTGTTTCCCGATCAGGCGCAGAAGGACGTGTGGGGCGAGGACCCCGACGTGTGGATCAGCTCATCGTACAGTCCAGCCGGCACAGCCCGAATCGTCCCTGGCGGTTACGAACTCACCGGACGTTGGGGCTTCTCGTCCGGCAGCGACCACTGTGACTGGGTCTTCGTGGGCGCAATGGTCACCGACAAGAACGGGCAGCGAACCGGACAGCAACTCCACCTACTGCTCCCCCGCGCCGACTACACAATCGACGACGTCTGGTTCACCTCCGGACTCTCAGGCACCGGTAGCAACGACATCGTCGTCGATAGCGCGTTCGTGCCCGAGCATCGGGTTCACGACGTCGAGGACCTGTACGCGGAACGCTATCCCGGAAACGAGGTGAATACCGCCCGACTTTATCGACTCCCGTGGTACACCCTGTTCGTCAATGCCGTCGTCGTGCCCTTAGTAGGCATGTCTCGCCGGGTGGTCGACGAAGCAGTAGGGATTCACAAGTCCCGGTTGGCAATTGACGCGACAAAGTTGCCGCACCCGGCGACGCTGGCGCGCCTGGCCGAGGCGGATTTCGAGGTCGACACCGCGTATCGGATCCTTCAGGCAGACCTGGCCGACGCCTACGCAGCCGTCGAGCGCGTCGAGAACCTTCCAATGGAGATTCGTCAGCGCACCAAACGCGACCATATCGCCGCAGTCGGGCTTGCGGTCTCGGCCGCCGACAAGGGATACCAAGTGGGCGGTCCACGCTCGATCTCGACATCGAGCCCGCTGCAGGCAGTGTGGCGGGACGTCCATGCCGGACAGCACCACGCCGTCAACTTGCCGGACAAGGTCAATCATGAGTACGGCCAATACCTGCTCACCGGCGCCCCTGGGGCCCTCTACTAATGCCAGGAGTATTGCAATGCCTGTTCTATCGCTTGGATATCTGCGCCTGAATGTAGAGTCGGTGAACCAGTGGAAGCCCTTCGCCGGCGACTTCATGGGAATGATGCCCGTCGAAGGTCCACTACCGAACTCCCTGCATTACCGCATTGACCATTACCCGCCACGGCTAGTGGTCACCGAATCCACGACGTCGGGGCTGGAAGCAGTCGGATTCGAGGTCCTCGACCGGTCGGATCTGCGTGAGCTCGTGGCCCGCGTAGAGGCCACCGGCACCGAGACCCATCCCGGCACCGCGGAAGAATGTGCGGTGCGGCAAGTCAGCGGGTTCGCGGCATTCGACGATCCGTCCGGCAACCGCGTAGAGCTGTTTTACGGACCGGTGCTCAGTCACCGGCCGCTAGAGCTCCCGCACGTGTCCGGCTTCGTTACGGGCGACCAAGGCATGGGGCACGTCATCTTGAACGTCGTCGACACCGAAAGCGCGTACGAATTCTACGTAGGAGTACTCGGATTCACCGAACGCAACTCGCTCAAACTGCCCGGTGGCATCAGCTACTTCCTCGGATGTAACGCACGCCAACACACGCTGGGGCTCAACCCGGCCGAGGGTCCCGCACTGATGCACTTCATGCTGGAGACCTCCGAACTCGACGACCTGGGAAAAGCTCTCGACCGTGCCCATGATCTCGAAATCCCGATGATGCAGTCGCTGGGCAAACACACCAACGACCAGATGCTCTCCTTCTACAGCTACTCGCCCGAGGGACACGCCACCGAAATCGGTTGGGGCGGAATCAGGATCGAGGGATCGACCCCGACTTACCGGATCACCGAGGGCGCGGTGTGGGGCCACCGCTACACCCCACCGCCGGCAGACGCCAAAGGACTCCCTCGATGACGGGCACACCTGATGCCGAGGTGCCGGTTGGTTCCTCTACATCGATCGCGGACGAAACGCATAAGTGGACTCCGAGACTGGTCGCCATCCTAATTGTGATTATCCTCGTTTCCGAGATCGTCCCCGTCTCCGCAGTCCTCGCCGGTACGGCACTGCCCGCCATTACGGCGGAGTTCGCAACGACCCAGGCCAGTTGGGCCATGACAATTGCGTTCCTCACTGCGAGCATCGCGATGCCGCTGGTGGGCAAGCTCGCCGACATGTATGGCAAGAAGCGCCTACTGATGATTGTGCTCGTCATCACCCTGATTGGATCTATGCTCTCTGCGACGGCCTCGACATTCTCCATGTTTCTGGTAGGCCGGGCATTGCAGGGTGCGATCTTCTCCGTCGTATTCCTGTGTTACTCGCTGATACGGGATATCTTCCCGGCGCAAATCGTTCCGTTCGCCGTCAGCGTGACCGTGACCGGAACCGGCATCATCGTCGTACTGCAGCCGTTCCTCGCAGGCTGGCTGATCGACAACCACGGCGTTTCAGGCGCATTCTGGTTCATCACGATCCTGGTAGCGGTCCTCGGAACCGCTGCACTGCTTGTGGTTCCGGAGTCGCCCGTGCGGTCGGCCGATTCTCGTCCCGATCTGCTGGGCGCACTCCTGCTGGGCAGCTCAGTCTCGGCAGTTCTTGTCGCGGTGAGCTCAGCCCCGCAGTGGGGCTGGATCAGTGGTGGGACCCTCTGCCTGCTGGCGATCGGGTGCGCGCTGTTCGCCTCCTGGGTAGTGCAGGCAGGTAGGACGCCTGAGCCTCTCATTGACTTGCGTCAACTGCGGCGTCCGGGCTTGCTGTTCACCGTGCTCTCGTCGGGACTCGTATACGGTGTCGGCACTACCACCAGTTCGATTCTCGCGATTATGGCAATGACGCCACGGACGGCAGGCGGCGACTACGGATTCGGGATGACGGCTGGCGAGTACGCGATCTTCGGCATCGTGAACGGGATCGGCATCGTGGTCGGCGGACTGATCGTCGGACTCAGCGTACGGCGGGTCGGCGCCAGGGTATATATGATCGTGGCGGCCGCTGCCATCACAATCGGCGCACTGACTATGGGCGTCGGACGTGGTGAAGAGCTGATAGTTCTGATCGCGACCGGCGTTGTACATCTCGGCGTAGGTCTTGCCGGCGCTGCCATTCCGAACCTCGTCATATCGGCCGTGCCGGCTGACAAACAAGTAGTTAGCGCAAGCCTCACCGAGGTCAGTCGCACGCTCGCTGCCGGCGTCGGCACGACATTGGTATTCGTCACGCTCAACGCGAATATTCAGACGTTGGTCGGCGGGGCTCCTGTGTATGCAGGAATCGGATTCCTGTGGGCCTTCGGGTTGATTGCCGCGTCCGCAGCTGCCGGTGGCGTAGTTGCGACATGTCTTCCCAAGAGAGTTGTTGAACAGAAATAAGATTGATGAACTGGTCGGCCATCCGATTCACAGGTGGACGACGCGTACCGAATTCGCGCTAGCTGTTTCAACCAATCGGTTCCAACCTCGATGACGTACCAGTCGGTGGATGCTTACCGCAGAACTCGGATAGATCGCCAACCCGAACCCGAAAAGTTGACCAGTGACAGCCAGTCGGCATCAGATAATACTGGCCGAATCGGCTCGGCTCTCTTCCGAACGAGGAATTTCAGCGACGATCCGTGCGATGCCGATGCGGTGGGGTTGAATTCCGGAAACGCTGTACCACTACGTCGACTCGAAGGATGCCTCGTCTCAGAGATCGTGACGAGCTTCCTGACAGACCGGGTACGGCAATACGATACCGTCCTGGCCGAGCCGGAAACCGCTCGTCGCAATCTCGAACTCACTCACGGTCAGGAACTCACTCAAAGTCGCAGACAAGCACCCGACGCTACTGGGATTTACCAGGACGAGTTCGACAATCTGCGTGAGCTTCGCGATTGCGCGCAAATCGCCTCCGCCGTGAAATCTTCGCACCGGGAATGGTTCGACGTGGCCGACGAGGGTCTACGATACGGCGAATTCACTTCCGGCGTAGATATTTTCGAGTTCCAAAAACGATACGCGAATGTGTATTCCAGTCAGTCAGATGGCACCGGAACACACTCACTTCCGATATCGAATCGATAACCACCACTCTCACATCGGTTTTCCTCGACGGATGCACTCCGGCTCGAAGCAACAAAACCGACGCGGCATCGGAGCAGCCGCCAGCGAATGAAGGGTACGAAGCGATACCCACCACAGAGTCATCCCCCCCCCCCGAACCGACCGTCGACAAAATGACCGAACTTCGTTCCGAATTCGACCACCTGCGATCCGAAATGCATGCCACATCAAACGCAGGGAGTCGTTTCAACCCGCACAAGTAGAACAGTAACGCTTCCTCACATTCGCCACTATGTCCCACAGCGGCAACGACTCTCATCGTATCTATCAACCACGCAGCTCTCCTCCTCACACAAGGTGTGAGCCGGCTGCTCCGAAGTGGCGAGGACAAAGAGGCTCTCGCCGTACTCGATCCGCGTCTCACGACAGCCCGAACCTGCGCTCAGCGTTGCCGCCTCTCTGCGAGACAACCGAACCGGAATCGTTCGCAGGCGCCTTACACGCATCTGCGGTTCACGCTTGTGACACGTGCTCTAACCCGTCGCCGAAAGAAATCAACCCGACGCTAGTCGAAGAACAATCTGTCGCGCGCGATCGCAGGGTTCAGCGGTGTCTCAATCCGATCCGGGTCGTACGGATACGTCTGAACCTCGCGCAAATGCTTGACCGTGAGCTCTCGTGCAGCGGCGGAGTCTCCGTCTTCTATGCACTGCAAAATTTGGCCGTGCACGTCGAGTGCCGCGTGGCGTTCAGTAAGAGGGATTGCTCGGGGGTTCGCCCGGCTGGTAGCCCATCCCGTCACATGGCTCGACCACAGAGCTTCCAGTGCACCGACCATCACGATAAGTGGTTGGCTCCCACACAAACTCACGACCGCCTCGTGAAACTCGCGCGATTTTGCGGTAGTAGCAGCCAGATCCTCGACACAAGCAATGGATTCTTCATGCAGCGTGCGTAAGACGGGGACTACCTCGCTAGTTCTATCGCTGCGTTCGGCACAGAGTGCGGCACAGAGCGGTTCGACCTCATTGAGCGCGTCGCCCACTTCACCGATTCTGGTCCCTGACATCGCAAGAACCATGGAAAGGCTGTAAGCGACGTTCCCCGGGGTGGGCTTATGGACGACGGCTCCACCCCGGTTGCCTCGTCTAACCTTTACCAGGCCTTCTGCTTCGAGGATTCTCATCGCCTCGCGCAACGACTGGACGTTCACCGGATACTGCTCACGTAACTCCGATTCCTTCGGAAGCAATTCACCTTCTTCCAACTCGCCGCTGAGGATCCGATCACGAATCTGATCTGCAATCATCTCAGCCAATCTCCGCCAACGAAGGCTGCCTCTGATCGGGGCACCAGTGGGCATGTCCGGATTCCGTCCTGGCACGAAATACTCCTTCACGCGTTGTCTGTCAGGTTGGTTTAGCGGCAGACCAGCACTCACTGCTGCAATTCTCCACCACCCCGGCCTATTTTCCTATTTTACTGAAGTTAAGTCTTTGGCGCTGATACGTTGATTGCACGAAACAGACCCGTTCGCTCTCGCAGCCTGAATGGGACCCTCTCTGACCATGGCCGGCGTCGCCTCGGATGCCGACCTCAGCCTTTACCTCAATAGCGCAGACATTACGTACAAGTAGGAAGCGAACGATCATGAGCACAACAGTCACAGATATGATCGACAGTGAAAATACCCCTACGCCAGTTGCAGAACGCGGGCGCGATCACAGAAGCCCCGAACAAACCGATCACTTGGCGCCGCAAGCACTCACACGGCAGACTGTCCAGGACTTCCAGTCATCGAGAATCAAGACCGTCGACTCCTACACTTGCCGCGAGATAATGCGTATCCGTGCAGGAATCGAACCAGATGCTGAACCCGACGAAGAGGCCGAGTACTTTTGGGCCGAACTGCTAAAGGACTGCGCGGAGGCCGACGCTTTCGAAGCTACGTGGGATCACTACCGCTCCGAACGAAGACCACTATGGCCGAACGATATACTCGAATGGGTCAGAACTGCCGAACAGCGCCGAGAACAGCGTGCAAACACAGCATGGAAACGCATCCTCACGGATCGGGCCCTCTCCGGTTGGCCTCCCGAGTCGCTGCAGGTGTGGAACCGCGCGTTCGGGTCGGAGATCAGACGTGGCGCGTCACTGACGGACGCAACGGAGA
The DNA here is from genome assembly GCF_042790355.1 of Rhodococcus sp. NPDC056743. Taxonomy (NCBI): domain Bacteria; kingdom Bacillati; phylum Actinomycetota; class Actinomycetes; order Mycobacteriales; family Nocardiaceae; genus Rhodococcus; species Rhodococcus sp. NPDC056743. Next base: position 339,255 of record NZ_JBHTZI010000001.1, on the reverse strand, counting down.
TAGCTGACGCCGAAGCCACGATCATGTGCAGCGAGTAGCCGCAGGGACACGGGCAACGCTTTCCGAATTCTCCTCATATGCGCCGCTTCACCGGTAGAAATGAGCCTGCGTCCGAATCAGTAACGAGCAGTGCAACGTTCGTCATTTTGCCGTCTAAACCTGTGCCTCGCGGCGCAGGGTTCGATTACCGACGGCGCTCATCGCCTCTATCCTCCCGACCGAAGACTTTGCGAGCAAGACCAGTGAGACACGGGCGGCCCGCTGCTAGCCTCGGAGAGTAGTGCACAATAGAAACAAACAAGAGGAGTTAACCGTGGCTTCAGCAGCTCGGCGGGAGGTCATCTTGGCCGAATCTGCACGCCTGTTCTCTCATCGTGGCATTTCGGCAACCACCATCCGCGAGATCGGCGATGCCGTCGGGCTGAACTCTGGAACGTTATATCACTACTTTAACTCCAAAGACGCCATCGTCTCCGAGATCTTGATCAGCTTCCTCACCGATCTCGTCAAACGCTACGCAGCAGCAGTTCAACAGCAAGAATCTGCACGTGAACGCCTTTGTCGCATCGTACGCGCATCACTCGAGAGTGCCGACGCACACCCTTACGCGACGGAAATCTACCAAAACGAATTCGCGAACCTCGTCTCACTCCCTGACTACACGGAGATTGCAGCCGCAGTCAACGCTGCCCACGACGTCTGGTACCGCGTCACCGAAGACGGCGTCCGCAACGGTGAGTTCAATTCCGGGATAGACAGTTTCGAGTTTCAGCGGTTGATGCGCGAGTGCGTATTCATGTCGGTCCGCTGGCATCGAGAGACCCTGTCGAAGGACATCGATTCACTTACCGCGACACTAACTGCCATCTTTCTCAACGGATTCGCGCCGGCACCTGAGCGCGTCACGTCCAAACGGCCGTCGTCAAAACGCGCTGCGGTACCCGAACGTGCGCCGGTTCAGGGCATCGAATTACAGGAAAATGAGCCAGCGGACGCTGGCGACTCGTCGGACATCAGAGCCGAACTGGAATCTTTGCGCACCGAAATGAAGGCGATCAGAGAAGCGATCAGAGAGCGCCCGACCGCTCACTGACCGCCTCAGACACGAAGAACACTCAGACTGCAGAGAGTGACACTCCCTTGGTCTCGGGAGTGAAATAGGTTGCTACGACTACGCAGAGCGCCAATGCCACTACGTACCACGTGAACATATCCGGCGTGCCGCGGGCTGTCAGCCACGAGTTCAAGTACGGCGCAGTGCCACCGAAAAGCGCGGCTGCGATCGACACCGCGATACCGACGCCTGCGGCACGCGATTTGGTGGTAAACAACTCCGAGAACCACGCGACCTGAGTGCTGGCCGCGAACGATTGCAGGACCAGCGCAAGTGCCATCGCAGACACGAGAGTGACCGCTGATCCGTTGAGCATCCCCGACAGTGGGAAGGCAAGCAGGGCAACACCGATGCCCCATACGAAGTTGTTGAATCGGCGCCCAACGCGATCTGCGAGCTTGGCGGCCAGCGGAAGCGCCGCAATGAATACCAGATTCGCGACGACACCTGCCCACATCGCCAACCTGTCATCCACACCATGAAAGCTGATGGCGTAAGCAGGTGCATTCACCGACCATGTATACGAGAAGACCGATGTGCCACCGACAAGAGCTACTACCCGCAAGATCGAACCACGCTGGGACCAAATGTCGCGCAGCGCATCTCGTGCCGACGACCCAGATACCGAATCCTTGTTTGACGCAGCCTGCTCTTCGAAGGTGTCGGACTCTTCGAGACCGCGCCGCAGGTAGAGAGCAAAGAAGCCGAGCAGACCGCCAATGAAGAACGGGATACGCCAGCCCCAGTCGGACATAGCCGACGAGTCGATTCCAGTACGCAAAACAGCACCGAGCAGGGTCGCGAGGACCGTACCTGCGACGGTAGACATCACCACCGTGCTGCCCCACAGCGCACGGTTGTTCGGACGAGCAATCTCGGCGATATAAGTATAGGAGCCGCCCATCTCACCGCCATGCGCGAGACCCTGTAGGCAGCGCGCAACCAGCAACCACAGGGAAGCGAAAGCTCCGATCTGACCGTAGGTAGGCGCAACTGCGATGAGAAGACTCGCCGACGCGACGATGCACATAGTCAGTACCATCACAAACTTGCGCCCGCGCCGATCGGCGATCAAGCCGAAGAACAGGCCGCCGAGTGGCCGCATGACAAACCCGACCGCGAATACTGCCATGGTCGAGAGCAAGTTCGAGACTTGGTTTTCCGAGTGGAAGAACTGATTCGAGAAATAGACGGCAAAGATGGCGAACACCGCCCAGTCGAACCACTCGAGCGCGTTGCCCATGTTAACCGCGATGATCGTTCGGGCCTTCACCTTCGAGGAAGCGGTAGTACCGGATGGAGCTGACGTCGAACCGGCAGCGGACGCCGGAAATGAACGGGGGGAAGATATCACAAGCTTGTCCTTCGTTGGGCTGCAACAGCCTTCGAGCACTGTTATGGGAGCGGAGGGGAGGAACTTGCGGTGAAACCAGCCGTCGACCCTTATTAGGAGAAGGTAGACCGGAATAGCTATCGTGATACACGACACATCAAAATGTCAATCGGTCGATTGGGTTTTGCGGCTGCCCGCCCATACCCTCACACATCTACAGAAGATCGTGCCAGATGGCTCGAGATACACACGCGAGGTGCGCCTTTCACTCCCTGCGCGAGATCAAGTCGACTCCGAACTCTTTCAATCACTTGATTGATTCAATCGCCTGATCGGCGTACTGTTCCGCACGACGTATCACCGCGGCAGTTTTTCATTGCCGATACACAGCGCGCTGTCGTCGCCACCGCACAGAAGTTTGCCGGTTGGCCCGCCGACAACACAGCGCACCTGAATTCCATCGATCGACGACCGACGTGCAAGGAGACCGGTCCGAGTCGAATGCGAATCATCACCTCTCGAAAGGGGTTTGGAAACCAGTGAAGCTCGGAATGTTTCTGGATCTGCGCAATCCTTCCCGATGGCGTCGGCCATGGGCCGATCACTACAAACAAACCCTGGATCGCGTCGTCTGGGCTGAGGAACTAGGCGCAGATTCCGTATGGATGACTGAACACCACTTTTTCGACGACGGATACCTTCCCCAGCCATTGACCTTGGCCGCAGCCATCGCCGCAAAAACTGATCGCGTCAGGATCGGCACCGCCGTACTCCTTGCCCCCCACAGACATCCAGTGCACATCGCCGAGGAGGCGGCCATCGTAGATCTCGTCTCGAACGGGCGATTGGAACTTGGACTGGGCGCAGGCTGGGCACCCAAGGAATTTGAGACCTTCGGGTCCGATTTCGACAAGCGGTATGCGGTCACGGATTCGGTTTTCGAACAGGTGCGACGCCTGCTTTCCGATGGCGGTGCACCCCCAGGACCCGTGCAAAATCCGGTGCCCATGTGGCTCGGGTACCAGGGGCCTCGCGGTGCTGAGCGCGCCGGCAAGCTAGGAGCCGGTCTGCTGTCACTGAATGCAGAGCTAATTTCCCCCTACCGCGCCGGATTGATCGATGGCGGTCACTGCGAGGGGACCGCGCGATTGGGCGGCGTCATGGAGATCATTGTCGCCGACGATCCCGACAAAGTGACCCGTGAGCTCATCCCGTATCTGGCACATCAGGTCTCGACCTATCAACAGGGGCGCGGCTCCGCAGTGGGGCCCGAAGAACTGACGGACGAGTTCAGCGCGACATTGGCTCGGACTGGATCCGTGCCCGGGCTGAAGGTAATGACGCCTGACGCTGCCGCCACCGAAATTCTCACGCGCACCGACGGGCTACCCGTGGAGCACGTATATCTGTGGTCGAGCCTAGCCGGGATGCCTGACCACATCGTCGAGCGACACTTGGAACTGTTCTTCACGACGGTCAAACAGCTCGTCACGGGAGCGGTCCGATGCTAGGAGAAAAAGCCTTTTTCTCGTTCACCCACGTCATCGAACCTACTGCGCACGCGGAGTACAACGCGTGGCACCAACTCGACCACAGACCGGAGAACCTGGCACTCGACGGCGTCGTATATGGCGAGCGCTGGGTCCATAGTCCTGACCTCTCCCCACTATCGCATGTCTCCCCCGAACTGTCGGAAGAATTGCACTACGTCAACATGTACTGGTTTCGTAGTCCGGCGGACGAGAGTTTCGCTGAATGGCAAGAGTTGGCGGAGCGGACGTTTCAGCTCGGCAGACGGCCTGATGTATCACTCAGCACCCGACTGGCCATGGGCACATTCCTACCGGTGAAAGGCTATGTGAATCCCAGGATCCACGTGGGTGTCGACGCCCTGGCACTGCGGCCCAATCGCGGAGTTGAGATCACTGTTACCCGCCTACGAGATCCTCAAAGCTCAGACGCGGAGCGGCATTTCAGATGGCAAGATCGCATCGACATACCCGCACTACTCGAATGCGAAGGGGCAGCCGGTGCATGGATCTTCTCGAGCGAAAGCACCACGCTCGACACCGGTCGCGCCACTGACGACGGTGTGACCTTCAATGAAGACGGTCGATCGACGAGTGGTCAGATCCGCATTGTGCTTGTCTTCCTGGACCAGGACCCGATTCGATATCTGGCAGACAAACAGCGACTGTCGAATACCGCACCCGAAGTTCCAGCGACAGACGTCGAGGACGTGCTCTTCACCGGCATCCTACGAAGTATCGAGCCGTGGAACTGGACCTGGTTCGACAACTGAATCCCACTGAAAGGGACATTTTCACTCGTTTTGGCCCCTATTTATATAAAGATAGGTTAAATAGAGTGTGCGATGGCCGTGACACCGCAGGAACGGAAGGATCGAACACCATGACGACCGACTCGACCCATGGACCCCAAGTGAGCTTCACGCGAATGGACCAGTCGACACCCGAGGACATCGCACTGATCGTCGCGGAGTCGAAGATCCACCTCAACGATCCGTTGCCCGACACCATGATCGCCATGCTCGAAGCGTTGCGAGGCCCCACAGTGGGCTACCAGATCGATCGGTACAATCACTCATTGCAGACAGCATCTCGCGCCCTCCGCGAGGGTGCGGACACCGATCTGGTCATCGCCGCACTTCTTCATGATGTCGGAGACGCAATCGCACCAGCCAATCACTCCGAACTTGCTGCCGCCATTGTCCGCCCGTACCTGTCAGAGGAAGCCACGTGGGTGGTCAAGCATCACGGGGTCTTCCAGGGGTATCACTACTGGGACCGACTGGGACTCGATACAGATGCGCGCGAACGCTATCGGGATAGTCCATACTTCGACACCTGTGCGCATTTCTGTGCGGAGTGGGATCAAGTATCGTTCGATCCGGAATACGACACCCTGCCCATCGAAACCTTTGTGCCCATGTTGCGCGAGGTATTCACCCGCCCGGCATCCGGCTTCGGCACCGACTGACCCTAACGATCGAAAACTGTTCGGGGACAGGCGCTTTACATTCCTACCGGGATAGCTAGCGCTCGACTTATGTTGCCCGAAGGTAGACCCGACCCCAAAAAACGGCACTTACATCACTATCTTTTGCAAGTTAAGATTCATTGCAACTCCCATCCTCGATGCAAGGAAGCACCGTGACCTCAGTTGGCGAAACAGCGAAAACTCCAGAACGCGAATCGAATTCAACGCAGGAATGGAAACCTCGAGCAACGCCTCCCCTCGGCGTCACACTTACCAACGAGCAGAAACTGGCATGTGCATTTCGCTCACTCGCACGCGACGGATTCAGCGAGAACATGGCTGGACACATCACATGGGCCGATCGCGGCGACGAAACCCTGCTGATCAACCCCTGGGGTCTGTGGTGGGAAGAAGTGTCAGCATCCGACATCTGCCGTGTCGATGCCGAAGGCCATGTCATAGAGGGTAAATGGGACGTGACCCCTGCATATCACATCCACACCGAATTGCATCGTCGCCGCCCCGATGCCCGCATCGTCATCCATAACCATCCCTATTACGTCACTCTGCTTGCTGCCGTCGGCATGTTGCCGATGATCGCTCATCAGACGGGCAGCCTGTACGACGACGACCTGACCTTGGTGCACGAATACGGCGGAGAGATCACCGACGCCGAACTCGGCGCCGACCTTGCCGACAAGATCGGTGATCGCAACAACGTGATCCTGGCCAGCCACGGCATCATCACCACTGCAGAGACCATTGAACTCGCGGTATACCGCGCCGCCTCCATAGACCGATTCTGCCGACTCGCGTATGACATCGCGGTGCTCGGCAAGGATCCCCTTCCGATCGAAAAGCACATTCGCGTCGCGATGCAGAAAGCACTCACCGAGCGCGCTGCCGACGTGTATTGGGTAGGCGCGGTGCGCCGCCTGTTGCGGACAGAACCCGACGTATTGATCTGACTCAATCCCCACTCGCAGAACAAAACCAGCCGATACTCGTCAACCAAGGAGCACTCCATGGCAAATCTCGACGAACTCATGCTCAACACTGACTTCACTACCAACGTCAAGGGCAAAGTCACATTCCTTCCCGAACCGGAAAAGGCACACCGCCCCTTTCCGTTCATCTCCGTCGACGATCACATCGTCGAACCGAAGAACACCTTCGAAGGTCGACTCCCAGCGAAGTTTGCCGACCGAGCCCCGCGCGTAATCAACCGGGACGGGGCCGACATCTGGGTCTACGACGGCAAAGAAATCCCGAACGTCGGTTTCAATGCTGTCGTCGGCAGACCCGTCGACGAGTGGGGTTTCGACCCGCAGCGATTCGAAGATATGCGGCAGGGATCCTGGGACATCCATCACCGTGTGAAGGATATGAACCTGTCCGGGGTCTATGCCTCCCTAAACTTTCCGTCATTTCTACCCGGATTCGCTGGCCAACGGCTGCAGTTGAGCACCAAGGATCACGACCTCGCGCTCGCGGCTACGCGCGCCTACAACGACTGGCATCTGGAGGAATGGGCGGGGCCCTACCCGGACCGCATCATTCCCTGCCAGATTCCATACTTCCTTGATCCCGAGATCGGCGCGCAGGAGATCTATCGCAACGCTGAACGCGGCTTCAAAGCCGTTACGTTCTCGGAGGGCCCGCACGCCCTCGGTCTCCCCTCCATGCACACGGGCCACTGGGATCCGATCATGCGTGCATGCGAGGAAACCGACACGGTGATCAACCTCCACATCGGCTCGTCCAGCACATCGCCGAGCACCTCCGACGATGCCCCGCCGGACGTCTCGGGAACACTCTTCTTCGCCTACGCAATGTTCTCTACCGTGGATTGGCTGTTCTCGAAGATCCCCGTCCGATTCCCGAATATCAAAATCGTAATGTCAGAAGGTGGAATCGGCTGGGTTCCAGGGCTTCTCGACCGCCTGGACCACATGGAAACGTACTCGTCGATGTACGGCACGTGGGATGGTATCGACATTTCACCCGCCGAGGTACTCAAGCGCAATTTCTGGTTCTGCGCAGTAGAGGATCCGACCACGATGGCACTGCGTGACCGCATCGGAATCGACCACATTCTCTTAGAGGAGGACTACCCACACAGTGACAGCCTGTGGCCCCGCACCATGGAGGTAGTCAACGAATCCATGAAGGGACTATCGGCTGAGGAATTGCGAAAGGTCACGTGGGAGAACGCATCCACGCTCTACCGCCATCCAGTACCGCAAAGCGTGATCGATGATCCGAATAGTTTCTGAGGGTTGCTAGTCCCCAACTGAACCCGCAGCACGTGGCGAAGTGCCCGGAGGACAACTCCCCCGGGCACTTCGTCATGCCTCCAGCAAGCCATTTCTGATCGACATCGCCGGAGAATTCAAGAACCTCGCACACAGCTGGATCGCAAAAGTCGAACACAATAAGCCAATCAATTGACTGATTAATGTTTCAACGCGGCGTATCTCAACACCCGCTTCTTCATTGAGCATCTACATCAAAATAGACTCTGACCTGGCATTATTATCCAGATCATTCGCGCTACACGGAAGCGAGACCCAATCAATCAAACGATTGTGTTGCTCTCCAGATTACTGTAACGTGCGTCTCACTGCACTTAGTGAGGAACAGAAATGACCGATTCACTGAAGACTGTCCAGTTCACCAGAATGACCGACGCGACCGTCGCCGAAATGGAATTGATACGCGACGAGGCAGCAATGCACCGTCGCAACAATTGGCTCGAAACCATTGTCCGACTGGTCGAGTCGATGAAGGGATATACGTTCGGATATAGAGTGGACCGATACGAACATTCCCTCCAATCGGCTACGCGCGCATATCGCGAAGGCGCCCGAATCGACCTCGTCATCGCGGCGCTCTTGCATGACATAGGAGACGATCTCAGTCCGGACAACCACAGTGAAGTTGCTGCCGCGATCCTCAAGCCTGTGCTCGACGAGGAAGCCGTCTGGGTTGTTAAGCACCACGGGGTATTCCAGACATTCCACTACGGCGAGAAGCTCGGAATACCGACGGACAGTCGCGAACGGTACCGCGATTCACCGTACTTCGATACTTGCGCACATTTCTGCGCTGCATGGGATCAGGAATCATTCGATCCCGATTACGACTCCGAACCGCTGGAGTTCTTCCTCCCAATGCTCGAGGAAGTCTTTTCTCGCACACCAAAGGTTTGGGGCGATCCGGCACTAGCGCCACAGCACTGAACTGCCAGCACCCCGAACAACAATCAGGACACCCGCCAATACGAAGGCCGCTCTCGCCATACCGCTCGCAACGTCACGACGTTTGCTGAGCTGACTATCGACACGCGCAATGCTGGACGGAGATCCAGCACATGCCGCCCCGAAGTTCGGTACGCATATTCGCGCGGCAGCACCATCCCGAACAAGGAGACCCCTCATGACTTTGATCGATCCCGCGACTGCACAGCGATATGTGGAGTCCGGTTGGTGGGGCACCGATGCGCTTCATGAATTGGTTCGCGAACGCGCAGAGATCACACCGAAACTAGACGCATTCGTTACCCCACATTCCAGAACAAGTTGGGCCACATACAATTCCGTTGCTGATGACATCGCGGCTACCCTGGTCGCGCTCGATATTCCAACGGGCGCACGTGTGGCGATACAACTACCCGACAACTTTCTCGTCCATGCCGCCCTGATCGCAGCGGCCAGAGCGGGCGTCATTGCGGTCGGGATCGGAGCTCGTGCCGGTGACCGTGAAGTAGCACATCTGCTGCGCACAACGGGAGCACGAATACTGGTCACCATTGACGTGTTAGATGGTCGCGTGTCGGAGGACATGGTTTGTGCTGTAACAGATCTGGGCGCAATCCTGGATCTCCACGTTGTGCTCGCCGAGTCCGGCGTCGACCACGTCTCTGATGTTCGAGGCCGCAATCCGGTGTCGATCGCGCCGGGTCGCGCACACCGCAGCGAGGTCGACGGCCGCAGCTACGGCCCGAATGATCTGAGCATGCTCAACTCCACGTCCGGGACAACCGGTCTGCCCAAGTGCGTAACTCAATTCGATAATCGGTGGATCGCGTTCAGTAGGCTGGCAGCTTCTGCGGCGGTGCTCGGCGACGACGAAGTGTTCTTCGGAGCAGTGCCTGCACCGTTCGGATTCGGCCTGTGGACCTCACATTACGCACCGACCATCCTGGGTGCGCCTACAGTGATACTCCCGAAATTCAATGTGGAAACCATGATTGACATGATTGAGCGGGAGCGCGTCACCGTCTTGTGCTGTGTCAGCACACAGTTTCGGATGTTGTTGAACTCGCCGCTGGCCGCAGAGGCCGACTTGTCTTCGCTACGAGTGATGTTCACGGGTGGGGAATCTGTTCCAGCCGACCGGGCGGCCGAGTTCGAAGATCGTACCGGCGCACGTGTTCTGCAGTTCTTCGGCTCAAACGAGAGTGGCGCCTTCAGTGTCACGAGCCTCGATGACACCCGCGAACACCGGTTAGGCACCGCCGGCCGAGTTATCCCCGAGATGGAGGTACGTCTGTTCGATCCGGATGGCCGGGACGTCACCGCAACGGGCGGACCCGGCCAGCCCGGCGGCCGTGGACCACTCACCTGCGCAGGCTATTACGAAGACGACCTGGCCAACGACCAGCTATACACCCAAGACGGGTGGATGCTCATGGGCGATCTGGTCACGATCGAGGATGACTTCCTTACACCCGTTGGGCGGATGTCCGACATAATAATTCGCGGTGGTAAAAATATTTCGGCACCTCAGGTCGAGCAAGAGGTCGAGACGCACGCCGCGATCGATCTGGCCGGAGTGGTTGCTGTTCCGGATCCAGTCTTCGGCGAACGAGTGTGTGCGGTAGTAAGCCTGCGCCCCGGTCACACAGTGACACTCCCCGAACTTGTGGCTCACCTATCCGCGCGTGGGGTCTCGAAGGAGCTGTATCCCGAGCACCTGCTGGTCGTGGACGAACTCCCGCGCGCGTCGGGCGGGAAACTCGCGAAGGCTGACATTCGCACGCTCGCCCACCAGTCGATAATTGAACGTGACACGCTGTCCACCAACTGATCCGACCCATAGGTTGTCAGAGATTTGTCCGCATCTAGGCAAGGAGGGCCAATCCCATGACCGATACCAAACGTAGGGATCGGATACTGGCCAACGCTGCGCGACTCTTCTGCGAGCAGGGCGTCGCCGCCACAACGGTCCGAGAGATCGCCGACGCAGTCGAACTGAACTCAGGTAGCCTTTACTACCACTTCGCGTCCAAACATGCAATCGCCACCGAAATTCTGCTTCAATTCCTGGCCGATCTCAATTTGGGCTATGCGCGAGTGATCACAGGAAAAATGTCTACCCGAGAGAGAATTCGGGGCATTCTGCAGATTTCTCTCGAGGTCTCCAGCGCCCACCCGTACGCGACGGAGATCTACCGGAGTGAACTCACGAGACTTCCTACTTTTCCACAGTACGAGCAGATTGCCGCGGAAGCGGGTAGGACGCACGACGCTTGGGCGTCAGTCATCGAATCTGGGGTAGATGGCGGCGAGTTACGTTCAGACATCGACTCATTCGAGATGCAGCAAGCGCTTCGCGAATTGACGTTCGCGTTTGTACGTGGGCGCCACCCCATACCGATAGCCGAAATTCCACGCCTCGCTGACAGTCTGACGTCGATGTGGCTGGATGGATGCGGAACTTCGACACAAACAGACGCGCCTGGCACCGCCGTCCGACAACGGACGAGCCGAATACGGCCTGCGTCCAAGTCCGAAGCAAACCGCCCGAGTAACGAGGTCGAAGAGCTGCGATCCGAACTGGAAACGCTACGAATTGCGATGACAGATATCTCCCAGAATCTACCGACATGCGTTACACGCCAACGTAACTAGAAGAGATCAGCATACCCAGTCAAACAGTTGATGGAATTCCAATCGAGAGCTAACATAGGCGGAGAGCTCGCGACCGGTGTCGCATTCTGCGTTCCGCACCTGCGCACTCCCCTGAATCAGACGCTGCTCGCTACGCGTCTCAGCAGATCTGCACATCACTATCAGCACCCGCGGCGCGCCCGGTGACTGCGAAACGGAGTTAAGATGAAACCCAGTGGTATCGAGGCATATTCGCTCGGCCGAAGCTACGATGTCATGCCCATCCCAATGGATCCCGAATTCTGCATCGAGGTACCGTCAGGTCCACTCACCTTCGTGGTCGAATCTCGACGACTGACAGATCATGACATCAACACCAATGCTGTCGACAGGGGACGACCCGACGCAACTTTCGACACCGGAATCGACGACGGCGGCGTCTGCATTCATGTTCAGAGCACATCTGACAGCTTGGAACACCTCCGGTTCGACTGCTTCGACAACGAACCTCACTATCACTACATTGATAATTCAGCCCAGGCCAACGTGGTTGTGCGATTTGATCAGTTCGCGGAAGGCGATCCGCTCAGTTGGACTCTGGGACGACTCCGGAATCGGTTGCCGCACATGCTCGATCACCTCGGACTTACCGAACTGGCCGATCAGGTGCGCGCTGCAGACCTCGAACCCTCGATCGCCGAGGTCGAGCGATTACTCCTCGCTGTCGGTGCGTCGACTCCAGCCTGACCGCCCCCGAGGGTGCGACATCCAACAACTCGATGACGCTCATTCGGCTTCTGCCGCGACTTGAACCCTGCCGCCCCGGCACAATTTTCCTCGACAAACACCTTCTTGGAGGACACTTTCCGTGAAGATTCACTCGTTGGGCTACCTCGTAGTCAGCTCCACAAACCTTGCCGAATGGCGAAGCTTCGGAACCGAGATTCTGGGTCTGATGGTCGGAATTAGCGACAACACGTCCACACTCTGGCTACGGACAGACGAACGGTGCCAACGAATTATTGTCGAAAGCGCTGAAGTCGACGAGGTTTCGGCAATCGGATGGGAATTGCGAAATGACGTAGCATTCGAAGCCCTACTCGCCGATCTTGACGATGCCGGTGTCGCGTACGAACGGATCGAAGATCTCGCAACGCAGCGAGGCGTGGAAGATCTAGTTCGAGTCATAGACCCAGCGGGCTATGTGCTGGAGTTCTATTGGGGCATGCAGGTCGCCAAGGACGATTTCGTGTCGCCGGCGGGTGTCTCCGGATTCAAGACCGGCGACCAAGGGCTCGGACATGTGGTCCTGGCCGCTACGCCGTTCGAAGACAGCAATCGGTTCTACCGTCGCACATTGGGTTTCGGTCTAACCGACTTTGCAGACATGGGCGGCACCCCCGGCCACTTCCTGCACACGAACGCTCGTCACCACAGTCTCGCCCTTATCGGTTGCGACAAGAGCGCATGGTTCGTCAAGGGCGGCCTGATCCATTTGATGATCGAGATGAAGTCCCTCCCAGATGTGGGCAAAGCCCTAACCCGTGCGACCGAGTCCGGGTGCGAATTCTTCGAAACGCTCGGCCAGCACGCGAACGACCACATGTTTTCCTTCTACTTACACACACCGGCCGGCTTTCCCATTGAGATCGGCACGGGCGCGATCGAGATAGACCCGGAGACGTGGACCTCGGTCAACATCCCCTTTCCCGACTTGTGGGGCCATGAGGTGCTGGGCATCCCCGAGCACTGAAATTTTTGCCGACCATTTGACTCAAAGTCGGGTCAGCTCCATTCATTCCAATCTGTGAGGATCGAGCATGAACAGCACAGTCATCCAGAACATCGAAAAGATCAAAGATCGAATCGCTGCGCTCGCAGATGATGCAGAGACACTCGGGCGACTCCCTGACGAGTCGGTCAGGCTTCTGAAGGGAACCGGCTTGACCCGAATGTTGCAGCCACAAGAGTACGGCGGCGGCGAGGCGCATCCAGGAGATTACCTCGAGGCAGTCATGGCCGCCGGAGCGCTGGGATGTTCGGCGACAGGCTGGGTCGGCGGCGTCGTCGGTCTTCATCCTTGGGAGATCGGTGTTATGGATCCCCAAGCGCAGAAGGAAGTTTGGGGGAAGGATCCCGAGGCATGGGTCGCGTCTCCCTACGTCGCCCTCGGTCGAGCAAAACCTGTCGACGGCGGCTTCCTTTTCAGCGGTCATTGGACTTTTTCCTCCGGAAGCGACCACGCAGAGTGGGTACATCTCGGTGGACTCATCCTCGACGACAACGACCAGCCAATTCCGGGAAGCGACCATCACTTCCTGATTCCTCGCGGAGACTTTGCCATCGTCGAAGGATCGTGGAACACCGTGGGACTACGCGGAACTGGTTCCAACGATATCGTGGTCAAGGACGCCTTCGTGCCCACTCACCGCGCACTGGAATACGCCACCGTCGTCGACGGCACCGCTGCAGCCAAGGTAGGAAAAGGCGACAACCCGCTATACGCGATGCCGTGGTTCACGCTTTTCGGCAATGCCGTCAGCGCCACCGTGATTGGCATCTGCGAAGGCGCCCTGGCGGCCACCATCGACTACCAGCGAGATCGCGCAAATGCCTTTGGCACCAAGGTAACTCAGGATTCATTTACCCTTCCCAGCATTGGCGAAGCAGCCTCGGAGATCCGGGCGAGCCGCCTGCAGGTCCTCGACAACGTCAACCGAGTCTACGACGTGCTCGAGAAGGGCGGAGAGCCGTCCCTCTCGATGCGCGCACAAGTCCGTCGAGACCAGATTCGGGCGAGTTGGCGTGCTGTGGCGGCCGTCGATCAACTGTTCGCTCGATCCGGCGGTAACGCGCTGCGCTCGGACAAGCCATTGCAGCGACTCTGGCGCGACTCGCACGCCGGACTCAACCACGCGGTGAACACCCCGGGCCTGGCATACCAGGTATCTGCACTTGCCCTGATGGGTATCGGCCCTGAAAAAGGTTCACTTCTCTGACCTGCATCTCACCCCAATCACCACGATATCCGGGCTCCACGATGCCAGTCTGCGATCACGTACAGTGCCGGCGATTTCGAGACATCCCTTCCATCACATGGAGATTCCTTGCATACCTATTTGTCTTCACAACCTGCACGCATGATTCTTGGTGGTGCAGTTGTACTCGCCGTGGGGCTTTCGTTGACTGCGTGCGGCAACGGTTCTGCCTCCAGCAACAGCAGCGCTGCCCGGATGTCCTTCGCGAACGGGTTTTCCGGAGGCGGACCGGTTGACGAGTTCATCGCTGGTCTGACGTGCTACGCGGACAAGAACGATCTGGACGCACCGGTGGTCACAACGGCCGATGGCGATGTAAACAAGCAACTCAACGACATTGACAGCCTTATTGCTCGTTCCAGCAAGATCGATGGCATCTTCGTGATTCCCACCGATCCCAATGCTCTCAGGTCGAGCTACTCGCGGGCCCAGGAAGCCGGAATGGCGGTTATCGACCCGATTTCTCCCGACAGTGAAGGCCAGTTCGCTACCGATGCGTCGAGTCACGTTGCTCCCGACGATCTCGGCGTTCCCCAGATGGTTGTCGACTACCTTGTCAAAGACCATGTCGGTGTAACAAAGGTCCTTATTCTCTCACCACCACCTGGACAGGAAATGGCCGATGAGCGCGCCGCACACTTTGAGAGAGCCGCAGAAGCTGCGGGACTGACAGTCGTCGGCGAAATCAATATGGACAAGCTGACCACCGAGGAAGCACAGAAGAAGACGGAGGACTTCCTCACGAAGAACCGAGATGTGCAGGCTGTCTTTGCCCAGAATGGTGCGATGGGCCGCGGCGCAGCGCTTGCCGGCCGAAGCCAAAGCGTGAACCTGGTTGTCACCTCATTAGATGGCGACGCCGACACCATCACTTCGGTCAAGAACGGCGATATAGCAGCGG
Organism: Rhodococcus sp. NPDC056743; assembly: GCF_042790355.1. Lineage (NCBI taxonomy): Bacteria > Bacillati > Actinomycetota > Actinomycetes > Mycobacteriales > Nocardiaceae > Rhodococcus > Rhodococcus sp. NPDC056743. The sequence continues at coordinate 323,975 of NZ_JBHTZI010000001.1, read as the reverse complement.
CTTTCGGGGCCGACCTCTTTGCCGTGGCCTACAAGGCCTCCGAGCAGGCAGCTGCGATCAAGGCCGGCCAGCAAGTCGAGTTCGAATCCGTCCCCTACCAGATCTACACGCAGGTCAATGCGTCGGTTACGTCCTCCGATTCTCGCTGCGAACAGTACTGACCCTTCCCCCGAGCGGAGCCAATCATGACGACCACCAGGGACGCAAAGCCCGAACCTCTCAGTGCACCAACGTTTAACGATCCTTCGGGCTCACGGGCACGCACATTACTCCGCAATGCCCCGCCGTGGTCTGGTATCGGCGTTCTGGTGATCGTAACGATCATTGCAATGGCAATCTACGACGACTATTTTCTGACCTACGCGAATCTCAACAACGTGATGCGCGGCGCCGTTGTACCTCTGCTGCTTGCAATCGGAACAACGTTTGTCATCACGACCGGCATGATCGATCTCTCTCTGGGTTCACTGATGGCGTTAAACACGGTGATCATGCTCGGATTCATGGATGCCGGTGTGCCGGTTCCACTGGCCGTGATCGCGGTTGTCATTGTCTCGGCTGCTCTGGGCGGCCTGGTAAACGGCCTTCTGATTGCAAAGTTTCAGCTGTTCTTCATGGTGGTGACGCTAGGAACGATGTCGGTGTTCCGGTCTATCGCCCAGCTACGGACAGACGGAAACTCTGTCCAACTACACGATCGCGATGGCTTCAGTTTCGTTGCCTGGCTCGGCGACGGTTCCATCGGACCGGTATCCGTTCCCGTCGCCATGGCTGTGATCCTGCTTCTCGGTTCGATGGCCTTGATGCGATACACCACGTTCGGTCGCAACCTGCTTGCGGTCGGCGGAAACACCGGCGCTGCAAGACTTGCAGGAATTCCGGTCGAGCGCATTCAGATGATCGCATTCGGACTTAACGGCGCTTTCATCGGTGTTGCGGCGATAGTCATGTCGGGTCGCATCGAGGCCGCGTCACCGAGTATCGGGACCGGCATCGAATTACAGGTAATTGCTGCGGTACTGCTCGGCGGGTCATCGTTCATGGGTGGCAGAAGCACCTTCGTCGGCACTCTTGTCGGCGTCATCTTTGTACAGATACTCGCGAATGCCCTCAATTTGCTTGATGTACAGATGTTTTGGCAGGGCATGGTCACCGGCGTTGTGCTCATCGCAGCCGTAGCGATCGACCGCATGCGCATAAGGAGCAATTCCTAATGGCGGGACGACTGAATATCGACGGTATCCGCAAACAGTACGGCGGCACTGTCGCGCTCTCTGGATTCACACTCGACGTCGGTCCTGGAGAAGTCCGTGGACTGATTGGCGAGAATGGATCTGGGAAAAGCACTGCCATGAAGGTGGTTTCGGGGGAGATTTCCCCCGACGAGGGTTCAGTTGAAGTCAGCGGGATGGTGCTCCCATCGTTGGACCCGACGTCGCGTCTGCGTGCCGGGGTCGGTGTCGTGATGCAGGACCCACATCTATGTGACGAACTTTCCGTCGCCGAGAACCTTGCGCTCGGTCGTACCGGGTACCGAGGGTTGGTCTCCTGGAGACGACTCAGGGACGACGCCCGCCGAGTGTTAGTCGCCGCCGGGATCGACCTCGATCCGCGGAGGATAGTCAGTACGCTCTCTCAGGACGAAAAGCATATGGTCGAAGTCGCCCGAGTGCTTGCCTGGGAATGCAGCGTAATCGGTTTCGACGAGACCACTGCCTCGCTCACCGAGGACTACGTGGATCGACTGTTCGTGATCATGCGCACGCTGCGTGAGCAAGGTGCGGCTCAGATCTTCATCAGCCATCGATTGCCCGAAATCATGTCAATTTGCGATACTGTCACGGTCCTTCGCGACGGCCGGATAGTCGATACGGTCCAGGTGGCCGATACCACCGAGGCCAAGTTGATCGAAATGATGGTGGGACGGGCAGTAGACGATCGCTACCGCCGGCCAGCGTCTCCGCTGGGTGCAGTCGTCGCCACGATGCAATCGATGCACCCTACGGGTAACACGGGTTCCCTGGACCTCGAGATTCGTGCCGGTGAGGTGGTGGGTATCGGGGGTCTGGTGGGCAGCGGCAGATCTGAGGTGCTCGAGGCGATCTACGGTTCACACGGACGGACAGGAACTGTGCGCATCGGTGAGCATTCCGTCCGTCCCGGACATCCGCGTGCTGCTATCGCTGCTGGGATGGGCCTGGTCCCCGAGGACCGTCGAGCCCGCGGTGTTGCGCTGGACCAGTCCGTCCGCGCCAACGCCACCATGGTCATGGATGGCGCACGACCACTGTGGTCCCGTGCCGATGTCAAAGCTCAGAACAACATCCTCGACATGATGTTTCAGCGGATGAAACTCAAAGCATCCGATGACTCAATTGCCGTGCACGCACTGTCTGGCGGAAACCAACAGAAGATCGTGCTCGGCCGATGGCTTTCGCACCGCCCCCGACTGCTACTCCTCGACGAACCTACCCGTGGTATCGACGTGGGCGCCAAACGTGAGATCTACGCGCTGATAGAAGAATTGGCCAAGGAGGGCATGGCAATCCTGCTCGTGTCATCGGAACTCCCAGAACTCACCGGACTCTGTGATCGGATCCTGATGATGCACGAGGGCACTATCGTCGGCGAGTTCGACCGCACGGCCACCGAGCTTGAACTACTTACCGCTGCCGCGGGTCAGCACATCTGACCCGAGTTTCCCGCCAATCCGAAATTATTGAACTACAAAGGGATTAGAGATGACTGCCGAACCTTTCGGATACGAAAAGACTTCCCGCACAGCCACCGTGAATGGGATGCACATCCACTACAACGAGGCCGGCGAAGGCCCAGTGGCCATCCTGCTCCACGGCGCCGGCCCAGGGGTATCCGGTTGGGCAAACTTCGAAGACAATCTCCCGGTATTTGCCAAATCCTTCCGCACTCTCATTATCGATCAGCCCGGTTTCGGCGCTAGTGACGGAATCGACTTCGAGGGTGACTACTTCACACACAGCGCAGACGTCGTTGTCGGTCTGATGGACGAACTCGGAATCGACAAAGCACATCTAGTAGGAAATTCACTCGGCGGTGGTGTCTCCATCCGAGCGTCGCTCAATCACCCTGACCGTGTCGATCGTCTCGCACTGATGGGGCCAGGCGGCATGACGACGAGACTCTTCACACCTGAGCCGACACTTGGTCACACCAGGCTGTACGACTTCAATGCCGCACCGGGACCAACCCGTGACAAGCTGGCTACGTTCATGCGTGGGATGGTGTTCGACGACAAGTTCGTTACCGAAGACATGATCGATGATCGCTTCGAGCGATCTCAACGCCCTGGCGTCGCTGAGTCGTTTGAACGAATGCGAGTTAGCTTCCTATCCCCGGAGGGCAAGTTCGCCATGGAGCTGTGGCGCGAAGCGCATAGGATTCACCATGAGACCCTGCTACTTTGGGGCCGCGAGGACCTGATCAATCCCTACGACGGTGGACTATTCGCCTTCTCACAGATGCCCAATGCAAGCCTTCACGTGATGGCACGCTGCGGGCATTGGGCACAGATCGAGCAGGCACATGAATTCAACCGGATCGTCCTCGGATTCCTCCTCGAATCAGCATCTCGTTAAGCCTGGATGCACCGATCAAGTGACAGCTGAACGCGAGTCATAGACGCGAAATGCCCTGTCGTGGTGAAAGAATTGAACTTCTCACAGAAACAATTCGACCACGACGAAGGGCATCTCGCAGATGCAACTATCTCACACCCGACCTGTCGCTGCCGCACGCTTCGACGACCCGAACCTCGCGTCCACTGCCGGACTGGTCCCGATCATGGAGTTGGCGGAGCGATCCGGCCTGCTGACAGTGGCCGATCAACATCTGACGGTGCCGACCGACAAAGGAGCGAACGCCGGCCGAAAAATCGGATCGGTGGTGGCCGGGATGGTCGCCGGAGCCGACAGCATCGCCGACATGGCGATCCTCCGTCACGGAGCGATGACAACGCTATTCGACCGCCCCTACGCGCCCTCGACACTGGGTTCGTTTCTGCGTGCATTCACCTTCGGGCACGTCCGACAACTCGACGCCGTCGCCTCACGTTTCCTGTGTGCCCTCGCCGAGAACACTCCGATAGTCGCCGGAATCGACACCGGCCAGGCGATGATCGACATCGACGATTCGATCATCGAAGTGCACGGGCACAGCAAGCAAGGATCCGGGTACGGATACTCCGGAATCCGGGGTCTAAACTCCCTGATCACCAGTACCAGCGCCGCGGCACCGGTGATCACCGGACAACGTCTCCGCAAAGGATTGTGCGGCTCAGCTCGTGGAGCGGCACGGATGGTCGCCGACACCCTTGCCGTCGCCGAACGAGTCCGCACCTCGGCCATCTCGACGAACACTGATGCCGATGGACCATCGACACCCTCGACGACACTGTCGAAGCCGTTGGTACGTACCGATTCCGCCTACTTCGGCTACCCCACGATCGGGGCCGCGATCCGCGGCGGCGCGGACGTCTCGATCACCACCGGGCTGAACACGGTGATCCGGGCCGCCATCGCGACGATCACCGCCGATGCCGCGGCACCGATCCGATACACCAACGCGATCTACGACGACGAGTCCGAGCGGTGGATCTCGACCGCCGAAGTCACCGAGATCGCGTTCACCGCCTTCGCCTCCCAGAAGAAAACGCACCATGTCCCCGGGCGGTTGATCGTCCGCTGCATCCCGGACCTACGACCGCACACAGACCAGGGACAACGTCACCTGTTCGACGTGTAGCGGTTCCACGCGTTCTTAACCACCACAGACCCGGACGAGATCGACACCGTCACCGCAGACAGAAACCACCGCGCGCACGCGATCATCGAACAAGTCCACACGGATCCGAAGAACTCCGCCCTCGCACGCATGCCATCAGCGCATTTCTGCGCCAACGCCGCCTGGCTCGTGTGCTCGGTAATGGCCTTCAACCTCACCCGCGCCGCCGCCACACTGACCGGCGATCCAGCATTGGTGAAAGCGACCACCGGAACCATCCGCCGAACACTGATCTCCGTCCACACCCGGATCGCCTACTCCGCCCGCAAGCTGACCTCGCATCTTCCGGCAGGATGGCCATGGGAGAAACCGTGAATGACGTTGTTCGAGAGCATGTTCGGTAGAAATGTGCCGATCACCGCCTGACCGCACTCGACCCTGCCCGCCGACAACGCGAAAGGCCCAGTGGAGCATTCCGACCGATTCGGTCGGTGATCATCCATGCTCACGGCCCGCCCCGTGTTCCGCAACGGATTTCACGCCGACTGAATCAGTGCACCGGTGCATTCAGGCTAAAGGAACGGTTCGAGTGGCACGTCGCGAACCTCGGACTTCCCCGGCGATCTTCCGCAAACTCGTGTCGCCAGAAAAGATTGGCGCCCACCCAGCACCACAACCTTGAAACCATATGGGCTCACCAATACATTCGACGAAATGAGCCGATCGGCGGGGATTCCTCCGGTGCCATTGGCCGAGGGCTGGATCGTTATGCCACGCCGGGGATTCCGCGGGCGCGCTCGCGGTTGGTATCGACGGCATGCTGATCTGCGTCCACAGGGGTTTCGAGACCCGGCATGAGTGTCCGCAGCGTCGGCTCCCATCCTTCGTAGTGGGTAGGAAAACACGTGGCGAGAAGATCGACCATCACGGACGGAGCGACCGAAGCACCGGGTGAGGCACCGAGCAGTCCGGCGATGGTCCCATCCGCGCCGGTGACAAGTTCGGTCCCGAAGGTCAGCACGCCGATCTCGTGAGGGTGAGGCTTGATCAACTGGGCGCGCTGACCAGCATCGAACAATTCCCAATCGGCAGGGTCGGCACGAGGGTAGAAGTTTTTGAGCTGTGCGAACTTTCGCTTTCGTGACGACAACAATTCACCGATCAGATAGCGCAAGAGCGGCAAGTTCTGGATACCGACCGCGAGAAGCGGCGCGATGTTGCGTAACCGGACGGTGGTGAACAAGTCGACGAGACGACCCCGCTTGAGCAGTCGGGTGCTGAACGTGGCATACGGCCCGAACATCAGGGACGCGTTGCCGTCGACGACACGCTTGTCGAGATGAGGCACCGACATCGGTGGGGCACCGACCGACGCTTGGCTGTACACCTTCGCATCATGCCGCGCGACAACGTCCGGGTTGTCGGTGCGCAGAAACTGCGCACCGAGCGGGAAGACCGCGTAGCCGCGCGCCTCCGGAATCTTGGCCTTCTGCAGCAACTTGAGGGCGTATCCGCCGGCGCCGACGAAGACGAACCTCGATCTGATCTTGAAGCGGTTGCCGTAGTTGCGATTACGGCCCGTCACGGTCCACAGACCGTCGACTCCCCGAGCGAGCCCAGTGACCTCGTGGCGCAGATGGACGCGCGCGCCTCGCTCCGTCATGGTGTGGGTCAGTGCGCGGGTCAGGGCGCCGAAGTCGACGTCGGTGCCGCCCTCGTAGCGTGTTGCGGCGATCGGCCCGGCGTCGGTGCGTCCATCCATCAACAGCGGTGCCCATTGGCGGATCACGGCAGGATCCTCGGTGTACTGCATCGCCGAGAACAGCGGCGACCTCGCCAATGTGGCAAATCGATTCCGCAGGTAGTCCACATCGTGCTCGCCGAAGACGACATCCATGTGCGGCGTCGGATTGATGAACGTCGCAGGAGCGGGTAGATAACCACTCGCGACCAACGCGGCCCAGAATTGGCGTGAAAGGTGGAATTGCCGTCCTATGTCCTCTGCCTTCGCCGAATCTCCCGGATCAGGCATGTAATTGAGTTCGCAGAGCCCGGCATGGCCGGTGCCGGCATTGTTCCACGGACCCGAGCTTTCGCCCGCAAGTTCGCCGAGCCGCTCGAGCATGACGATCGACCAGTCCGGCTGCACCCTGGCGAGCAATGCGCCCAGCGTCGCGGACATGATGCCCCCGCCGACGAGGACGACATCGACCACCTCCGGACCGTCGATACCTGTTCCACCACTTACCGATTCACTATGGTCCATGAGATCGCGCTCCTCGTCTCCAGATGTGGCCTTCAGGATGCTCTCTCACCACTCATCCGTCCAATGAAGAAATCGAGGAGTTATGATCCGCATATGGATCGGTTTCTGTCCGACGAGGCCGCGGCCACAGTGCCGTTGTTGGCTGCCTTCGACACCGCAGCACGCGAAGGCCACATCACCCGTGCGGCGGATCTCCTCGGCGTGCCGCAGTCGTCACTGAGTCGACGCCTCAAAACTCTGGAGCAAACAATTGGATTACCGCTGTTCCAGCAGGTCGGACGCGGCGTCTCCCTCACCGCAGCCGGTCGTGAACTACACGAACGAACCAGCGACCTGGTGTGGGCACTCGACGATGCCGTAAACGCGGTGCGCAGCAACGCCGACCCCGACAGCGGACTCGTGCGTTTCGGCTTCCCACTCACCCTCGGACCGGTGAGCGTCCCCTCCCTGCTCGCCGAGTTCCACCAGTCGGCGCCGAGAATCCGACTGCACCTCGTGCAAGCACACGGCGAAGCACTCGCCGAAATGGTGCGCGATGGCCGCCTCGATCTTGCCGTGATGATCCCGCCACCCGACGACCTGCCCGTCACCGTCCTAGGACACCAACGCCTCCTACTCCACGTCGCACGCACCCACCGGCTGGCCGAGCGCACGCAGGTTGACCTCGCGGAACTCGCCGAGGAGTCATTCATTGCCAGCCCACCGTCTTACCACCTGCGTAAGAACCTCGACTCATGCTGTGAGAAGGCAGGATTCACCCCGAGCGTAACCTTCGAGATCAGCGAGTTCGAGACGATCCGTGTCCTCGTCGGACACGGCCTCGGCATCGCCGTCCTACCCGCCGCAGAAACCCCCCACCCCAGCCTCGCAAGCATCCCCCTGTCCGGGGTGAACGCTCGGACCATCGGGCTCGCCACAGGCAATCATCAGCCGACCGCTGCCGTGGCGCGACTACGCGACCACATCAACCACCGCGCACACGAATTCATCGCGAACGCCACACCGCCCACAACGTAAGACCCGCCGGCGGCAGCGATGACAAAACGAATGCAGCCCCTGGAACTCAACCAGATTGATATGATCAAAAGCCCGCACTACGCGCGATTACCGATCGGTCAGGCTTACCAAACCATATGCAGCACAGAATGAATCACCATGAGTGAGCACCCATCCATCCATAGGGTGTTCACCCATCAACCGCTGCCGAGAGCATCCCGGATCTTGTCGGCCTTGTCGTTCGATTCCCCGCTCAGGACGTTTCGGTCAATTGCAGTGGGGGCCAGTCGTCGACATCTCGGAGAAGTTGGCGATCGTGGGTGCAGAGAACGACCGCGACGTAGGTTGCGGCCATTGCCTCGGTGAGTTCGTCGACGAGGGCAACTGAGAGGTGGTTCGTCGGCTCGTCAAGAAGGAGTACATGCGGCTTGCCTGCAAGTACCATCGCGAGGTCGAGACGACGTTGCTGTCCCATCGACAGTTCACCGATCCGCTTGCTCGATTCACGCGCACGCAGGAGGCCGAGGTACGAGAGCCCGATTGCATCGGACGCCTCGAGCGTCCCCGCTGCAATGAGCACCTCGAGGTGAGCGGCATAGACTTCACTCGCCCGCATGTTCAATGGCAGATCGGTTTCCTGACGGAGGTACCCGAGACGGGTGCCCGGCGCCCTCCGAACGGAACCCGCGCTCGGTTTCAGTTCACCGGCGAGCACGCTCAGCAGCGTCGACTTTCCGGCACCGTTGGGTCCGGTTACGACGAGGCGATCACGGTGAGAGAGCGTAAGGGAATCCTGGCAGTCCAAGCGGTCGTCCACGCAGACCCGATCCGCAGTCAACAACACCCGACCGGCTTTCGCCGCGAGTTCAGGGAACCGAAAGTGCTGGGGTGGTTCCGGAACCATCACCGCATGAGCTTCGAACTGCTCCTGGCGGCGATGAACGCTCTGCACGAGCCCGCCCGCGCGCGTCGCGCGACCGTGCTTGTTCGTCCCCTTCTCCGGTCTCCACCCAGATTGGAGACGGTTCTGCGCTGAGCTGAGACTGTCCTTCAGTCGGGCATGCTCGGCTTGTTGGCGGTCGTACTCCTGTTCCCAGAGTGCGCGCTCGGCGAGGCGGCCCTCGCGGTAACCGGCGTAGCCGTTGCCGTACAGGCGGATCCGGTCATCGGGTGAGGGGTCAAGGTCCACGATGGTCTCCGCAATATCGGAGAGCAATGCGCGATCGTGGGTGACGACAACGACGCCTCCATTACGCTCCCGGAGTTGCGCTGTCAGGAATTCGAGACCGCTTCGGTCGAGGTGGTTTGTGGGCTCGTCGAGTAACAGGAAATCGTCATCTGCACCCAGAAGGCAGGCCAGGCGTACGCGGTACCGCTGTCCGACCGAGAGGCTGCGGAGCGACCGCTCCGGGTCGGTCTCCGCGTCGAGCGCTTCGAGGGCGATGTGCACCCGTCGCTCGGCATCCCAGGCGTTCAACACTTCGGCGTATTCCAATGCGGCCGAGTACCGCCGAGCGCCGTCGGTGGTTCCGTCGGATATCGCGAGCATGGCCGCGTCGAGTGACTCCAGCGCCGCTAGTGATTCGGCGATCGCCTCCGCGACGGCTTGACCGACTGTTCGATCGTCGTGTGCCAGCATCTCCTGCTCCGCGACACCAAGTGTTCCGATGCGTTGCACTGTGCCGGAGTCAGGGCTGAGGGTTCCGTCGAGCACGTGGAGGAGGGTGGATTTCCCTCGCCCGTTCTCGCCCACGATGGCGATACGCGATGTGGGAGTGACCGTGAGGTCGACGTGGTTCAAGACCGGGTTCGCGCCGCGCATCACGGAGACGTCGGAGGCGGTCAGTTGGGCGCGTTGGCGCATGGATTGAGGGTTCGTAGAAGTGAGCATTCGGATCCTTCGAAAAGGCACACCGGCTGCCAAAGGCAAACAGGTACGCCGAAGACGGCGACCCCACGCAGAGGTCGATAACGAGCGGCCGCCGCAAGCTCGGATGACTCGACAAGCGCGGAAGGCCTTACTCAGCCGTCTTAGAGAAAGTACAAATGCACACCACGACAGTAAAGGGACTAAAAACCATATGCAAACGATTTAGGCGGTTCCGGCTTGGGCGCAAGGGACGCCGGCGGCTGGATGGCGTTTGCTCCAACAAGCACCGACCCAAGGACAGAGTGCAGACCGAAATTTCCGCCTCGCGATTTCTGTTGGTTCCGAAGCAGACTCGGCCTTCGTAAGCCAGGCATGTTGCAATGAATATTCGAGGGTGGCCGGATTCCTGAAGGAATCAAACAAATTCCGGAAAGCCCGGGGGTGGCACGTCTCGACCGCGATCTCCACGCCCTCAATTCTGTTCGTGTCACTAAATTCCACGACCCCGAAAATCTATGTTCCCCATGCGCAACGCCAGTCGACTGCGACTTACTTCGAGTCCTGCTGATCGTCGCTGGACGCACCTGCCACCCGATGAGTAGTCGAGTTCTCCATACGCATTTCTACAAACCACATGGATTACGTCCCGTGATTTCCTTACGCATTTTCGATCAGCCGTTGCGGACGGTCCTGTCTCCGAGCGGAGCGTCGAGCGATAGATCGAGAGTTGCATCAACAACCTCCATCGTGCAGGCCATCCCAACTGCAGCGGGAAGCGTGCCGACACTCACCCTCACCGTCACGTCGGACGTTGTCTCGTCAACGGTGGCGTGTGCACCGAAACACTCAGGGGTGCCAGAGACGAAGTGCACGGCGACGCGATCTCCCGCCCCCTCCACAAGACTGTAGGAAGTGACCGAGACCGGATGTGTATCTGTCAGATCTGCGCTGTCCGTCAACTCGACGTTCGATTCCGGAGTTGGCACCAACGTCGGTGACAGATACTCGACTTCCGTCTCACGAGGCACACTTGTCGACGGTATTGGCTGAACGTTCGCGGGGTCGTCCCCACTTGAACCACTGGCCGAACATCCGGTCACGGCCAATAAAAGCAGAATTCCCACTGCTGCAGTACGCATTACCGCATTCTAGGTTGAAGAACCCAGCTTCGGTGGGGGACGTTGCGTTGTTCGCAACGCTTCTACTCACCAGTTCGATCGCAATGCTGACAGGTGAGATCTACCAGCGGTGGCGGAGCACCGGTCTGCTTGCCTCCCTCCCCGGACTGTTCGGCACGCTCGGCCTGTCTGCGATCTTGATCACCTGGGCTAGCTGGTGGCCGGCGATCGGTTCGTGGTTTGTCGATACTCCCCGTGTGGTGCCGATGGTATTACTCCCCTTGGCCCTTGCCATCGTGTGCATCGCCGGAGCCTGGGTGACGTTGCGTCGCGCAACGCCGTGAGCGCGTAATCATGTGCGACACCAGTTCATCCTTCCGGTCCCGGCGCGCAACGACGGCATTGCCGACATAGAAAATCGCAACGACGAACTCACTCACCCCGTTCTCAACTAGCCCGTCGGAGACGGAGTGGCCGCAGCATCTACAGCCGCTGCGAGACAAGAGATCTACGAACTAGTGAGAACACTGCTCGGAACCGGGACAACAGAATCTGGCGTGAGACAACACCAACGAGACACCCGGTCGAGCGCGTTGGACCCGGTCGTGGTCAAGCTGAACAGGGCATCCGCTTCCCGAGCGCCTGCATTGCGGGCAGTCCGCCGACTTTTTGTTCGACCTCGGTACGGCCAACCGAGGTGGACCCGGCGTTGCGGCTCAGATGATCTCGCGATTCCATGTCGTGACCGCCCAGATTACGAACACGTTGAGCGCGATGATCGTCGTCGCCCACCACGGGTAGTAGGGCAACCACAGGAAATTGACGACGATCGACACACCGCAGATCACCACAGCGCCCACCCGGGACCAGATCGACCCCGTGAACAACGTGACGCCGACCACCGCGACGACGACACCGAGTACAAGATGGATCCATCCCCACACGGTGAGGTCGAATTGGTAGGCGTACTCGGGACCGACGACGAACACCTCATCCTTCGCAATCGCCGATATCCCTTGTAAGAACTCGAGCACGCCGACGGTGACGAGAAGAACCGCCCCGCCCATCGTTGCTCCCTTTGCCACACTTTGCTGGACCAGTATTTTCTCGGACATAGCCGCCCCTCACGGTCTCACGTACGGATCGGTCGAGTGACTCTCCCGTCGGATCATGTCGCCTGGATACCCGCTGCTCGGTCCCCAAATCGCTCGACAACCTCCTGCGGCCCTCGACCAAGAATTACCTCGCGGATCGCCGATCGACATTCAGTCGGAGAGTATTCCGACCAGTGACGAATCGAAAGGTGCAGGCTCCAAGCCCTTGTACTCGACCTGCATGATCAACCTGCAGGTACCGACTGACCACCGAGAGCGACCGACGGCGCCAGGCCACACCCGGTACAACGACCCAGCAGACATCGCCGCGACCAACGTCTTCGAAGACGACTGCTCTCGTCGAAGTCGGATGTCGGTGGTTTTGGTTCGTTTGCAGGCGTTCGGCCACACACCTTCCACCTGCCGACCTCAGCGCTAAATCTAGAGTCTCGAACTCTAGATAGGGCGCACCGCACATGAGAAACTCGTGATACGGGATGGACATCGCGCTCGAAACCCGTCCACTACTAACACATTCCCGTCCCGAGCCCTTGAAACAGGACGGACGCGCGGCCGGGAGGTGGACGTGACGCTACGGACCGATCGACGCTCCGCCGGTTCGCTCTCCTATCGCAGGCATCCACGAGCGAGCGCAGATTGGACTCGTCACGAGGTGGAACACTCCCGGGAAAGCGTCGTAACTACGGAGGCAGCAGATCCGTCATGACTGAAGAACCGACGATCGACAGTACCGCCGAGCAGGCAGCCGGTCCTCCACGCCTGCTCGCCCTTCTGCTCGCGATGGCGATGTTCGTTCTCGTCGTCGACACATCACTGATGAATGTCTCGATCTCCTCCGTGGTGCGCGACCTCGATACGACGGTGAGCGGTGTCCAAGCAGCAATCGCACTCGAAGCACTGGTATCCGCCGCATTCATTTTGATCGGCGGCAAGGTCGGCGATCTCATCGGACGCAAACGCGCGTATGTACTGGGCCTGCTCGGCTATGCAATCGGCGCCTCGGCAATGGCGTTCGCGCAGTCCTTGACCGCGATCGTCATCTTCTGGGCCGTGCTCGGTGGGATCGGCGCCTCCCTCCTGCTGCCCGCCATGCAATCCCTCATCCACGGCAACTTCGAAGGAGCAGAACAGAAGAAGGTCTACGCCCTGGTCGGCGCAGCAGCGGCGATTGCCGCCGCCGTCGGACCGCTACTCGGAGGATTCATCACCACCTATCTCTCGTGGCGTGTTGGTTTCGTGCTCGAGGTCGTCGTCATCGCGGTCGTCCTCTCGGGCATCAAACTGGTTCGCGATGTGCCGTACACCGGCCCCCGAGGGATCGATCTGGTGGGAGCGGTCCTGTCCGTTCTGGGCATGGGCGGGATCGTGTTGGGAATCCTGGTCTGGCAGGAAGGCGGTGAAGCCGTTGGTGCGCTGCTGGCGGTCGGTGCGATTGCACTGGCAGTGTTGGCGTACTGGCTGGTGCGGCGCAAACATCGAGGACTACCGACCCTGCTGGATCCGGAACTATTCCGCTCCAAGATCTTCCGGCTGGGAATCTCCGGACAGATGCTGCAACAGATCGCTCTGGGCGGCACGATGATCGCGCTGCCGATTTACCTGCAAATGGTGCTCGAGTACAACGCGATGCAGGCAGGTTTGTCCCTCGCACCCCTCTCCCTGAGCATGTTCGCGGTGGCGTTACTTGCGGCGAAGAAGGCGGGTGATCGGCGCCCGAGCAGAATCATCAGGTGGGGATTCGTACTGTTGACTATCGGAATCGTGGCGCTGATCCCGATCGTGCCACGGGCAGAGTTCGGCTGGGGCCTGGTAATCCCCCTGCTGATCGCGGGATCAGGGTTGGGATTGTTGGTCTCTCAACTCAACAACTACACACTTGCCCCGATCGAGGAACAGCGAATCAGCGAAGCTGCCGGAGTCAATTCCGCGGCCGGGTCCTTCGGATTGTCCTTCGGGTTGGCATTCGCGGGCGCCATCATGTTGGCGACGCTGTCCATCACTTTCACCACCATGGCTGGGTCGAGCACCGTGCTCCCCCAGGCAGAGCAGCAGCAGGTGGCGCAAGTACTCGAAGACGACGCCGAAGTCATGAGCAACACCCAGCTCGAACAACTACTCGTCAACCAGCCCCCGGAGATTCAGAGCGAGATCATCCGCATCAACACCGACACACGACCTCTCGCTCTTCAAGTCGCACTGCTCATTCCCCTCCTCGCCGGCCTCATCGGGGTGTTCAATTCGTTCCGGATGATCCGTATCCCGGAAACCACGTCAACGGCTTGCGACGATGAGCCAGACACACACTGACGCTCCCACGGCGCCACGTGGAACCGCGATTGAGAGGCCATTCCGACCTGAAAACATCGGCAGCAGAGTTGTGCCGGCCTCGACGAGATCCTCGACACCGAGCGCCAAAGTAATCTTTGCGCATAACACGCTGGCGCACTTCGGGATTCGGGCCTACGCGCCGATGTTATCAGTGAGCGATCTGCCTCCGCGGCGGCCGAGTTCGCCGGCAGCGTTGTAATTCTATGAGCGTTTGCTCTCGGTGCAGATTGTCATGACATTTGCAGATTGTCATGGCATTTGCAGATGACGGTCAACATTCTGGGACGGTCTGCAACTTTCCATCTGCAAGAATCTCGCCGTCACCGAGCGATTCCCTCCGAAACCTTTACGATCTGACAATGACTACCGCAATGCACGAAAAGCCCGGTTTCTGGGACCGTCCAGCTGTCTGGAAACCACTCCTGCTGATCGTCATCTACTTGGCCTTCTACCTTGCCGTCGGACAGCTGCTCGCACGTGTATTCGCCGATGAGATCGACACAGACAACGTCGTCGCGACCGCCGCCAGCATCCTGTTCGGTGTCGTCCTGCCCATCGCGATCGGTGCCATCGCACTGCTGATATTCACGGCCAAGGTGGGCTGGCTGCGCAGCATCTTCGGCCCCCAACCTATCCGTGGACACCGATGGATGCGGATCGGCCCGATTCTCGTAGTCGCCGCTATCGTCGCGCACCTGACCGGAACCGACTGGAGCGCATGGACCGGCGGTGAAATCGTTGCCTTGCTAGCACTCGGCGTATGTGTCGGCCTCGCCGAAGAGCTCATCACCCGAGGCCTCGCGGTGAAATTGCTGCGCGACGCCGGCCGCAGCGAACGCTTCGTCGCAGTCATCTCCTCCCTACTGTTTGCGCTCATGCACACGGTCAACCTCATCTCCGGGATGGAAGCATCCACTGTCCTGGCCACCATCGTCTACACCTTCGGATTCGGCATGTGCATGTACCTGACGATGCGTGTGACGGGCACGATCTGGGCGGCAATCGTGTTGCACGGCATTACCGATCCCACCACCATTCTCTCGACCGGTGGACTCGACACCGCAATAGCTGGGGCCAGCGGCGCTACAGTCGTCGCCACCATCGTCACAATCCTGCTGATCGTCTTCGGTATCGCCGCCATCTTCTTCATCCGAGGCCGAATCAGCGAAAAGCAGCCTGCAACCGCAGCAGCCTGACCGACACCTCCATATCCGCACACCGGAATCAAGTTGGAGCCGCCGACACCACGTGTCGGCGGCTCCAACTTCCTTCGCGAGGAAGCTATTTCATTGAGTCGGTTAACTGTTTCGCGTGAAAAGTCGAGCCCGGGTTGATCTTGTCGGGCATATGCTCCTTGAACGCCGTTCTACGAGTTTCGGTGTGGAGTGACCATCGACAACATGGACTATTCCAAACCAGGAGCCGCGCGGGAGCCATCGGAACAAAATGCTGTCGCAGCACACGGACCGCACTCATCCAATAACCTGATTCGAATCGGGCATATCGGATGCGCGATCCGTCGCCACGATCGGAGATTCTGCAGATGAATGTCGTGTCCTCGCCCCTGGTACAAGAAGCTGCTACCGCGCGGAGGCGCCCCAACCTCGTTGTCGTCTGGATCGTCGCGCTCGTCGCGATCATCGGCGGCCAAAGCATCGGCGCGGTGGTTGCCGAAGCAATCACCGGTCACGGGATAGACGGAAGTGTACCCGCGCAGTGGAACGAAGTGATCACCAATGGATTCACACTGCTGGTGCTCGCCCTGTGGGTCGTGTTGTACGAGCGACGGCCGGTCTTCTCGGTCGGCCTGCGTGACCGCCGGGGCGTGCAAAGGTTCGTCACCGGTCTTGTCGGTGGCTTCGTACTCTTCGGGGTCGCGCTGTTGCTGATGGTGCTGTTTGCAGGCTACGACGCAAACGCGACGGAAGATCATGTCACCACAGGGTCGGCGGCCGTGTGGATCGTGCTGTCGTTGATCCCGGTCTGGATCGTGCAGGCATCGACCGAGGAAATCGTTGTCCGCGGCTACCTGCTGCAATGGCACGGGCTGAGGCTGACGAACGGGTGGATCGCGGTGATCTTGCCATCGGTCCTCTTCGCTGTCGTCCACCTCGACTTCCATCCTCTCGTCCTGATCAACATCTTCCTGTTCGGTCTCCTGTTCTCGTTCCTGTCCCTCGCGCAGGGGTCGATCTGGTTTGCTGCTGGGCTCCACATGGCGTGGAACATGGCCCAGAGCAACATCTTCGGAATATCCGGTCACGCCAGTGCCCGCGATGTCACCATCTTCACCTTCGGCTCAGATTCCGGTGCGTCCTCGGTCCTGACCGGAGGCAATTACGGAGTGGAAGGCAGCGCGCTGACGACGCTCGTCCTTGTCGTCGCCGTCGCGGCCTCCTATCGCTACTACCGTTCCATTGAAGCCACACGCGCGCCAGTAGACGCGCCGACGGATTTTTCCGCATCGTTTCTTCGAAGCGGGGTCCGTAAACGGCCAAGCCCCTCGAGGTAGCCTGCTGCGTCGACCAAAACCTCAAAACCATCGACACTCGTGACGGCGGCGTTCCCGCAGAAAGCGGCGCGCGATCTGTACCGTCGCCCGGAAGTGAAGCGCCGCAATCCGAATCAGCGCAGGTCGCTCTCATCGTCGGCAACCGGACCACCTAGTTCACCGGTGCCGTAGCGGTCCAGCACGGCGAGCACCTTCTGACCCCACCGCTCATGTGCAGCCTGCCGGGACACGCCCGCCGCCCGCGCGATGAGCTCCCAGGTGGCGCCGATCCGGCGGAGCCCGATCACGGTCGGTAACGGGTCGAGTCCCGCAGCAAGCTCGACGCGCAGCGACGCGAGCGACCACGCCAGCTGCCTGCTCGCCGCTGCCCCTTCGCGCTCCTCGACCTCCCATTCCGGGGTCCCCGGCAGTGGCCCGGCCCCGATCAACTCGTCGACCTGCCGCGACACTTCGACGGTCGCCGCATCCAGAGCCGCCCTCGCCGCAGCCCCGACATCAACGGTCATGGCCCGCTCCACCAGTTCATTCATGCCATTCATGCTGTCAAGGTTGCTCTGACACACATTACTTGTCAAGCTCGACTTGACACGCCCCAATCGGCGTCGAGACCGAGTTGTACGACCCCACGCAGATCCCGACCACCATGACCACAAACGAAACGATGATCATTGCAACCCGATAGCGGGGTCTGACCGAAGCTCACGGACCTGAGCATTTCCGTAGAGGTCGTCCGGTGATGAATACCGAACCGGGACGCTGAACTGAGCACCGCGTCAGGCGCGGTTCCTTCGCATCCTGCCCAATTGGTCTGGATCTGCGGGATTCTATTTTGCCAGACTCTCAGGCCGGCCAGTCGCGGAGAATGAGAATATTCAACGCCGCGAAGGTTAACCCAACTGAGTAGGTGTAGCGGTTCAATCCGAACCCACGAAAAAGCCGCGGTGCACCCTTATCCGGTTGTTCTTCAGATCAGCGAAGAGACTTTCGATACCAAGCCTGCGGGTCTCAACGTCAGAGCACATTCGTGACAGCGGGTGGCTCCCACCTACCGGCGAGGATTTCTTGATTCGGCCAATACGCGCGGAGATAGACAGTGAATTCGTCGTCCGGTGCCGGAAGCCAGTTGGCGAGTTCTTTCGGGTCGGTTGGTGCGGCCCCGCCGACGGTCAAGGTCAGCGATCCGTCGTCGCCGTAGGTGAGGGTCTGGTTCTTGGTTCCAAGAGAGTAGCGGTCGAGGTCGTTGGGATGAAAGAAGTGGTGTTTGTTGTAGACGGTCAGTGACCAGAAACCTTTCACCGGCGGCAACTGGCCGGCCGGGAACCGCACTGTGTAGGTGCTCGACCCGTGCAGCCGTGTTCCGATGTCGTCGAGATCCTGGTAGTAGTACGCAGTTTCATTCGGCGTGTTGACGAAGATATTCGACTTACCGATCGCGGTCCGCGAAAGATAATCGGTTCCGAATGCAGCGCCGTTGCGTTGCGTGGTCCAGTTGTGCGCGACAGGGATCCCGATATTGCGAAACTCGAACAGATCTCGGACGACAACATCCGTCTCGATCGCCGACTGCCGCAATGCGTCCGCGATTGCGGGATCACCTTCTGCTGCAGCGAGTACCGATCGAAACCAGTCGTAGAGGGCTTCCTCGCCGGGAAGCGGGGGCACTTCGTCGAGTACGTCACCGAAGACCTCGAAGTAGGTTTCGGGATCGACCCACTGGGTTTCGCTCTGACCTTCGGTGGAGTTGCCTCCGCCGAAAGTCGGGACATCCGTCCAGTCCTTGATTTTGGTGGTCCCGTCAAATTCGGTAAGGGGATAGACACTGATGCGATTGACGAGCGGCACGATCGCTTCTCGATCATGTGGTGTGTCGTCCATGAACACCCGCGGGATCACCACACCGTTGCGGGTGTCGTAACGGAACACGTCGGTGATGCCTTCGGGAACGTCCCCGTCCCATGAGGTGTGTGCGAGCAGGTAGAAACCCGGCGCTGTCCCGTACATTTTTCCAAGTTCGACGAATGAGTCTGTGCGCTGATCAACCACCTGGTACACCCAGAAGCGGTCGTCGAAATCGGGGACCTGCACGACAGAGGGTCCGCGTTCGGCGTCGAGAACACCAAACCCATAGACGACGTCCTGGTTCGGGCACGCCACTACGCGCTCCTCCGGGCGAATGTAGTTGTGCAGCATTCCGATTGTGCCGGGTGGGCCGGCGGGCACGATGCCAGCGAGCAGACCCGGTTCGGGGAGTTTCTCCATCAAGGTCCGCCGGTTGTGCATGTTCACCATCGGCCACCCCCACAGGTAAGCGTTGTTGCCCACTGTTCGGGCGTAATCCACCGTCATCTTCGGACTGCTGCACGCGTCGCTACCTGACATTTACAGCTCCATCTCTGGTGAGCACACAAATCGGTGAGTTTCATCGACGCTACGGGCGTTCGCGACTGTTCGATTCACCCGCAAAAGGTGAACCTGCATCAACGAAACATCGCCGCACACGAGTCAGTCCGAAACCGCGGCGGATCCGATGTAAGACAACGACATACAGAAGACCCATCAACGCAAGTAAAGGCGCATGAACAAGCACCTGAAACAACTTTCGTGGCCCGTCCCTCTACTTAAATCGACAAGGGTCGCGAAAATTCCCACACCGCCCTGCGACAATGACGACCACCACCACCACCACCACCACCACCCGAGGAGATTGGCACCGATGACCGACACCGCCGCCCGCACCTATACTTCGCATGTCATCGTCCGGTGGTCTGACATGGACATCTTCAAACACGTCAACCACGCCCGCATGCTGACGCTCCTCGAAGAAGCCCGCGTCGACTGGCTGTACTCCGCCGGCCCCGAAATCACAAATATCTTCGAGCCATCCGTCGTTGCCGGCGCCGAACTCCGATACCGCACCCCGCTGAAACACTCTGACAGCCCACTCGCGATCACCATGTGGATCGAGAAGCTCCGCGCAGTCGACGTCACCATCCGCTACGAGGTCCGCTCCGCACACGCCGCACCGGACTCGAGACCTGCAGTCACCGCCACCACCCAGCTCGCGTTTGCCGACCCGGAGGCCGGAACGCTGCGTCGACTGACCGCCGACCAGCGGGCCGTGCTCGCATCGTGAACCACTAAGATCTGAGCCCAGCAGCACAGATCGATGCCGCTGGGTCAATCTCTGACCCTTGCCGGCCAGGTCCGGCGAACCTGGCACCAAATAGAGACACGTGAGTCCGTTAGTCGCCCCACCCGACGAACGGTTATCGTAACCAACTCATGTAGTCGTGATTGCTGCTGCATGGCGCAGAAGGACACGTATCGCGTGCTCGACCGTGGCGCAGACAACGGCTTCAGGTGCGCCGGAGAAGACCCGCTTTTCGGTTTCGCATGTGCCGTGGTCGACGACTCCGAACCACACGGTTCCGGGCGGTTCGTTCTCCTGGGGGTCCGGGCCCGCTTCGCCGGTGACAGAAATCGCCAGCGTCGCGCCCATCAACGTAGCTGCGCTGTGGGCCATGACGCGCGCAGCCTCCTCACAGACAACGGGTCCGTCAGGAACATGAAGCAGCGAATGCTTGACTACTCGACTGTAGGCAACGACTCCCCCGCTGAACCACGATCCGGCGTCTGGCGCCTTTCCGAGGTGCGCAGCGATGTTGCCGGCGGTCAATGATTCCGCCGTCGCAACTGTCAGACCGCGCTCTGTGACCACTGCGGCCAACTGCCTGCATAACTCATCGAGATCCTGATCGGTCAGCATTTCGGGTCGCGGGTCATCATGCATCGGTTGTCCTTTCGGTCGTCTGCGGCGAGATCGTAAATCCAGCAGATCGCGTTCGGCCTCCATTCGCTAGCAGATCATCGACTGTCAGGCTGGCGGTGGCATCGCGAAGCGCTCCCACACCCGGTGCGTCTTCAAGAGTTGGGCGACTGCGGCAAGAACCGCTTCTGCATCCGCATCAACGGCGACGCCCGGCGCAGTCTCATCGATACCCGCGGCAGCAAGCACACCTGTACTCTCACCCCAACCACCGATCGCCTTGCAGTGTCGGTACATTTCGTTGAGAAGCGTGTCGACACGAGGATCCAACTTGCCTTCATCGATCCTGGACACGTCACCGCTCAACAAGATTGCGTCGAACTCGATCGAACGAGCCGTGAGGTACGTCCTCTGCACGGTCACCGCGTTGTCCCCCTCTCCGATCATCCCTCCGTGCGGTCCGAGAACGAGCGGCACCATACCGGCGTCGACGATTTTCTCGCGCACAGCAGCGACGGTATCCAGATCGGAATTCTCGTCGACTGCGAGCGCGATGATCCTGCCGTCGACGGGCCATTCCGCGCCCACTTGCGAGAGCGCTGGGCTCGGCTCCGAATCCTCCAGTGGCTCTGAAGGTTCGGGGGCCTCGAGCCCGAGCCCACGCGCCACCGTCTCGGCGAGCGCTGGATCGATGTTCGCCAAGATCCCCAGATTCCGAATCTTGATGTTCTCCTCGTAGCACTTCCCCAATTCGAAGGTATATGCCCCTGCGACGTGTTCCTGCTCGATCGGAGACAGACTTCGGAAGAACAGACGCGCCTGCGAGAAGTGATCATCGAACGTTGCCGGCGCCTGACGCACCTTCCGACCTGAAACTTCTTCTGGCACTTCGATGTAAGCGGCGCTGTCCGCGGTGGCCAGGAACGGGCAACCACCGTCGAGTGAGTTGGGACGGTACGGCGCTACCCCGGTATGGACTCCGTCCTGGTGGAAGCCGTCGCGGAGCATGTCGTTGACGGGTGCATGAGGGCGGTTGATCGGGATCTGATCGAAGTTGGGGCCGCCGAGACGTGTGATCTGAGTATCGAGATACGAGAACAAACGTGCCTGCAGCAGTGGATCGTTGGTGATGTCGATACCTGGCACCAAGTGACCGGGATGGAATGCAACTTGTTCGGTCTCGGCGAAGAAATTGGTGGGGTTTGCGTCGAGAGTCATCGTCCCGACGATCTGAACCGGCGCGATCTCCTCCGGAACGATCTTGGTGGGGTCCAGCAGATCGATGCCTTCGAACATTTCGTCTTCGGTATCCGGAAACACCTGCACGCCAAGATCCCAGGACGGGTACGCGCCCGCTTCGATGGCATCAGCGAGGTCGCGGCGATGAAAGTCCGGATCTATCCCACCAGCTATCTGGGCTTCCTCCCACACCAGCGAGTGAACGCCTGCCGCCGGCTTCCAATGGAACTTGACCAAATTTGTTTCACCGTCGGGGTTCACGAGTCGGAACGTGTGGATGCCGAAGCCCTCCATCATGCGATACGAGCGGGGAATGCCTCGATCGGACATGTTCCACAACGTGTGAGCGGTCGCCTCGGTGTGAAGGGAAACGAAATCCCAGAATGTGTCGTGCGCGCTCTGCGCTTGCGGGATCTCCCGGTCCGGGTGCGGCTTCGCGGCGTGAATGATGTCGGGAAATTTGATTCCGTCTTGAATGAAGAAGACCGGAATGTTGTTGCCTACCAGATCGAAAACACCTTCGTCGGTGTAGAACTTGGTGGCAAAGCCGCGTGTGTCCCGCACGGTATCTGCCGAACCTCGAGAACCCAGCACCGTCGAGAATCGCACGAATACCGGGGTCCTCGCGCCCGACGCGAACATGGCTGCTTTGCAAATACTTTCGGCGGCCCCATCAGCCAGGAACGTTCCGTGCGCAGCGGCACCACGCGCATGCACAACCCTCTCGGGGATTCTCTCGTGATCGAAATGGGTGATCTTTTCGCGAAGATGGTGGTCTTGAAGGAGTGTCGGCCCCCGCTCACCGGCGGTGAGTGAGTGGTCGGTCTCGTAGAGACGGGTCCCCGTTGCGGTAGTGAGATATTCACCCCGCTGCCCGCGGCCGTTGCCCTTCACCTTCTCCTCGGCGCCCGCAACAGTGCGCACCTCGGGCTGTCTCTGGTCATCTTTCGGAGGCAGCGGTTGGCGCGGCTTGACAGGCTCGTGCAGGTCCGGCGCCTGCGGAGCCGGTGCGCCTGGGACGGATTCAGGTGAAGGCATGAAACAACTCCTCTTGATTGCAGAATGAATACACGAATCACGTTGTGCTGTATCAGATAGGCAGGTCAAGCCCCGGAAACCCTCGACTCAGGTACGCCCTGAGCCGAGGGTGACGAGTGAGACTCGGTTACTGCTCGGCCCGTTGGCGCGCTTCATCCGCGGCCGCTTCTGCGCGAGCCTTCTCGGCTGCTGCTTCTTTCTCGGCGACTTCCCGCTGACTCTCCGCCTTGTCCTGCTGGGCTCGACCTTCCCGAGACAAGCTGTCGTTGCCGGTAACTGCACCTACAGCTTCCTTCGCCTCGCCTTTGACGCCTTCGACGACGCCCTTGACGCCTTCGCTGGGACCACTCTTGTCGTCTGGCACGTGAATCCTCCAGTGTCGTTGCGCTACGTACGTTGCAATACGTACTTCCAAGGCACTACCCGAAGCGCGATCTGGCAAACATCTGTGCACTGACGACACGCCGGCCGGATACCGACTGCGGCGATTGTCGCCGGGCGGAATCAACGACTTATGCGGGGTTGTTTAATTCCTCGAGCAAGTGAAAGGTGGTGAGATGGATCGTTACAGAATAACCATGCCGGACGGTTCCGCCACCGATGAATTATTCGAGTCGGACAACGAAGCCATCGGTGCCGCAATCCAAGCGAACCTCGGTGTCAGCCAGGGCATCACAGTGGAACGCTATACCGATGACGACGAACTTCTCGCGACGCACCTCCCGGAGGGCGGGTATCAGGGAACCGCGAGGCAACGCCGTCAATAGTAGTGTCGCCGACCACCTACCGCGCGACCAGTCGACCCGAGCAACATCAAGATCAGTCCGATCACCAGTACCACGATCCCGATTGTCCACAGGATCGGAATTCCGAACACGAACCCAACGATCAGCAAGATGATTCCAAGAACAATCATGTCGGACTCCTAGTGCACGAGCCTCAGAAGACCCGGCATTATCGGCATACCCTCAGATAGGCGCCGCAAACGTTGATCTCGCAGCCACTTCAATTCGGCGACCAGCCAGACGATGCAGCACCGCCGATTGTGTTTGCATTTCAGTACTTTCGGGCAGGCGAACTGCGACAATATTTCTGCGAGAGAGGTCGATCAACGTGCGCGCAGTGACATGGCAAGGCAAACGAAAGATCAGCGTCGAAACGGTTCCCGACCCCACCATCGTCGAACCCACCGATGCAATCATCAAAGTCACCACGACCAACATCTGCGGATCCGACCTACACCTGTACGAGACCCTGGGAGCGTTCATGAACCCTGGAGACATCCTCGGTCACGAACCCATTGGGATCGTCGAAGAAATCGGTTCCGACGTCACTGGTCTCGAAGTCGGTGATCGTGTCGTCATCCCCTTCCAAATTTCGTGCGGCAACTGCTTCATGTGCAACTGCAGTTTGTACACACAGTGCGAAACGACGCAGGTCCGCGACCAGGGCACCGGCGCGGCTTTGTTCGGATTCTCCGAACTTTACGGCTCGGTGCCAGGCGGACAAGCTGAATATCTTCGCGTCCCACAGGCACAATTCACTCACATCAAAGTGCCTGACGGTCCCGATGATTCACGCTTTGTCTACCTGTCCGACGTATTACCCACAGCCTGGCAGGCAGTCGAATATGCCGGCATCCCAGCCGGTGGTTCCGTGACGATCCTCGGACTCGGACCGATCGGAGACATGGCCGCTCGCATCGCGCAGCACAAAGGATTTCATGTTATCGGCATCGACCGGGTACCTGAACGCCTCGCACGCCTGGAAAAGCGCGGCATCGAAACGCTCAACCTCGACGACTACGGCGACAAGATCGGCGACGCCGTACGCAGTCACTCCGACGGCCGCGGAACGGATTCCGTGATCGACGCTGTCGGCATGGAGGCTCACGGATCGCCGATCGCCAAGCTCGCGCAGCAATTCATCGGACTGCTTCCCGACGCGATTGCCGCACCGGCAATGCGCACCGCTGGTCTCGACCGATTAGGCGCGTTGTATTCGGCAATTGACATCGTCCGACGTGGCGGAACGATCTCGATAATCGGTGTCTACGGCGGAAAGATCGACCCACTTCCTCTGATGACATTGTTCGACAAGCAAATTCAGCTTCGAATGGGCCAAGCTAACGTCAAGAAGTGGGTCAACGACATCATGCCACTCCTGACAGACGAGGACCCACTCGGAGTCGACACATTCGCCACCCACCAACTGCCATTGGAACAAGCACCGCACGCGTACGAGATCTTTCAGAAAAAGCAGGAAGGCGCAGTCAAGATTCAACTGAAGCCCCACCGGTAGGCAACCTTCACCGCTGAAGCAGGGCCCCCACCGCAACCTGTCAGTCGTTGGACAGCAGCGGTCCCAGCGGGCCGAGGTCGATGTTGAGATCCTCGGGTGTAAGACCGAAATGATCCCGCAGCTCGGCCATTCGATCCTCGAGTAACATCAAAGTCGTGCCGATGCGCTCGATCTGCTCGTCGCTCAGATCTCCGTGCTCGACGCGGCGCAACGCCTGGCGCTCCATGAGTTGACGCAGTAGTTCGACGAGCGTGAGAACCAGGGTGACCAAGCCACGTTCGACTGATTCGGGGTCTGCGTCGATCCGCTGCGGTAGAACACGGCGACCGAGGTCTGAGTTCGCATCCGAGTCGAAGGTTCCCGGTTCAGTCATCGGTGATGTCCTCTTCGATTGGATCAGGAACAAGCGCGCTGACCGAGGCAATCAAGGTTCTCAGCGAGATCCGCACCATGTCGACGTCGGCCAGTGAGAGAGTTATCTCGCCGGTAATGACAACTCCCCCGCCGAGCACTCTGTCGAGCAGGTCTACGAGAGCGATACGGCGTGTGTCGTCGGCCGGGACGATCTCGCTCATCGAGTCACCATGTCGATCCCGGCAAATGAGTACGGAGGCCACGGTCCGGTCAGTTCCACTGTGACGCCGTCACGTTCGGCGTCGAGCGCCGCAACGAAGGTTGTGAAGTCGTCGACTCGATCGTCGTCCACGAGGTAGGTGCCGTTGAAAATCATCCAGGCGCGTTTTCCGGACAGGACCGGATCGGTGACAGGCCGCCGGAGGCCGTCGACGGCTCGTTCGAGGAGGGCAGCGTGTATGTCGTCTGCCTCGGCCGCTGCGCGGCGTTCGACATCTTGTTGCGCAGTCAACTCTGCCCGGCGTCGAAGCAGATAGGCTGTTCCCTTTCCACTTGCACCGGGCTCGGCTTGTTTCTGGGGCGATGTTTGGGCCAGCGCGCGCGCGTCGCCGTATCCTTTGACGCCCCATTCGCTTCGTCCGGACACGGAACGTAATGCGGCGCGCAACTTTTCATGCTCGACCTCGAGCAGACTGCGAATTCGGTCGTCGTCGAGATACAGGGTGGCCAGCCTCAGCGGAATCGTAGGACCGCAGCGCAGTACGGCAGACACGACGCGTTCGTGGGCTCGCGCAGTTGCTGCCAGCCAGTCGAGGTCCTCGAGATGGCGTCGTAGTGGACCCTCACCGAATTCGTCGAGATCAACCGAGCCCACTATTGCTGCCAGGCCGGCCGATTGCACCACCCGGACAACCTCACCCGCCACACCAACGACTGAGGCAAGGGACCGGACGTCGATACTCTCTGACGTGATGGCGTAGAGCCACACGCCTTCATTTCCTGTCATCGTCTTCGTCCCAGTGCCGCGTCTCCACCTCGATCGGCTCGTCCGAGGTAAGTGCTGGGTCCACTGACCTGTCGGCCTCGAGTTCGGCGATCCGTTCCCGCAGACGTGTGTTCTCCAGTTCGACGCTGTTGTTCTTTCCGGTCAGCCAGGGATCGTGCTCCCACCAATCGATGCCCACCTCCTTCGCCGTTTCCAGCGAGGCGATCACGAGTCGCACCTTGATCGTCAGCAGTTCGATGTCGAGCAGGTTTACCTGAATGTCCCCGGCGATCACCAGCCCCTTGTCGAGCACCCGTTCGAGAATGTCGCCGAGGTTGGTCGACTGACGTCCACCACCTACGCCGCCGCCCGAGACTTGCGGCAGGTTGCCCGAACCGCCGGCAATGGTCATGAGCGTCCGCCCACACCGTCACCGGCACCGCGGGTATAGCGGCGAGTTCTGCGATAGGACAACAATTCTCCGTCCATATCCAACACCACCTCATACAGTGCGAGCATGTCCGTCGACGACGGGACGCGACGATCCTCGACCACCTCGACTTCCACCGTCCAGCCTTCGTCGGTTGGCATCACCGACGTAGCACCCAACGGTTGCTTACCGGTCAGCTGTGTGATGTCGCGCAACGCGAGTTCCGCGACGTCATGTGCCGGGAGGGCCGGCGGTTCCTCGTCCGCCATGGTGGATCACTCCTTCTCCGGGGTGATCGTCTGTTCCGTTGCGGCCATGTCGTCGAGGATGACCTGCTGAGCTTGTTGTTCCTCTTGCTCGGTGATCTCACCCGCGGCCCTGGCCTCCTCCAGCTCCTCCAGCGCGCGACGTGCGCTGGCGGGGTTGTGCAATTCGTCCTCGACCTGTTGCTGAATCAACTCGGCTAGCGAGATCACCCCTCGTACCGGAGCAAGTGGCAATGTGACGATGAAGGAGAGCACGCCCATCGGTCAGCCCTCCGGTTTCCGTGTCACCACAAAATCGTAAGCAGCGAGCGGTCCGAGTACTCGCATCTCGACCCGGCCTTCCCATTGCTGCGCCAACTCGTCGACTCTGTTCTCGAGTTCGTCTTGCCTGGCGACTTCGATGAGAACCGACACTTGCGCGGCATCCTCCTCGTGCGTGGGTTCCCGGACATTGAGAAAATCAGCCAACGGCGTGAGCGCATCGACCACTGTGCGAGTGTCTTCGTCTCGCTTGGCGACGATGGCGTTGCTGATGATCTCGCCCAGGGCCATCCTCGCGTCACGGGTGGCGTCTTCGGGTTGATCTCGGATCGTGTCACGCAGCTCGCTTGCCTGTTCGTTTTCTTCGATTACTTCCCGCAGGATTGCTTTTTCGACGTACCGTCCCTTCACGACGTACTGTGCGCGTCCTTCCAATTCTCCCAATGCTGCGGCGAACTCGTCGGCGTGTGCAGTAAGTAATTCGTCCTTCACTGCCTCCTCGTCGGTGAGAACCGCCCCGAACCGCAATGGGAGAACGGGCGCCACCTTGGCGGTTCCATCCAGCAAGTGCGCGTGAGCTTGCAGATCCTCCGGCTTACCGAGTTGTCTGTCTACCGAGATTTCACTGACCAGCGCGGCAATGTCGCCGTGTGTGACGACGCTGACCGCCTCATCACATACGCCGACCGCGTCCTCGCCCGTCTCCACATCCGCAGGCACAATGCCGTACACGTAGATACCACTGGTTCGAGGTTCCCCACGCGCCTCGTCAGCTTGATTAGACGTAGACGTTTTCGACGTAGACATCATCGGTCACCTCGAGTCGACTTGCGTGAAACTCGTTCGCGCTCAGGCTCTTCCTCGCCACCGCCGAGGATCCCACCGAGCTTTTCACCGGCAGCCTCCAGTGCCCCCTTGGTCTTCGATTTGGCCCCGCTCTCGGTGACATCTCCGACCAGATCCGTGAGCCCCTTGGGCTCGTCTCCGATCTCGAGCCGATTCACCGCCTCCGCGAACCGCAGGTAGGTATCGACACTGGCGACGACGACGCGTGCATCGATGGTCAGCAGTTCGATACCGACCAGTGAGACACGCACGTAGGCGTCGATGACCAGTCCCTTGTCGAGGATGGTGTCGATGACATCGGCGAGGCTACTGGAGCTCGGACCGCCGCCGACTGCGCCACCGCCGCCGCCCGCAGGTTGTATTGCAGTCATCGCCGCGCTCCTTGCCTCGAGCCCGCGGACTTTGCTGCCGCAGCCTTGCGAGGGCGGCCCCTACGTACAGGCGCCTTCTCCTCACTCGCGGACGCAGTCTTGCGAGGGCGACCTCGGCGTTTCGGTGCAGGCGATACCTCCTCCTCGGGCTCCTCGGGCTCCTCGTCCTCAGGTTCTTCCTCCTCGTCGGTCTCCTCCAGCTCCTCGTCCTCGTCCGTCTCTTCGGGCTCTTCCTCCTCGTCAGTCTCTTCGGGCTCCTCGCCCTCGTCGAGTTGCGCTTCCTCCTCCGTTTCGTCCTCCTCGGGCTCGACCACCTGACCGTCCCGAATCTCCCCGCGCCATCCCTCGATCTCGTCGGGATGAAGAAGAGTCTGGGTCATGACATGACGTTGAAAGTGTTTGAGTTCCAATCGTGCTCGGCGTCCAGGCGCTCGCCACAGGTTTCCCGTCTTTTCGAAGAAACCTTTGGGTTGATACTCGAGGATCACCAGGATACGAGTCAGATCCGGCGTTACCTCGTGGAACGTCACCGCACCGTCGACGTAACCTTTCGCCCCTTTCGAACGCCACACGATCCGCTCGTCGGGAATCTGTTCGACAATCGTCGATTCCCACGTTCGGTGCGACAGGAAGACCTGGGCTTTCCACTCGAGTTTCTCGTCCGATTCCTGCTCCACTCGTTCGACTTTCTTCATGAACGACGGGAAGTCGGCGAACTGAGTCCACTGGTTGTAGACCAATTGGACAGGGACCCCGACATCGATCGATTCGACGATGTTGGTCAACTTGAGCTTCTTGCCCTTACCGCCGCTCTTACCGCCACCGTCACTTCCGCCGGTGACAGCGTCTTTGACGTCGGAGGCCCGGTCCTTGACCATCTGCTTGGCGCCCTCCCAGCCTCCGCTCACGGCGGACTTGAGGGGCGACTCGCCCTCATCCGATTTCTCCGAACCGGTGACAGCGGCGAGCAGCCCACCGCCACCGCCCTCGGCGTAGTCGTTAAGTCTTTCGGAGGTGTTCGACACCGTGTCCGAGACCGATGACAAGGCTCGTTCAGCCACCGCGCCGAGTAGCTTTTGGATCGAGTCCTGCAACACGCTCGACGCGCCGTGCCCGTCACCCGGTATGGCTTCTTGTAGTTTGTTCGCGGCGTTTGTCATCGTCATCATCTCCGTGCTCGACGAACGGGCGCGGAGTCCGTTGCGGCTTTGGCTCGTGTTCGGTGGCTGCGTTCGGGCGGCTCTTCGTCCTCGTCGCCCATGTCATCTTTGGTTTTCCGCGCGGTGCTAGTGGTGCGGCGCCGCGACGCCGCACGCTTGCGTGGAGTCGACTCCTCCTCGGCCGCCTCTTTCGCGGGTGCCTCGTCGTCGCCCACTTCTTCGTCGGCACCGACTTCCTCCTCGTCGCGCTCATCGTCGCGCGAACGAGCACTTTTCTTGCGACCGAGCCGTCGGACTCCGGCAACGTCACCCACAGAGTCGGAAACATCACTGACCGTTCCTGAGACAGCGTGTCCGCCCGCCAACAACCGGTTACTCAGGGAGTCGATGCGTTGGCTGGCAGCGGTGACTGCCGCGGCCTTCGCTGCGCTGACCAATTCTTCCCTGACTACATCGCCGATCTTGGCGGCCTCCGGCGATTTTGCCAGCATCTTCGTGCCGCGTTCCAGCAAATCACGCGGTCCGCCGGGAAACCGGCCGGTCGCGCCGGCGGCCGCGAGCATCAACGCCATCTTCATTCTGCGAGTGCGGCCCAGCATGTATCCAGCGCCCACTGCCAATGCCACTTGACCTTTTGCTTTCATTGTCGAACCCCTTCGCCGAGTAGTCATAGCGCACCTCTTGCCAAACGTCGGCAATGTGTCGCAGGACGGTCCTCGGAGCTGGGCCGCACAACCGTGTGCGGTAAGGGTGCGCATTTCGACTACCCCGCCCGCGGCGGGCTCAATCATCAGCCGAACAGCTGATTCGGCCCCTGGCTACTTCTCGTTTTCTTCCTGAGATTCGATCGTGGTCGAAGATGCCGGGGATCACCTGAAATAATTGTTGCTCAACAGCTTTCGCAGAACCAAGGTTATTTCGCTGCGGCCCGCACCGCTGCAACCACCCCCGCACCAATGAGGGCCAGCACGAGGACAACCAGCAGCACCGGCCCGAGCAGGAGTGCGAGGACAAGAAGGAGAATGAGCGTGACTTTCGTTTTTCCGCTCATCCCCGACACCAGACCTTTGACCGCGGGCCAGGCGGGATTCTTACCCGTCAGAACTGCCCGAGCGCCCGCGAGTCCCGCCGTCACACCCGGCCCGTGCGGTGTGGCGTCCTCGACAAGTGTCTTCATCCTCTCCTGAAATTTGCTTTTCACGGCTCCAATGCGATCCCGCACCGAGTCCGCAAGGTGATTGTGGGCTTTCAACCACTCGACAGCGGCTTCGACCGATCGCCACACCGGACCGCCGGCGGTACCGGTCGAGGCGCCTTCGGGCGCAACCGTGGCACTATTTTGCTTTTGCTCTGATTGCTTTTGCTGTGATTGCCTTTGCTGTGATTGCCGAGGCTTTGATCGTCGTGTCGGCTCCCCGCGCCGCGGTAACCCGCGACGAGATGCGGCAGTGGTCGACTCCGCAGTTGCCAGCCGCGCCGCCAGAGCTTGCGCGGATCCCCACCCCAACCTTGTTGAAGCCTTCGACGTCCGCGCCGAACGCGACGTGGCGGACGCACCACGTCTGGCACTGCCACCGACTCTACTGTTGTGTGCCGTGCCTGTACGTCGAGTCGCGGCGGGGGCGGCCCGGCCGCTCGTATTCTGTTGTGCACTCATATTTCTCGCCTACTCTCGCGTGCACAGGCATCTCGCAGCGGTGCGGGACGAAGTCAGTGTTTGAATACGTGCTTGACCTTCTGCCCCGTCTCCTTGAGCTTGTCGCCGGCTTGTTTGGCCTGACCCTTGGCCTGGTCTGCGCTTCCCTCGGCTTCCATCCTTTCGTTTCCCAAGCCCTTGCCGGCAGTCTTCTTTGCAGCGCCCCCGGCAGTTTCGGCCTTGTGTCGGATCTTCTTCATGATGCTCATGGCGTTTCTTTCTCTACGGTGATCGGCGGCCGAACGGTCTTGCCCAGTCGCCTTCCCCTGGATCGTCCCTGGCCATCGACGTCGAACCGCAGACTCCGAAGTTGCCGGCTATCGGATATGCATGACTGCAGTTGCTCAACGGGCGCGCGACTGCAGTCGTCGCCGCGCAAACAAGGACGACCAGTCCGAAGACGATGAGCATGACGGCCTCCCGGCCATGGCGTAATGCCTAGTCAACGCTGCATTCTGCTGCGCGTCAACACCGTAGGACTTGCTGATTACCCAGCAGTGAACCGCTCTGGGCCCTCGGTCACTCAATTATGTTGATCAGCAGTGAGATTACCTGGACCCTTCATGCGAACTGCTCGCTGTTTGCCAGGCGTGAAATTCGTTCGACACATAACGCTGCTCGGCCTGACTGGTCGCGCAGTAGGCGGACGTTATGTTCAATATCGACCCACCTCGCAAACCGACCCAGTGCGGCATTTCCAGCCACCGGAGCGTATCACCGACACAGGGCGTATCACCGACACAGGGCGCGAAAGTTACTGCACTACAATATGATAGCGACATAGTCGCGAATCACTTGCGACGTTTCCGGAAAGTTCGAGCAAGCACCTCCGCATCGCTACAGGATCCTCACGATAATGTTGAAGACCCCCGCACCGGCGTGCCATCGGTCCGGACAGTGGCCGCGCTCACCGTACCTCCCGGCGACTTCGAAACGAGAGTCGTCCGACTGCTGCCGCGCCGAAGAACAGGACAAGCGCACGGAAGTCCATATCCTTGCTTCATACGGCTTGATCGAGAATGAATAATATGGGTAACCCACATCAGCCAATGCTGACGCGCACACCCGTCGGCGCCCGACAGATCAGGGCGACGTTGCCCTGCACGGAGAGTCGCAACGAAGGCGAACGAGCAGAAGAACGCCCATTTCAAAATCCATTGCGCCACGCTTGGGAGAGTGACATGATCGGCAACCGATCTCGATCGTCCGAGGAACACACCGCCACCGTGTACTTGGTTACACACCTCGGCGGCGCAATGCTCGGCCTGCAACTCGCCAGATCTCTCGCCGATTCCTACGGATCGTGGGCCGAGGGGCGCCTGGACTCCCTTCCGAGTGAGTTGGAATACGAAATCGGGCAGTTACTGCAACTAATCGAAGACACGCAGGAAATTTCGCTACCCCGCTATCCGCAGATCGATGCAGGGCTGAACCGACTGAGAAAACTCGTTCACATCGACGCGCTGTGGCAACGCCGTCTCGTGCGACTTGCCGCCCTCGAGGTCATGCGAACTGCCCTGTGCGGCAAAAGCGCCATGTGGGAAGTGCTCCGCGACATACCCGCGGGCGAGACCGAAGAACAACATCGCGAACTCAATGCCCTGGTTTCGAAGCAGATCGAGACAGTGACGGATCTACACCACCGTGCCGCTTCAGATGCCTTCAACCCGTCGGAGTCGCGCAACCCACAACAATGACGGTAGGTACACACTGCCGTAGGCCGAGACAGATTCTGAACGGACTCATGGAAACTCCGCCTGCGCCAGCGAGTATCCGCTCCCCTTTCACACCTGAAGTGCACGCGAAACGAACGATGCCAGCGCGCCCATGAGATCGGTTTTGCACCAAGCATTTCACCCATGCATGATATTATCTGTTTCCACGGATGCAGATTAGCTTTTGGTGCGACCCGAAAGTCACCCCTCGACCGAACCCGTCGAGACGACCCCAGGAGGCACGATGCACGACCAGCAAGCAGTTCCGCGTGGCGACTCGCCCGATGACGTCGAAACGGTGACACCCGATTCAGGCTCCGACAACGCGAATAGTGACGTGCAGTCCGACCCATCCGGCGACCAAACCTGGTCAGATGAGGGTGGCGCCACTGAACACGGCCCGGCAACCGATTCGCAGGACAGGTAGAGCTCACACTCAGCCTGCGTGCGAGTGTTCATTTTCTCCCTGCACCGGATCGTGGTACACAACCGCCAAGGAGTGATCCTTTATGCCACAGAAGAGTTCACAGCCCCAACTCCAAGACCAAGACCTCTACGAGAAACTACGGGAGAAGGGTGACTCCAAAGAGAAAGCTGCCCGCATTTCGAACGCTGCTGCGAATCGCGGACGTTCCAGCGTCGGAAAGTCGGGTGGCCAGTCACCGCCGTACGAGGACTGGACAGTCAAGGATCTGAAAAGTCGCGCGAAAGAACTTGACCTACATAACTATTCAAAGTTGACCAAGGACAAGTTGATTGATCTGTTGCGGAACCATTGACGCTTCAGGGTCATATTCGTAGGTCGCTCGACAACAGAGCAGAGAACGGAGAAGACGGTGACTGAGGCAAACGACAACTTAGACAACTTACCGGTCGACGACGCACACACCAATCGATCGCATGTGGGCGAAGGTATCGCTGACGAACGTAACTATCCCGGCTACATACTCATCGGTCTTGCACTCGCCACACTCGGATTAGCCTTGGTGGCTGCAGGTTACGGATTCAAGGGCTGGGCACTGATCGCCGGGATCATCTGCGCGGTGTCACTGGTATGCGGGGTATCTGCCGTGCTCCTCGAACGACGACGCGTCAAACGCCTCGAAGGTTTGAACCTCACAAACCAAGAAGGTCATTGACGGGCCCGCTACAGCCGACCCCACCAGCGACCCGAAAAGGTGAGATACGACTTCCCGGCGCCCCCGACTGCACACCGACTCTCGTCGGACTGGTGACAAGTTCGCCCACTGCATCGTCCGTGGTGATCTCGGCACCAAAACCACTCATTGCCAAGGCAAATTCTTCCAATCCGCGGTAACTCCGGCCACCCATTCAGGATCACGACGTTCGAGAAATGCGCGCACTCCTTCGCCCGCGTCTGCGGTGCCCATGACGCGGTGGTGCAGTTCGGTCTCGTATGCGGCAACCTGCTGCGGTGTAAATCCGTAGCGAGCCGTATCCCACAGCAGTCGCTTGCTCAGCGCCGCTGACATCGGTGCCACGTTGGTCGCAATGTCGCGAGCGATCTCCAACGCGGCAGGCAACACCTCCTCGGCTGGCAGGCATCGGCTCGCAAGACCTAATCGCAC
This sequence comes from Rhodococcus sp. NPDC056743, assembly GCF_042790355.1. Lineage (NCBI taxonomy): Bacteria > Bacillati > Actinomycetota > Actinomycetes > Mycobacteriales > Nocardiaceae > Rhodococcus > Rhodococcus sp. NPDC056743. The sequence goes on along the minus strand of NZ_JBHTZI010000001.1, from coordinate 288,995 downwards.
CGCTTCTCGTCCATCGAATGTTCGCCCGGTCAGAAGAATTTCGGCAGCCGTAGCCATGCCCGCCGCGTGCGGCACGGTCCAGTGGGACATCGCGTCCGGGACCACCCCGCGCCGTACCTGTGGGATCGCGTACTTGCCGTCGTCAGCGACAATGCGGATGTCGGCTTGCATCGCGATCGTGAGTCCAATTCCGATCGCGTGACCGTTCACTGCGGCGATCACCGGTTTTCGGAGATCGAAAGCGGGAGGCTCGACCGGGGACGCAGTGAAGTTGTCGTCGGTGGGCGAAGCGAACGTCTCCCTGCCCGCACTGAGGTCGGCGCCGGCACAGAAAGCCGGCGCAGTGCCGGTGAGCACGATAACTCGAACGCCGTCGTCCGCGTCGAACCTGCGGTAGCAGTCGCCCAACATCCGCCCCATCGCGCCCGAGAAGGCATTGCGCCGCTCCGGCCTATTGAGAGTCAAAAGGGCGACTCCATCGGAGATCTCGACTAGAACATCACTCACGGCGCCAGCACCTTCATCGCCGCGGCCAATTCCCCGATGTGCCGTCCGTGAACCTCGTAACCGGGAAAGTAGCAGCACACTCGATCGGCGTGATCGCCGAACCGCGCGACAATCTCGGCTGCGCACTCTTCGGGTGTCCCCCGCACTGCAAGAGTTGTGAGCATCTTGTCGTCGATCAGATCCGTCATCGCAGCGAATTCCCCTTGTTTGGACAATGCGTTGAGCTTCGGCTGAAGGTCCGACCATCCCTCCACCTCGAGGACCGGCCGGTATGCAGGGGTCGAACCATAGAAGGCGAGAAGACCGCGCACACCGCGCGCTGCTGCCTCGAGCTCCTTCGGGGTGCGGCCGACCCCCACGATCACCTGCGGGTAGATCGCGAGATCCCCAGCGGTGCGTCCGCTGCGTTCCAGCCCCTCCTCCACTGCCGGTACCGTCCGTTCCCGGAAGTGCCGAACGCTGTTGAACGGCATCACCAGCAGACCGTCTGCCACCTCGGCCGCCGTGCGGGTCATAATGGGCCCGAGTGCACCTAGGCAGATAGGAGGTGGTCCAAAGGGATGAGGCCCCGGATCGAACGTCGGAGGCATCAGCGTGTGCGAGGTGAACTCTCCCTCGAACCGTAGGCGTGAATTACCTTCCCATGCATCGAAAATCGCCCTGATCGCCAGCACCGTCTCACGCATGCGGGCCGCCGGGCGCGACCACTCCGCCCCGTACCGCTTCTCGATATGCGGACGGATCTGCGAGCCCAGGCCCAAACGGAACCGACCCCGACTGAGGGCCTGCAGATCATAGGCTGCATGGGCGAGATGTAATGGGCTGCGGGGCAACGCGATAGCGACATTCGTCATCAGGTCGACCTCAACTCTGGCCGCTGCCGCGACCAACGGCACGAATACATCATGTGCGCCTTCGAAAGTGAACAGGCCGTCCACTCCGAGTTCCACGAGTTCGTGTGCGCGCCGCGCCGCGTCCTCTGGCCGACCGTCGAGTTGGACGTCAATCTTCACAGGTACTTCTCCCTTGCTCGACGCGTCCAGGTGACGAGATGAATGCACAAGTCATTTGCCGGTTCAGGAGGTTGCGATCGCCCTATTCGCACGACTGCACCCACCTCCCATTACGTTACATAATAACACGTTATATTAGCGGAACTGCGACGAAGAATTCACCGATTGACACTGTGGACCGAACGACCGACATCAGATCAGGAATCCGTCGACGGTAATGGCACGCAATCGATTCCGACATAGTCGGTGCTGTAGCCAAAGCTTTGACGTGGCGGCCTTGCCAGGCGAGCCTTCACATGCCAGCCGTAGACGGGCAGCCGCTGACGACGCAGACCAATCAGTGCAGATCCTATTCGCAGTAACCACCGACAGGTCAGACTATCCAATCAGTCTGCAGGACAGTATGAATTACCAACGCCGGACACTCGCCTAATACCATCGCCAGTTTCCGCAACAATGCGAGGCCCGAGGATAGATCGCGCCCTAACCGCCGCCGGACTCCACATCTGCGCGCACGACCAAAGCGCCAACCTGTCGCGGTCCACAAGGTTGCCCACGCCGCCTGCCATTAAGGGGTCCGACCAGCTGTGATGGCTATCTCTCGGCAATAAATTTGTGAGTCTTGACACACATAAAATCACTCAATACTGTTCAGCGGACGATAGTCGTCTCTTATTCGAACGGCTCCGAAACCCCTAATGAGAAGGACCCGAGAACCGATGCCTGACAACCCAATCCGCGATCGATACACCACCAAGGGGTTCCAGTGACCGAACCGAACGTTCAGTCGAGTCTTGCGGTATCCCCGCACCAGGTCGGAGGATTCGCAGCCGTAGGATTCCTCGCCTTTTCCGAAGTCACCAGTGGAATGCTGCAGTCGTGGTACATACCTCTCATCCCGCAAATCGGACAGAGACTCGCCGTCAACCCAGCACAACTCAACTGGGTATTGGCTTCATACCTACTCTCGACCGTAATCTGCGTACCCGTACTGGCCAAACTCGGCGACAAATACGGCCACCGGCGCATGGTTCTGTTTGTGCTCGGCACCGTGACCGTCGGAACGATTATTACGGCAGCAGCACCATCATTCGGAATCTTCCTGTTGGGCAGAGTCATCCAAGGAACGCTCGGGGCGCTGCTTCCGCTCGAGTTCGCAATTCTCCGAGAACGAGCGGGCGCAAGTTCAGGTCGCGCAATCGGAATACTTGTCGGATGCCTGGGCGGCGGAGGAGCCGCAGGAACTCTACTGGTCGGAATCCTCGGGACTCATGCCAACGTGTCTATTGCACTCTACTTGCCTGCCGCACTGACACTGGCAAGCCTTGCTACCATCGCAATGTTCGTACCCGAAACCACCACTCGTACAACAGGGTCCATCGACTGGACAGGCGCTGCCCTACTGGGCACCGGCCTCGCGGCCTTCCTCGTCGGCATCAGCAACGGAAGCAAGCTGGGGTGGACCTCTACGACGACCATGGCTGCAATTGGCGGCGGTTTGGCATTACTTGCCGCCTTTGTCGTGGCGGAGAAGAAAATCAGCAGCCCCCTGGTCGACTTGACCTTGTTGACAAAGGGAGGCGTCGGATTCCTTTTAGGATTGACAGCATTGTTCGGATTGCAGTTTTACGGAGCGGCTACCGTTGCTACACTGTACTTTGCATCCAAGCCCGAGATCGTCGGGTACGGATTTGGGCTCGATTCAATGGGCATTGGACTCGCGATAACCCCGGTACCCTTCGCCCTCATGATTTCGTCGTCGCTCGCCGACAGCCTCGCACAACGAATCGGGACTCGAGCGGTACTGCAGCTTTCTGCCGTCCTGATTTCCATTTGGTTTGGTGGGTTGATCGTATTTCGACACAATCTGTTCGGCTTCATTTCGATGGGCTTGATCGGCGGCACCGGAATCGGACTATTCATCGCACTCCTTCCTGCACTTGTGATTTCACGCGCACGTCCGGAAGACTCCGGGATCGCGGGCGCTCTGTACAACACCTCTCGAACGGTGGCCGGGGCAACTGCTGGAGCGGTGTTCACTGCGATCATGTCCGGCATGGTGATCAGTGGATCGAAAATTCCCAGTGAGACAGCATTCCTAACGGTCTGGTCCGTCTGCATCGGAGTGGGCTTTTTCATCTTTGTGCTGGCCCCATTTCTCAACAAGCTGGGAGGAAAGGCCTACCAACCCGATCTGACGGAGCAATTGATCGATCTTCCAGTCCGAGAATCATCATAATACTGTCCACGAGATCCTTTGCTGCAGTATAGAATTGCCGCCTTCTCTAGTAGAATCCCACTGCGGTGCTCGGCCGGCTGTCGACAGCAAGGAGTCTTCGAGGTGCCGGCGTGGGCCGCGGGACTCACTGCGCGACGGCCTTGCAGCAGGCATTGAGAAGTAATGGCGTGCAGCCGATTCCGACACGGACGATGCAGTAGCCGGACAACTGGGACGTGGCAGCTCTGCTGGATGGACCTCCCCGCCAGTAGCCGTACGCGTACGGCTACTGGCGCCGATGGATAGATCTCCCAGACGGCGGCGACCAAAGATTTCGCCAGGACAACCAAGGGCTTAACCGGCCGCTGGGCTCCGCATCCGGCCGTGCGACCAAACGCCAACCTGTCGCAGCCCATGAGGCCGCCTATCCCACCGACCGCCAGAGATCGACGGGCTGTGACGGCCACCTCTCGGTAATAAGTTTGTGAGCCTTGACACACGTATGACTCTCTCAATACTCTTCAGCGGACGATAGTCGTCTCTTATTCGAACGGCTCCGAACACCCTGATGAGAAGGATCCGAGAACCGATGCCTGACAACCCAACCCGCAATGAACACACCACCAAGGGGTGCCAGTGACCGAACCGAACGTTCAGTCGAATCTTGCCGTGTCCCCGCGCCAAGTCGGAGGATTCGCCGCCGTTGGATTCCTCGCATTTTCCGAAGTCACCAGCGGTATGCTGCAGTCGTGGTACATACCTCTCATCCCACAAATCGGGCAGAGACTCACGGTCAACCCAGCACAGCTCAACTGGGTACTGGCTGCCTACCTACTCTCGACCGTGATCTGCGTACCTGTGCTGGCCAAACTGGGTGACAAATATGGCCACCGGCGTATGGTTCTGTTTGTACTCGGCACAGTGACAATCGGAACGATCCTGACAGCCGTGGCACCTTCCTTCGGAATCTTCTTGCTGGGCAGAATCATCCAAGGAACGCTCGGGGCGCTGCTTCCGCTCGAGTTCGCAATTCTCCGAGAACGAGCGGGCGCCAGCTCAGGACGCGCAATCGGAATACTCGTAGGGTGTCTGGGCGCCGGAGGCGCCGCAGGAACCCTACTGGTCGGGATCCTCGGAACTCATGCCAACTTGACTGTTACCCTCCTTGTGCCGGCCGCACTCACACTGGCAAGCCTTGCTACCATTGCAATGTTCGTGCCCGAAACCTCTACCCGTGCAACAGGGTCCATCGACTGGACAGGTGCTGCAGTGCTGGGTACCGGTCTCGCGGCTTTCCTCGTCGGGATCAGCAACGGAAGCAAGCTGGGGTGGACCTCTACGACGACCATTGCGGCAATTGGCGGCGGCTTGGCATTGCTTGTCGTCTTTGTCGTGATGGAGAAGAAAATCAGTAGCCCCCTGGTCGACTTGAACTTGTTGACGAAGGGAGGAGTCGGATTCCTTTTAGGATTGACGGGATTATTCGGACTGCAGTTTTACGGAGCAGCCACTGTTTCAACACTGTACTTTGCATCCAAACCCGAGACCGTCGGATACGGATTTGGGCTCGATTCGATGGGCATCGCGCTGGCGATAACCCCGGTACCTCTTGCCCTCATGATTTCGTCGTCGCTCGCCGACAGCCTCGCGCAACGATTTGGGATTCGAACGGTACTGCAGGCGTCTGCCCTTCTGATTTCCATGTGGTTTGGCGGGTTGATCGTATTTCGACACAGCCTATCCGGCTTCATTTCGATGGGTCTGATCGGCGGCGCCGGAACCGGACTATTCGTTGCACTCCTTCCAGCGCTCGTGATTTCTCGCGCGCGTCCGGAAGACTCCGGGATCGCGGGCGCTCTGTACAACACCTCTCGAACGGTGGCCGGAGCAGCCGCTGGGGCGGTGTGCGCTGCGATCATGTCGGGAATGGTGATGAGTGGCTCGAAAATACCCAGCGAGACTGCGTTCCTAACGATCTGGTCCGCCTGCATCGGCGTGGGAGTACTGATTTTTGTGCTCGTCCCATTTCTCAACAAACTGGGTGGAAGGGCCTACCAACCCGAGCAGCCGGAGCAATTGATCGACCTTCCGGTCCGAGAATCGCTCTAATTCGAGCTAGGGAGCCGGCTACACATCACTGCCGCATCGAGCTTGGCCAAAACCAACTTTGATGCCCTAAAGAGGCCTGGGATGGCGCGTGGCATGATGGGTTCATGTCACGCGCCGTCCCGCAACCGTCTGGCCGTGGGCGCCCTAGCGATCCGAACATAGAAGCACGTATTCTGTCCGCGACGCTGGAATTGTACGGAGATCTTGGGTGGGCAAGATTGAATCTCGACATAATTGCGCGACACGCCAAGGTTGGAAAAGCAGCCCTGTACCGACGATGGCAAACAAAAGAACAGATAATGACGGCTGCGTTGCGATCCACCAAAATGACCGTTACTGACTTCGACACCGGAACGCTTCGCGGAGACCTGGTGGCTATTGGCCAAGTAACGGTAGAGCGGTTGCTTGGTGAATACGGTTCAGCACGCATGCGAGCCATGATCGATGCAAAAATATTCCCAGAACTATTCGAGGGCGACATTGCTGAATTTCGCAATGAAAGTATCATTGGCGGTCGTGAAACTATCTTTCGCGCAATCGAACGCGGAGAGATCGCGAAGGGTACGTCGCCAGCCCTGATACTCGATGCCGTGGCAGGAACAATCGAGCACCATTTTTTGATGACTCCGATGTCGAAACTCAAAGAGTTCGAGTTTGGCGCTGATGAATATGTCGAATCGGTCGTCGACCTCGTTCTCGGAGGCATCAAGTTTCGCAACAGTTCCACTGACAAATAATCACAAGCATTACATGTCGACACCACACCAGGAATCACGCAGCAGTCGGTTTATGCCCTGACGGTTCGCAGGGTCGCACACTGGATGAACGAACGGTCTGTTTGCCGGAAGTTGTTGACGTGACTAGGCATTGAGCGCACATAATGGATGGGACCGGCGGGCAAGTTCAGTGCCGCTTGGTTCCTCTTGGTTGCGGTCGTGTCGGATCGCGACCGCTTCATACGCCTGCGCAACGAAACGAGACCACTATGGGAACAGCAGAGAACAGCAACGTCACGCCACTGAAATGGTCAGTGAAAGAGTCATTGCTGCAATATGTTCGAGCACTTGGCGAGATTTCATACGTCTCCGCCGTAGTCGAACAGGACGACGAACTGGTCTGGCCACTCGTCGCCGATCGTCATGAACCCGACGGGACTCGAATTGCCCAGTACCGCGGTGAGATTCATCTCCGGGCGCACGAAGGACTACTGGATATCGTCATCGCCGATCCTGAGGTTCGCTTGACCGAGGCGCAGGGGCAACTGAGCGTGAGGACCACCCTTGACGGGTCGGATCGCATCGTGATTGCACACCTGGATGTCGTAGAGAGTTCAGCATCAACCGTGCGCGCCGACGTACTGGTGACTGCCTCCGGGTCAATGGTATTCGGCGCCAATTATCCCTCAGGCACGAAGCTTTCGCCATTGACAATCGGAGGCATCCCACAGTGACCGAAGGCAGATGACCTTCAGGCAGGCTGCTCGCAACCGCCCGGAATCAAGGTGACACCGGGCGGTCTCCTTTGTCCGCGTTCCTTATTGGTAGTGAATGACTTACCGGCTCGATGAGCCGCCGGGCAGCTACGCGCAACCGGTCCTCGACATCGGCAATGCTGAGCCCTCCATCGAGCCACGCCACCACATTGCTACTCCAAAGCGCCTGCAGCATGTCCAACGCCTGGTACTGCGACGTGGAAATGCGATGTTCTTCACCCCAAGCCGCCAGTTTGACGATGTCCAGGAGATCGATTCCTAGTTGTCGAGTGCGTGGTGCGTCCAACGGCAACGGCAGTCGATCGACCGACATCGCGGCATGCGCGAAACCTCGATCACCGCCACGCCGCACCCCACGGAATGCGCGAAGAAGCGCATCCGCAGCCCTCTCGTGTGGTGAATGCGGTGTTGGAGATCGGCTGACGATATCGCTGCGCAACTGCACCAACTCGTGGCGCACCACATCTCGTATCAGATAGTCCTTGGATGGGTAATACCGATACAGCGTCGACAGCGAGATCTCGGCAAGCTTCGCCACCTCACGCATGTGAACCGCCTCGTAGCCGCCGGCGGACGCGAGTTCCCCAGCCACGACCAGGACACGTTCGAGCCTTACCGCTTGTGCTTCGGGGGTTCGCCCGTTCTTCAAGGGATCAACCATAACCTCACCCGTCGCACTGTTCTCGGAACAGAAGTTGCCCGCAGGACATTCTGGAATTGGTGAACATCAGGCCACCTCTCTTGGTGCTCACAGGAAGCGGGGCACCGTCACGGTGCTCTCGACAAGGTAGCCAGACGCACATCTGCCACGAAGCTCAGATACTTGCACAGTCATGAGCATGCGCACAACGCCGTCGCCCACGACATCAACTCCCGAAATGATCCGGGCCCCTGCACCATTGCCACCATTCTCGTCTCGACCAGACTTGCGGGAGCCGTGAAGTCAGACCGAACGGTCCGCGTTCCTGGCACGGAACCAAACCGGCGTGGCCCCCGAAAGACTCACGATCAGGGCCGCGCATCGGGCGAACCCCTTCCGCTCGACTTTGGATCACTTGAACATTAATCGGAACGTGTTACGCTTAGCTAGCATGGGGTCCAACTCCACGCATTGTCAAGTGCCCCTCGATACTTGGCAGAACTTTGACTCTTCAATCGAACCGCGATCCATCGAGCAGGAGACGAGTGAAGCTCATATTGTAAATTTCTACTCGATATGCTCAGGTAGAAAGAGAACACGATCCGATTAGGCGAACGAGTTTCCCCTAACCTGCGGAGAGCTGCGCCCAACTGTTGGCGGCATACAGCACCAAGGCAGCACGCTAGGTCGCGGACAGATACCGCTGACCTCTCGAGACAAACGAGGTACCAGATGTTCGACGAGTCATGGGTAGGTCGGCGAAGTGAGACGATCACACGCAGTTGGTCGTCCAAAGACGCACTGCTATATGCACTTGCAGTGGGCTCCGGGCAGGACCACCCCTTGGAGGAACTCGAGTTCACCACCGAAAACTCCAAGGCACAGCCGCAAAAGGTATTGCCGACGTTTGCGAATGTCGCACTCGTCGGTGGCCGCGTTCCATTGCCAGACGGCGTGGACTTTTCGAAAGTGCTCCACGCCGAGCAAGGATTCGTCATCGATGACGCGCTCCCCGTCGAGGGCGAGGTCGCAACGTCCAGTGCCATCACCGCCGTCTACGACAAGGGCTCCGGAGCGCTCGTGGAAGTCGAATCCGAAGCTCGCGACGATACGGGCCGTCTACTGAGCATCATTCAAACCTCGATGTTCGTCCGGGGATCCGGGGGATGGGGTGGAAGCCGCGGACCAGCGTCAGCATGGGAGAAACCCACTGGTAAACCTGACTACCAGGTCACCTACCGTACTCGCGCGGACCAGGCACTACTGTATCGGCTGACTGGTGACCGAAATCCCTTGCACACCGATCCTTCCTTCGCATCCCGAGGTGGATTTTCACGACCGATCCTGCACGGCATGTGCACATACGGGTTCACCGGTCGTGCGCTCTTGCATGCTGCTGCCAACTCCGAGCCGACGCGTTTCCGAGCAATGCGGGGTCGTTTCACCAAACCCATTCTCCCCGGTGCAACACTCACTGTATCGATGTGGATCGACGGCACGGTCGTGCGATTCCAGACCACGGATGAAACGGGTACACCCGTCATCGACCAGGGCACCGCCACCGTCGTGTGATCGACAGCTTGACAATAATTACGAAACAATCAGGCGGACAACAACATCATGGGATCTCTCGACGGCAGAGTCGCGATCGTCACGGGAGCCGCTAGAGGCATCGGAGCATCTGTCAGCCGCATGTTCGCGGCTGAAGGTGCCAAACTCGTGCTCAATGACCTCGGATCGAGCGAAGACGGTACGGGAAGCAGCATCGGTCCGGTAACCGAAATCGCTAAGGACATCAACGAATCGGGCGGCACCGCCGTCGTGGACGGCGGGGACATCGCTGATACCGAGACGGGCAGACACCTGGTGTCGACGGCGTTGGACGGATACGGCAAGCTCGACATCGTAGTCAACGTCGCCGGCATCGTGCGCGACCGAATGATCTTCAACCTCGAGGAAGAAGATTGGGACGCGGTGATACGCGTACATCTTCGAGGTCATTTCAGCACGATCCGACCGGCAACCGAGTACTGGCGCGGACAGCGCAACCCGGACGGCCATTACCGGATCATCAACTTCACGTCGCAATCGGCTCTGCAGGGCTCTCCTGGGCAGCCTAACCACGCAGCCGCTCGAGTCGGCATCGTCGGCTTGACCTACTCGCTCGCGCACGCCATGTCCCGCTACGGCGTTACCGCCAATGCCATTTCACCGGGCGCACTCACACCGTTGGTCGCTACGATTCCCGACGACAAGCTGACCAGAAGTCCATCCGCACTCGAGGAAATGTCGCCGGACAACATCGCACCGATTGTCACCTATCTCGCTGGGACCGAATCCGATTGGATCTCTGGTCGTACGCTCGGCGCAGCTGGCTACGAAGTGATGTTGTGGAACAACCCTGATGTCATCGAGACAGTCAGCAGCGAAGGCCCCTGGAACTCGAAGGATCTCGCCGACAAGATAGAGACGGCATTCGGGCCGAAGACTCACCGATTGCATCCGTCGAAATTCAGTGCGCTGGAGCCAGGGTGACGAATGTCGTTCAGGTCTTAGCTTCCCGAGCCCAAAGACTCACTGAAGATGACTCCGGATTCACAGGTAACGCCGTACCGAAAGTGATTGGCGGACAGCACCTTGAACCAATTTGAGCAAGCTTGGCGTCAGCTGTTGCTGCGCTCACTACGGTTTACCACGCTCGTGTCGGCCTTCATCTGTTCCGCCCGTCACCATCCCCGTTTCCAGGAGTACCAATGAAGAATTTTCTACGTTCGCATCGAAAGGCGCTCCGCCGATGACGCGCACTGTCAGTGATCCCCCAGCAGAAGCCGTGAAAAGCACACGAGTGCCGTCAACCGTGTGGATCCTCTCGGCCATCGCTTCCGCGTCCGGTCTCGGCTACGGAATGTTGGGTCCGTCGTTGCCGGCGCTGGCAGACCTTTACTCTGTCGGAGCAGCGAGCGTCAGCCTCGCTGTCAGTGGATTCGCGGCGGGCCGCCTGATCACGAACATCTCCCTGACGGGCTTGTTGAAGAAATTCCGTCTGCGGAGTGTCCTCGTAGTCGGACTCGTGGTCCAATCTCTATGCAGCGTGGCCGCCGGCCTGTCACCTAATTTTGAACTCTTTGTAGCGTTTCGATCGATAAGTGGTCTGGGCAATGCCGCGTTCACCGTCGCAGGCACCGGTTTGATGCTCGTCCTCACAACCTCCGCGCAACGCGCACGTGCGATGAGCATTTACTTCACAGCCATATCATTGGGGATGATCGCAGGACCTGCGATTGGCGGGTTGGTAGCAGCGATCGACCCGCGTCTGCCCCTTATCGTCTACGGTGTGCTTCTCGGCGTGGGGTCGGTAGTCGCCTTTGTCGCTCTGCGTGGCGTGCGACAGGTCCGCACGAATGACAGCATTGGTTCCGAAGATGTTGTGCCCGTCTCGACTTGGAGCCTCATCCGGAAACTATTCCGCAGCCGCACGTTCGTGGCAGTAATGCTGGTTCAGCTCGGAACCGGATGGGTGTTGTACGGCGCGCGCACGGTGGTTATGCCGGCCCGTCTTCACGACATCGGGTTTGGCGTCGGTGTTATCGGCCTGATGTTGACAGTCGCGGCGGTGGCCCAGGTTGTCGCAACCAGCTTCGGGGCAGTAGCCGGACGGCTGAGTTTTCGAACGGTTACCGTCGCTGCTCTCGTCGTGGCATTGGGAGTGAACGCTCTGTTTGGTGAGCTCGAGGCACTACCCCTGATCGTTGCTGCGTTCATCGGACTCGGACTGGCTCACGGACTGATTTCCACCACGGCACCGTCACTCCTCGGAGAGGTGCCTCGGGGAGACAGCGGTCTGGCGGTGTCCACATTTTGGATCGCGTTCGATGTCGGGGCGATTGTGGGTCCCTACGCGACAGGTGCCCTCCTGGATGGTGCCGGTGCCCCCGCAGCGTTCCTGTCATGCGCCGGCGTCCTGGCAGCTGCACTTATTGCATGCCTTCTCATACCCCGAAAAGTGGGAACAGCCTCCCCAAGTGAGCCGTCGCCTCAGATCAAGACCCAAGATCCGCAGTCCCAGGCAGTCCGCAGCAGCAATGACGACTGACATCAGACCCGACCAACGAGCAAGGTCACGCCACTGATGCACGCTCCGAGCTGTGGCCAGAGGAAGACAAGAGCTCATGGGATATTCGCAAGAACCTTCTACCGCGTACGCGGTATCGGGATCCCGCATCGACAAACATGCACCCGCTTCGAGTCCTACATCGAGTACGCGAACAAATCATTCCATTTCCCGCCTGGATGGCAGATGTCGGAAGGTCACGATCGGCAGTAGCACCGCCAACCCGAGCACACAGAGGCTCGCGCGCAGAGCAACCAACCTGGATTCGACGTTGATTTCCACCGCCCGGTCGAGTTGCGCCGATGTCAACTCCATTCCGGCAAGGCGGTTGCGGAGCTCGTCGTTTTCGACGAAGCTCACCGAACTCGTTGTCACTTCAATTCTGCTGTCGGACATAAGATCCAAGTCATCGGCGACACGGGTCGAAGCGGACTGCGCAAGCACCGACATCAACACCGCCCCGGCGACAGCGGTACCGGTGCACAGCCCGAGAAAGTTCGCCATGCCCCGAGCGCTGCCGATCTCTCCGGAGAGAGACTGGGGGCTCGTCTCCATGAGCAGTGCACTGCCCGCACTCAGCCCCACTCCGATACCGAGGCCCAAGCAGATCTCACTGATCAACGTCCACGCTCCTGACCATTGGTTGGAGATGGTCAGTGCCAGCAGTATCACCGACGCGGCAGCCAACACGTGGGCTGCTGTCAACAACCAACGGCACGCTGACAGTCGCATCAGAACTGGTGTGGCAGCCGCGGAGACGAGGGCGGCTAGGGAGATCGGGATCAGCATCAGCGCCGTCCCCACCGGGCTCTTGCCCAGCACCATCTGCGTATAGAGCGGAAGAAGATAGCTCACGCCGGCCATCAACAGGTTCACCGCGACCAAGCCACTCAAACAAGCGCGGTTGAGCCCCGACCCGAATACCTGGGGGTCGAGCAGCGGAGTCCTGTTCGTATCGAACAACGCGTGTTGTCGCGCAACGAACGTGTGCAGCACCAGGCCGCCGATCAATAACAACACGAGCACTGGCGAGAGGCCGAGCACACTCAAGGGGGCGCCTTCGGCAGCGAGGAGAAGCCCCCACGATCCGATCTGGTTGATGGCGGCGACCAACAGCAACACGCCCACGGCCGAAAGAGCGATGCTTACCTTGTCAACGGCCCCTCGGAACGTGGTCCTGGGAAGCCGTAGCCGATACGCGATAACGCTCGTTCCTGCGATTACCGCAAGCAGCAGCACGAAGGGCGCTCTCCAACCCCAGGCCTGCACAAGAAATCCACCGACCAGCAAAGCCAGCGCGGCACCGATTCCGGTCGTACCCGCCAGGACCGACACCGCAACGGTGCGCTGTGTACCGGAATACGTCTGACCGAGAATCGCCAGCGCGTTGGGCACAAGCAGAGCACCACCGAGTCCAGCGATTGCCTCACCGGCAATCAGAACTGAGACATTCTGTGCCAGAACGCAAGACAGCATGCCAACCGCGTAGATTCCCAAGCCAAGCAGCTGAGTGTTTCGAGCACCCAGCACCCCACTGATCTTGCCGCCTGTGATCGTGAACGCAGCGACGAACACGCCGTACGCGACGATCGCCAACTGCACGTTCGAGATCGTGGTGTCGAGACCCTCGACGATCCCGCTGATCGCCATCGGCAACACCGTGGCGTTGAACACCGAGACCAAACCTGTGAAGCACACGAGCACGAGCGGCAACCAACTCGCCCTGAGTTGAGCGTCGACCGCACTCTCGGTTGTCACGGGAACGGAAGGCAACTGATCCGCAGTGTCCATATGTACGCCCCTCGGGGATCGGTGATGTCCGGCGGCGGCGTAGCGGCGGCGAGAGTCACCACCCGCGCTAGTCCACCCTCGCCGTGAGTCTGCTGCCGTCGATCAGGACGGCAGCGTCAGGAATTGCATTGGCGGCGTTTCCTCGAATCTGCGCGAGACGTTACCGGCGAGTCCGCCTTCGAGGGACGTGTCGCTCATCAGATCGAGCTTGCCTGCCGGCGCGCCCTCGCTGAAGTCCAGCTTGTCGAAATCCACCCACACGACATTGGGTCTCGTAGTCGAGTCGAAGACGTATCGCTTGTTGGTCAGATCGGACACGGTCTGCCAAATCGTCTGCGAAGCATAAGGTTTGTCCGGATCAGGGATACGGAAAGGTTGCGCAGCATTGCGTATGACGCTGAACATTCCCGCGACCGCCTCGACCTCGCTGTTCGGCTTAGGCAGCCGGCTCACGTAATAGGCTGCGCGGGCGAACCTGTCGGCTGCCAGAGTGGTCCCCGGAAGGGGTTTGGTGCCACCGAACCCGTCGATCTCCTCGAGCAGTTCGATCTGCTTGTCGAACGACGGAGAATTGGTCATCACAAGGTATTTACGGTCGTGCCATACGGTCGCCTTGCCGTCGAGGTACTCGATGATTGCAGAATCTCCTGTCGCGTCGTCCAACGCGAGGTGAACGGCCGGCACTTCTCCGGTCGCCGGATCACCCAGTGGCACAACCTGGATTTCGGACTCGACGATCCAGGCAGCGGCTTCAGCGACGGTTGCGAAGTTGTCCAGAAAGTACTGCAGCCAGATCGCCATGCTCAGACTTGGTTTCGAAGTGTCGTGAGTGCCGTAATCCGATTCGGCGAGCCACAAGATATGGCCCGCCAGTCCCGCTTCGTTCATACCGTCCACCGACATCATGTCGAATGCGCCTGCCACAACGCTGCCGTATTCGGCTGTCCAACTGAGGGAACCGCCGACGCCGTCGCTGCGTTCAATCCCCCGGGGAAGCAACCACAGATTCGTCCCGGTGTCGCGGTGATAATCCATGTTGCGGCCGACGAGAACAGCCCCTGCGGCATCAGGCCAAATTACTCTGGTACACATCGTTTCACCTTCTGTATTTCGAGAGAGCCGTTGTTGTTCGACAAACGGATGAACCCATTGCAACTGTCGGTTCAGCTAGCAGGTTTTTTGCGGCGGGTGGTGAGTAGGCCGGCGATCCAACCGAGTAGGAGAATCACGGCGAGGGTCAACCAGAGTGGTGACTGCACGGATACCCAGAACAGTTGGATCGTCGTCGCGCTCCGGTTCTGGAATATGAAGATCACCACCAGCACCACCAACACCGCGGCGAGAATATTCCGAGGAGTGAGTAATGATGTGGCGGAGCCAATCTGGGCATCCGAGTTCATGGGAGGTCCCTTTCGTCGCCACAGTCGGCGAATGGTCAGCCTGCGAGGATACGTACGTGACGGGCGGGGAACTCCACGTAGGTGAGAACGCTCGCGGTTAAGGTTCGCCGACCGTAGAGGAATTGATCCAGACGTCCGTGTCTACGAGGAACGGTTGGTCGGCACGGTCACAGGAACTTGCCCAAAAAATCCGAGCCGGACTCAGCGGGCGCAGGACAAAGATTGGAACAATCGAAATCTAACACGCGGGGCGCTCTGCGATGGTCGATTAGGGCGATTCCTTAGACTTTGCCAACCAACTCGTCACTAACTTCGGGTTGCCGGCCGATCACCTACTTACTACACGCGGCAGGTGTCTGTTCACCAGACACATCGCGCATGACGTCATGCGCGAAATCGCAAAATTCACCCCCGATTTCACCCCTGGCTCTCGAGCCGAATGCCCATGCGAACACGAGGCCCGTGATACAAACAAAGAGGAGCTGCCCACACGCACTTCTTTCACACGCTTTGTCGGACTCGGCGATTCTTGGAACGCGTCGATCCGCGACATACGTCGAAAACGACAGCGAGGCTCCTGTACACGGAGGTGAAAAGCAGATTGCACGTGAAGGCCGGCAATGTAATTCCCGCTGCTTGTCATCGGTCTCGACTGTTCACAACGACTACGGACTACCCACCGATATCGCAGATAAATCGTACGCTCCTCCTGCCGGGCGATGGACTTCGTGCTCCTTATTCAGGGGACAATTCCAATACCCATTGCCTGAGAGGTTGATTCGTCCCACATCTGATCCAGGAAAGGTGAAAGTATGTGTACTCGCGTCATATGGAATGAACCCGGCGGGGCGGTCCTGGTCGGCCGAAACATGGACTACCACCGAGATACCGGAACAAATCTGTGGTTGCTTCCTCGGGGAATCGAACGAGATGACGGCGTCGGCGGGCAACTGTCCTGGACGGCCCGGTACGGCAGCGTCGTGGCAGGCGCGTACGACATGATGACTGTCGACGGGATGAACGAGGTTGGCCTTGCCGGGCATATTCTCTGGCTCTCCGAATCAACGTACGGCGAGCACGACAGGAGCAAACCCGCCTTGAGTATGGCGGTCTGGATGCAGTACTTTCTCGACAACTTCGCCTCCGTCGACGACGCGGTGGCCTGGATCGAGGAAACCAGTGTCCAGGTCGTCCCGCTGGGAGATCCGAGCACCGGCGAAGTACCCGCAGTGCACCTCGCGTTGGACGATGCGAACGGCGACTCCGTCGTCATCGAATACATCGACGGAAAGCCCAACGTATGGCACAGCCGCGACTACCGTGTGATGACCAACTCCCCCACCTACGACAAGCAGATCGAACTATTGAAGCTGGTCCAGGGGTTCGGTGGCGACAAGCCACTTCCCGGCACCACCGTGGCCTCCGACAGGTTCGCGCGCGCGGCGTATTACGTCGGGCGTCTTCCCTCGCCCAAGAGCCAACTCGAAGCAATAGCCGGCATGTTCAGCGTCATACGCAACACCGCACAACCGTTCCGCATCCCTGATCCAGACAAACCAAACGCATCCCAGACGATTTGGCAGACCGTCTCCGATCTGACCAACAAGCGATACGTCTTCGAGTCGACAACTCGACCCAATGTCGTCTGGGTCGAGTTGAGTGAATTGAACTTCGAGGAAGGCGCTCCTGCCGGCAAACTCGACCTGATCGGCGACACCGCGCTAGAGGGTGGACTCGCCGGAAATGTCACCGGTCGCTTCGACCAGAGCGACCCTTTGAAGTTCCTGGCCTTACCGTCCTGATCGGAGCCGAAACATCGGCGGTTATATGCGCTTGCAAGATATGTCAGCGCATGTAACCGCCGCAATTGTGCGTTCATATTGCGCGATAAACTCTGATTGGTTGCATTTCACGATTCTTACGTGTTCGACCGACTGAATTCGCGTACATCGAGACACCCGAGAAGCCGTAGACGATCTGGAATCCCGGACATTCCGTATTCCGTACCGCCGTTGGCTGCATTACTCGCGGCGAAACTGGAGCAGTTAGACTGCCTCAGCCATTGCCGACACCGGTCTCGTGCTTTTTCCGAGGAATACGGCGGAGGCGAACAGGAAGAACAATGCGCCGACGAAGGTGCCGACATTCGCCATGTTGGGGTCAAGCGTATTTCCGTCACGAAGTATGAACGATCCGACGGCAGAGACACCGAAGGCGATAGATCCAAATGTGTTGAGCCATACGCTTTGCCATTCCGTCGATCGCGGCGCCCAGTACGTCTTTGCACGCCACAGCATAAGCACCGCAAGACCGCTCGATATCAGGAATGCAATCGATCCCTCTGCGTTAGGATTCCAGACGAGGTGCATTTCTCCTCGCACATTGAGATCGTGCAGCGCCGATCCAGTGCTGATATTGAATAGAATGGTGCCAAGAAATTGCACTGCTGCAGACAGCCATGCAGCACGGATTGCGGGCTTGCCGGAGTCGGAAGTAGTTGCCGCCCCACTGAGCACCAACTGTATGAAAGCGGCACCGGTGAAAAACCACGACCCGGTGAAGAAGAAAATATTCGCGAGCGTCGCGCCGAAAAGCGACGAAAGGAAGGGCGCCGAACCGAGCGCGAAGAGGGTCGATCCGATCACGAATCCCCAGGACTGCATCCGTAATGTCGGGTGAATCAACATGTGCCGCAGTGTAGTTCAACTTCAACAGATTATTTCTGGTATCCGAGAAATTTCACATACCTACCGGAGAGGACTTTCGTCCCCGGTTGTTCGGCCACGGCCTATCGTTACCGAATCAGCAACGCGATTTTCAATATTTGCCCTCAATGTCCGAATTTCACTGTTAACGTTCGGGTCATGACAGCCCCTTCAAAAGCTGGACATCGTTTACTGTTCCGCAATGTTCGTATCTTCGACGGCGTCTCATCGACAGTAAATTCGGGTGACGTTCTGATAGACGGAGAGACGATTGCGGGAGTCTCGGAATCCCCGATCGGAGACGACCCGAGCCGAGAGACCACGATCATCGACGGTGGAAATCGAGTTTTGATCCCGGGCATGAGCGATGCGCACGTGCATCTGGTCGGCAACGCGAATTCGTACATCGACATGGTGACGGGCAGCGAAGCGCATATCGCGCTCAACGGTCTCGCCGAGGCCAAGAACATGCTCCACCGCGGGTTCACCACGGTCCGGGACATGGCCGGCGACACCAGCAGCATCAAATCCGTCATCGACCGCGGACTGTTCGAGGGACCACGCATCTATCCCTCCCAGGCCGCCATCTCCCAGACCAGTGGGCACGGCGACTTCGGGTTTGTCTACGAATGCCCCACCGCTTTGGGTGGAAAGCAGTCTCGCGCCGAAGAAATCGGCTTCATGCGCGTCGCGGACGGCCCTGAGCGGGTGCTGGCGGCAGTGCGTGAACAACTCAAAAAGGGTGCCTCACAAATCAAGATGATGGTCGGCGGCGGCGCAGCATCGATGTACGACCCGCTCTACACAGTCCAGTTCACCGACCCCGAACTACGCGCAGCGGTCAATGCTGCCACCGACTACGGAACCTACGTCGCTACCCATGTCTACAACGTCACCGGCATTCGCCGCGCGATCGACGCCGGCGTTAAATCCATCGAACACGGCCATCTCGCCGACGAGGAAACCATTGCCATGATGGCCGAGAAGGACATTTGGCTGTCGATGCAGCCCTTCGCCTTGGGGGACCACCATTACCCCGACCCCGGTCGTGCAGAAAAGGACCGTGAAATCTGCACCGGTACCGATGACGTGTACAGCTGGGCCCGCAAACACGGAGTCAAAACAGCCTGGGGCACTGATCTTTTACTCGAACCGCAAATTGCGCCACGTCAGAGCGAGATGGCCGCCCGACTCGGCGACCACTACAGCAATGTCGACGCTTTGCGAATGCTCACCTCCGGAAATGCCGAACTCTTCCGACTCGCCGGAGAGCGTGATCCCTATCGGCAGGCACCGCTCGGAGTTATCGCCGAGGGTGCGTGGGCCGATGTCCTTCTCGTCGACGGCAATCCGCTCGAGGACCTCAACCTGCTCGCAGATCCGGGCAAGAGCCTTTCGGTCATTGTCAAGAACGGCCAGGTCGTAAAGAACGCTTTGTGACTTCTCTCGTCGATGCGTGATCCTCCATGAGTCAACCCCACCGGGGACGACTCGCGTAGCTCCGCGCCGCCGTGCCGCACCAAGGTCGGGAGGCCTCAAGTTGGTTGAAACTAGTTCAGAGAGTTGGCAATTGCCCGTCTCCACATCGACGGGAACGTTGGTCTCCGCTCGGGGCATCGAGTTACACGGACCTTGGGGCCATGTGTTCGGCCCACTCGATATGGATATCGATGTAGGCGGTGTGACTGTGCTGGCCGGCCAGGCCGGCGCCGCACGAACCGCCTTGCTGATGGCACTGTGTGGACGTATGCGATTGTCCGCGGGGACATTAGCGGTACTTGGCTACGATAATCCGAGCAGGATTTTGGCCATCTCGGCGATCGCGTGTCTGAACGAACTCGACGAGGTCCGACCGTCGGTGACCGTGTGCGACATGGTGACCGAACAACTGCGATGGGATTCGCCGTGGTACAAAATCGTTCCCCGCGTGAGCGAGGCGGAAGTCGCGCACATGTGCGCGGACACGTTCGGTGACATCGAACTACCCCCGCTCCATGCCTTCGTCGACGACCTCCCGGAAATCCAACAATTGTTGCTGCGGATTGCGGTCGCGAACACCAAACGCCCACCTTTGCTCGTTGTGGGGCGCATCGACAAGATCGCCGACGACCTCGAAAGAGCCGCCTTGCTGCAACGGCTTGTCGCACTCGGCGAGCACCAGTCGGTGATCACCGCAGACGTCAACGCACTCCCGCCAGATACCGGCGTCCACGCGGTGGTGAACATGCACGGATTGCTCGGTGCCGGCGACATCGGCGTTATGACAGAAGGAAGGTGACTGATGCTCGCAGGTATATCTCTGGGCAGTGATGTCAAACGCTACTCTCGCGGCACCCTGCCACGGATCGCGATCGTCACCATCATCTTGTTACCGTTGCTCTACGGCGCAATGTACTTGTGGGCCTTCTGGAACCCTTTCGGCGAGGTGAACAAGATCCCCGCAGCGATTGTCAACAACGACTCGGGGCGAACATCGACAGGCCAGCAAGTCGACGCCGGCGATCAGGTCGTCAAGTCGCTCATCGCCTCCGGACAACTCGATTTGGCGGAGGTCTCGGAGCAAGAGGCCCAAGCCGGACTCTCCAGCGGCAAGTACTATTTCACGATCACCTTGCCGGAGAACTTCAGCGACGCTGTCGAGTCACCCAACGGCGACAACCCCGAGAAGGCCGATCTCACCTTCACCTTCAACGACGCCAATAATTATCTGGCCACCATCATCGGGCAGGACGCATCCGAACAGGTCATCAACCAGGTCAACTCGACTATCGGAGCCCAAGGTGTCGGGCAGGTCCTGACGGGTCTGCAGACCGCCGGTTCGGGCTTGGGCCAGGCCGCCGACGGGGCGAAGACCCTCGCGGCCGGTATCGACACAGCCAAGGACGGAGCGGATCAACTCAGCTCCGGCGCCGGCGAACTCGCCACCAACATGGTCACCGCACGCGATGGCTCTGCGCAACTCGCGGCCGGCGCCGGGCAACTCGCCACGGCGATCGACGGTGTCGCCGATCCATTGCTCAACGCCCTCGGCTCCAGTAATGTGCCCGATCTCGGAGCCCAAGCGGCGCAGCTGAGGCAGTCCCTCACTGCTCTCGGGGATCTGCTCCCACAATCGCCACCAGTGACCATCTCCCCCGTGGTGCAGCGAGTTGTCGACCTTCTCGGGCCCAGCACCGACCCTCTCGCACAACAGGCCGTTGCAGCACTCACCCCACTCGCCGCAACACAACCCCAAAGCGAAACTGCCGCACTACAAGCGGAAATCAATCGGCTCAGCGAAGATGCACGCGCACTCGAATACCAGTTGACGGATCCATCCAGTCCCCTGCAATCAGGACTCGCACTCCTGCAAAACGGAGGACTTGCCTCGGATGTGCGGCAACTACGCGACGGCGCCGACCAGCTCAGTTCCGGAGCCACGACGTTGAACTCCGGACTGATCCAGTTGACCGACGGTAGCAACCAGCTCGCGAGCGGAGCCGATCAGTTAGCTTCGGGGATGGTTGAATTGCAATCGGGCTCGGATGAACTGGCAGACGCACTCGCAAAGGGCGCTGGGCAAGTACCCAGCTGGACCGACGATCAGCGCACCGCTACCGCGGACACCCTGTCCACTCCGGTCGCACTCAAGCAGGACTACACGAACGAGGCGCCCACGTTCGGTACCGGATTCGCGCCGTTCTTCCTCTCCCTGGCCCTGTTCGTCGGCTGCATTATCACCTGGATGTTGTTGACCCCGTTACAATCCCGCGCAACTATTAGCGGTCTGGGCCTCTATCGAACAGTTCTGGCTTCATACTGGCCGGCACTTCTCATCGGCATCCTCCAAGTGATCACGATGTACGCAGTCGTACACATCGGAGTGGGCCTGGACGTCAAACACGTTCCCGGAACGATCTTGTTCCTGATGCTGGTGTCGGCGACCTATCTGGCGATGATCCAGATGTTCAATGCTCTCTTCGGAGTTGCAGTGGGCCGAGTGGTGACATTGGCTTTCCTGATGCTGCAACTGGTCTCCGCCGGCGGCATCTATCCAGTGCCCACTACAGCTACGCCATTTCAATACATCCATCCCTTCGACCCGATGACGTATACCGTCAACGGACTGCGGCAACTTATCACCGCCGAACACGTCGATTCGCGACTGTGGACAGCAATCGCCGTTCTTTCCGGCATTCTGCTCGTCTCGATGACTATCAGCGCACTCTCGGTACGCCGTAACCGCCGATACACCATGGAACGTCTGTACCCGTCGATCGAAGTGTAGAGCGCTGCGACGCTACAACTTCGACTCAATTCTGGACTGTCCGACTGATCCGTAATCGCTCGTTCGACTATTGGAGGAGAAAGATGTCAGATATTTTTGCAGCTCCCACCGAAACCCTCGCGCCCGCGTACACCGGCAGGCTCGGTACAGATCCGATTCCCGCGCTACGGCTCCCCAAAGCCGAATCCGACCCGGAAGCGGCATACCGATTCATCCACGACGAGTTGATGCTCGACGGTAGTTCACGATTGAATCTCGCCACGTTCGTCACCACCTGGATGGACCCGCAAGCCGATCGTCTGATGGCCGAAACCTTCGACAAGAACATGATCGACAAGGACGAGTATCCAGCAACAGCGGAAATCGAAACTCGTTGCGTCAACATGGTTGCCGACCTCTTCCATGCCGAAGGACTGACATCCGACCCGGCCTCCGCGACCGGGGTCTCCACAGTGGGCTCCTCCGAGGCCGTCATGCTCGGTGGACTCGCCCTCAAGTGGCGATGGAGGCAACGCCGCGAGCAGGAAGGCAAAGACGCTACGAAACCGAATCTCATCCTCGGTAGCAATGTCCAGGTCGTCTGGGAAAAATTCTGTCGATACTTCGACGTCGAACCGAAGTACCTTCCGATGGCCAAGGGCCGCTACGTGATCACCCCCGAACAGGTCCGCGACGCTGTCGACGAGAATACCATCGGTGTAGTTGCGATTCTCGGCACCACTTTTACCGGCGAACTCGAACCCGTTGCGGAAATCGCACAAGCACTCGACGAGATCGCAGCGAACGGCGGCCCAGATGTGCCGCTGCACGTCGACGCCGCGAGCGGAGGCTTCGTCGTCCCGTTTCTGCATCCGGAACTCAAGTGGGACTTCAAGATTCCGCGTGTTGTATCGATCAATGTCAGCGGCCACAAGTACGGAATGACGTATCCGGGCATCGGGTTCGTGGTCTGGCGCTCGAAGGAATATCTACCGGAAGATCTCGTATTCCGCGTCAACTATCTCGGTGGAGACATGCCGACTTTCACCCTGAACTTCTCCCGATCAGGCAATCAGGTGGTCGGGCAGTACTACAACTTCATCCGCCTCGGTGTAGCCGGTTACACCCAGATCATGGAATCCCTCCGCGATACCGCACTGATGCTCTCTGCTGCGATCTCGAAGATCGACAACATGCACATCATCACCGACGGCACTGCCATCCCGGTCTTGTCCTTCGAAGTCGTCGACGACCCAGGCTTCACCGTTTTCGACATTTCCCACGAACTGCGAGCACGCGGCTTCCAAGTCCCCGCCTACACGATGCCCGCTGATGCCGAGGACGTAGCCGTCCTGCGCATCGTGCTACGCGAAGGCTTCAGTCAAGACCTCGCATACAAACTGGTGACCGCGATCAACGAGGTCGTTCAACAACTCAGAAACAGCGCCGCCGATCGACCTGCGAAGAAGGCCTTCGCGCACTGACATCCCGTCGAGGGAAAGCCGCGAAATCAGCTTTCCCTCGACGCGTTCGATGGGGATCGAGGCACATGTATTCGTCGGCGAATTGCCATACGGCACAAACCGCCTCACCTATTTTCAACCTATTCAGTGTGCCAACTCGTCCTTCTTGGCGCGAACCTTGTCGAGTGCTGCCTCGGCGCGCTTTCGTGCCCGCTTTCCCTGAACCTCGGTTTGCTCGGATACAGCATCGACCCAGTCGCTACTCTTCTCACGTGCGAGTTCTGCGATTTCAGCACTGTGTTTGCGCGTCAACTCTGCAAGTTCGTCCCGACGCTCGCGCGCGGTCTCGGCAAATTCGGAGCCACGCTTTTGTGCGACTTCCACGAGAGCCGGCCCGCGCTCCTTTGCAGCTTCGCCAATTTCCACTGCCCGTTTGCCTGCGATCTCGGCAATCTCCGAACCCCGTTCCTGGGCCAGTTCGATGAAATCCGCGCCGTGCGATGTGGCATTGTCACCGAGTTCGGAGCCGCGCTCCGATGCCACTGCCATTGCGTGTTCGATACGAGAACCAGCGTGATGGCCTTGCGCAGTGACCAGGGGAAGTGCGGCGGAAAATGATGCCCGCGCCTTTTTCGCGGCGCGACGTCCCCGCCACCCGAGGGAGGGCTTTCCTTCGGTGTCGACCGAGGCGATTATCAACCCACCGAGCAAGCTGACATTCTTGATGAACTGAGTACGCTGCATGGCGCGCACCGAGGTATCGGTCTCGTTCCAGAAATCGTGACCGACGAGCGTGGTGGGTACCAGGGTGCCGGCGAGGGCTAGCGACGCAAGCCGGGGCGTTTTGCCGCTGGCCAACAACACGCCGCCCCCAATCTGGATGGCCGAGTTGATCTTGACGAGAGTTTCCGGATCCGTAGCAATCTTCTGCTTAACCGATTCGGGCAACGTTCCGACAACTTTGTCGATCAATGGCGCCGCGTGAACTGCTCGCTGGGCCGGATCACGCAGTGCATCAATTCCTCCTGCGATGAAAAACGTGGAGAGCAACGGACGAGCGATTTTGCGTACCACCATATTTCAAGCCTCCCAGTGTAGGTTCGTAATTCACCATAGCGATCACCGAAAGAATTCGATCCGACTACATGCTCGCCAAGCTGTCGTCGTCGATCGCGAATTCAACATCTCGATGTTGCGGGTTCAGACCTCTCCGTCGGGGTTCACTCAACTGAGCAATCGCGTGGCGAGCACCGAACATTCCGCCTCCAGCGCAAAAATTACGCGCCACCGGCAGTCCTGTCATGTAACACCCCCTGATCATGAGCGGATCCCGCACACGTCTCGACTCGGATAGTCGCAACAGTAAATCTAACTTACACACTACAGATTTTATGCGTCAGAGTCGGGGCAATCGGATCGTCGCCGAGCTCTCCGCGGACACTATTCGCCAAATCCGACGCACGGAGGCCAGATGGAACGCTTCTTTCCGATATTGGCTTTGCTAATTATCTATGCTTGCTGGTATAGATTTCAGCAGTTACACAGGCACACACAGACAGAAGTACGGCGCGTTCGAGTGTCGGGGAACGGGAGGACACGACAGAACGGAACTGGCGCTCACTTCCCTGAACGCGCTACTTCGCGGCACCTTCCATCAGGAGGCTGAGCGCCGAGCGATTGTCCGCCGAGCTCACATAGACGGTCCGCACTACGGTTCAGAGCACGAAAACCTTTGTCTATCATCGAAAGCGAGCCCCACATGTCAGACGAACTCGTCGTCCGGCGCGTCATCGGCGCACCCACCTCGTCGATATTCGCCGCACTGGCGAACCCCGAGGTACAGGCAAATATCGATGGCTCCGACATGCTCAGGGGCGCCATCGATCCGAAGCCGTTGAACGGTGTCGGCGACACGTTCACGATGCAGATGTATCAGCCGGCACTTGGTGAGTACGTCATGGAGAACACCGTATTCGTTTACCGACTCGACGAAGAGATCGGTTGGATTCCGAACCGTCGCGGCATGGCACCACGAGGTACGCGGTGGTCATGGCGGCTCGACGTCGTCTCGGAAGGCAGCACCGGACTCACCCAGATATACGACTGGTCCGGCGTTGCCGACGCGGAGTTCCGCCAAGCTGCTGGATTCCCGAGGGTCACGGAAGAACAGATTGCCGCAACGATGAACCGTCTAGCCGACCATCTCGGCGTTCCTGTCGAAAACTGATAGGAGAAGACTGCAAAGAACTGAAGCCTTGACGTCACCGCGGACCCGAACACACGCGTACGAAGGCGCAGATGTGGTGTTGAGTGATCTCGACGAGGAAGACGCAGACGCGCAGGAAACAGCCAATTGGGTCGAGCAGGTCGGCCGAAAAGCAATAAGAGTCCGAACTGGGGACGGAGTCAATGCCATTGCTCCAGAGCCGATCTGGATCCCGTTGATCCCAGCGAGAATGCCCAAGGAGAAGTTCGAGAGTTACGGGCGGTAAACCACTTACCTGATTTCGGAGAGCACCATGACCGGAACGAAGGGGCAGCCGATTCTCGTCAGACTGCAACTACGGGACGCACATACTCGGCGACGGCCAGGGTACCGCTGAGATGAGTGGAGCGATTGCCATCTTTTTACTCACCTAGCTCGCTCTGCTGACCGTGATGATTCGGTTGCTTGTCACGATCCGCTGTACGGCGCAGTTCAGCGGTCGATGATCCGCGTTGTCGACGAAACCTGTCTTCACTCACGCATTTACCTTCTCTCCCAACCGACATTGTGATTGCGTCGACACGACCACTGTCAATGCGATCAGCGAACTGCTCGATATGAGGAAGGCGCGGTCGGAACGGTGAAAGGCTGTCGTCGACATCGATCCGGGTTTCCAGTTCCGATGCCTCATAAGTGGAGCGGAGAAGGGATAATCCTCCGCATGACTTGGAACAACAGTCCCACCGAAACCGGGTGGTTCGTGAAACCGTCTGAAGAAGGCTCGACAATTGCGATATTCGACCCGTCGGGGATCATGCGTGGCGAGTTGTTTCCGACCCCCGTCGACAGAATCGCTAGCTCAACCGGCAGGCGGGATCGGGAATCGTCGGTGGTTACTCACGATCGGACGACGCATACGCTCCGCAAGGGCCATCTCGCCACACTCCGCCTGCCTGACGGCACGATCGGCACATTCCTCGATCAGAAGCCGAAGGCGATGCGCAGGAAGAACAAGAGCTGTGAAGTAGTCATCTCAGGTAGGACATATCTATTCGCGCATTCATCAGGCCGAAAGGCATCTGCCCTACGTGACGGAATCCTGTTGGCCCGCATGGCGCGTGGATGGTGGTCCCGGAGAAAGACCGTCACTCGGAGAACGATCTCGGCAGCGGATGCTCTCGACGAGTGCGTACTGACGATTTTCGAAAAAGTTGTATCACCCGGGCGCACGGGCGCATTCGATCAGGTGCTTACCGATCTCGGCAATATCTGAACTGCTCGAGTTCTTCACTCAGGGGCGCGAGGCGAACCGCGGCCCACGTTTCGCTGCCGGAGTACGGCAACAGCCGGGCCGTATTTCACGGCCCGGCTGCAGCATTCACGCGCACCAACTGGAACTCTGAATCTCGCCTAGCTGCCGAACCAGACGGGCGCGATGGACTTACAGATTGATGATGTCACCGACGAAGATCTGGTCAGGGTCGACGATCTGCGGATTCAGGTCCCAAACCGCCTGCCAGGTGAGCCCTCGTTCTGCACCGATAGCGAACAACGTATCGCCAGCCGCAACGACAACGGATTCGCCCGATACAGGAGCCTGCTCCTCTGGAACGCTTTCTACCGGTGAGGTTCCGGACACATCAGCTTCAACAACCGGAGCCGGTTCCGGTTCCGGTGCGGGTGCCGGCGCAAGTTCGGGTGCAGGCGCAGCCACAAGTTCCGGCTCCGGCGCAGGCGCAGGTTCCGGCGCAGGCGCAGGCGCAAGTTCCGGCTCCGGTGCAGGCGCAAGTTCGGGTTCGGGTGCCGGCGCAGGCACGCTGCTCGCGCCGGTGTCGCACGCGCCGACCGAACTCAGGAATGACATGGGATCGACGGCCCCGCCACTGTGAATGCGGAGATGCAAATGCGGACCGGTGGAGCTACCGGTGTTGCCCGTTGCACCGATCTGGTCGCCAACCTGAACGTGCTCCCCGACGCCGACCCATGTTTCGGAGAGGTGACCCATCTGGATCTGCTCGCCGGAATCTGCTTCCAACTGGATGTACGTGCCATATCCACCCGGATCATTCGGTCCGGCAACAGAGATAGTGCCCGATGTAGGTGCGTGGAGCACGGTGCCGACATTGACAGCGAAGTCAACGCCGTCATGTCCTCCGTGGTAGCCCTGCGAGAGTGACCCATTTACCGGCCACTCCCAGTTGCAGCTCGCCGACCAGCTTTGCGCACTGGCCATACCTGCATTCACTACAGCCCCGGCGCCCACCAGAGAGCCCACTCCTGCAGTGACGGCGATGAATCGAATTGTGTTGGAAGTCTTGCGTTTGTTGTGCTTACTCATTTTTTCCTTGACTGATGTGGTCGGAGCAGGCGCAGTCTCGACCAGGCAGGCAGCACTCAGTACGTGCTGAGCTGCATGGCGTACAGCACCGACCCCGTTGGAATGAACATTTCGGAACGCGCCGCGACGAGAGGTGCACTGGCGACTCTCGCTACTGCGGACGCCTGGGTGTCAAACGGAACGTCCAGAACCCCATGAGCTCGTGGACGCCCGGCGGCATGCTCGGTGGCACCGGCATCGGGAACGCAGTGTTCCTGGTTGCGGTGCCGAACTTGCCTGGCCGGATTGAGACCCCTCCGGTGGTGCGCCCATCCTGAAGACGCCGCGGTTGTACCGCGAACCCCGCACGTGGCGGAGAGTGGGTCCGAACAATATTCAGTGCCTGCCGGCGATAGTCCTGGCGGAACCTGGATCCGTCGCCAGACAGGGTGGAACCGATCCTCGTATCGAGGGCTTCGAAATGCTAGCTCACGGAACTGAACGCATGTCGAATTCTGATCAACGGGGGCGGGTGCCTACCCGGGTTGTCGGGCATTGAGGGGTGAAGCATGCAGATCCTTGCGTTGCGGATGGGAATCGCTTCATACGATGTCGTGTCCAGACGCTGCATGCGACGGCTGAATTACCCAGGCGCATACCTGTCTTCGTCGTCTCCACCCGACCGGTCGATATCACGTCTGCGACATCCGGTCAGTGATCACCCGTCAGTGGAACTGAGGACGCGAATGCGGATCCATACGATCGGCGCATTCCGAGAGCTCTGCCCGCCCGTTTCCACCCCGACACCAATCCGAAAATGGAACCCTAATTGTTTCTCGGATCGCCCAAAATCAATGATGGCCACAATAATTCGTTCAAGGTCGATCGAGTCGGGCGCTCTCCCCGGGGCGCAGAGGCGACTCGCCGGGGGAAAACAGATATTTATCGAAGGAAGGGTATGGCGGTCAATGCCGAACGTTCCGTATCAGCCGAAAAGTATCGATAGAAGCCGTTGATCGCCTGCAGAGGTTTCGCTGCGAGATTCTGGACGGCAGCGATACGCGCCGGTACCGGTCGAATTACCTACATGGGTACCTGTTTTACCGCGTCGCGTCGATGCGACTGATGCTGTGCAGCGCAGACGGCGGCCTCTTTGTCGTGGTCTGCGGCTTTTCGAAGGGAAGGTGGAGTATTCAATGCGAATGATCGGGTTTTGTTTGGCAGCGCCTACGTTGCGGTTGTTGAACAACGCCCGAGGCTAATCCTGTGCGCAGTTGTCGATTCCCAGTACTTCGCGCCACCAAGATTCGCGCTCGTCAGATTCCGTCCACACCACTGGATCCATGTCACTCCTATTCAACCCACGTCCTTTCACTGTTACCCGGCTCACTCATTCTGAAACCTGCACCGAGTCCGCAAGGAGAGGGTGGGTTTCCAACTACTCGAGAACGGCCCCCACCGGCGCCGGCGATTCGGCTGCTCGTATTCACAATTACCGCCGCCTGCTTCGAGATGCGCGCGTCGTGCTCTCGCCAGTGGAGACGCCTGATAGGAGACGCCGGGAAAAGGTGCGGCACGTCAGCGCTTGAAGACGTGCTTGAACTTTTGTCCGGCCTCCTCGAGCTTGTCGCCGGCTTGTTTGGCCTCGCCCATGGCCTGGTCCGCACGACCCTCGGCCTCCGTCTTTTCGTTTCCCACGCTTTTGCCGACAGTCTTCTTGATGACGCCCTCTGCGGTTTCGGCCTTGTGCTTGAATTTCTTCACGATGCTCATGGCAGTTCATTCTCTTCGGCGATTGTGGGCCGAACAGTTTCCGTCAGTCGCCTTTCCGCCACCGCTCGTGATGATCAGCGTCGCAACCGCTGACTCCGACGCGCCGGCCCGAAGAGAAGATCATGACGGCCTTCCGGCCATCGGGTGATGCCCAGCCAACGCCGCATTCCGTTGCGCGTCAACACTGTAGATCACAGCAATCAATCCCCCGAGAACGGTGGGCGGTAGGTGAAAATCTCACGGCAGTTGCGAAGGACGCAGCCCTATCTCTCGAAGGTGCTGCTCTCTCACCCGATCGAGATGGACAACGTTCGCGAGCGCACTCTTGCCCAATCCTGTTGGTTAACAGAGAAATACTGTGCCAACAGGGAAGTTTCCGAACGCGCGGTTCGAGCACACTACCTCGATTGGGGGTGCGCCCCGATCCGGAGAAGCGGAGACTGGAGAAAGGAGGTCATGATGCGTGCGCTCCGAGGTTTGCTTAACGCGCTGCTAGGGATCGTCATGGCTGTGCTCGGCACAGTGCTGGGGATCCTTGCGGCGGTGGTGTGGCTTGTCGGTGCAGTGCTGTGCGTGACGGTAATTCTGATCCCTCTCGGCATCCCCGTCATCAAGCTCGCCAACCGCCTCTTCGGCCTTGCGAGGCAGCTGATGCATCTCCCGTGAGTTCGATACTACGACTGCAGAATCGTGTTCATCATTGCGTGATCCCGATTTTTCCAGATTCGCAGGGTGAGAATCACTTTGGTAACGCGGCACTCGTCAATCGCCTCGCGGGTCGCGCGCAACGGCGACACGCAACACGGCACTCGACACAGTCCGAGCCGCACTCCTGGAAGTGCGGCTCCAGATGGCCGCGTACCTGGCCGCGTTCACCGGTAATCATCGCGGCTCCGGTTGGCGTCGCTGAAGACCGCGCCCCATTCCCAGTGCGGCAGTGGCGAGACCTAGAACGCAGACAACTACTCCCACAACCGTATTGGACCAGATCATGGAAGAGCTGGTATCGACACCCGCAACGATCCAAGGGGAGACGATCAGCCAGATCCCGAGTAGTGGTGCAACGAATGTCATTCCGTGGGTGCGGCCGTAAGCGGATCCGAATGCCACGGCCAGCAACCCGATCGCAGCACCACAGATCAAGTTGGTGACACTCAGGTTGGTTTGAGCGGCGAAACCGATGATCCACGCGGACGCCGCTACATACAGTCCGGACAACAACATCAGCCCCTCGACAACTTGGGCAGTCGGTTTTTCGGCGGCCTGATCGTATCGCTCGCGCATTGCGATGATGTCAGGGTGCGTGTGCATCGATGCGTGGGTAGATGATGACATGTGATTCATCTCCTCGACCGGAGCGGAGGGGAAGAGTTTTCCTTCCGATCCGTATGTTCGTGTGCCTCGAGGTGCAGATGCACTTCCGTGTCGGTCGTCACTGGCGAAGGTTGCCTTGCGAAGTCGAGCCTTGTCGGTGCTACCGAAATCGGCGAGTGCACTGGACCACCACATACGTACCCAATCGGGCGCCTGCCGAAGCAGTAGTTGAAGCAATTATCGCGAGCTCTTGCCCCGGCGATTCCGGCCATGCACGAACGGGAGATCAGCGTACGTTCCGTCATCGGATACGCGCGTTGATCTCCCGTTGGTGGAGCTGTTAAGTCCTTGAACTACTTCGCCGCTGCGTGCTGCGCCGCGATGTAGCCGTAAACCAGCCCCTGGCCGATCGTCGCACCCGCGCCCGGGTACGTGTGGCCGAATGCATTCGCGGCGGTGTTGCCGATCGCGTACAGCCCGTCGATGGTGCTGCCGTCCTCGCGGAGGACTCGGGCGTGGTCGTCGGCCTGGACGCCGCCACACGTGCCGAGGTCACTCAATGTCATCTTCACCGCGTAGAGGGCCTTGTTGTCGAGCGGCCGCAGGTTCGGGTTCGGAGACACTGTCGGGTCACCGTAGTACCGGTCGTATGCGCTTCCGCCACGACCGAATTCGGCATCACTACCGGCCGCTGCGGCATCGTTGAACTTCTGGAAGGCCTCGGCGAAGGCATCCTCAGGCAGACCGGCCTTACGGGCGAGCTCGGCCGGACTGCTCGCCTGATGCGCGATACCCGACTCGAAGAACGACGGCGGAAGAGGCTGGCGCGGGAAGATGCCGCCAGCGAACACGTAGCTGTTGCGGTACTCCTGGTCGAAGACGATCCACATGGACTCTGCGGGGTCGCCGGCCTTCTCCCGATCGAGCACACACTGACCGAACGTCATGTAATCGGTGGCCTCGTTCACGAAGCGTCGACCGGTGTGGTCGACGATGAACGAACCAGGCAGCGCCCGCTCGGCGAGCATCACCATCGGTGGACGCCCCTTGATGCTCGCCACTGCCGGGAACCACCACGACTGGTCCATCAAACCGATGTCTGCACCCAACTCCTGCGCGGCCTCGATCGCCTCGCCGATGTTGCCCTCGGCACCGAGGCTCTCGTGCTCGCCGAGGCTCTCCGACTGGTACTTGTGGCGCCACTCCATGTTGTGGTCGAAGCCGCCGGCGGCGAGCACAACGCCGCGCCGAGCCGTCACCGTTACCTCACGTCCGTCTTGCACGACGATTGCACCGGTTACGCGGTCGCCCTCGGTGATCAGGCGAACCAAGGACGTTTCCGTCCACACCGGGATACCTGCCTGCACGACGCCCGCGAACAGGCCGGCGGCAAGCGCCTGACCGCCTGCGATGTATTCACGCTTGAGGACGTACTTACCGAAAACGCCCTGTGACAAGCGGCGGATGATGCGCGGAAAAGCCTTGGTCGGCTTCTTCGCCATCAGGTTCATCCACTTGTAATCCGCACCTGTCACCGGCATCGGCAGCCCGGCTTCCATCAAACCGGGGCGCAGTCGACCGCGTTCGTCCCCCAATACCGACGCGTCGAACGGCTGGCACTCACAGGTGCGGCCGGCAGCGCTACCGCCCGGAAGTTCGGGGTGGTAGTCGGAGTATTCCCTGGCCCAGAAGAACTTCATGGGCGTCGTGCGGGAGAGCATGTCGACCGTGGCAGCACCATTGTCGACAAATGCCTCACCACGTTCGGCTGGTGCCGTATCCCCTACTACCGCATGCACATACGTCTTCGCGCGCTCGACGGTGTCGCCCGCACCGGCTTCTGCCAGCACCGGGTTGGCAGGCATCCAGAACGCCCCACCGGAGCGCGCCGTCGAGCCGCCCACGTACTGCGTCTTCTCCACGATCAGCGTGGACAATCCGAGTTCGTTTGCGGTGAGGGCGGCAGCCATGCCAGTACCGGACCCGATCACCAGCAGGTCGACGGCAATGTCGTGGGCCCGTTTCGCGGGAGGTGCCTGATTCTTAGCCATTGAACAAATCCCTTCACGTGGTTTATCGAGGTAGAACGCTAGGGCAGGCGCGGCGCAGGATGGCCCGGATGCCCAGTCAGCGGGATTTCCAAAGCGGATTGGCTCAAAATAGCCCCGCTCGAAGTTGGTATGTTGCGGCCGTCACCGCCGAGTCACGGCCTGCCTGTCAGCGCTTCTCGTACCTGATTCCGAGAGCAAGAATGATCGTGATGACGCACATGGCCACGAGCATCGCGCAGACAGCAGCGAGCGCGGCAACTGTTGGTGTCGACGTTCCCGGAACCACCAGAGACGCGAGCAGAACGGTCGTGATCGACGTTCCGACTGCCATCGCCGCAGTTCGGACAACCGACTGACTGCCAACAGTCTCGCTGGTGCTGTGCTCGGGAACGAATTCCACGAGAAGGTTCGACAACGCCGTGTACGCGAAAGCCGTTGCTATCGAGACGACGACGATCAGCATTGTCATTCCCACGACAGAACCGTGGAACACGAGAAACCCGGAACAGGCGCCGAGGAACAATGCGGTACCGATCAGCAACGCGGTACGCGCACCCACCGACGCTGCCAATTTGCCGGCGAGCGGTGTGAACAACATGCCGACCATCGCGCCGATGAAAGACAGGAGTCCTGCGGTGGTGGGTGAAAGTCCGAGCCCGAACGGTGATGTCTTCGGTGATTGCATGATGATCGGAATAAGCATGGTGACCACGCCGATGGGACCTAGTCCGAGAGCGATTGTGCTGAGCATCGTCAAAGCGATGTTGCGTTCAGCAAGCAAGCGCAAGTTGACTATTGGGGATGCACAGTTCAGCTCCCACTTCACCCACCAGGCAAAGATCACGGTGCCGACGACAAGAAGCCCGAGTACCCGGGAATCGTCCCAACCCCACGACTTTCCCTGTGTAAGCCCCAACAAAATAGAAGCGACTGCCACGGCAAGTCCCGCTGCTCCCGCGAAATCGACAGGTTGTCGATGGTAGGTCCGACGCCGCCACGGCAGTACCGCTTCCACCAGGATGATGCAGACAATCGCGTAGACGGCAGTAACAACAAAGATGTACCGCCAATCGCCCAGATCGATGATCACACCCGCAACGACCAGCGACCCGGCACCGGCTGCAATGGCGGATCCGGCGATCAGAGCGACAGCCATCGCAACCTTCTCCGCAGGCAGATGTTCACGGGCCAAACCGATGCACAGCGGGAGAATCGCGCCTGCGACGCCTTGGATAGAGCGGCCGATAATGATGCCCTCCAGCGTTCCGAGCGCCATGCTCACCACCGAACCGACAGTGGCGAATGCCAGTACGAACATAAGAACGCGTTCGCGCCCGTACATATCCCCGAGCCTGCCGCACACTGCAGCGGAAGACGCAGCGACGAGCAGGAATGCCGTCACGGACCATCCAACAGCTGAGGCGTCGGCGTCGAAGATCTCGGCGAAAGTCGGCAGCGCCGCATACATCATCGACGTCTCGAATGCGCTGATCACCTCGACCGTGATCAACACGGTCAATATGAGCCAAACTGGTCGGGACCGTTCGTATCGACGTTCGGCATAGCCTGCCAGCGGTCTAGTTGGTCTCACCGTTGTCCGCATTCATGCTCCTCATGGGTCGAATTCGCAGGAAAACGGTAACAATGTGACTCTTGATACAACTTTTTCATTCCGATCAGTGAGACTGCCTCGCAGGTGTATAAGGCTGCAATGCGAACGTACCCATTTTCGGAGAGCTGCGAATGTCGGCAACTCGGTTGTCGGCAACGAAGTGCATGATCTTGAAGAAGAGTCGGGCCCTGCTCCCCGCGGCGAGTGTGGATTGGAACTCAGCTCAGTCAACGATGCGCAGAGTGCGGATCAGCCGCATCCTCGTATTGTCATCGCCCCGCCATCCGAAGAATTTTGCACCAGCGCGCTGACCAGCACCGATGATCCTGTCTGGTTGAAGCCGTAGAGTCGCAGGCAGAGAAGAAGGAGGCGATGACATTGAGCGCACAGTTCGATGGCGATACGACGGATAATCCCGACAACGAGTCACAGTCGCACAATCCCGCTGACGAACGTTCATCCGGCGAGGTAGCCACGCCCACCAAACGTGACCGTGAACTGTCCGAATTGGTGGACGGTCTCGAAGAACGTATCGCCGCCGAGCGAGAAGCAGCGGCAGTGCCGGGCAACGCAGCCGAACGGAAACGTACCTTGCCGACAGATCCCGATGACAAAGCCCCGGACTGACTCCGTCCCAACACATTTCCCGTTCGTTGAGATCGGGCAAACTTCCTCGGAAAACGAGGTTTTCACCGCCTGCCGTCAGTGTTCACCGCCTGCCGTCAGTGTTCATCGCCTGCCGTCGAGGGTGAATATTCGGAACACGGTCCGCATGCACAAAACAACCCCGATGAAGCCTAGAACCGCACTCACGAGTGCGTAGCTCGACAACTGAGGTGTGAGCTGCGGGCCGGGTACGAACAGCAGGATCGCCGCGACGATCAGCGCAGCAACTCCAGCCGCCGTTCCCAGTGCGTTGTTCGCAGACCGGCGGAGCCACCGCCTGTCGTCGGGGTGCGCCACAGAGCGGGTACGGAGCGTGAAGCTTCCCGACGCGAGTGAGGTTGCGATCTGGTCGAACTGACCAGGCAGACGCCTGACCACCGCGGTTGTGACCGCCACCGTCGACAGGATCGCCTGCGCGGCTGCGGTCGGGCTGGCTACCTGGGTCAACAGCCGGGGCACTTCGGCGCGAACGGCGCCGACGAGGTCGATGTTCGGATCCAGAAGCCGGAGTCCGCGCTCCAATGACGCGAGTGAACGAAATGCGGCGGCGACGTCTCCCGGCACTCCTATTCGGTGTTCTCGAAGCACGGTGAACATCCGTGCAAAGGATGCCATGGAAACATTGGGCTGAACACTGAGCAGGGTGATCTCTCGGCCCACCTGATGACGTAGCATCCCGCGTTCCACTTCGTCGGGTACGTCGAATGCCATCAGCATCGCGTCGACGGTGGCCACCGGGTCGCCGGCGAGGGCGGCGTTCAGGAGCACTGCGAACAATATCCGCGTCTCACCGTCCAGCACTCCCACTGCGCCGAAGTCGAGTAGCCCGATCCGTCCGTCGTGAAGGATCATGATGTTGCCCGGGTGCAGGTCCGCGTGGAACACCCCGTGGACAAAGATCCCGTCGAGCAGTGATGCGAGGAGTTCGTTGGCAATTCTGCTGCGGGTGTCGCTGTCAAGGTCGATGAGCGCTGCCTCGCCGTCGGACAGTGGTGTGCCGTGGAGACGTTCCATCACGACCACCCGTCCGCTACTGAGGTCGTGGTAGATATGCGGAACGACAACGTCCGGACGGTTCACCATGGTGGCAGCAATCGCGGCGGTGTTCGCGGCTTCGGTACGGTAATCGAGTTCTTCGAGCAGCGACGTGACGAGCCCACCGGCGAGTCGATGAACGCCGATATCGCGGGCCCAGGGAAATCGGGTTTCCGCGAGGGATGAAACGCGAAGGAAGATATCGCAATCCACGCTCACCTGTGCGCTCGCCTCGGGTCGTTGAACCTTCACCACCACATCGGTGCCATCGGTGGTGCGCGCGGAATGTACTTGTGCGACAGAGGCTGCGGCGAATGGTTCCGCATCGAACCATGCGAACACAGACTCGGGGACGTCGCCGAGTTCCGATGCCAGCACCTCGGCGATGCGCTCGGGATCAGCCGGGCGCGCCGAGCTTTGGAGTGTCGACAGAGCGCGGGCCAACTCGGGTTGAACAAGGTCGTCTCGCGTGCCGAGGATCTGCCCCAACTTGACGAATGTGACACCGCACCGGTTGATGACTTCCACCAGCGCGTCCCCGAACTGAGGTGCGGACGGTCCGGCACGCAAAGCCGGCCCGCCTCCCGCTCGCACGACGATTCCCATGATCTGGACGTACCGCTTCGTTCTGAGCCACGATTTTCGGCTGCGCCGCAATGCATCTGGCACACCGGGTAGAGACCCCGTAGGAATGACAACTTCAAGGAAGACCAACACAGCCAGGCACGCCGCGAACACCCAGAGCGCGGCGACTCCGAAGAATGTGAGCGCCAGTCCCTCACTCACCAGAAGTTGGCCGTCCGAGCTCGCAATTCCCGCGAGTGTTGCGGCGTAGCTCGACAACGAAACACCCACCGAGAGAGCTATAACCGAGACCACCAGAGTTCGCGGCCATCCGACTTTCGCCCCCAGCGTTCGTCGCATGGCAACCGCGAGTGCTGCCGCAAGAATCGGCGTCGCGACAATCCACACAATCAAATCCATGGCGGTAGCCTAGAGGTTCACAACCTGCGCTTCATCCAGGAAAACCCTGAGTCCCCCAGTTTCAATTAATGCGCCAGCGGCGCCGAAACGTGCACTGCGCCTTGCCCGAACAAAGTTGATCGCTCAACTCTGACTTCAATGCCGGCAGGCTGGATACCGAATCGGTCGGTCTCACGGGCATAACCTGATCTCGTGACAACACACTCAGGCTTCGCAAGCATCGCCCATTCCGTCGACCCCGACGCCGTACGCGCCATGCTCCCCCGCTTGCACCACATACTCGATCAGCTCCAATCCCGACCATCACGTCGTCTTGGATCTGGCCGATACGTGCGGTTCACACTTCATGGACGGATATGCCGGCTGTCCGATTCAACGGCAACGAAGTGTGGGTAACTCGGCGACTGGGAAGTGTCTTGCCCATTCACCGGGACGTTGAAAGACAGAAACTTGGTGGATTGATCGTCGAGTCCGACCCATCCCACTCTTTGATACCAACCACCCTGCGGAGTACACGATTGCTAACCTGCGGAGCGCAACGCCGAATTCGTTGACATACGTTCATATTCCACTCGAAGCTGGCTGAAGCACCTGATTGCCTGACCACACCAAGGAGCTCCGATGACCGATATCACCGAGCTAGTCCACTCGCTCCTCGAACGAGTGCAAATACTCGAAGACGAGATTGCAATCCAGAAGCTCGTTACCGCATACGGTCCCGCCGTCGACGCCGGAGAGGCTGAGAAGGTCGGTGCCATGTGGACCGAGGATGCCGTGTACGACATCGATATTCGTACTCTGACCGGTCGCTCCGACATCATCGAGATGGTGCGCACTACACCCCACCAGGACTACATCAACACCGGTTGCGGCCATCTTCTAAGTCCGCTCAACATCGTCGTCGACGGAGACAAAGCAGTTGCGACGGGCCATTCTCAGTTACTGCGGCGTAATGAAGGCGAAGATTCGTTCCGGGTCTGGCGTGTCGCAGCGAACCGGTTCGATCTCGTAAAAATCCTGGGTGAGTGGAAAATCAAACAGCGCACTACCCGGCTACTCGACGGAAGTTCTCCCGCACGCGATTTGCTTGCCCGAGCCGGTAACTGATCGATATTCTCGGCTGTCACTCGTGTCATTCGGCAAGTGACGACGGTGCCGCAGGACAGATGAGCGGCCCGACGCCGGGTAAGGTCGCTGGTATGGCAGCAGGGTCGTGGTGGGAGCGTTGCAACGACGGCGTTCGCAGCTTGCACGAAACCGGCTGGGATGAGGGCACTTCGGTACTCTCGCAGGATATCTGCGAACTGCTCGTCGACGTCGACACGGCATTCACTGTCATCGGAGCACACACTCCTGAGTGGCCGAACCCGTACAAGGATGGCTCGGATCTGAACGAAACGGCCTACGAGCGTTCTACTGACCCGGAGAAGTACCTGATCGTGGTCGCCAGGGCGCAGGCGTGGACACAAGTTCTCCTCGACCGAGGCTGGGCGCGAGAAGCTTCACCCGTGCAGTGGGCACTTCGCCCCTCCGAATCCGGCGGCACCGACACCGTCCTCGAACCTGTGACTGGCGTTGCGGTTCCGCTGGTATTGACGACGCACACTCCGGTGGACAGCAACCATCCGTTCAATATCTCGATCGCTGCGGGCGACCCAGCGGTGTGCTTGGCGTCGATTCCCGACTGTGCCTGCGACGGATGTGACCGTGGATCCGCCGCGCCGCTCGAGGAAATGGATAAATGGGTGCTGTCTGTTGTCGACGGCTCTCTCCAGGTCGAAGTTACCGCTGATTACTCGTCGATTCGCACATCGTTCGGTGCCCAACGCAGCACGGTCCAGTACCTCGACGAACCTACGTCGTTCACGGCAACACCATGGCCAACCAACTGGAGGCAGCGCCCCCTGGCGTCCCCGATCACAGTTCAGCGGCACCCCGAACCACCGTTCCCACGAACGGTGTTCGGAACCGCTGCTCGCGGGGCCTACCGTCGGCTGTCAGGCAAGCCCAAAGTTGAAGGTGCATCGCAAATCTACCGCTCCACAGACGTGCAAAAAACTCCCGGGCGCACGAACCGCCGATGACCACGAAACGTCGCGGGGATCAGACGAATTGAGCCACGACGCTACGGACTCTTCACGTTTCCAGGCCCGAACTCCGGCAGTTCAACTATTGCGCCCAGCAGATCAGCCATCCTCAATTCGACATTTACACGGTCGGAGCTCGCAACGTCTGCGTTGTTCAGGATTTCACTTCCGAACAGGGACCAGCCGGCAATTGCAGCGAGCCCGAGCATGATACGTACATCTGCCGAGTCGGACGACTGATCGATCCGAGCGAGGATGGACCCGCCGTCGGCTTCGTCTGCCGGAAGTAGATCAGTTCGACCCTCCAAAATCAGCCACGTAGCTATTCGTACATAGTCGGGATCTGCAACGCCTACGAGAAATAGACGACGCACAGCGTCTGCAAGTGATTCCACACTCTCGACGACGTTCGCAGACTGTTGACTGTTGCGCACCAGGACTGCACGCAGGATGTCGTCCTTGTTACCTAGATGTTTGTGAATGAGCCCGAGGTTGACCCCGGCATCTTGCGCCAGCTCCCGAAGCGTTACCGACATCCCCTTGGCGGCAAACTTTGTTCGGGCCGCCCGCAGCACTGCATGCCGGACTTCGTCTCTACCCCACGCTTTTCCCACTGACTTCGACTCGGCCACCCCTTGACAGTAGACGCTTGTCTATTGTCAAATCAACGGGCACTGAAAAGTGGCCCAACTCACTTCGTACTTGTTGTCGGGCCGCGCTGAGGTGACGGTTGGCGACCCCGAGACACATCCGGTTCGGCGAGCGAAAGCAATACATCTGAAACCTGGACCTCACCCGAGTGTCCACCGACCCCCTTGCTCTGCCGATTCGTCACGACGTGCTTCAGCCGAACGTCGTGACCGCATCGGCAGTGTTCACCGAACGTTGTCACCGTCGAGCCCCTGGGCGCTACGTTCCGCGGAATTCAACTCACCGATCCGCACCGAGTGGCGTACCAGCACGTCGGCCGAACGAACACGAATACCTTTCAGACAGCACCAAATTCGGATGGCAAGTATTCGCCAGTTCCGACGAGTGCGACAACCCGACATTCAACACGAGGCACATCCCATGCTGAGGAATCTTCGCTGGAGATTTCACTCATACTCAATTTGGAGGCGTTCACATGATTCGTAGTTCCCGCCGCGGGAATCGCAGGTTGGCCGCGGTCACCCTGGCGATCACCGCAAGCATGTTCTTGGCGTC
Organism: Rhodococcus sp. NPDC056743; assembly: GCF_042790355.1. NCBI lineage: Bacteria > Bacillati > Actinomycetota > Actinomycetes > Mycobacteriales > Nocardiaceae > Rhodococcus > Rhodococcus sp. NPDC056743. Next base: position 248,049 of record NZ_JBHTZI010000001.1, on the reverse strand, counting down.
GTGCGCCGACAACGGGTCGAATAGTGGTGGCGGTGAATCTGCCGAGTCGGGCTCCGCGCTCAAGATCGGCATGGTCAACGAGCAAACCGATCCCGGCAACCCCACCAAGGGCGGAACATTGACGTTCAGCGGTTATTCCGCTGTGACGACACTTGATCCGGCCAAGAGCCAGGCTGCCGGTTCTGCCGGTGGCAGCGAACTCGGCGCGATCTATGACGTGCTGGTGCGCTACGACGGGGTCCAGCAGAAGTTCGTGCCGCAGTTGGCGGAGTCGTTAGAGCCGAGTTCGGATACCAAATCGTGGACGTTGAAGCTACGTGACGGCGTCACTTTCAGCGACGGAACACCATTCGACTCCAAGGCCGTCGCCGCTAGCCTCAACCGCTACGTCACCAACAGGGGACCGTCGTCGGCTGTCTGGGCCGCCAAGGTTGCCTCGATCGATACCCCGGACGCGACGACGGTTGTCTTCAACCTGAGCAGTCCGTGGACCGGCATTCAGTCCATGCTCGCGGCCGGGCCGGGCATGATCGTCTCCCCGACCGCACAGCAGGGTGAGACGTTCACCCCCATCGGCGCCGGCGCCTTCACTCTCGAAAAGTTCTCTCCCAATGAAGAACTGTTACTCGCGGCCCGCCCCGACTACTACGGCGGCGCACCCAACGTCGACAAGCTCAAGCTGATCAGCATCGTCGGCGCCCAGGCAACCGCTGACGCGCTCAAGACCGGCGGCATCGACGCAACGTACATCCGGACGCTCGCCCCGATCCTCGATCTGATCAAAAACGGTAACCCGGGCTTCCTCGACATCCCGTCGCTCGGTTACATCGCAAACGTCAACATGGCCGAGGGTCGCCCCGGCTCCGACCTGCGTGTCCGTCAGGCAATGGCTCTGTCCATCGACCCGGAAACTCTCAACACTCGCGTCAACAACGGCCAGGGTCTGCCCGGCCAGGTAATTTTCCAGGACACTTCGCGGTGGCACAACGACGTCGCACCGATCGGTCTCGACGCGGCCAAGGCGAAGGAACTGCTCGATCAGGCCAAGGCTGACGGTTACGACGGTAAGGTCACCTATCTCGCGATGCAGGAGCCGACCGCGCAGGCAACCGCTCTGGGTGTGCAGGCGATGCTCAACGCAGTCGGGTTCGACGCGCAGATCGAGTACGTCACCGGCGCAGCCGATCTGATCAAGCGCATGTACGTCGACCACAACTACGATATGAGCTCCGCAGCGGTCTCGGTGCCCGAGGCCGATCCGTTCGAGCGTCTCTACTCGAGTCTCAAGTCCACCAGCCCTAACAACACCATCGGCTACTCGGATGCTCAGATGGACACCCTGATCGACCAGCTCGGTGTCAGCACCACCGACGCGGACAAGAAGGCCGTCCTCGCCAAAATCCAGGAACGCGCCAACGAGACTGTGCCGTGGCAGGTCTGGGGCAACGTTCCACAGATCGACGTGTGGAACGAGAACGTTCACGGAGTCAAGCTGAACATCGACGGCATGGTGCTCTTCGACGAAGTATGGAAGAACTAGACTCGATCCAGCGCAGGAGGCTGCTGGCGACCTGATCGTTCATCGATCAGGTTGTCAGCAGCCCCAATCCCTGCCCGGCGGTCAGTCAGTGGGTGGGCAATGCGCGCACATCCACCAGCAACAGTCCAACGCCGCTTACAGAGTCGTTGCGACTTTCCACGCAGTGTGTATTGCACCCTCGATGTAATCGACCTCGACGGCATCGCCCACTACCTGCACGTTGGAGACCACGCCTACCAGCGCGTCGGCGAGCGGCGCCTGTGCCGAGACACCCGAAGCCACGACAACCAGGTCCGCCGGCGCGGTCAGCGTCTTGTCGCCGACGCGGAACTCGACGTGCTCCTTGGTAATTCGCCCGACCGTCGCGTTGCGATGAATGGTCACGCCCATCTCGTTTGCGTGCCGAACAGCAGTCCAGCGACGCGGCATCGCCATCGGCACACCGAGCTGCTGACCTTCCTCGACCAGCGTCACGTTACGGCCACGCTCGGCCAGGAACTCCGAAAGTTCCAGTCCGACAAGAGAGCCACCGATGACTACGACGTTCTTGCCCATCGGCAGGAATTTGCGAGTCACAGTTCGGATTGCGGCGGGGCTCTTGGTGATGCCGGAGAGCTTGCCCAGTCTGGCCACGATCCGAAGGAAAGGCGGCACCTGCGAAGTGTCACCGGCACCGGTCATCAAGGCGCGCAACGTGTCACCGGTGTGCACATGCGGCAGATCACCACCGGGAACACTGGGCCGATCACGAACTGCGCCCGTGGCCACTACAACCACGTCCGCATCCAGGGCCTTGATCGAAGCGACGGTGGCCTCCGTGTTCAACCGGATGTCAACACCCAATCGCTCGACCTCGACCTTCAGCCACTTCAGCAGACGACCGTTGTCCGGCGTCGTAAGGCTGGAGAACCAGAGTGTGCCGCCGAGACGATCGGACTTGTCCAGCACTGTAACTCGGTGTCCGCGCTCGGACGCCACGCGAGCAACCTCGAGCCCGCCGGGACCCGCACCGACAACAACAACGTGCTTCGGAGTAGCGGTGCGCACGAGCGGAAGCATTGTTTCCTTGCCCAAGGCGGGGTTCACCGCACACAGTGGAGTGCCGTCCCAGAAGTTTTCCTGAACGCACACATAACAATTGATGCAAGGTCGGACGCGCTCCGGCGTCCCGGCTTTGAGCTTGTTCACCAATTGCGGATCAGCGAGCAGTTGGCGTCCCATCGCCGCAAAATCGGCTTTGCCTTCGGCGATTGCCTTGTCGCCAACTTCGGGCAGCACCCGGCCGACGGTGATGACTGGGATGGATACGGCTGACTTCACTGCGCCGGCCAATTCGATGTACGCGCCGACCTTGTCCGGCAGCGGGCCATCGGTGAAATTCGAGAAGGAATTGCGGGCCCAACCCGTGACGTGGATCGCATCGGCGCCGGCAACCTCGAACATCTTCGACGCCGCGACAGCTTCCTCGGTGGTCAGGCCGTCTTCTTCACCGAACTCACGGCCTGCGACCCGGACCAAGACCGCTAACGTGTCCCCGACCTCCGCCTTGACTGCTCGAATCACCTCGACCGCCAACCGCGCCCGATTCTCCAGGGAACCGCCGTACCCGTCGGCGCGCTTGTTGTCGGCCCGACTCAAGAAGCCACCGAGAACGTAGCCGTGTGCGCAGTGGATTTCCACGGCGTCGGCGCCCGCAGCCTTCACTCGCCTGGCAGCCTCGGCGAAAGTGCGCACCAACCAGTCGATGTCATCCTGGGTGGCCTCGTGATAAGTGTCCGGCTTTCCCGCAGTAACAGCTCCCATCTTCTTCAGCTCTTCGGGAGTGTTGTCGGCCAGCGCAGACCTGTCACGGGGAGCAGAAGGCGTCGACGGGACCAGCATCGGGCGGTCCTGGACGGTGTCGATCCGCGCGATCCTGCCGTGGTGCGTCATCTGAACACACAGCTTGCTCCCTGCTGCGTGGACGGCGTCTGCAAGCGCTGTGAGCCCCGGAATGAACCGATCCTCGGACAGGCCCGGTTCCTTGGTACTCGCGGATCCGGCCGGATAGGCGACTGCGCAAGCACCGGTGATGATCAGCCCTGTTCCGCCGGCCGCACGCGCCACGAAGTGGTCGATGTCGCCCTTCTCGATTTCACCGTCTTCACAGAGGTTCATGTCCATAGCGGGCATAACCACGCGGTTAGGGACGGCCATAGGGCCGATATTCCCCGAGGCGAGCAGGTGCTGGAAGGTCTGGTTGCGGATCACGAGGCGACGCTAAATCTCATTGCAACGCCACATTGCACTTTTCCCGAAGAACGAGATATTCACCGGACGTTCCCCTCGAGACTGTCCGCAACCACATCGGCAACAGTAGCCATGACGTCGAGACCGTAGCTTCTCCGATGACCCTTTTCAGTCGACTCACAGGCGTATGTTCAGCAGGCACCTGGATACGAGGAGGACGCGTGCGGTTCGCACTGAACGATCTACTGGTCGACATTCCTGCGGAAAAGATTGATGAAGCTCGAGCCTTCTACGCGTCACGGGTAGCCGGCCGTGGTCCCAGCACCTACGAAGAGTTGACGAAGGTTCGGGCGAGCATGTCTACGCCGTCCCCCACTGATCCGGCGGCGATCGAAGAAATCGTCGAGACGGCGGGAATAGCTGTCCCCGTGAGGATCTTCACCCCCACTGTCGGCCTGGCGCGGGGAGTCTATCTCGACATTCACGGGGGCGGCTTCTACATGAGCTCCGCGGCACGAGGAGACGCACGCAACCGGGAGTTGGCAGACACACTCGGCATCGCCGTCGTCAGCGTCGACTACCGACTGGCTCCCGAAAACCCCTGGCCGGCCGCTCCCGATGATTGTGAAGCTGTGGCGCTCTGGCTCGTCGAACATGCCGATACCCACTTCGGAACATCCCGCCTGGCGATCGGCGGGAGCTCAGCGGGAGCGACACTCGCTCTGGCAACCCTGCTCCGGCTCCGAGACAAGGGATCCGTCGACAGATTCACTTGTGCCGCACTACAGTTCGGTACCTATGACCTGAGCGCGCTAACCCCGGCGGGACGCCAGATCGCAGACGAATACTTCATCCAGGCCTACGCCGGTCATGTAGAAGACCGCACTGCCCCGGACATCTCCCCTATCTACGGCGACCTCCGTGGCCTCCCCCCGGCGCTGCTTGTCATCGGAACCGCAGACGTACTGCTGGAAGACAACCTCGCGATGGCAGGTCGGCTTGTCGCCGCCGGGAATAACGGCGAGTTCCGGATCTATCCCGAGTCTCCACACGGGTTCACGGGTCACCCCACGGCAATTGCAAGAACTGCGCGAGATGACGTCGATGCGTGGCTACGCGTGCGACTCGCCCAACCGTGGGCCACACGTCAATAGTTCAGTACTCGATACTGCCGGCGCGGTCGAAGAACTTTCCGGTGGGTCCGTCGTGACCGAGTTGAGCCAACATCACCGTCGCATCGGTGCCTTCGACGATTGTCTGGTGTCCAGTGTGCCTGTTGAAGTCGGTGCTGGTGTAGCCGGGATCGCTGGCATTGACCCGGAACTCCGGCAGGTTCTTCGCGTACTGCACGGTCAACGCGATCACCGCCGCTTTCGAGCTCGCGTACGGAACTGCTTGCACAAAGTGCTCATCGGAGCCAGGCGTGCTCAGTGCTCGCGCAAATCCGACGCCGGAGGCCACATTGACGATCACCGGGTTCGGCGAGCGCCGCAGCAGCGGGAGCGCGGACTGTGTAAGACGCACGATGCCAAAGACATTCGTGTCGAATACTTCCTGCATGGCGGCGACGTCCAGGTCGTCGACGCCGAAAGACCTGCCGAGTACACCGGCGTTGTTCACAAGGACGTCGAGCGCGGGCAATTGTGCGAGCGCAACCTCAATGCTGTGCTGATCCGTGACGTCGAGCTGGATGGGGTGAGCGCCGAAACTCTGCACCTCGGAAGCTGACGCGAGGTCTCGCATCCCGGCGTAGACGGTATGCCCGGCGTCGATGAGCCGGCGCGCGGTCTCCAGACCGAGGCTGCGGTTGGCTCCTGAAATAAGTGTCGTAGTCATGTCCACAACAGTCGCTCAACCCTGGTGCGCGCACCAGGCACCGATTGACAGTGGGACCAGCAGTACTACCCACCGTGCATCCACAGCTAGCAGGATGGGGGCATGGACGAGTTCGCAAGTGTGCTGCGCGCGTGGCGCGACCGTGTACAACCTGAGCACGTCGGTCTGCCACCAGGTACCGGTCGACGGGCCCGAGGGCTTCGACGGGAAGAACTCGCGATGCTCGCCGGAGTCAGCGTCGATTACATCGTGCGACTCGAACAAGGCCGGGCAACCAACCCCTCGGCACAACTGCTCGGTGCGCTTGCCCGGGCATTGCGCCTAAGCGACGAAGAGCGCGACCACCTGTACCGAGTCGCCGGGGTCGCCATTCCGACACCTGCCTCATTGCCGCGGCACGTGGGTCCGAGCGTCCAGCGGATCGTGGACCGTCTCGGCGACATTCCGGTCGGCGTGTTCAGTGCCGCGCATGACATTCTGCTGTGGAATCCCCTCTGGGCAGCACTGCTCGGCGACCCCTCATCTCGGTCCGGGATTCAGCGCAACCTTGTCTGGTTGGTGTTCTCCGAGGAAAACACGATCGTCACCCATACCGCTGTCGGGGAAGACGAATTCAGAGCGGATCTAGTGGCGGACCTGAGATCCGCTGTGGGGCGCTACCCCGACGACGCACCGCTCAGAGAACTCGTGGACCGACTCCTCGCCGAATCCGACGAGTTCGCGGCGCGCTGGGCGCAGGCGCACGTGGCACTGCACCGCTCCAGCCGAAAGACCGTACACACCCGCACAGTTGGCGACATCACGGTCGACTGCGATGTTCTCAGCGCGCCGGGTAGCGGCGATCTGCGAATCGTCGTCTACACGGTCGCCCCCGGATCCGCCGACGCAGACAAGCTCGATCTGCTTCGTGTCGCCGGACTGCAGGATCTGTCGCACCGGCCAACGTAGTGCGGCGCATTACCTCCGACGTAATCGACGCAGCGCTGCTGCTCTTGCCAGACTCGATTCCAGAGCGAACCTAGCTCAACGTCCATGAAAGACAACCTGTTAACCGCAACTACGCGCACCGCCAGGAAGGGCAGGAATCAAGACATGAGTGAAAGTTACGTAGTCGGCGTCCTCAACGACGTAGTCATGGGAGACGACATCACCGAATACCTTCAGCGCATCGACAGCACCCTCGCACCATTCGAGGGTCATTTCATCATTCACGGAGGCTCCCCGGACATCCGCGAGGGACAATGGACGGGCGATCTCATCATCCTCCGATTCCCCACGTCCGACGCTGCCCGACATTGGTACAACTCGGATGCCTACCAAGCTATTGCCCCGCTTCGAATCAACAACTCGCTCGGCACCGTGGCCATTTTCGAAGGCGTCGACCGACAACACCGAGCAACCGACATTCTTAACTGATCGAATCTCAAAACTACTCCCCCGCAATCTCACTCGAGTCCCCTGACCGCACGCGGCGCACATCAAATGTGCCCGATATGTCCCTTGATTCGAATAAATGTTCGAGTATACTTGGGTCACGGGTGGGGAGGCCTTGATGACTACGACGTATTCAACTTCGGTGGGGGATGTTGTAGCCGGTTCGGCTGTGGGTGTGCGTGGCAGGTTGTGGCGGCTGCGTCCGGCGGAGGTTCGAGACGTGGCCGTCGCTGCGTCGGCGGAAATTCTTCGGTTGGAAGCGATTCGAGTTGCCGCGGTCGACGAATTGGCACTGAATCCGGACGAGCAGGTGCTCTGCTACCGCGGTGTGGGCCGTTGGTTGGCGGCCAATACGATGCTGCAGAATGCGGCCGGCAACAAGATCGCCGCTCTCGGTGCCGCACTCCGCGGCTTCCCGGATATTGCGGCGCAGTTCGAGGCCGGTGACCTCTCGCTCGATCATGCAGCGTTGATCGCCGCGTTCTGCGAATCCCCACCAAAAGGCATGCCAGACAGCGCATTAATACCAAGCCTGAAAACTCTTCTTGCCGCCGCGTCCGGGGTGGAGGCGACGACTGTCAAGGTGCGGTATGCGATTGCTGTTTTGGAGCGGATCTTCGAATCCGACGAGCCCCCGCCCGGTGAGGACAATGATCTGAATGCGTTACGCATCGCGCCGACGCTGAATGGTCGGGTCGTGATCAAGGGCGATTTCGACGCACTCACCGGCGAGATGCTCCTGTCTGCGCTGTCAGGTCTGTCGATGCCCAAACCCGCCGCGGACGGGACCCCGGATGCGCGGTCGGCAGCAAAACGAACCGCCGACGCGTTCACGGAACTGATCCGCCGCTATCTGGACAACGCCGCCACCGGCATTGACGGTGGTCAACGTCCGCATGTGAATGTGCACATCACCGCGAAAGACCTTGCCGAGCATCACGAATGCGCCACCGTGCGAGCCGAGGATGAAGACGCGCCGGATGTCGACGACGAGTCTGTGTTGGAGGATCTCGATGTCGGGTACATGCCCTGGATGGGACCGCTCAGCGTGAGCAGAACCCGGATGCTGGCGTGTGACTGCATGCTCTCGACCGTGTTGATGGACGGCAAGGGCGCACCGTTGGATGCGACACCGCTCAAGCGTCTCGTCACAGCCGAACAACGTATCGCGTTGATCGCCCGGGACAAAGGCTGCGCCTTCCCGAACTGTGATGCGGTACCGGCGTGGTGCGACGCGCACCACATAAAACCGTGGTCAACGGGCGGTTTGACGGTGATGGACAACCTCACCTTGCTCTGCCGCAGCCACCACACGTTGATTCACAGCACATCAGGGTTCCGCGGTATCTGGGAAATCAAAATGGGTTCCGATCACAAACCCTGGTTCATTCCACCAGCAGCGATCGACCCGAAACAACGCCGCCGACGTTCCACCACCCGCCAAGGACCAGTCCACCGAGACTGAAACCAGCTCTGCCGGAACCACATACCGTGTGAAAGCTTCGCATCACCAGCTAAGACGATGCGAAGCCCACACCCATGCGAAGGTTCACATAGCAGCGCAACTGGTCACTACTCATCTCATTTCGCAGGCCAGTTTCCGCACTATTCGGCGCCGTAATCCGCGAGGTCACGCTACCGTGCCGGAATGGACGTAAAAGCTCACATCCTCGCCGAACGGCGAGAATTGGTCGCCCTACTCGAGACTTTGAGCCCCGAGCAATGGTCAACCCCATCGCTCTGCGGAAACTGGTCGGTGCGCGACGTCGCGATACATGTGTCGATGGACTCCGTCACCATGCGCCGCTATTTCCTTGCAGCACTGCAGCATCGCTCTGCTAGTCGTGTCAACGAGCATTACGTCACCACGCAGAACAATGTGCCGACCGACATCCTGGCAGATCGCCTCGCGGTATCAGCGACCACGAGTTGGTTCGCAAGATATGCCCCACGCCTCACGCTGTCCGACCACGTTGTGCATCAACAGGACATCAGGCGACCGCTCGGGCTACCTCGAACGATCGATCCGGAGCGCTTACGACTCGTGCTCGATCGGCCCGATCCATTTGCGCAGCCTCGCCGATTCACCAAAGGACTCCGATTCACCGCATCCGACCTACCCTGGGAACACGGCACAGGTCCCGAAGTCCACGGGCGCGCGGAGGCGTTAGCCCTCGCCATGGTCGGGAGGCCATCGGTGCTCGAAGATCTGGAAGGCGACGGCGTCGACCTGCTCCGTACCCGCATGATTCATTGAGCCCTAACGAACCGACCGGTTCGTTGTATCGGCTACGGTCATTCGATGCAGCTACGGTTGAAAGAACACTGGAAGTTGGTCTGCCTCGGAGTCGCATTGATCGTCGCTACTGCGATGATCATCGTCTCGACACTTTCGGGCTCGCCAAGGTCGGATAGACCTGCGAGTAATAGCAACGGACCGACCGCAGAGCAGTACGTGGTCGACATAGATCTCTCTCATCCGCCTCAGCAAGCATGGGAACTGGACGCCCAATCGCTCACAGACAATTCCGGCGACGTGCTGCTGTCAATGCCGCACTCGCTTGATTCCTACTACGGCTATGGCAGCGTGTACGAGGTCGGAAATATACTGGTGGCGGCAAGTGCATATCCACTGCCCAAGACCTCCGAATCTTCGTCGAGCCAAGGAGTCGGTGACGTTTCACTGATCGGCGTGGATCCCGAAAGCGGGACTCCCCTGTGGGAGAGACGAATCGGAGGCGCTCTCAGTCAATGCAGTCAGCAGAACGAGTCAACGATCATCGCATGCTGGGGTAATCGGCGGGTGATCTTTGTCGACACCTCCACCGGCACACTGTTGTCCGACCTCGGGACCGACTTCGACGTCACTGGTGCCACTATCACCGGGGACACGGTTTACACGTCAGGAGAAACAGTAGAAGGCACCCTGCGAACGCGGATCTTGGCCAGCGGCAACACAACTGATCTGACTGCCAACTTCCGTCGGGCAATCGAACCAAGTCAAGAGTTCGGTTCCTTGCATGCATTCCCGTCCACCGACACCGCAATCGCAATGGAACGGGGCAACGGCGACCCGCAGTATCGATACACGATCTATGATCTGCATTCCGGCGCAGAACGATTCCGGTTCGAGGGCGATTCGCTAGCCCCCGTCGGGGACGGTCTGTTCCTGACCAGTGTCGGCGGGCGATCAGGATACGTCGGCACACAGAACCTGCTGGACTCCGACGGATCTACGATCCGCGCGATTCCCATCCCTTCCTCGGGGGCATCGCGATTCCCGAGCAAGCCTTCGACATCGCTGCCGATGTTTCTCGGCGACGGTGCCTACGACCCCTCTTCCGGTGACGAGCTCTGGCGCAATTCGCAATTGAACAATTCTCAAATGGCAGGCACGACTAGCGCTATCGTCGCGATCGTCGGCAGAGCAACCCTGGTTACCTCACCCGAGACCCGAACTATCTCCGCTCTCGACACCGAGTCCGGACGTCAACTCTGGCAGACTCCCTGGCAAGACGCGTACTGGGTACGGAACGGGGTAACGGACGGCGAGCATTTCGTCTTCAGTGACTACACGGGCATACACTCGATCCGATCCCGCGATGGAAAAATGATGTGGTCGATTCCGCTTCCGGCAGAAGTCGATCCGCGGGAGGTCGTCATCTCGAGCGCCGGAGACAATATGACGTTCTCCTGGCGGAATCACTTCACGGTGTGGCGTTAGCGGTGGCGTACTGCGGCCGCCCGCTCGGCCGGTAGACCTGAATTGTCACGCCTCTCGGAGTGACTCGCGAATCGACCAGGTCCAGCGCGATGTCAGGTCCTGAATCGGGGAAAAGCCGCGTGCCCTGGCCGATGACCATGGGATAGATAAGCAGGGTGATCTCATCGACGAGCTGGTTGTCGAACAGCCAGCGAACCAGGTTGCCGCTGCCATGTACCTGCAACTCACCCCCCGGCTTGGCTTTCAGCTCTCGGATGGCCGCCACGACGTCGCCGGAGAGGACGGTCGTGTTCGCCCAACGCGGTTCGGCGAGCGTGGTCGACGCCACGTACTTCGGTCGCGTATTCAACGCCGTTGCGATGGGATTACCCGAATCTTCCATCACTCCCCAGTATTTCGCAAAGATCTCATAGGTCCGCCGGCCGAACAGGAAAGCATCTGCTCGTTGGTAGACCTCCTTGACGAACGTCGCGCCCTCGCTGTCCGTGCCGAACAACGGCAATGCCCATCCGCCACGCTCGAATCCGCCCCTGCGATCCTCATCTGCCCCACCGAGCCCCTGCATAACGCCGTCGAGGGAGACGTTTGTGATTGTCGTCAGTTTCATGACTGCAGTTCCCTTCTCCACCATCGAGTGTTCAGAACGTCCCCAGATGTCACTGACTCAGCTTGCTCTGACGAGGTAGGGGGCGTCAATCTGCGACGAGTTGCAGCCCATTGTTCACTCGTCCGACGCCCCGCTCTCGCTGCCGCCCGATGACATAACGGCCAGGCGCGATACCGGTGGCCCCATGCTCTGGGTGAATGAGATAAGCGGTCACGCGGGTATCGAGAATGCCCAGTGCAAGACCACGGGAGTCTCTCACCGGCGACGACCACGTACACACACCTTCGTCGGCGACCAGGCTGTGTGGGTTCCCGCCCGCCGCACTACGTAGCAACTCCACTCCCGAGAGCGGCACGTTCACCGACCCCGTCCACACCGCGGGCGTGACGATATTGGCGACAAGCGAATACGGGAGCACGATGAGATCACCTTGCGCTTGTAAGCCGTCAACGACCGGTATGGATACTTCTTCGTCGAGATAGTCGAAGACATCGAGCCCGGTGAGGGCAGTGAGCGCGGACAACGTCATGGTCGAATTCATATGATCCACCTCGTAATTCATAGTGTGATGTTCAGGTCTGATGTTCAGGTTCGACGAACAAGACGGGCGTAATCAGCACCGTTGATGCCGTAGGTCCAGCCTGCGGCATCGAGAGCTGACGAGAACCATTCAGGGACGTAGAGCCCGTAACGACGACGCCTACCGTCACGTTCGAGAGAACCGTTGACTGCAAGCAAGATTCGGCCATCACGCCCCCAGCCGTCCGGTGACGCATAGAGATGCAGCATGTGACCGGCATTGCCTGGATCATCAGCTTTGTCAACCAGCTCGAGCCCAGCCGTATCGATGTACGTGTCCCACCCGATCCGCTCGATCGCACAGCGGCGGATCTCGACATTACGTTCGCCTGCAATGCGTTCGGCCGTCGGATCGAGGACTACCCAGCTCGGGACAATTGTCCCGTGCTGAACATAGACTGCTTGTCCGTCGCCGAATTCAACTGCTGGAGAATCTGAATCGTGTAACCGACGTTCGTTGTGTACTCCGCCGGGGATGGGTTCGCTACGCAGGACGGTGGGCCGTTCCGACATGATGCACACGGTGTCGAACGCCCACCACCATCCAGTTGAACCAGCCAGCGCGGTGTGAATGTCGAGTAGTTCGTCATCGTCGGAATGGAAAGAGGCAAGATCACATCGACGGTACAAGTCATAGTAGGCGATTCGATGCGCTTCCTGCTGTCCGTACCACGTCACATTCCCGGCGACGGGCGTGAACATCGTCCGTATCGCAGCTGCAACCCCGTCGAACAGGCTGGTGCGCAACGAGTCCCAGACGGCCGCTCTGACGATCCGATCGGGGTTGATTCCGAGACCCACCGAATCCTCGAGAGATTGAACGCTCGCGGTGTCGATCCCCCAACGTTCGTTCGGCCAGTCTGATCTTCGACGCGCGATGTACGCGTCCATGCGCCTGCGCGCATCCGAAAACAAGCTCGCCAAACAGGCGGAAGCGCCGCGTAGTCGGTTGCTGTCCAACGACATCGACGTCGACAAGCCCTCTGCAACGATGAGGTCCGATCCAGCTGACGGCGAGGGAACCCAGACGAACTCCGGTTCCGGAAATCCTGATCGTCGATACAGTTGCGCGACAGCCCATTCGGCAGCGTTGCGGTCGGAAGGGCGTGCGCAGAGGCCGTGTTCCAGCCACACGTTCTGCACAGCTTCGATGTTCTTGATGAATGATTCTCGGTGTCGGGACAGCGAGTAAATCGGCGCGGCGCTCACGCGATGGTGGCGGTGTCGGCCTTTCCGGTAGTCATAGTTATCGAGAGTGACACGAGAAAGCGCGGAACGCAAGGCCGACACTTTCAACAGTCGAACACCTCAACAGTCGAACACCGACCAGCAGATGTCGTTCCGCAGTCGCTGGTCGTCGAGTACCAGCTCGCGAATCGCCGCCGGAAGCTGTTCGCGCTGCCACTGGCACTCGAGCCGCCCCGCGGCTTCACCCCCACCTTCCGTCGCAGCAGCACGGGCGGCCTTGATCGCGTAGGCCGCGGCACCGAGTTCATGCGCGGCGACATGCGCGACGGCTCCGGCCTGGCCGGCAGCGTAGGCGGCATGTCGCGCAGGCCCACGCAGATCCCGGGCCGCGCCCATCGCGTGACCTCCCGCAGCGCGGGACTGCATCATCGTGACCTCGCCCCGTACCCACGCCCTGGCATTCTCGATCGCCGCACGCGGCCGTGAATCTTGCGGCCGCTCCGACTCGAAGAGATCAAGGACGTGTTCCGCACACGATGCCGCCCAGACCGCGAGAAGATGGTGATCCGAATCTGTGAGTGTTCCACCACGACGGATCGTCACGAAGCGCGGATCCCGGACCTTCGGGAGGATCACGGTTCTGAGCTCCTTTTGATTGCAGCACTTCTTTTCGGTGAACGAGAACGAGGTCAGGGACGTTCCGCTGTAGCCAACCATGCCGGAGCAAGCAGACGATGGCGGGAATCGAAGCCCAACCGTTCGACGATAGCAGCCAGGGGCGAGTTGGCCTGGCGTGCAAACTCTTCACGAGTAAATGCCGTGGTGTAAGTGGTGCGTTCCAGGTGACGGACAATCCAACCGGCATCCGTCAGCGTTCGACGTAGATTTTCCTCGCTGATGCGATAAGGACCAGGGAATTCCTCCGGAACCTCGTCCGAGAAGCACACCAGATGGAGCCGAGCTCGAGGTCGGCAGGTTCGGAGCACTGCCTCTACGTACGGTTGGCGCTGATCTTCGGGAAAACAGTGATACAGCGCGCTGTCGAGAACAGTGGTGAACCGATTGTCGTACCCGTCAAGCGTCATGGCGTCGGCAACATCGAAATCCACCACCTTCTCCAGCCCCCGCAGACCGGCACGTTCGCGTGCGATCCCAATCGCTGTCGGTGAGGCGTCGAGTGCACAGACCCGGTAGCCGCGGTCTGCAAGAAACAGAGCGTTTTCACCCAGCCCACAACCAATGTCAAGGACTTCACTCGCTAACTGGCCGTCGGATTCGAGTTGCCGGACTACCGGTTGTGCTTCGCCGATATCCCATGGCACTCGGTCGAATTCGAGCTCGTTGCGTTGTGCGCCGGCGGGCAACTCCGTATTACGCGCGAATGCGTCGAAGTCGCCGCGGTACAGCGCATCGAAATCGGCCGCACTCGGTTGACGTGGCGGTTGGGGGTCGTCGGCGATCACGAACTCCTCCTGTAGGTAGCGACACAGTCAAGTGAACGGGTAGCCGCGCACTTGCAGCTCTAAACCCGCGTCCAGATCCTGGGTGCATCGGCTCGGACATGAGCGATACCGATGGTGGGATCCAGTGCCGGAAAACAACTTTCAGCGCGTCACCGGAGCACTCCAGAGCCCGACAAGAGCGTCGACGATATCCGTCGTGAAATCGTCCCAGCTCGAGAGCTCCGGCGATTCATCCTCGACAAGGAGCCTTTCGCGTTCGGCGCACATGTGCATCATCACGTGGCGCGCCATTTCGCCTCGGGCGCGCCGTACGTCGTCTGGCATGTCGGGCAGACACGCGGTGAGTGCGACAAGCATCGTCTGCAAGTGCTCCGATGACGAAACATCCTCGTATACAACGGCGCGCAGGGTGGGATCGGCCATCAACTGAACGCTGAATCGCGCATACCACGTGGGTCCGGTCAATTCGTCGTAGTGATCGGTGGACGCTCGAACCAGACACGTGATCCAGTCACGGAGATCTGTCGAACCTTTGACGTCGGCCACCAGCTCCTTGCGCTTCTGCTCGATCGGCGCGGCATGTTTGTTCACGATCGCCCGGAGAAGATCGGTTTTTGTACCGAAGTGATATCCCACCGCGGCATTGTTGCCCTGCCCAGCGGCCTCGCTCACTTGACGATTCGAGACGGCAAAGATCCCGTGCTCGGCAAACAACCGCTCCGCGACGTCGAGTATCCGATCTCGGGTCGCAGCGGAACGAGGAGAGCCCGCTGGGGTACCCGAATCGCTGATCGCATCTTCAGTTCTTGCTGCCACATCTACCGCCACAGTCAGGTGCTCGGCACTATGTGCGCACCGAGACGTTGATCACCATCGACCTCACGCCCTTGCGTGAAGTCAGTCAGCTGATTTAACTTTATTCAATCAGTTGACTTAATTCAAGACTTCTTTACTTTTCTTCGATGGAGTTTCCCAATGTCGATATCCACTGCCGAATCGAGTAAGGCCGCACCGCCGTCCACCACTGCCGTCGTAGCAGTTCTGGCATTTGCCGGCATCGTGGTCTCACTGATGCAAACGCTTGTCATCCCGATCATTCCGCACCTTCCCGAATATCTGAACGCGTCCGCCTCGGACACAGCGTGGGTAGTGACCGCCACGCTTCTCGCTTCAGCCGTTGCCGTCCCGACAATGGGCCGGTTGGGCGATATGTTCGGCAAACGCCGCCTACTCCTGATCAGCCTGGCACTTCTGGTGATCGGCTCGATCGTGGGCGCCATGAGTTCGAGCGTTGTCCCCCTTGTCTTCGGCCGCGTCCTCCAGGGACTTGCTGCCGGCGTCATCCCGCTGGGTATCAGCATCATGCGTGACGTTCTCCCCCCGAAGAAACTGGCCGGTGCCGTCGCGATAATGAGCGCCGCCATGGGAGTCGGTGGCGCACTGGGACTTCCGATCGCAGCCATGATCGCCGAATACGCCGACTGGCACGTTCTGTTCTGGGCCTCGGCAGTCCTCGGCGCCGTCGTGACCGGTCTGATCCTCGTCATCGTGCCTGAATCGACCGTCCGCACCGGCGGAAAATTCGACTTCGTCGGAGCGAGCACACTCTCGATCGCACTCATCACCCTGCTCCTGGCTATCTCCAAGGGCAATTCCTGGGGATGGACCAGCACCGCGACTGTCTCCATGCTTGCAATCGCCGTCATCGCATTCGCCATCTTCGCCTGGTGGGAACTGCGGACTCCGAAGCCGCTCGTCAACCTACGAGTGTCAGCGCGTCGCCAGGTACTGCTCACCAACGTCGCCTCCATCGTCTTCGGATTCGCGATGTTCGCCTCCAGTATGGTCTTCCCCCAGGTCGTCCAACTGCCCGAAGCCACAGGTTTCGGCCTCGGCGGATCAATGCTCACCGCAGGCCTCGTCATGGCACCGTCCGGCATCGTCATGATGCTGATCGCGCCCCTCTCCTCGAAGATCACCAACACCTTCGGCCCCAAGATCACCCTCATGGCCGGCGCCGTCGTCGTCGCAATCGGATACGCCGTCGGGATCTTCGCCCTGCACTCCATCTGGCAGCTGATCATGGTCGCCGTCATCATCGGTGCAGGCACCGGTATGGCATACGGCGCGATGCCCGCTCTCATCATGGGAGCAGTTCCGGCCTCCGAAACCGGTGCAGCCAACAGCTTGAACACGCTGATGCGCGCGCTCGGAACATCCTTTGCCAGCGCAATCGCCGGCGTCGTCCTGGCTCAGATGACGATGCCCCTCGGCGACACCGCGCTGCCCACCGAGAACGCCTTCCGCGTCATCATGGCGCTGGCCGCGGGATCGGCCCTGATGGCACTCGTCCTGGCAGCGTTTCTTCCCAAGTTCCGGGGAGCCGTTTCGGTCAAGGACACCGCCGACCACACGCCGGAACCCGTCGCTGCGCGCTGATTCACGACGCCGCAGCTTCACATCACAAACACGAAAGCCGCCGGTACCCGACCAGGTACCGGCGGCTTTCGCGTCGCTGCGAAGTATCTACCGCAACTGTCACGTCAACATCCCGGAAGCGTCAACGAGCCGAAACCCAACCTACACAAGGTTTCTGAGAGCTTTCTGAGCGTTAGCTGTCGATATCCCAAATCGCCTGCATGCTCCCGCGGTCACATACGTGCCGAAGGTAGCCACCCATTCCTGACCAAGCGTAAGTAAAGTACCGATCGATCGTCCCCTGCGTCGTTCCGCGCACTCAACCCTTTTGGAGAAGTCAGATGCGTTTGTCCACCCTGCGGTCTCGTCGCCGCAGCACCGCCGCGGTCGCTCTTGTCGCCGCGACTGTGCTCGGGATCTTCTTGCCCTCGACCGCTCAAGCGCAACTCACCGGATCAGCCGGTTCGTCCGGTGGCGCCGTCACTGGTACTCAACCTGCACCCCGCGCTGCGTTGCCCGGTTGGCGCGAGATCTTCGTCGACGACTTCACGACCGACGCTCCGATCGGCAGCTTCGCAAACGACGAGTGCAACAACCCCGGCAAGATCGTCTACACCGGAACCGAGAACACACGCTGGCGGACGTACCCCGAGTGCTACCTCGACACGTACAACAAGAACCCTTACCGCGCAGACGAAGTGGTCAGTGCCCACGACGGTGTGCTCGACTACTACCTCCATGACGTCGACGGCCGCCGCGCCGGAGCCAACATGTCCCCCGTCATCGACGGCAGCAGCCAGGCCCAGGTGTACGGACGCTACTCGGCGCGTATCAAGGTCAGTCATCCGGCGATCACCGGTTACCGATTGGCGATGCTCTTGTGGCCGGACTCCGAGGGATGGCCGGAAGAGGGCGAGATCAACTTCCCGGAAGGCCCGCTGACAGGTCCCATCTACGGCTTCCATCACTACGCCGAAGACGGCGCGGACGCGAACTCCCAGGCACTTTCCGACGTCGACACCTCAACGTACGCGGATTGGCGTGTTGTCACGATCGAGTGGACTCCGTCGGTGGTTCGATTCCTGCTCGACGACAAGGTCCTGCTCGAATCCACTCGGGGCATCCCGGACACCGCGATGCGTTGGCAGCTCCAACTGGAGTCCAGCCTGTACCCGGCTCTCGGTGGCGGCAATTTCCTCGTCGACTGGGTGACCGTGCACGCATGGGACGGCGCGTAAGAAATTCCTGACTGCTGGTCGAAGCACGAACCCGTGCCTCGACCAGCAGAATGGGCGTAGATTCCCGTTTTCGGACACGATTGCCTACACTCCCAAAAGAAATCAAAAGTAAGGGAAGGCAAACCTGTGCGCACGGCGGTAACCGGAGGAGCAGGATTCATCGGCTCGACGCTTGTGGATCGCTTGCGCCACGACGGTCACCAAGTACTCGTCATCGACGACCTGAGCCGCGGCCGGGTAAGCAACCTCGACGCCGCGCTCGCGACTGCAGACGTCGACCTCGAAGTTCTCGACATCCGGGACGACAAAATCGCCCCGCTGCTCCAAATGTTTGCTCCCGAAGTAGTGTTCCACCTCGCCGCGCAGATCGATGTGCGGCACAGCGTCGCCGACCCGATCCACGACGCCGACGCCAACATCCTCGGCACTGTGAAAATCGGATCCGCAGCGATCGCGGCACATGCACGCAAGGTCGTGTTCATGTCTTCCGGCGGTTCCATCTACGGATCACCGGAGCACTTGCCGGTATCGGAACAAGCTCCTGTCAACCCACTCTCGCCCTACGCGTGCAGCAAGGTCAGCGCCGAAAATTACCTCAACTGCTTCCGGCAACTCCACGGCCTGGATTGCTCGCACATCGCCCCGGCCAACGTGTACGGACCCCGGCAGGATCCGCACGGCGAGGCCGGCGTCGTCGCCATCTTCGCCCGCGAAATGCTGTCCGGCGGCGAGACTTTCCTGTTCGGCGACGGTGGAAACACGCGGGACTACGTGTTCGTCGAGGACGTCGTGACGGCGCTGATCGCCGCATCGAACACCGCAGGCTCGGGACAACGCTTCAATATCGGAACGGGAGTGGAGACCTCCGACCGCGAACTGCACGCGCTGCTCGCGCAGGCCACCGGCGTCGCGGCAGAACCCACCTGGATGCCTGCGCGACTCGGGGATGTTCGCCGGTCCGCTCTCGATGCCGGCCTGGCACGCACAGAATTGGGATGGACCCCGTTGACGTCTCTGTCGGAGGGGATCGCCCGCACTGTCGACTACTTCCGGACGCTTGATACAACCTCATCCGATACAGCACCGTCATCCAATACAGCACCGTCGACGCTCGTCTGAAAAATGCCGCCATCTCCCAAAGCGCCTCTTCGCGTCAGTCATCTGGACGTGATGCACAGTCGTACACGGATCACGTCCGTCATCGGCCCCGTATATCTTCCTGACGAGGCCACCATCGCCGCTCGACTTCGCACGATGGCCGAAGCGGGTCCACACACTCGGCTCGGCCTCAGGCCGTCGGCACACGACAATCGGTGGACATTCGATCCCGAATCGTGTGCCCCCGAAGTGGTTCGGCTCGATCCGCCGACCTCCCCGATGAAACTGCTCGACACGGCGTCACAGGCCTCGCGGGTCTCGCAGGTTTCACAGGAGGACCGGCCCACCACCGTCACCGTGGCCGGGAACTACCTGCGCACCGACCACAACCACGGCCTCGGCGAAGTCGCTCTGACACTCATGATGAACGAGGTCATCCTCGGCATGATCGACCCTGCCGATCCACGGGTATGGCAACCGTCGCGTGCCTCGCGCTCGGGGATCACCACTGCGGCTCTGCGCACCTACGGTTCGGATCCACGACGGGCGTGGGCGCTGCGGCGCTCACTCGATCGGACGCCTCGCCCTGCGCTGTCCGGGCCGGTGGAACCCTGGACGCCCGACCGTACCGCTGCCGTGGTCACCACTGATCCCGACACAGTGCGATCCTTGCGGGCGTGGCGGGACCAGAATCTTCCGTCGGTGTCGATGTATGCCCTGACCGCCTCGGTTCTGCACCGCGCACTGGTCGACGCCGGACTCACGATCAACCCCGTTGCAACAGTGACGCTCGATGCACGTCGTTACCTTCCGGCAGGTCGAGTTCCGTTGGGAAACTTCGTCTCCGGACTCGAGTTCGATCTGGGGGCGAACCCCACGCCTAGCCGCATCAACGAGGTCACGTCCGATGCTGTGGCAGCGGGGCGGCCGGTTGCGAACCTGGCCTTGAATACGATGCGGACCCGAATCGGATTGCGAATCAACAATTCCGGTGCATATCCGATCAGTCGACCACAAGATCCCCAGGCCCAGCTGCTGTTTTCGAGCATCGGCCCGGTGCCTCGACAGGGTCAGGTCCCGTGGCTCGACGGCGCATCACCGTTCTACTCGGCGCACAACGATCCGGTCGGCCCCGAGGGCATAACCCTTACGTGGGCGATCGTGGAAGGTGCGGTCGCGACGACGGCGTCGTTCCACGGAAACGTGTTTCCGCAGGCCGCGGTGACGGCAGCTCTGGAATGCGCTGCCACCGATCCTTTTGCTTTTCTGTCTTCGGTTAACTGACCCGATGTGCCCTCAGGCCACAGGCGTCGGATAATATAGGTAAGGCTGCCCTTCCCGGGTGGTGTTGCACCCCGCCTAGACCCGTCGGAGTACGTCTTGACAGCGCAGACCCACCTGGTCCCCGGGATCACCGTTCTGATCTGCTGCTACACCCACGACCGCCTGGAACAGCTGTCCACCGGCATTCGTAGCGCTCAGGCACAGCTTCGTCCAGACGAGGACGAACTGATCGTGATCGTGGACCACAACGACGCGCTCCGCGCAGATCTGGTTGCCGCATTCCCGACCGGCATCACCGTTATCCCCAACGCAGCGACCCCCGGCTTGTCCGGCGCCCGTAACACCGGCGCCGAGGCAGCGCGGACGGAGTTCGTCGTGTTCGTCGACGACGACGCCGTGCTCCGCCCCGGGGCCCTCGACAGCGTTCGCGGCGCCTTCTCCGACGTTTCGGTCATCGCTGTCGGAGGCGCGGTACACGCCACATGGGAAGCGGGAGCACCACCGTCGTGGTTCCCGGACGAATTCGGGTGGGTCGTGGGCTGCGACTACCGCGGGCTTGCCGCCGACGGCGCCGAGATCCGCAATCCGATCGGCGCCGCCATGGCTGTCCGCCGCGCCGAATTGCAGAAGATCGGCGGATTCTCCGACCGTCTGGGCCGCGTCGGAACAGTGCCGGCGGGTTGCGAGGAAACCCTGATGGGAATTGAACTACGACAGCAATTCCCGGGCTCCAAGGTTGTGCGGATCGAGGCGTTTGCCGTCGACCACTTCGTTCCCCGCACCCGTAGTACTCTGCGCTACTTCGTCAGTCGCTGCCGCCACGAGGGCCGATCGAAGGCAGTGCTCTCCGACATGGTGGGCGGCAAAGCCGGCCTCGCGGCCGAGCGCAGTTTTGTCATCCGTACCCTGACCACCGGAGTGTTCCGCTATCTCCGACGCGCAGTAACGGGCGACGGCATCAGCGCGGTGTCCCGCATTCTTGTCATGATCCTCGGTTTGTTTGTCACAGCGTCAGCCACTGCGGTAGCAGCCATGCGCCAAGGATCACGCACCACCAAGTCGGAAGTACAAGTAGCAGTGCAAAAACCGGCAGAAACACCCGTCACCGCCGACGAGTTGATCACCGTCGTGATTCCCACCGTCGGTCGCGATTCGTTGCTCAACACCGTGCGCACGGTGCTGGCTCAGGACCACCGCAATATCGAATTGCTGGTAGTCGACAACCGTCCCCACCGAGGTGAGGCCGCACGGATCTTGGCCGGCATCGACGACCCCCGCCTGTCGATCCTGGAACAGCCCATCCCCGGAGTCTCGGCGGCCCGAAACAAGGGGCACCAGAGCGCCAGCGGCCGAATCGTCGCCTTCACCGACGACGACGCAGTCCCCGATCCCGGGTGGATCTCGGGGATTGTCACCAGCTTCCACGCCGACGACACCAGTTCCGTCGGAGTCGTGACCGGCCGCGTGCTCGGCACCGAATCCAACACCCGCGAACAAGCTTGGTTCGAGGAAGCGAAGGTCTTCGACAAGGGCGAGGTAGCAACGCTCTGGGCGCTGAACACTCGCGAGGAGACTGCGCTCGGCACTGACGGCATCCTCGGCGAGTACGGTCCCCACGGTCCGTTCTTCCCTTACACAGCGGGTGAGTGCGGTTCGGGTAACAATATGGCCTTCCGCGGGGCCGCTCTGCACGCGATCGGCGGATTCGACGAGCGCCTCGGCACCGGCACCCCCACCCACGGCGGTGAGGACCTCGACGCTTTCCGCGCAGCTCTCCTCAACGGTTGGGCTATTGCCTACAATCCGAATGCCGTTGTGCGGCACTACCACCGTGACAACATGCCGGAACTTCGGGTGCAAAGTTACGGGTACGGCACCGGAATGGCCGCGTCGTTGACCAAGTTCGTCCTGTCCGGATCACCGCGCCCGATCCTCACGCGCATCCCTCGGGGTATCCACATGCTGATATCGCCGACGTCGACGAAGAACATCGACTTCCCGTCCGACTGGCCACTGCACCTACGAGTGCTCGAAGCGCTCGGTTACCTGGCCGGCCCGGTCCTCTTCGTTCGTAGCCACCTGAACGCGCGTCGGGTCGGTGCCGGGCGATGAGCACCGATTTGGACACGGACACAGACATCATCGATCTCCGGCCGGGCAAGTCTGCGTCACCGCTCCCTCACTTCGGGTGGAATCCCCGCATCTGCCTGAGAATCGGCGTGGCAGTTGCGGTTGCCATGTTCGCGCTCAACCTGGCGGTGGCAGCCGATATCGCCGACGTCGTGCCCGCGCCGATCCGCCTGCTGATCGCACTGGCCGGTATGACGCTGGTTCCCGGACTGCCCGTTGTTGTTGCACTGCGCATTCCAGGACGCGCACTCTCCGCCGCCTTGACCGTGTCGGTATCTTTGGCCGTCGCCATCCTGGCCAGTCAGCTGACGATGGTGGCGCAGTGGTGGAGTCCGCTTCGCACTCAGTTCTTCCTGGCGCTCCTCGCACTCGCGCTCTGCGCCGCCGCCTCGCGCACGGTGCCCTCCGACTATCGACTTCCGAGCAGCGACCTTCAACGACTACGGACCTTCGACCGAAGCCGGGCAATCGGTTTCGGCGCACTGCTGATCGCCCTGATCCTGTTCCTGATCGCCGCAGCGAGATTGGATGTCGCGGCGGCAGGCCACTTCGGCATCATCACCGAGATCGGGCCGATCTACGTGCTCGGGCTGGTAACGCTCTGCGCCACCATTGTGTACACGCTGCGTCGACGCCTGATCGACCACGTGTTGATGGCGGCAAACACCGTCGTGCTGATCGTTTACACGACGATGCTCGTGCCGATCGCCACCGGCGAGACTTCGGTACCGACGTCGTTCGTGCATCGCGGTTTCATCAACATACTTGCCCAGAGCGGCACACTCCCCAACTCCATCGACGCGCGATTCAGCTGGGCCGGATTCTTCTCCGCCGGGGCACATCTGATCACGGTCGCCGATGTTCCGGACGCGACCGTGCTGCTTCTGTGGGCGCCGCTGTACATGGGTGCGCTACTGGCGTTTCCGCTGTATGCCATCGCAATTGCCATCACCGGCCGAGTTCGGCTCGCCTGGCTGGCAGTGGTGATCTACCAACTCTTCAACTGGTACCAGCAGGATTACTTCGCCCCGCAGGCTGTCGCGACCATCTTCTACACCACTATTCTCGCGACGCTGCTGTGGCAGCTACGACGCGCACCGCTTCCGGCAATCGGTTCCGGGATCGGCCGATTCATCGTCTCGGCGCCGCGGCGCACCCCCGGGTTTGTTCCCGGTTTCGATTCACTCCGCACACTCGCAGTGGGTGCGGTGCTGCTACTCCTCATTGTCGCCACCACTGTCAGTCATCAGATCACCCCGATCCTGGTCATCGTCGTCCTGGCATCGTTCTCTCTGTTCGGAGCAACGCGCTACCGGACCCTGTGGCTGGCAGCAGGACTCATCTTCGCGGCATGGTTCAGCTACGGCGCCACCGACTTCTGGATCGGCCACCTCCAGTCGATTTTCAGTGAGATCGGGCAGGTCGGCAATTCCGTGGGCCGCGGTGTCAGTGAACGCATTACCGGCGATCCCACGTACCAGCAGATGCAGTACCTGCGCATGGGCGCGTCCGGGCTACTCGCAGTAGTTGCCTTTGCGGGTTGGGTACTCTCACGTCATCGTCGGACATGGCTCGTAGCCGGTGCCGTTGCCGCAGCGCCCTTCTCGCTTGTCCTGCTGCAAAGCTACGGCGGTGAGATGATCATTCGCTGCTTCGTGCTCGCCTCCCCGGTTCTGGCTCCGTTTGCTGCCATCGCTCTCGCCCATGCCGGTAACCAGATTCACAAGGCCCTCAACCCGGTCTCGTCGGCGAATCACACGCGGCCGCGAAAGACGCGGCCGTCGCACTTGGTTCGGGCCGCCGCAGCAACCTTGGCATTGGTCTCGCTGGGACTACTCCTGACCACGAACCGCGGACTCAACACCGCATTCGAAGCATCGACAACCGATCAGGTCACGGTCTCGGACCAGTTCATTGCCGCAGTTCCGCCGTCGACCACGATCATGACGTGGAGCCACGCGTCCCACACCAACGGTGTTCGGCGAACCCTGGACCCACTCGGGCCACGGATGATGTTCATCGACAGCTACGAATGCGCCGACGACCTCAGCGGTTGTGCCTTGGCCAGAAACCCGATGTACGTCTACGTCACCAGCCAGGGCATCGGAATGGCCCGGTTGCAGCAGGGAATGACGCAGGAGTATCTCGACGCCGAACTGGCCGCTATCATCGACAGCGGCCTCTACGTCCCGATGATCGAAAAGCCGAGCATCACGATCCTGCGCCGTGTCGACGCACCCGCTATCGAATTCGAGTCCCCATGAGTGTTGCTGTCTTCTTCTTCCTGGCTGCCGGAGTTCTCCTGATCGCCGGCGTCATCCTGCGTGAACGCGAGGTTCCTGCCACCGGCAGCGTCGGCCGCGGACACGCCGCCCAACTGATCAGCCTTGCACTTGCCGTCTGTGTGATCACCGCCGCGACTTTGACTTTCGTACGACTGATCGCCATGGCTGTATGAGTCGTCCACGGCGCCGAACTGCCGGAGCGATCGCGGCGCTCGCCCTCATCGCGTCATGCACGTCGTGCACGATCGCAGCCGATCCACCGACTGTAAACCCGTGCGCGCCGGAATCGGCACCTGGTGGCACGGCGCTTCCAGAAGGTGACCTGCAGGGGTGGAAGCAGATCTTCAGCGATGATTTCGACGATTGTGATCTCGGATCGGACTGGGGTACATACAGCGGTCAGCCCGGCGGCAATCCGAACAGCACGTGGGATGATTCGATGGTGCAGGTCGACAACGGTCTGCTCAACCTGAATTCGCAACGAACCGATTCGGGATGGATCACCGGTGGTGTGTCGAACTATCCGGTCACCCAGCAGTACGGACGCTGGGAGATCCGCATGCGTGCCGACAACAGTGACGACATCTCGTACCACATGCTGCTCTGGCCGCAGAACGAGAAATGGCCGCCGGAAATCGATTTCGCGGAAAGCGTCAGCGGCACCCGGGACGAGATGTCAGCCTTCCTGCACTGGGTCGACGACACAGGCAGCAACGACAAGAAGGGTGTATCCACAGGCGGGGATTTCTCCGAGTGGCACACCGTCGGGGTCGAGTGGGGACCGGGCATCGTCCGCTATCTGCTCGACGGCAAGGTCTGGGCCGAAGCACACTCGGAGACAATGGTTCCGGACGTCCCCATGTGGCTCGGCTTGCAAGCCGAGGCCGGAGCGTGCGAACGTCGCGAGGACTGGGGAATGACCCCGTGCGCCGATGCATCCGAGCAGCGCCCGGACAACGTTGCCGTACAGGTGGACTGGGTCACTGTGTATGCACCGGACTTCGACGAATTGGAGAAGATGCAGAAATCCGGTTACTACGATCCGTCACCGGACGCCATTCAGTTCACAGACTGAGATTCGCTCCGCATAGCAAGAACCGCACGAGTAAGTGGCACAACAAGGATGACGGCAGACACGGACTCGGCCACGATGTACGCCCAGCCCAACGCAACAAGTCCATGGTTGTCGATCAACGCCAGACTGATCCCGAGAATCAATGCCGCATTACAGATCTGCACCGTGACCGCGAGACGCAAGCGGCGCCGCACACGGGCAACCGCGGTGTACGCGGCCACGATCGTCGCGGGAATCAACGCAATCGCAGCAAGGCGGAGCAGCGGAGTCCCCTGCTCCGCGTACGGTTTACCGACGATCTCCAACATCACGGGCGCGATCACCGCAAACAGAAGAACACCACTCAGGGCTACAGCACCGAGTATCGCAAAGAATCGAAGGGTCAGACCGTACAGGCGCGTCGAATCACTACTTGCCGACGCGGCAACATAAGGCCCGAGCAGCATGGTCATCAAGACCAGTACGGCTGTGACCAGGGACCAGGAGATAGCAAAGTACGCGTTGGCGTCGGCACCCAGGCGTGAGACGACGATCAACGGGAGTAGAAGTGGCGCAAGCGCACTGACCACGTAGATGCCGTAGGAACCGGCTAGGTAGTTGCCGATCTCCCGTCGAGGTGGCAACTGCGACGCCGCGCTCAGATAGTCGGGAGTACGTAACCGCCTGGCCACCATCACACCCAGGATGAGGGCAGCAACCAGCGCCGGTAGCGTCCACGTCCAGATGATGGTGAGGTGCGAAGCGGTGAACGCCAATGCTGCGGCAAGCACCAGCTTGACGATCGCGTGCGCGACGTTCTTTCCTGCAGCCCAACCGGCTTCGCGGAACGCCACCGCTGTGTGGTCGAGCATGGCAAACGTGGAGAACACCACCACGACCAGCGGGAAAAGCCAGTACTCGAACGGATGGAGAAACATCTCCGACGTCGGGCCCAGCAACAGGAATCCGCCACCCAAGAGAAGGCCGCCCACCGCGCCGACGGCAAACCCCGCCGCGACCATCGACTTCGAGCGCTGCCCGGCAAGCGGAAGGAACCGTTCGAAGAGTCCACCGATACCGAAGTTGCCGAAAGCCGAGAGCATGGTGGCCGTGGTGATCACCGCCGCGGCAGCACCGACTTCACGGGCCGGGTACAGGCGTCCGAGGATTGCCCAGTAGACAAGACCCACAACACCGGTCAGGAGCGCCGAGACGGTGAGCGCCAGACTGTTTCGCTCGAGGCTGTGGCCCTGTCCCTCGGTACTGGATCCACCTGCAATTGCCGCCTCCGGCGATACGACGGTGTCGCCGGAGGGGGCGGTCACAGTGTCAGTTCGCGGACGTCAGCCTGCGCGGTCTTTTTCTGGATGGTCTTGGTCTCGCGCCAGTGCTGCCATTCCTGACCGATGGTGCGCAGAACTCGCATACCGTCGCTGTAGGCATTGAGGTTGCTACGGCCGTGGATCCGCGGACCTTCGAAGCTGCCGACCTCGACGATGTTGAGGCCGCTCGTCGCAAGCCGCACGTTGATGACGGTCTCGATCTCGAATCCGTCGCCCCACTGCGCGCGCTGATACTCGACCGGCGCCAGTTCGAGCAACGGGATGTGCTTGCGCCAGAAGGCGTTGTAGCCGTAGCAGAGGTCGGAGAACTTAGTTCGGAAGATGATGTTGACCAAACCGTTGAGGCCCTTGTTGCCGAAGTTCCGCAACCCGGTGATATCGGAACTGCCACCGCGACCGACGAACCGACTTCCCTTGGCGAGGTCCGCCCCGCCGACCAGAGCCTCGACGAAGAAGGGAATCTCAGCGGGATCGGTCGAACCGTCGGCGTCGATCGTGACGATGATGTCGCCGGTCGATGCCTCGAATCCACAGGCCAGGGCGTTACCCTTACCGGAACGGGTCTGCACGACAAATGTTGCATCCGGCCACAATTCACGGGCCACCGCGACGGTGTCATCGGTGGAATGACCGTCGACGAAGACAATCTGATCGATGTCCGCGGGCATCCGCGATGCAACGAACGGCAAATTCTTTGCTTCGTTCATGGCCGGGACGATGACGGAGACAGTCGGACGGTTTCCACCTTTACCGGATTCCGGTTCGGACGGTGTCGCTCCGGTGATGTCGGCAGCCGGGCCACCTGTCGGTATCGAAGTACTCACGACGATCGTCTCCACTCATATTTGACAGTCCGATGCCTGGAGAATGTGTGGGCCAGTGGCCTACACCCAGACAATGCCCCTCTCCAAGAACTGGATTCGGGAGGTCCTGCAGTTCGTCGAACTGCATGCCCTACAGTAGAAGATAGGCAAGCCTTAGCAAAGCCCTACAGGGCTTGTGTGTCGACTGTCACATGGGATCCGGTAGCCGCAACGCAATTGATCCGGTACTGCGAGAACGAATACGCTCGAAGACAAACAAAGGAACTTACACGTGCACACTCAGGTTGCGATCATCGGTGCCGGACCCGCCGGGCTGACTCTCGCCGCCCTGCTTCACCGCCAGGGTATTTCCTCGATCGTTCTCGAGCATCACGACCGCACGTACATCGAGACCCGAACCCGAGCCGGCATCCTCGAGCAACCCACCGTCGACCTCATGCACGAAATCGGTGTGGGTGACGGAATCACGCGTGAAGGCATGGTTCACAACGGGTTCTACGTTCGATTCGACCGAACCACACATCATCTCGATTTCACCAAGCTCGTCGGCGGGCACGCCACGGTCTATCCGCAGCAGAAACTGGTTGCCGACCTCGTGGCGGACCGGGTCGGAGGCGGCGAGCCCCTACTGTTCGAGGCCTCGGTGCGTTCGATCGACACCACCACCGACTGCGCCCGCCTGCACGTCGAGACGCCGGAGGGTCTGATCGAGATCACCGCGGACTTCGTCGCCGGCTGCGACGGATTCCATGGGGTGAGTCGCGCGCACCTTCCCGCCGCCTCGGTCCGAGAGTTCGAGAGAACCTATCCTGTTGCGTGGCTCGGCATCCTGGCGTACACCACCCCCACGACCCCCGAGGGCATGTACTGCGCACACGAGAACGGCATCTCGGTGCACAGCATGCGTGGGCCGAACATCACCCGCCAATACCTGCAGGTTCCCGCGGACACCGACCTGAGCGAGTGGTCTGACGAACGCATCTGGGACGAGCTGACCCTCCGTAGCGCGAGCGATGATTTCCCGGTACTCGAGCGCGGCGAGATCTTCGACAAATCACTGGCCCCGTTGCGCTCGTACGTCTGCGAAACCATGCAACACGGACGGCTTTTCCTGCTCGGCGACGCCGCCCACATCGTTCCCCCTACCGGCGCAAAGGGTCTCAATCTTGCAGTGTCCGACGCCTGCACGCTGTCCTATGCACTCGGTGCGCATTACCTGACCGGCGAACGCGAGCACCTCGACGCGTATTCGAGCACGTGCCTCCCCCGAATCTGGAAGGCGCAGCACTTCTCCGCGATGCTCACCGAAACCCTGCACTCGTTGTCCGAAGATCCGCTGGATTGGCAGTTGCGACGCGCTCGCCTGACCAGGTGGGTGGAGTCGGAGCACGAGCAGTCCGCACTGGGCGAGGTCTACCTGGGCTTGCCCTTCCCCAGCCCCTGGCAGTTCCCGGCATAACAGGGATCAGGTTTTTCAGAATCGAATCGGCCGCGGGAGTTCGGGCAACCGGATGCCGAACTCCGCGGCTAGTACGGCAAGCGCTTCGTCGTCGTCCAGGTCGCGAGCACTGCGCAGCGCTCCGTCCGTGACGGCGAGCTGGTATTGCTCATCGGGCCTGCAGGAGAGGGTCTTTCGCACGCTACCCGCCGTCAGGGAACACACGATTCCGCTGGTGAAACGGGCTAGCGGGGAGGTGCTGTGCCACCACGCCATTGCCGCAAAATCCGAGAGCGGCTGCGGCGCAGCGTCCGTGAGGTACGCGGCACCGGAGGGAAAGCGCACGTCCCATCCGGCGACTGCGCCGGCGTCGATCTGGTGCACTATCGCGTCGCCGCCGAACCCGACGTCGACCAACCACGTCTCGCCGGCGAAGCCGACCACGATCGCGACGTGGCCCAGTGGGAGCCCCGGCCCGTTCGGCGTGACGACCGATGCGCCGACCAGCTGTGCATCGAATCCCAGCGTGCGCAGAGCGCGGGCGAGCAGGCCGTTGAGTTCGTAGCAGATTCCGCCTCGCTCACGCCCGAGGAGCTTCTCCTCGATCGCGGCTACCGAGACCTCCACCGGACACTTGCGGTGAATATCGAGATTCTCGAACGGAATTCGGGCCAGCTGAGCGTCGGCGATCCGTCGCAGCAAAGAAGCGTCCACCGGACTTGTCAGGTTATCGTCGGGCAATCCGACACGTCGGAGATACGACCGCATGACCGAATCCGGCATCACATCGAGATCGCGGCGCATCTGCCGTATTCGTGGTGCTACCGAGGGTGTTTGTGGTGTAGATCGCAGTGTTACCTCTACCCCGCTCGAATCCATTTGTGTAGCCTACCCTAATATTGCGGAGGCACTCGAGAACGTCAGCCGCACGTTCGATGCCCGATTGGAGAACCTCGGTGTTCACATCACCCAACTATGCGAAGTCGCAGTCCTCGGGCGGTAAGTCCATCCGACTCTCCCGGATCAGCAATTACGCTACCGGGCGCACCCTCGTCGTGCCGCTCGACCACTCCGTCACCATCGGGCCGCTCGGCAAGGCAGACCACGCCAACTCGTTGGTCCGCACTCTGGCGCAGGCCGGCACCAATGCCGTAGTTCTCCATCGCGGTCGCGCCAAACACGTTGATCCGGCCCACTTCGCGCGCATGGGATTGATCGTCCATCTCTCCGCCGGGACCACCCGCAGCATGGATCTCGACTCGAAGGTGCTCGTCGGTGGCGTCGAGGACGCACTGCGCATCGGCGCCGACGCGGTCAGCGTCCACGTCAACGTCGGATCATCCACCGAACGCGAGCAGCTCCTGGATTTCGGCAAGATCTCCCATGAGTGCGAAGTGCTCGGAGTTCCTTTGCTGGCCATGATGTATGCGCGCGGTCCCCTGCGTGGCGATCTCCCGTCGGATCCCGCAGAACTGATGCACCTGGCCGCGATCGCCACCGATCTCGGGGCGGACCTGGTCAAGCTCGACTACAGCGGCACCCCCGAATCCATGCGTGAGGTTGCCGAGTCCTGCCCGCTGCCCATCTGCGTCGCGGGCGGCCCGCCCCTCGAAGACGTCGACGCGCACGCTCTTGCGCTCGGCGCCGAAATACTGAGCTCAGGTGTCGCCGGATTGAGCTTCGGCCGTAATGTATTCGAGGCGCGCAATCCGTACGCGGTGGCCTCTACGTTGGCCCGGATGATGCACTCCCCACAGGAATCGGCGTCCCGGTCCGAACTCGAGATCGCCTGATCTTCAGGTTTCACCACCTCGCACGCACACGCGCTTTTTCAACCAACGAAGGGAACGTGTCCAACCATGGACAGCACTATCGTCACCGACCAGATCCTCCCGGCGACGGGGGCCGGCACGGACAGTCGACGGACACCGATCAGCCGCGAAGGACACTTCGCCTGGCTCGACGTCCGTTCGGTCGAGCAGAGCTTGCTGCCGGCAATTGTGCAAGCCGCATTGCACCATCGCATCGACGGCATCCTCTCGGACAAGATCGAGACCTTCGACGGCCTTCCCCCCACCGTGCGCCGCATCCTGAGTGTCGACGCTCCACTCGCAGAGGACTTCCCGTACGACGGAGTCGACCTTGTCGTGGTCGCCGATCGCGCGGACGCATTGTCCCCCAACATCGGTCACACCCCTGATCGTGGCGTCCATGTTGTCGTTTCCGACGCACCGACCCTGCAGTTGGCGTGCGAGGTCGTTCGTGAGGTGCCGTGGACGCTCCTCACGTTCACCGACCCGACCAAGATCCCGCTCGAGATCGTCATCGCCGCCGCGGAGAACTCCGGCGGACGCACCGTCACCACCGTCACCGACGTCGAAGACGCCGAAATCGTGAAGCTCGTTCTCGAGCACGGATCGGACGGACTCCTGCTTGCACCCCGTAGCGCCGACGACGTCGTCCGCATCGCGCGCATCGTCGATCACCAGATCGAGTCGATGGAGCTCTCCGAGCTTGTCGTCACGAAGGTCGAGCACATCGGCATGGGCGATCGCGCCTGCATCGACACGTGCTCGTTGCTCGAGAAGGACGAAGGCTGCCTGATCGGTTCGTTCTCCACCGGAATGTTCCTCTCCTGCAGCGAGACCCACCCGTTGCCGTACATGCCGACGCGTCCCTTCCGCTGGAATGCCGGCGCCGTTCACTCCTACGTGCTCGGCCCGGACAATCGCACGCGCTACGTCAGCGAACTTCAGGCCGGCCATCCGATCCTCGCTGTCCGTTCGGACGGCAGTGTTCGCGAAGTACGCATCGGCCGCGTCAAGATCGAGAAGCGCCCGCTGATCTCGATCACCGCAGTTGCCCCGAACGGCAAGAACGTCAACGTCATCGCACAGGACGACTGGCATGTTCGTCTGCTCGGACCCGGTGGCAGCGTCAACAACGTCACCGAACTGGAACCGGGCGACAAGCTGCTCGGCTATGTTCCCACCGAGGCGCGCCACGTCGGCCTGCCGATCACCGAATTCTGCGACGAGCGCTAGGAAAGATGTCCGTTCCCGAGATCCTCTGGTACATCGGAGCAAACGACGGAGAGGTGCCGTGGGATCCACGGCACCGGTTCGAGCCGTCGTTTGCCGCTCTGCGCGAGCAAGCGCGCACTCTCGACCGACTCGGCTATTACGGCGCGTTGACAACGGCCCGCGAGCCGATTTCGCTTGTCGCCGATACCGAACGGCTGCGCTTTGTCGTACCGGAGTATCCCGGAGTCAAACCACCGGCGTTGCTGGCCGAGGAGGCACAGGTCTTCGACCAGTACTCCGGCGGCCGGTTGATCTACAACCAGGTCAACGGCGCCGATCCGGTATTGGCGCGGTACGGACGATTTCACTCCAAGGACGAGCGCTACGGCGTCTCCGAGGAGTACTGGCCGCTGTTCAAGCGGCTCTATCTCGATGAGGCGCAGGCGTTCTCGGGCGAGCACTTCGAGCTCGGTCCGCGATACAAGCCGGCCATCGCCGGACCCCGTCAGCCGGGCGGGGTTCCGGTCTGGGGCACCGGGGCCTCTCCTGCCGGAATCTCGCACGCGGCAGAGGTTCTCGACGCCTACCTGATGTTCATGAGCCCGGCCGAAGCGATGTCGGCGCTGTTCACGAAGGTCAGGACGGCAGCGTCCGACAGGGGCCGCGAACTGAAGTTCGGGGTACTGGCCAGCGTCATCGTCCGGGAAACGGAAGAGGAGGCGTGGGAGCGGTTCGAATGGCAACTGTCCCAGACCTCACCGGAATCGGTGCTCAGCACCGCGGACCGCAACCTGACCAGCTTCGGGTTCCCGCCGTTGGCGGAACTTACCTCCGACGACGCTCAGGTGCGGGCTCGCATCAATGCTCTGCGGGCCGGGCGACTGCCCACGCGCGCGGAACTCGAATTCACCCCGAACATGGCTGCCGGGCTGACCACGTGGTCCGGGGCCGAACCACCATTCGACATCGCGGGCAAGGGTTCCGGCAATTACCTTGTGGGCAGCGCAGACAACGTGGCCGCACGCATGCTCGAGATGAGCGAGAGCGTGGGCATCGACATCTGGATCCTGTCCGGGTGGCCACTGATCCGCGAAGCTGAAATCACGGCAGAACTGCTGTTCCCCAGGCTTGGCGTCACGGCCGAAGTCGGAGCAAGTGCCGGTGTCTGACAATTCGACAATCGGGTCTTTCCTCGCTCCTCGAGGACACGAGCCGTTCCCGGTCCCGTGGTCCTCGGTTCGGGAACGGTTCGAATCCGTTGCGAGCGCACTACCCGACCACATCGCGGTGGTCTGCGGCGACAGCAGTCTGAGTTATCGGGAACTTCACTCGCGTGCGGACGCACACGCTCGGGCCCTGGTCGGTCATCTCGGTAGCGCTAGACGTCCGGTTGCCCTTGACACCACCTGCAGCCTCGACTGCGTCGTTGCGCTTGTCTCCGTGCTTCTCTCGGGACATCCGCTGGTGCTGCTCGATTCGCAACTGCCCGAGGATCGGCGCCACAACATTCTCACGCGATCGGGAGCCGGCCGCTTTACCCCGGCCGCGTTGGCTGCGCTTCCTCCGCGTCCCGATCAGCCTCTGCCCACTGTCACTCAGACAGATTGCGCGGTATTGCTTTTCACTTCCGGTTCCACCGGCACTCCGAAGGCCGTCCGCCAGGGCAACCGATTGTGGCTCAACCAGGCTGCGGATTTTCACGCCACGCTCGGGATCGGTTCCGGCGACCGGATAGGTATGGCGTTGCCGATCAGCTTCGGCGGTGGACTCGACGTGGTGTTCAGCGCCCTGCTCAACGGCGGCGAGCTGCACTTCCTCGATCCCCGGGAAGTGGGTATCGAAGAAGTCCCGCAGTGGATCTCGAGCCAGAACCTGACCACGCTGCACGCCACCCCTTCACTACTGCGCGCAGTCATGAAGGTGTGCGCCGGCAGCACAACCCTGACCGGCCTCCGGTTGGTCACCACGTGCGGTGAGGCCGTGCATGGCGACGACGTGAGACGGCTCCGCACATTGCTGAGTCCCACTGCGTCGTACTGCAACCTGTCTGGTTCCTCCGAGACCGGAAATCTCGCATTCAACGAGTTCCCCCCTGGCCGCGAGGTTCCCGACCGGGTGCTGCCCGTCGGTGTGGTTGCCGCCAACAAAGTGGTGCGGTTACGCGGCCCCGACGGCGGCAATGTGGCACCAGGTGAAGTCGGTGAAATCGTCGTCGAATCGCCCTATCTCTCCGAAGGCTATTTCGTCGAGCGGGACGGCACCGCTGCCGCAGACCTCACGAAGTTCGGGCAGGCAGCAGATGGCACTCGATCGTTCCGGATGGGTGATCTGGGCCGGTTCGACCAGCACGGACTGCTTCACCTGGTCGGCCGCAGCGACGACGCCGTCAAGGTACGCGGCTACCTGGTAGAACCGTCGGAAGTGGAGTCGGCGTTGCGTCGTCTGCCTGCCGTCGAAGACGCCGTTGTGCTGGCTCGACAGACAGACACCGGTGCCGCGCTGGTCGGATACGTGGCCGTGGATCCCACCACGCGCGCCCCGTCTGCGGCAGACTTACGGCGCGATCTACGAAAGACTTTGCCGGACTGGATGGTTCCAGCCAACCTGATGCTGCTTCCAGCCCTACCCCGCAACGAGCGCGGCAAGGTGGACCGCGCCGCTCTGCCGGCGCCCTCGCCCAGACCTACCGTGGTTTCCCCCGCGGTGGGTGTCGAGTCCGAACTGGCAGCACTGTGGTCCGAGATCCTGGGGATCGAACAGATCGGCCGTGACGACGACTTCGTCTCTCTCGGTGGTGATTCGCTGCAGACTCAGCAGATGCTGACCCGGGCCGGGGTGCTTTTCGGCGCCGAACTGTCGTCGGCAACTTTGGCCAACTTTCCCACTCTTCACCAGTTTTCCGCACATCTCCAACAAGCCTCCGCCGGTACGACGCTGCGCACCCGCGTGCTCGTTCCGTTGCAGAGCGGCGGCACCGGAGCCCCGATCTTCGCCTTTGCCGGAGCCGGTTCCACTGCGCTGGCATTGCTGCCGCTGGCGAGGGAACTGGGCCCCCGATGGACGGTGCACGGCCTCCAGGCCCACGGACTCGAGGGGCGCGGATTCCCCGATTGGACGGTGCGCTCAGCGGCAAAGCGTTACCTGCGTGAGATCCGCCGGGTACAGCCGCACGGCCCGTACACCTTTGTCGGCCACTCACTCGGCGGTGTGATCGCGATGGACGTCGCCCGCCTACTCGAAGCCGAGGGCGACACAGTCAACGCGGTAATCTGCCTCGATACGATCCTGGGTGGGCCGTTGGGTTCGGGAACACTCGATCTGTCTCGCGCTGAACCGGATTCGGGTACGGCGTCGATCCCGGTGTCCGAACCTCCTGCTTCCACCGATCGCGGCACACTGTGGAAGACGCGCGCGATGCTGCTCACGGCTGGACTGTGGCAGTACCCGGCACAGACCCAGTGGGATCTGTTCCACGATCTGGGCCGGCGGATCGCGCTCATGCACCGATTGCAACCGTGGAACGGCGCAGTGTCCGTTGTCATGGCCGAAGACAACCCGGATGACCCCACGTGGTGGACTCAGGTTGCGCCCGATGTCGTTTCGGTAGAGCGTGTCTCCGGCGATCATGTCGGGATGCTCCGCCCGCCGTACGTCGCGCGCACCGCGGCCCTGGTGCGCGAGGCACTGAAGTGAGTTTCCGCGCTGCAGTTCTGGTCATCGCGCATCACCAACCAGAAGTCTTTGCCGCACTCGTCGATTCACTGCGCCACCCGTCCATCGACATCTACGTCCATATCGATGCCAAAGCCGATCTCGCATCGTTCGAGGCCGTCGTACCCGAAGGTGACGGGGTGAGCTACGTGCGCGACCGTTCCTCCGTGAACTGGGGTGGGCTGAGCATCGTCCACGTGATCCTGCGCCTGATCAGAGAGGCACGATCGTCCGGGAACGCGTATCAACGGTACGCCCTGCTCTCCGGTTCCGATCTGCTGATCGCGCCGATCGACGAAGTCCTGACGGCCTGGCAGAGTTCGATCGAGTTCATCCGGATCGACTGGCGATTGACGGGACCCGATGCGCAACGCACCAACCTGGTGGACCGTCGCCACTTCCCGGACGACAGGTTGCCGCTTCGGGCGCGACTGTCGGGGCGCATTCCCCGGAAGGTGGATCCGACAATCGAGTTGTACCAGGGGTCGACCTGGTGGGCCCTGACCGCCGGCGCAGTAGATCAGGTCACCGGATTCATCGCGGAACATCCACGGTGGCTCGACTTCCATCGACACACACTGTGTTCAGACGAGATTGTCTTCCACTCCATCCTCAAAGCCTCACCGCACGCGAGTCGGATCGTTCAGGACGTGGAACAGTGCGCAGACGTCGACGCGTTCATCGCCGACCCGGTACACGCCCTCCACCACATCGATTGGTCGGATCGAACTGCACTGAGTCCGCGAGTATTCGGAATCGACGACGAACCGACGCTACGCCGTTCACCGGCGCTCTTCGCCCGCAAGGTGGACACGACCTCGGCGGCGCTGATCGATGCCTTCGCCGTGCGGCAGGCACACCATTCGGATTCACCCCGATGAGCCGCCTGCCCACCCGCCGCCTGAGCGCGGGACTCGAGTCCAATGCCGCGGCGCTGATGCTCTCGTCCGTGGCGACCGGTGCGCTCGGCCTGGTGTACTGGGCAGTCGCGGAACGCTTCTTCACGACAGCAGAAGTCGGCCGGGCCTCGGCAGTCATCAGCACGGCAACGATGCTGGCATCAGTGTCGTGCTTGTCGCTCGGCGGCGCATACCAACGATTCCTTCCCGTCGCCGGACGCGCTTCGACGCGTCTGGTTCTGGGCGGGTTGGCTCTGACAGCCACCGTCGCAATGCTTCTCGGTTGCGGTTTCCTGCTCGTCAATCCGACCAACGAACGCCTCTTCACGAACACCACCGAACGCGTCGTCTTCCCGATGCTGGTGATGACGCTGGCGATCTACGCGCTGACCGACCCGATCCTGACGGGTCTGCGACTGGCGAAGAGTGTTGCAGCCAAGAACATTGCGCTGTCGGTGCTCAAGATCGTTCCGATCGTCGCGTTAGCGGGCACGGGATCCACTCTGGCCCTGACCGGTTCCTGGGGAGTGCTGGCGTTCGGCGTCACTGCCGTTGCGCTGGTCCATATTCTGCGTACCGGTGTGCGCGGCCGGAAGGCAATCGCTCCTGACCTGCCACCGGTTCGCGAACTGTGGGCATTCCAGGGAGTCTTCTTCACGATGACACTGGTCCTCACGGTGACTCCCCTTGTCCTGCCACTGATCGTGGTGTCGCAGTTGGGGGCCGAACAGAACGCGTACTTCAACGTGGCCTGGACAATGTGCTCGGCAGTCGGTTTGCTCCGCAGCGGAGTCGGTTCGTCGTTTATCGTCGAAGCCTCGTCGCCCGATGCCGACCGGAAAGCCCTACTGCGACGACTGCTCCGGATGCTCGCCGCCGTAACTGCGGTGGCAGCCACCGGACTGGCGATCGGTGGACCGGTAGTCCTGTACGTGATCAGCCCCGACTACTTCCAGGCCGCAACAACACTCGTCCTCGTGATGGCACTCGAGTCGATCGTCGGAACCGTTGTCATGGTGTATTTTCTTCTCGCCCAGATCTTGCGACGGCTCCGGCTGATGCTGGCGGTCCAGTGCGTCATCGTCGTCACCACTGTGTCGCTGGCACTGGTGTTGATTCCCCGGCTGGGTCTGATCGGAGCCGGACTGGCAACGCTGAGCGCTCAGTTGGTCGCCATCGCGGTGATCGCGGTGCCCCTGCGCCGGGCAATCGTCGATTTCTCGGCTACCCCGGCTGTCCCGAAATCCGACCTCCCAGATTCCGACATGCTGGATTCCGCAAGAACCTAGTGCGCTGCTCGCACTTTCGCGAGCGTCTCGACAATCTTGCGTCCGGTGAACCGCACCGTCTCGACGCCCGGACGCCGCATCACCACCGACGCTGCCGGACGCGCGATGTCCGTCAGCGCCCGCAGTGCCGCCACCGGCAGGGATCCCGCCGGTACCTGTGGCCACAACAGCGCTGACAGCGCGTCGTCCGAAAGCGGGCGAACGCCAATCGACTCCGCGTATTCGCGAGCGATCCGCTGGTGCGCAGTCCGCTGCTGCGCCCCGTGCACAGCACTGACCTGGTGCGGGTAGATCCGGTACTCGTATCCGACCATCGCCACGTTGGCGAGGCGCCCGAACTGCGAGAGTTCCGCGAACATCCGATAGTCCTCGGCGTGCGCGAACTCCGTCCGGAACTCGAGTCCGCTGCGATCCAGCATGGGTTTGCGGATCATGACCGACGCACCGCAGTGACAACTGCCGAGCAGCAACCTCTGGCGACACGCAGCATCCGTGCGCGGCATCCGAACCCGGCCCGTCAGTGCCCCGAACAGTTCGTAATCGGTACCGCACGACACTATCGACGAATCAGCCGTCAATACCGCCAACTGGGCGGACAACCGGCCGACGCCCATCCGGTCGTCTGCATCCATCCGAGCCAGGAACTGGCCCCGTGCTTCCGCGAGACCCCGGTTCAGAGCGCCGACCAGTCCGGTGTTGTCCTGCCGCACCACCCGCAGTCGCGGATCAGTCACGGAGGCGAGCACGGCATCCGTATCGTCGGTGGACCCGTCGTCGATCACCAGCAGTTCGAAGTCGCGGAAATCCTGTGTGAGAACCGAATCGAGAGCCTCGTGCAGGTACGGGCCGGCGTTGTAGGCCGGGATCAGAACTGTGACCAGCGGCGCGCTCATCGGTGCCTCAGAATCGCCGAGTACAGACCGGGCGTGTACTTCACCATCACCGCAAACACAGCCTCGCGGCGATGACCGGTGCGTACCAGCGGAATCACGTCGTCCGTCGAAATCGACCGACGCACCCGAGCTATCGCCTCGTCGTACAGTTCGGGGCGCGTCGGCGAAGCATGGCGGGCGCGCATCGCCACATGGGCCACGGACGTCAGCACCTCGCGGTAGCGGAAGGCACGTATCTCGTTGCCCCACTGTGTGCTCAGAGAATGGTCGTCCAGCGCACTGTCGATGTCGCGTTCGACCTTGAACAGATCGAGCGTGCGCGACGTGAGCGAGGTACTGATCGAACCCTCGCGGTAGAGATATCGGTACAAGGGCTCTTCAACCAGGGCAACTCGCTCTGCAGCCAACGACATTCGCAGTACGGGCGCCATGTCCTCGTACCCCTGCCCCTCGTCCCACGGCCGCTCCCCCAGCAATTCTCGGCGGAAGAGTTTGGTACACGCGTAGGCCTTTGCATCCCCGAGAATCAGGCGCCGCGCAAACTCCTTGCCCGACACCACCATCGCGTCGAACGGCGCCTCGTCGACCTGGATTGCCCTACCTGATTCGTCGACGCGAGTTGTTCTGGTGCATGCGAAGTCCGCCGACGCGGTAGTCAAAGCCGACTCGAGCTGCTCGACAAAATCGGGTGCCGCCTCGTCGTCACTGTCGAGGAACCACACCAGATCTTCGGTCACGGCAGCCAAACCGGAATTGCGGGCACGCCCCAACCCCTCGTTGCGCTCGTGGACCACGGATGTGAAATCGACACCACGCGAACGCAAGTACGACTCCGCCTGTGCCATGGACTCGTCACCACCGCGATCGTCCACGAGAACAATCTGCGCAACCGGACGACTCTGCGCCAGCACCGAACGAAGGCAGTTCTCCACGTACGGCAGGCACCGATACACCGGCACAACCACACTCACGCCAGCAGGGTTACGGTTCACCGATCACTCAGGTCTCTCGATAGAAAACACCAACAGAAAGTCAAGAGTTAGGATAGCCTAGGTATTGTTGAAATGGGGTGTCACGGTCGCCACCAGACCATGATGGTCCGAACCCTCGATCTCGATCCGCTCGAACTCCGTTACCGTCGCCCTGTTCGTCACGATGTGGTCGATCCCGATCAGCGCCGGATACCACGTGTCGGCGGGGTAGGTCATCACGAACCCCGCGCCCGTCTGCTCCGCGGCATCAGTGAAACCGTCCGTCAGGATCGCACGAAAACGACTGTGCGAGTAGGTGGAATTGAAGTCACCGCCGACAATCATCGGGTTGCCGTCCGCCGCCTGCTCGTGCAGAAGTCCGTTCAACTTCCCCATCTCCGACGCCCACATCCAGGCCGGCGACGGATATGGCGGCATCGGATGCACCGCGGCCACCGTCACGCTGCGACCGTCGCCGATATCAGCGGTTG
Source organism: Rhodococcus sp. NPDC056743 (assembly GCF_042790355.1). Taxonomy (NCBI): domain Bacteria; kingdom Bacillati; phylum Actinomycetota; class Actinomycetes; order Mycobacteriales; family Nocardiaceae; genus Rhodococcus; species Rhodococcus sp. NPDC056743. Next base: position 207,060 of record NZ_JBHTZI010000001.1, on the reverse strand, counting down.
CCACGAGATTGGACATCGCGAAGTGGCCGAGCGACTCCTGCTCGGTGAGCGGGAAGCGACTGTAGATTCCGGTACCACCGCCGCCGTCCTTGGGCTCGACAAACCGGTACGGCAGCAACTCCGTCAGACCCGCCGCGCCCAGACGTTCCACCGCCGAGTCCGTCAGTTCCTGAATAGTGAGCACGTCGATCGAGTGCGAACGAACCTGCTCCACCAACGCAACCGGATCGGCCTCGCCCAGGCGAATATTCGCCTGCATCACCCGGATTCCATCGCCGGCAACAGTGTCCGGCGTATTCGAGACGAACAGCGGCGCCTGAGTGAACGCCCCCGCCACGAGAACAACCACTCCCATTGCGAGAGTTCGCCAGGATCTCGTTGCTGCCAGGGCAACCAAACCCAACACACCGACACCAAGCATCAGCGGAACAAACGACGACGCGATGATCAACGTGTTGGACTCGGGCCCGACGTAGAAGACGAGCACTCCCAGCGCTGCAACTGCTACCGCGCCAACTCCGGCAAAGTACGCCGCCCGCCGAACAATCCGGCGGGCGCCGCTCGCAGAACTCGCGCCTGGCTCGGGATCGACCTCGCCGTTACTGTGCACCCATTACCTCGAGCCACGCACCCACCTGGGGGTCCGACGCCAGGTCCACGAAATCGATTGCTGCGCCTTCGAATCGCCAGCGCTCGACCAGCGACATCAGCCGCACCGAGTCCAGGCCCAGGTCGATCAGGCTCACGTCTTCGGTCAACTCGTCAGCGGGGAGATCGAGCACCTCCGCAAGATCCGAGATGATGCGCTCGCGGGTAAATGCAGTGGTCATGTGTTTTCCTTCTCGAGTTCTGTCGAGGGCAACCGAGTGTCGCCCTCATCTGGCGTTGTGACGGCCTGTCTTGCACTGTTCGAGGTACTGCCGCTCACTCGCCGCAACGAACCCAGCACGACCGTCGACAGTAGTGCGACGCCGCCCAGGGTCAGGCTGTAGACGACAACAGCCGTCGACGGCAGGAAGGCTGCGCCGAAAACGCCGGCAATCAGGGCGCCCACCGACACTCCGGCCACTTCCTGAGCTGCCCACAATCCGTTGACACGGCCCAACAATGCTGCCGGTGTATGGGTCTGGATGATCGAGTACCGCAGCACCTCTTGAACAGAAGTGACGGCGCCGACTACGACCAGCAGAAGAACAGCCACTACCAGCCCTGTCGTCACTCCGACCAGTGCCTGCACGGCAAATGCTGCGACGAGTGCCGTCATCAGCACCCGGCCCGGATGAGCCAGGCGGCCAAGCCAACCGCTGGTGACGGTGGCCACCACCGCGCCGATGGCACCGGCTGCGTACAGCACACCCACTGCGCGAGAGTCACCCGTGAACCGTTCGTCCACCAACCCGGGAACCAGCACCAGGACACCGTTGCCGAGCATTGCGATCACGCCGACAGCCATGACGCCGCCGACCACGCGGTGCCCGAAGATGAAGCCCGTCACCGATACCGGCGGCCCATCGTGCCCGGACTCGTCCTCGTGGACGGGTGGCATCATGGACGGCAATCCCGAGAGAAGCACGATAGTGATCACGGTGCCGGCAGCCGCAACCCAGTAGTTCCAGGCCACCGACGTTGCCGCGATCAACAATCCGCCGAGGGCCGGGGAGAGCACGGCGCCGGCACGCGCACTGAGCACGTTGAGCGCGCCGACACCGACCAACTGTTCCCTGGGGATGAGACTGGGAATGACGGCAAAGAGTGCTGCGATACTGATCGAACCGATCAGCCCGTTGACTACGGACAGCACAAAGATTGCCACCGTCGACGGATTGTCCAGCATCGCGTTGAGTGCCAACCCGACAAACGTCAACCCGGATACTGTGCGCGCAAACAGAATCAGGGTCTTCCGGTTGTACTTGTCGGCGAGAATTCCGCCGAACACCATGCCGCCGATGGACGCTCCGCCTTCGACGGCCGCCACGAGACCGACCATGAAGGACGATTCCGTGAGCGCGTACATCTGGATCGGCACACCGACCATCAGCATCCCGATACCGAAAATCGAGATGGTCCTGGCGATGAAAACTCTCCGGAACGCGGCGCTTTCGCGCAACGGCCGTAAGTCGAGTAGCACTCCGCGTTCGCTCATTGCTAGCCCGTTGCGCTCTTCGCGACCGCGTCGGAGATGAGCGGCATGACCTGGTCGGTGGCCCAGCCGAGCGACAGTGCTGACGGGAATCCGACGGCGTTGGGCAGGCCGGTGTTACGGGCCAAGGACACCACAGCGCCATCCTGCACAGCAGGCAATGCGTTCCAGCCCTCGAACTTGGTGAGGTAACCCAGATCTCCGGTGGGCGAGACGACAAACAGCACGTCCGCGTTCAGGTCTCCGACACTCTCGTAGGACAGGATGCCGCGGCCGTCCGCGTCGACGGGCAGTGTGGTGGCATACGGGCTCAGGACCAATCCCAGCGAGGTGAGGAACTGGCCGATACCGCGCTCGTCGGAGGCCAGCACCGACAACTGTCCGCCGGTATCGCCGATGACCGCGTTGTAGGTCTTACCTTCGATTGTCGGGTTCGCTGCTCGAGCCGAAGCCAGGTCCGCTTCGGCAGCGGCAATCACCTCTTCTGCCTTGGCCGGGATACCGAGTGCGGCAGCAACTTTACGAGTCGAATCCTGCCACGGCTCGCCGTTGGCCTTGGTGTCGAAGTGGACAACCGGGAACTGCTTGCTCAGCTGGTCGTACGCAGACTGGTCGAGCGCCCAGAAACCGGTGGAGACAATGATGTCCGGCTCGAGCACAGCCAACTTCTCGGTGATCGATCCGACGCCGGTTTCGAGGTCGAGAGTCTCGGGCGTCGTGGTGCCGAATGCCTCCTTCTGCCACGGCCACACTCCGGAACCACCGGTAGCGGCACGGTTCTGGGCATCCACCGGAATCGCGATCGGAGTGACACCGAGCGAGAGCAGAATGTCTGCGTCCTGCGGGGAGAGCGGCATCGCGCGGGTCGGAGTGGACTCGATGGTCGTCTCACCGAACTTGCCGGACACCGTCACCGGGTACTGACCGGCGTCGGCACTCACCGAAGTGGTCTTGCTCGTGTCGGTGGTGTCGGAATCCGATCCGCACGCCGTGACGCCGAGCAGAACGGTTGCCGCGGCCAGCGCCGCACCGATCCTGCGATTCCATCGAGAGTTCATTTCCGATTCCTTACGTCGTAACAGGGGTTAGTTGTCGTGCCAATTCGCCCAACGAACCGGCGGCAAAGATCTGAGCGGCCTCCACCTCACAGCCGGCCTCACGCAATCGGCTCATCACAGCCATCACGCCGATGCTGTCACAGCCGAGCGCAAAAATGTCGTCGCCTAGTCCCACCTGATCGAGCCCGACATGATCGGCCACCACCCGGCACAGGAGCTTTTCGATCTCCGTCACCGGCTCGCAGTATTCCCCGACGGGCGCAATCTCCGGACGCGGCAATGCCGCTCGATCGATCTTGCCGTTCGGCAGCGTCGGCATCTCGCCGAGAACTACAAATGCAGACGGGATCATGTAGTCCGGAAGTACAGCGCCCAGGGACCGCCGCAGACCAGCACTGTCCGGCTCGGTCCCGTCGGCGACAAGGTACGCCACCAGTGCGCGGGTACCGATATCGTCGCGGGCCAGTACCAGTGCGGCGCCGATACCTTCGGTGGCCAGCAGCGCGGCTTCGATCTCCGCGGGTTCGATGCGATATCCCCGAACCTTGACCTGGTCGTCGGTGCGACCGCGATACTGGATGTGACCAGACGCCGTCCACTTGGCTCGGTCGCCGGTGCGGTACATCCGGGTTCCGCCGGGGGCAAACGGATCTGCCACAAACCTTTCCGCCGTTCGTGCGCTTGCACCGAGGTACCCGCGCACTACACCGTCACCCGACAGGTACAGCTCGCCTTCGACGCCCACCGGAACCGGACGCAACCACTCGTCGAGAATATGAGCACGCGTATTGCCGACGGGCCGGCCCGCGACCGGTGACGTACTGTCCGACACCCGCGCGACCAGCGCGTCGACGGTGCTTTCGCTGGGTCCGTACAGGTTGTACGCCTCGACTCCAGCTTTCTCGCGCAACAGATTCCACAGCGGCTGCGAGACGGCCTCACCGCCGAAGCCCAGTGACGCGGGCATGTGTTCCCCGTCGAGCAGACCGTTGTCGATCAGCTGGCCCAGGTGCGACGGTGTCACTTCGACGAAGTCCCACTCCTGATCTCGCGCTTGCTCGACCATGCGCCGCGGATCCCGCTGCGTCGATTCGTCCACGACGCAGAGGGTGTGGCCGTCGAGTAGCCACAGCTGGGGTTGCCACGACGCATCGAAGGCAAACGACCACGCGTGACCCACTCGCAGTCGATCACGCTGCGCCCGTTCCTGCGTCGGCACATACAGATCCGCACGATGGCTCTGGAACAGTGTCACCAGGCCACGATGCGGCGCGACAACGGCTTTCGGTACACCGGTCGATCCGGAGGTGAACACGATGTATGCCGGATGATCCGCTCGCAGCGGTGCGAGTCGATCCGCATCGGTCACAGGTACGGACGACAGATCGTCGAACTCCAGGCTGTCCATCGCCAGTACCAGCGAGGCGGGAATCCGGTCGACAAAGGCACTCACCGTCAGAGTCACTGCAGGCGAGACTGTTTCGAAGATCGTGTCCAGTCGACTTGCCGGAGCGTCGGGATCACAAGCGACATACGCGCCGCCTGCAGTAAGTACCGCGAGAATCGCCACGACGCTCTCTGCCGACCGCGGCAGCATCAGTGCCACCACCGTCTCGGGACCGACACCATTGCCGATCAGCACCCGTGCCAACCGGTTGACGCGCGCACCGAGTTCTGCGAAGGTCCAGGACACATCGCCGGCCAGCAGTGCAGTCTCGCCGGTGTGTTGCGCCACGGCAGCGTCGAACAATTCCGGCATTGTCAGCGTCGGCACCACAATCGGATTGACGCTCCAGTCACTCTCGATCAGTTGCTGATCCGTGGCCGGAACAGCCTCGATCTCGGACAACCTGCGCTCAGCGGACAGTGCCGTGAACTCCCTGAGCACCTGGGTCAGTCCGTCGGCCAACCGCTGGACTGTGCTGCGCTCGAACAGTTCCGAGCTGTACTCGATCATGCCCACCACGGTGTCGGTGCCCGCGTACTCGACAAAGTCGAACGACAGGTCGAACTTGGCGGTCGCTACCTCGATCGGTTCCGGAGTCATCGCCGCGCCCAGGCTCTCGGCCGGGTTGGGCTCCGTCAAGTAGACGATCATGGTCTGGAACAGCGGGTGCATCGACCGCGACCGCTCACCGCCGCCCAGCACCGAATCGACTACCTGCTCGAACGGCAAGTCCTGATGCTCGAAAGCACCGAGATCGCTTTCGCGGATCCGGTTCAGCAGTTCAGCGAGCGTCGGGTTGCCGGACAGGTCGGTACGCAGGACCACCGTATTGAGGAAGAACCCGACCAGATCTTCGAGTTGCGCATCCCCGCGGCCGGAAACCGGCGTTCCCAACGGAATATCCACGCCCGCACCGGACTTGTGCAGAAGTACTGCCACTGCCGCCTGCGCCAGCATGAACATACTCACGTTGTGTTCACGGGCCAATGCTCGCAGTCCCGCAACCACTTCGGGTTCCCAGGCCAGATACACGGCGCCGCCGGCATAGCTCGTCCGGGCCGGCCTGCTCCGATCGAAGGGCAGCGACAACTCTTCCGGCAATCCCGCGAGATTCGTGCGCCAGTAGATTTCCTGCGCTGCGGCCAGACTCTGCGGGTCGTCGCGCTCGCCGAGAATCTCCCGCTGCCACAGTGTGTAATCGGCGTACTGTACCGGCAACGGCACCCAGTCCGGTGCCTGACCGAGCTGGCGCAGCGCGTAGGCCGACATCAGGTCGCCGAGCAAAGCGCGGGTAGACCATTCGTCGGTCGCGATGTGGTGGATCAGCAACAGGACGACGGTGTGCGTCTGTCCCGCATTGTCGAACTCGAACACCGAAACCCGCACGGGAATCTCATGTTCGAGGTCGAAGCTGTAGCGCGATGCTTGCGCAACCCATTCGGTAACATTGTCGGCCGACACCGTGTGCCGGTGCACCTGCACATCGACGTCACGCGGCGGCACAACCACCTGATACGGCTCGCCGTGCACGGAGTGGAACACCGTGCGAAGTGCTTCGTGCCGGAGAACGACGTCGTGGACGGCTGCTGCCAGCGCGGCAACATCGACCATGGCCGGAACGCGCCACGAGATCGGCACGTTGTACGCGCCGCCGTCGACACCCAACTGATCGAGGATCCACATCCGCCGCTGGGCAAACGAGACCGGCACCAGTTCCGGACGCGCCCGACGTCCCAACGTCGACGAAGCACCGCTTCCGGCGCCGGCAGCGAGCACAGCCAACTGCGCAACCGTTGGCGCCTCGAAGACACTACGCACGGCAAGCTCGACCCCCAGTTCACTGCGCAACGCATTGACCAGACGAATGGCCGTCAGCGAGTGGCCGCCGAGCGAGAAGAAATCGTCGTCGATTCCCACCGTTTCCAGTCCGAGCGCCGACGCAAATACCTCGCACACCTGGCGTTCGAAGTCCGTGCGCGGTTCCCGCGAGGACGCAGTGCTCTCGAAGCTGGGACGTGGCAGCGCCTTTCGGTCCAGCTTTCCGTTGAAGCTGACCGGGAACTCGTCGACCGTGATCACGATTGCCGGGATCAGGTAATCGGGAACCGTGCCGCTCAGAGCGTTGCGCACCGTGGTCGCGTCGACCACCGCGTCGGCCGCTGTGATGACGTATCCGACGAGTACCGCCTCACCGTCGGGGTTTCGATGCACCGCAGCAACCGCGCGGGTCACGTCGCGATGGCCCTCGAGGATCGTCTCGACCTCACCGAGTTCGATGCGCAAACCACGAATCTTGACCTGATCGTCCAAGCGGCCGAGGAATTCGATGGTTCCGTTCTCGGTCCAGCGAACCAGGTCACCGGTCCGGTAGAGCCGCGAACCGGCGTCGCCGTAAGGATCGGCCACAAACCGATCCGCAGTCAGCGCGGACCGGCCCAGGTAGCCGTACGCCACCTGCACTCCCCCGATGTACAGCTCGCCCGCCACTCCGGCCGGAGTCGGTTGCAAGCGCGCATCCAGAACGTAAAGTTCCACGTTCGACCCTGGACCACCGATCGAGGAGGATCCGGCCGGGTCGACGCCGAGGTCACGAGCAAGGTCTGCCGCAAGCGTCACTTCGACGGCAGCTTCTGTCGGCCCGTAGAGGTTGTCGAGTCGAACACCCGGTAGCGCAGCGGCAAACCGTGCGACGGTTCGATTCTGCAGTGCCTCACCGCTACACACGACGCGGCGCAACGACGTCACGGCAGAAATCTGCTCGGTGAGTGCCTCTTCGAGCATCGCCGGAACGAAGTGCGCGATAGTCACGTCGTTCTCACGCAGCAACTTCACCAGCGCAACCGGATCTCGGTGGGTATCCGGGCCTGCTATCACGGTGGTTGCACCGTTCACACTGGGCCAGAACAACTCCCACACGGAGACGTCGAAGGTGGTCGGCGTCTTGAGAACCACGCGATCCGTCGGCAGCACCGGCGACTCCGCCTGCACCCAGGCCAAACGGTTGACCACGGACTGGTGAGACACCAACACACCCTTGGGGTTTCCGGTGGAACCGGAGGTGTAGATGAGATACACCGGGTGGGCCGGGGTCAGGGCGCTACGACGCTCGGTCACCGCCTCACCACTGAGCACCTGCAACCGGGCTTGCACTGCCGGTGCGTCGACATCGGTACGGGCAACACCGCCTGGCAGAGTTACCATGCTGGTAGCAAGCACTCGCACCGGTCGAGCGTCGCCGAGCATGTACTCGATACGCGACGGCGGCAACCCCGTGTCGATCGGCAGGTACGCGGCACCCGATTTCACGACCGCGTGGATCGCCACGATCAGATCTGCCGAACGCGGCACCGCGACGGCCACCACGTCACCGGGACCAGCACCGTCCTCGATCAACAGGCGGGCCAGACGGTTCGAGCGGGCCTCGAGGTGTGCGTAGTCGATCTGCTCGCCGAAAGCGGACAGAGCCGTGGTGGTAGGCGACAACGCTGCCTGCCGCGAAAGAAGGTCGCCGATCGTCGCGGATTCGACCTCGGCGCGGGGCCCGACACCCACCGCGAGTCGGTGAGCCCGCTCACCGGCGTCCACCAATTCCACAGCCCCGACGCGCGCGGACGGCGTAGCCGCAACCACGTCGACGAATCGTGACAGGACGGCGAGGATCATCTCCACCCGCTCCCGATCGAAGAGGTCTTCGGCGTACTCGGCGATGACGGTCACTTCACCGGTGTCCGGTGCGTCGACAAACGTGACGTTGAGATCGAACTTCGCACGCACGTTGGTCAGTTGCTCCCAACGAGTGGGCACCCCAAGGAAATCCGGGAGAACTCCGGCGCGTTGGAGATAGCTCACCATCACCTGGAACAGCGGATTGCGGCCCTCGACACGCGGCGGCGCCAACTCCTCGACCACCCGCTGGAACGGGATGTCCTGATGGTCCATCGCGCTGAGGTCGGCGTCACGTGTCCGGTCCACCAACTCTGCGAACGTCGGATCTCCCGACAGGTCGCTGCGCAGCACAACGGTGTTGACGAAGAACCCGACCAGATTGTCGAGAGCGCTGTCGGAGCGACCGGATACCGGGCTTCCGACGGCAATGTCGTTGCCACCCCCCAGACGTGAGAGCACTGCTGCTGTGGCCGCGTGCAGGACCATGAACATCGTGCCGCGGTGATCATCGGCAATGGCGCGCAGTTTCTGCACCACATCGGAGCCGAGGGCGATCTGTACGTTGCCGGCAGTGCCGGTCGGCTGAGCGGGGCGCAGACGGTTGGTCGGCAGGACGATCTCGTCCGGCAGTCCGGCCAGGTGATCACGCCAGAATCCGAGCTGGCTGTCCGACAGTGCACCGGCCAGTAGATCGTGTTGCCACAGTGCGTAATCCGCGTACTGCACGGGCAGCGGCGCCCAGTCCGGAGCCTGTCCCTGGGTCCGGGACAGGTAGGCGCGGGTGAGATCGCCGAGCAACGGTGCGTCCGACCATTCGTCGGTCGCGATGTGATGCAGCACCAACACAATGACGTATTCGGTGGGCGTGATCCGCACCAGCGTGACGCGCAGCGGTACGTCGGTGCGAAGATCGAAGTTGGCCGTCAGCCGCTCGATCACCACACCCTGCGCGGTATTCGCATCCGCGTCGACAATCTCGAGAGGGGTCGCATCCGAGACATCCATGATCTGCTGGAACGGATTTCCGTCGACGAGTCCGATGACGGTGCGCAAACTTTCGTGACGATCCACGACGTCGCGCAGAGCTACGGCCAACGCTGCCTCGTCCAGCGCGCCGTCCAACCGGGCAACGTGCGCGTAGTGGTAACTCAGGCTGTCGTCCTGCAGTTGCGCGAGCATCCAGAGCCGTTCCTGCGCTGCGGACAACGGCACGAACTCGGGCCGGGTGCCGGCGACAATCGACGGTTGTGCGCTTGCCGCGTTCGGCAGCAGCTGCGCAATCAGCGCCGGCGTGCGAGCCTCGAACAGATCTCGAATCGTCAACTGCACGTCGAACTCCGCACGCACCCGCGAGACCACGCGCATCGCGATCATCGAATGCCCGCCGAGTTCGAAGAAGTCGTCCTCGGCACCGACCGAATCGAGTTCCAGCAAGTCTGCGAAGACGTCGCACAGCGCCTGCTCTGTTGCGTTCTTCGGCGGACGCGATGTGGCCCCGGCGCGAATCTCCGGCATCGGGAGTGCTTTGGCGTCGAGCTTGCCGTTCACCGTCATGGGGATCGCGTCGATGATCTGCAGAGTGCTGGGCACCATGTAGTCGGGCAGCTTTGCCCGCAGGTACGCGAGCACCGTAGCGGCGATGTCCGGGTCCGAATCATCCGCAGCCACCATGTATCCGGCAAGACGTTTCATACCGGGGACCAGCGGGTCTTCCACCGCGATCACAGCGGCCGATGCGGCGAGGGGGTGTGATTCGACGGCCGATTCGACCTCGTGCAGTTCGACGCGGTAACCACGAATCTTGACCTGGTCGTCGATGCGACCGAGGTAGTCGAGGTTTCCGTCGCGCCGCAGCCGGACGAAGTCGCCGGTGCGGTACATGCGGTCGCCGCCGAACGGGTCGGCAACAAAACGATCGGCGGTGAGGTCGGTGCGCCCCAGGTAGCCGCGTGCCAATCCGACACCGGCGATGTACAACTCACCTGCCACTCCGTCGACGACGGGACGCAACCACGCGTCGAGGATGTATCCCCGCGTCGCACGAATCGGGGTTCCGACGGTAGGGGTGACGCTGTCGTCGGTGCCGGCGCCGAGGGTGTTGATCGTGTACTCGGTGGGCCCGTACAGGTTGTAGCCGAGGGTTCCGTCGCTGTCGCGTAAGCGATTCCAGACCGAGTCCGGGACCGCTTCGCCGCCGAGCAGCACCAGCGGCGGGCGATGCCCGATGCGGTCGCCGTCGATCGGTTCGCGGTCGAGCAGACCCTCGGCCAGCAAAGCCGTTGCGTACGTGGGTGTCACGTTGACAACGTCGATCTGCGCTCGGTCGCAATAGTCGACCAGGGCATTCGCGTCGCGGCGCAGGTCCTCGTCGCAGATATGCACTTCGTGGCCTTCCACGAGCCACAGCAGTTCTTCCCACGACATGTCGAAGGCGAAGGAAACTGTGTGCGCCACCCGAAGTCGACGCCCACCCTCGGCCGCCACCACCGGCTCGAAGATCTTCTCCTGATGGTTGCGTTGCATATTCGTCAAGCCGCGGTACGGCGTGAGAACACCCTTGGGCTTGCCGGTCGAACCGGAGGTGTAGATGACGTAGGCGGGGTGATCGAGGCGCCCGACGCGGCCCGGCGCAAACGCACCGAGTTCCGCTGCGGTCAGTGGGCTGGTGTCCCAAACATTGGGGACACCAAGGAGGATCGACCGGTCAGCGGGAAGACTCAGCCGCGTCGCTGCAGCCGTATTGGTCACGAACAGAACCGGATCGGCATCCTCGATCACCGTCTCGAGGCGGTCGTCCGGCTGGTCGAGTTCGAGCGGCAGGTACGCCGAACCGGCTCGAAGCACCGCAAACAGAGCGACCACCATGTCCACCGTGCGCGGGAGTCCCAGCGCAACAACCGACTCCGGACCCGCACCGCGGACGATCAGTTGGCGGGCAAGTGCTTCCACCCGGCCGGCCAGTTCCTGATAGGTGACCCGCTCGTCACCGAATACCAGTGCGATCTCGTCCGGGATGGACCGCGCCCGCTCGATGAGCATCTCCGCGATCGTGATGTCGTCGACAGCAGGCAACGGCGCATCCCAGGACAATGCCGCGCGCCCCAATTCTGTCGGGGTGAGCGCGGGAACGGCTGCAACCAACCGATCACCGTCGCGTGCAACCGTTTCCAGCAAGGCGATGAACCGCTCATGCAGGGCGTGAGCGCGCGCGGCGTCCACGATGTCGTGGCGGTAATCGATCTTGACGTGCAGTTGCTCACCGGGCGAGACCACCACGGCCAGCGGGTAATGCGTGTGGTCGAGGCTGTCCTCGGCCACGATGTCGTGCCGGGCCGACTGCGCCGCCATTTCGGTGGCGTTCTTGAAGTTCTGCAACACGAACAAGGTGTCGAACAATTCGGCATGCCCGGTGGCGCGCTGAATTTCTCCGAGTCCGAGGTACTCGCATTCCATTCGCTCGACGTACTCGTCCTGCATCCGCCTCAGCAGTTGCGACACAGTTTCCCCTGGCACCAGTGTCACTCGCACGGGCACCGTGTTGAGGAACATGCCGAGCACCCTCTCGAGTCCGACAATCTCGGTCGGCCTACCCGCAACGGTCGAACCGAACACCACGTCGGTGCGGCCGGATTCAGCCGACAGAAGTAGTCCCATGACCGCATTCATCAACGCGTTCAGCGTGACTCCGCTGCGCCTGGCCTGCTCACGCAGCGCCGACGTCAGTTCCGCGTCCACGTAGGACTCGATGCGGGTCGGCACCACCGGGGTACCGCCCTTGGCGCCGGCGGCGATCAGTGTCGGGTTCTCGAATCCCTCGAAGTTCTGGCGCCATGCCTGCGCAGCCACGTCCGGGTCACGAGCGTCGAGCCACGTCAGGTAGTCGGTGAATTGGGCATCCGGTGTGGGTACGGCATCACCGGCGTAGCGGGCCAGCAGTTGGTCGACGAACAGTGCGCCAGACCAGCCGTCCCACAGGATGAACTCGCGGTTGATCACCAGACGATCGATCCCGTCGCCGAGATGGATGAGCAGCATGCGCCACAGCGGTGGTGCGGTGAGGTCGAACGGTCGTGCGCGGTCGGCGGCGGCCAACTCCTCGGCACCCGTCTTCTGCTCCGCATAGGGCAGCATGGACAGATCAGCTTCGACGAAGGGAACCTCGAGTCCGGTTCCGATGAACTGGACCGGGTCTCCCAGACCGTCGTTGGTGAATCCGGCTCGTACCGTGGGGTTCTCGTCCAGCAGCGTGGCAGCGGCGGCGCGCATCCTGGCCACGTCGATGCGATGGCCGAAGTCCAGTGAGAACTGTGCCGTGTAGATGTCCTGACCGGAATCGAACACGGATTGGAAGAACAGTCCGCGCTGCAACGGCGAGAGCGGCCAGATGTCCTCGATCACCACGTCGCTGACGGCTTCGACGAGGTCGATCTCGTTCTGCGTGAGAGAGATGTGACGCAGATCGGACGGCGTGAGCCCGGACGTCGCGCCGCCGTCTGCCAACGCCACCAACTCTCGCAGCGCATCTCGCCACAAGCCGGCCAGCGTCTCCAATTCCGCGTCGTCAACACCGAAGTCGGAGGCAAACTCCACCCGGGCGCCACCGGATTTCTCGGCGTGCACAGCGATATCCAGGGCGTACCGAGCGATGCGGTCGCCCCCATCTCGCACCAATACCTGAGGCGTCGGCAAAGCTGCCAAAGCCGGGCCTGCCTGAACATTGGCGTAGCGCAGCAGCGGCCAACCGGAACCGCCTGCGGCCCGTGCCCGTTCCTTGGCCGACCGCAAAGCGCCGTGCGCATCGCCGGTCAGCACCAACCGAACCGGAGACGTGTAACCCAGCGGCCCGACGGTACGGCTCAGATCGACATCGTCGCCGGCTCCCCACGGCTGACGGCCATCGCGCCACACGTCAACGGTGAGTTCGTCGGTGCCGTCGATGCGCCGGCTCCAACTGGACACTGCGAGCGCGGTGGCCGCTGCCCACACATCGGCAGGCTCACCCTTGACCAGGTTCGGCACTCGCGTTGTTGCAGTAGCATATTCAGCCGCCGTCAGCATCGCCGTGCGGACGGCCTGCGCGCCGGCGGTATCGGTGGCGACCACGAGAGATGCGCCCGGTGCCAGAACCGATGTCCAGGTGACCAACTCCGCCAGACGCGTCGGCGATGTTGCTTCCTCGGCAAACCGTCGAGCATGCGCCTTCAGTGCCGTGGGCACGGGCGGCAACACAACCTTGCGCCCTCTCGACACTGCCCGGAGCGCGGTGGCAAAGTCCTCCGCGACAATCTTCCAGGAGACGTCGTCGATCAGACCTGCTGCGGCAGTGAGGATCAGCTCTCCGTCGGCCGAGCGGGAAACACACAGCCCACGACCTGTTGCGGGGTCCGGAACACCATCATCGCCGATCAGCAAATCTGCCTTCACCGCATCGGGTTCTGCTACGGCAAGCATCCACAGCACCGGCACGGGCGCAGTAAGAGTCGCTCGCAACCCGTGGTGGTGGGTGACAAGTGCGTCGACCGCCTGCGCCAACTGCTCACGGGTCAGATTCTCGGGAGCGGTGATTCGGTGCTCACGCAGAGTGCCGGCAACCGGCGCTCCGTTGTCACGGCGAGCAGCAAGACTCGGCAGCAACGTCAGCGGTCCTGCACCGTCTTCGTCGTGGGGACGATCCGCGGTCGCGACGTCCAGTCCGTCGACGTCGTACGACCACACCGACTCGTCGACCGAGTCGAGGAACGAGTCGATGAAATCCCCGACGCTGTCGGCAATCTCGTTGCAGCGCTGCGCATTGTCAGGATGACTGCGAAGTCCGATCTCGATCGGCTGCCCCGACTTGTGCAGCAGCACGATGAATTCGAGTTCACCGACCGGCCCGGAGGCAAGCATCTCCACAGTCGACTCGCGGCCGATGGTGAAACGTGAAGTCGAGTTGGGCATGATGTTGATGCCGATACCCGGGGGCCGCCAATCCGGGTTCCGGGCAGCCAGCTCGCGGCCGATGGCCTCGCCGCGATAGCGGCCGTGCTTGAGCAGTTTCCACATCTTCTGCTCGGCACCGGTTGCGATATCGGCCAGGCGAGCCTGGTCTCCGACGTCGATCCGCATCGGCAGCACGCTGGCCACCATGCCTGGTACGGACCGCAATTCACGTGTTCCGCGAGCAGTGGTCGGCAGGCTCACCACGACGTCGGTGGTGCCCGTTGCTCGGGCGACATAGCCGCCGAGCAGCGCAATCACCAACCACGACAACCGCAGTCCGTGCGCCTTGCCGTACTCCTCGAGTCGCTGACGGCGTTCGAGGTCGACGGTGAGGGTCACACTCGTGACGCCGGGCGCCGGCGGATGGTCCGCGGTGATCAACCGCGGCGACGTCGGCAGGTCACCCATTTCGGCGAGCCAGTATTCACGATCCTCGTCGATCACGGTGCCGGACGTGTACTCGACGTCGGTCTCGACGAACCTCGCCAGCCCCCACTCGGCGCGCAGGTCCGGCGCGGAGCCCTCCACGTAGGCGCGCGTGATCTTGTTCAGGACCAGAGCGATGCCGTAGCCGTCGTTGATGATGTGGTGATACTGCTGGTACAGCCTCATCGTGTCGCCGTCGATCAGGTGAACGGCAAAGGTGAAGAGCAGATCACTCGCCAGATCCACCGGCGATTCCATCCGCTCGCGCATCCATCGCAGTGACGCCGCGCGCGGGTCGGCCTCGCCGCGGAAGTCGATGACGGGCAGGTCCCAGTCGCGGCCCTCACGCGCAATCTGCACCAGCGCGCCCTGTGTATCCACGTCGAAATTCACATGCAGTGTCTCGGCTTGATCCAGCACAGATCGGCAGGCCTCGACCACCCGATCGATGTCGACCTCACCAAGCGTCTCCGTATAGATACCGGTGTTGTAAAGATGCCCCACAGCGTCCAACTGATGCCCGAAATAGATGCTGCGTTGGGCCGCTGTCACCGGAAATGCCGACTGCACTGTATTTTTCTCCAAGACTTCAAGATCCACTAGTGGCTCACCAGCGTGGACAACTGCTGGTTAGCCTATCCAAACTACGGAACTACGCTCAATTCGACCTGCCCGAACTCTGCAGTAATCGCTCGGGCATCGTCTTCACCGAAGAAACTCGCGTCGAAATCGAGCCGGATGTCAACGAGCCGCCCGTCGCCGGTGACGTACGCCGTCACGTCGAGTACACGCGGGTCGACGCGGCACTGCGCGCCTGGACTTTCCGCACCGTGGATCACCCGCAAACTGACCTCGGGCCGACTCCACAGTGCAAAAACTGGCGCGGTTTGCGCATTGAGGTATCGCAACATGTTGTAGCCGGCGCCTATACCCCCTGGTACGACGCTCAGAGCGGCCGCCGCGGACTCCAACGCCTCCTCCGACGTCACAGAAGCGGGCAGCGCCGGCAACCGAACCGGTACCCCGACAGCAAAGGGGCCAACCGTTGCCGTGCAATCCGGTTCATCCGTTCCGGCAATGCGAGCGTCACGCTCGAGTTCCACCGTCAACTCGGCCGGTGTGCCTCGCCACTTCGCCAACCCGTAGGCCAGAGCAGCCAGCGTTGCGGCTTCGACATCGCCGTCCGAACGCGCGTCCACCGTCGTCCGATACGTCCCTCTCGGGCCGCCGGTGACGATCGCGGGCGCGCCCGGCCGCAGCTCGGCTCCCGGCGCCAGAACCTGAGACCAGTGCGTCAGCTCCCCCATCAACGCCGGATCCTGGGCCAACTCGTTGAATCGTTCCGCAAACCCGTGTGCGGTCGCAGCGGGCCGTCGAACCGACAGTGCGCCGCGCCCGCGCCAGATCGTTTCAAGGTCTGCTCGCACCACCGCAGCGGACGCCGGATCTGCCACACACGCGTGCAGGGCGACCACCAGGATTCCGCTGCGGGATTCGCCGGCATCGAGCCATCGTGCCGCCACCGGCCGAGCATCTTCGATGTCGAGTTCGGCGATCAGCGCCCTAGCCTCCGCCTCGGCGCGCTGCGGAAGATCCGCGTCCCCGAGGTCGCTGCAATCGACCTGCGCCGCCACGAGCGCCGCGTCGGTGACCGGCTCGAGGGACCACAGAACAGACGCAACCCGGGTCAGTCGCAACCGCAGTGCGTCGTGCGCGTTCAGCAGTGCCGACATGGCTTGCTCGACGTCGTCCGCGGTGGTTCCTGCGGGAGTCGAGACGGACAGCGCGGTACCACAACCCGCGGGCGAGATTCCGGACTCGCGGGCGCGGTGCACCAACGGTGTCAACGCCATCGAGCCCGTCACATCGCTCGGGTCTACCGGTCCGGTGTGGCCAGGCTCAGCGTCATCAGCGACGCCGAAATCCACCACCTTCGCCAGTGCCGCGGGAGTCCGCCATTGGAAGATCTCCTTGGGACCGAACGTAATTCCGCTCCGAGCGGCAGCATTCACCACCTGAATCGAGATGATGCTGTCGCCGCCGAGCATGAAGAAATCGTCATCGGCGCCGACGGCGTCGACGTGCAACGCCTCGGCAAAGAGCTCACACATCGCGGTCTCCTCGGGGCCCTCCGGCGCTCGCCGCTCGGACGCGTCGGGAGCAACCGGCTCCGGCAGCGCTCGACGGTCGAGTTTCCCGTTCGGTGTCAGCGGCAGAGCCTCGAGTACGACAATTGCCGTCGGAACCATGTAGTCCGGCAACAACGTGGACGCAAAGGCCACAAGTTCGGCTGCGGCAACCGTCGCCTCCGGAACCGGAACCACATACGCGTGGATCTGACCGCGTCGCGCAACAACAGCGCTCTGGGCAAGCGTCGGATGCGACGTCAGCACGTTCTCGATTTCGCCGAGTTCTACCCGAAGTCCACGCAGCTTGACCTGGCCGTCCGTGCGACCGAGGTATTCGAGTGCCAAGCCCGCGTCACCGTGCTCACGCCAGCGCACGAGATCACCGGTGCGGTAGAGCCTTTCACCATCAGATCCGAACGGGTCCGCTACAAAACGTTCCGAAGTCAGCGGCGCCCGGTCGTGGTAGCCGCGCGCCAACTGCACGCCGCCGAGGTACAACTCCCCGGCAACTCCCGGGGCGACACGCCGCAACCGAGCATCGAGAACAATCACGCGGGTATTCCACAGCGGGCGACCGATTGTCACCCAGTTCGTGTCCGCAGCAGAGGCGATGTGCGACGCCGTCACGTCCACTGCCGCCTCGGTGGGACCGTAGAGGTTGTGCAGTTCTGCATCGACCGACGCATGGAACCGATCACGATGATCAGGTGTGAGCGCTTCACCACTGCACAACACTCGAACCAGCGCGGGACGGGGATTCTGTTCGAGGGCAACGTGATCGAGGAACGCAGCAAGCATCGACGGTACGAAGTGCGCTGTGGTGACGGATCGTCGCCGGAAGACCTCACGCAGATACTGCGGGTCCCGATGACCGTCCGGCGCAGCCACCACCATCGTCGCACCGGTAATCAAGGGCCAGAAGAACTCCCATACCGATACGTCGAAGCCGGCCGGTGTCTTCTGCAGTACCCGATCTTCGCTGCCAAGACGGTATTCGTCCTGCATCCACAACAGTCGGTTGACCACCGCGCGATGACTGACCAGAACGCCCTTCGGCCGCCCGGTCGAACCGGAGGTGTACAGCAGGTAGGCGGCGCTGTCGGGATGTACAACCACGTCCGCGGCGGTGAGTACATCCGATTGTGTTGTTGCGGTACCACCCTCGTCGATCTCGAGTATCGGAGCGAGGCAGTCCAACGGTTCGATACCCCGGCCTACCACCAGCAACGACGGCCGCGCGTCCGCGAGCATGTACTCGAGTCGGTCTACCGGATAGCTGTCGTCGAGGGGAAGGTACGCGCCGCCCACGCGGTGGATCGCCAGCAGTGTCACCACCAGTGCGGCACTGCGTCGTACCGCCACCGCGACAACGCCACCGACCGGCACCACACCACGAAGTGTCGCGGCGAGGTTCTCCACTCGCCGATCCAGTTCGGTGTAGGTCAGCGACTCGCCACTCTCGTCGACGATCATCGCGACGGCGCCCGGTGTGAGTTCGACCTGGCGAGCGAACATACCTGGCAAGGTCAGCGAACCGTCTATCGGCACTGCACGACCCGATTCGGCAATGACCAGTGCCGCCCGATCCGCCGGAGTCATCGGATCAAGCTGGGACAACCGCAGTTCCGGGTTGGCCGCACACTGCCGCAGCACCTGAACCAGTCGCCCGGCAAACGCATCCACCGTGCTCTGATCGAAGAGATCTGTGGCGTACTCGATGCGACCGCGGATGCCGCCGTCGGCGGATTCTGCGAGGTCGAACGTCAAGTCGAACTTGGCCGTTCCGGTTTCGAGGAACACCGGGCTCGCGTCGAGCCCGGACATCTCGATCCGGTCTACGGCGTCGCGGTACTGCACCAGTATCTGGAACAGTGGCTGGCGGGACAGGGAACGGGCCGGGGCCATCGCCTCGACCAACTGCTCGAACGGAACATCCTGATGCGCATAGGCATCGAGGTCCGTAGCGCGAACCCGCTCCAGGAACTGCGCGAACGTCGGATCGCCGGACAGGTCGGTGCGTAGCACCAAGGTATTGACAAAAAAGCCCACCACGCGTTCGAGCGCCGCATCCGAACGTCCGGCAACAGGTGAACCGACGACGATGTCGTCACCGGCTCCGAGTTCGGCCAGCAGGACGGCAACTGCGGCGTGGGTGAGCATGAACATCGTTGCCCCACCGGCCGCGGCGATTGCCGCCAACGAAGCCCGCACTTCCGGTTCGAGTTCGAACGCGACCGCGGATCCCCGGTACGTCGACACTGCGGGACGCTGCCGATCACGTGGGAGCGCAAGCTCTTCCGGCTGTCCGGCAAGCACGCCGGTCCAATAGCCGAGCTGACCGGCCAGTACCGATTCGGGATCGCTTGCCGCGCCCAGGACTTCGGGCTGCCACGCGCTGAAATCTCGGTACTGCACCGGCAGTAGTTCGGGAATGGTCCCCGTGCCGGACACAAGGTGCGAATACGCGCGGGTCAGATCGGACACCAAGGGACGAGCGGACCATTCGTCGGCCGCGATGTGATGCACCAGCACCATCAGATCCGCGTCGTCGGTAGCGGTGCGAAGCAGAACAGCGCGCACCGGCAATTCGCGGGCGATGTCGAAGGTGTAGCCGGCTTCCCGCGCGAGTGTCGACTCGAGTTCAGCCGGGGTCACGTCGAGCACGGTGAGGTCAAGTTCGACGTCCCCGATCGGAAGCACTCGCTGGTAACCGATGTGCCCGGCCTCACCGTCGCCGGACTCCGCGGTGAACACCGTGCGCAGTGTTTCGTGTTGGCTCAGAACATGCGCCAGCGCACCGCGCAACGCAGCCAAGTCCACCGCGCCCCGCAGATGCATGGTGTACGGGATGTTGTAGGTGGAGCTGGGACCCTCGAGCTGGAACAGGAACCACAGGCGCCCCTGCGCGGCCGACATCGGCACGGTTGCCCGGTGTTCCCGTCGAACCAGTTCGGGCCGCCTGACCTTCCCGATCTGAGCTGCCTGAGCCAGTTCGGCGGGGGTACGGAGGTCGAACACCTCACGAATCGTCACGTCGTGACCCGTGCGAGCGCGGATCGCCGACGCCAATCGGGTGGCGAGCAACGAGTTGCCACCGAGAGCAAAGAAGTCCTCGTCGGGGCCGACAGTGGCCATGCCGAGGAGCTCGGCGAGCACCTCGCAGTAGATCCGTTCCAGTTCGGTTGCCGGCTCGCGCCGTCCCTCGCTGCGTACCGGCACGGGGAGCGCGTCGCGGTCGACCTTGCCGTTGGGCAGCACCGGAAACACGTCGAGAACAACAAACACTGCGGGAATCATGTAGTCGGGCAGCAGGTCTCGAAGATGTGCCCGCAACTGGGAATCGTCCGGCGCGGCGCAGCCCGGTACCCGCACTGCGTAGCCGACCAGCTGATCGGACCCCGCTGCGCTCTCGCGAACCACGACAAGTGCCCGTTCGACGGACGGGTGGGAAGCCAATGCCGCCTCTACCTCACCGGGTTCGATCCGGAATCCATGCAGACTCATCTGAGCGTCGGCGCGGGAGACGAAGTCGAGTTCTCCGGACCGGGTGCGACGCACCAGATCTCCGGTGCGGAACAACCGCCCACCACTGCCCAACGGATCCGCGACGAACCGGGCTGCGGTCAACTCCGGCCGGCCCAGGTAACCGCGCGCGATCTGGACGCCTTCGACATACAGCTCACCCGTCACCCCGTCCGGCACCGGGCACAGATGCGCGTCGAGGATCCGCACACCCACTCCGGGAACGGGAGCGCCGATAAGCACGCGGCCTGGTGAAGGCGTTGCTGTCCAGAAGGTCACGTCACCCGCAACTTCGGAAGACCCGTACGAGTTGATCACTCGTGTGCCGGCGTCGTCGAACATATCGATCACCGCACGGGTGAGCGGTTCACCACTGAGGAACCAACTCGAGACACTGTGTGCCGATTCTTCTCGGAACTGCGCCAGTGCGGCAGCCAGACTCGGCACTGCGGTGAGTTGCCGCACGTCGTGCCGGTCGATCAGATCTGCGAGCGCCCCGGCATCGCGAGACTCCGCGTCATCCGCGAGAACCAACCGCGCACCGGCCAGGAGACCGGCCAGCAGTTCTGTGGAACCGTCGATGAAACTCATCGAACTCTTTGCCAACCGCACATCTGCCCACCCGTCGGCGCGCACCAGATCGCGCTGCCACGCCAGGCGATTGGCCAGTGCGCCTGCAGTTCCCATCACGCCCTTGGGCTGACCGGTGGAACCCGAGGTGTAGACGACGTACGCGGCGGCAGCAGATGACACGACGCTGCCCACCCGGTTGCGCTCGAGTGCAGCAGCGGCTCCCTCGAGTTCCGCGACAGTCGCATCCTGCGAGTCCGGCCGTATCCACTGTGCGGTGTTCTCGTCGACAATCACCAGCGCCGGAGCGGCGTCGGCCAGCATGTACTCGATTCGCGCACGCGGATACGACGGATCGATCGGCAGGTACGCCGCACCCGCGGCAATCACGGCTCGTAGCGCAACAACACACTCGACGCTCCTCCCGACAGCGATGCCCACCACCACGTCGGTGCCGATACCACGCTGGATCAGCAACCGTGCCAATCGGTTCGAACGATCGGCAAGCTCGCGGTACGTGTATTCGTCCGGTCCACAGATCAGTGCGACTCGATCGGCGAACTCCTGCTCGGCGTCGTCCAGCAGCTCTGGCAACAGGCGGGTGGTGTGAGCCGCCACCGGCAGTGCATTTTTTTCGGCCGGCAACAGCACGTCCACGCTCTGCAAACCGGTGTTCGCATCGGTGGCAAAGTACTCGAGGACCATGCGCAACCGAGTGGCGATCGACTCTGCCGTCGCCCGATCGAAAAGATCCTCCGCGTACTCGATCCGCACGTCGAGACCCTCGGCGAGCTCGACGAACTCGAAGGTCAGATCGAACTTGGCGGTACCCGTGGCAATGTACGACGGGCTCACTTCGAGTCCCGTGAAGGTTGGCACCGAGTGCGGGGTCCGATGCTGAACCATTGTCTGGAACAAGGGATGTCGGGCGAGCGATCGCGACACACCCACCGCGTCGACTACCTGCTCGAACGCAACGTCCTGGTGCGCAAACCCGTCCAGGGCACCTGCTCGCACGCGCGAGAGCACCTCGGTCAGGGTGGGGCGCCCGGTCAGGTCTACCCGCTGCGCCACCGTGTTGACGAAGAATCCGACGGTGTCTTCGAGGCTGCCGTCCACCCGGCCTGCAATCGGGGCACCCAGCGTGATGTCCTCACCGGCACCGAGTTTCGACAGCAGAACTGCAACAGCTGCCTGCGCCAGCATGAACATCGTGGAGCCCGATTTCTCGGCCGCGGATCGCAGTCCGTCCACCGTGGGTGCACCTGTGTGTGTCCACACCTCACCGCCGCGCCACGTCGGTACGGCTGGACGAGGACGGTCGTACGGCAGCTGCAACTCTTCGGGGGCACCGGTGAAGAGATCTCGCCAGTACGCGAGTTGTCGGTCAGTGGAAGCGCGTAACGCGGGATCCTCGGCGCACTCCTGCTGCCAGATCGCAAAGTCCGAGTAGTGAATTCGAGTCTGCTCGGCCGACAACTGCTCTCCGTTGTACACCGCTGCCAGATCGGTGAGCATCGGTCCGGCCGACCACTCGTCACCCGCGATGTGGTGAATAACCAACAGCAGTACCGCGGTGTCGGCACCGGACCGCACCAGGTGGCCGCGCACAGGAATGTCGTGTTCGAGGTCGAACGGCACCCGAGCTGCGGTCAGCAGCGCAGACTGCACCTCCCCCTCGGAGACGTCACTGACCGTGAACTCCGGCGCCGCATCGAGTACCCGACCGAACCCCACACCGTCGATATCGACGACGACGGTGCGCAACACCTGATGCCGGGTGACGATTGCCGCAACTGCATTTTCGAGCGCTGACGCATTCACCGCACCGCTCAGGTGCAGCGCAAACGGAATGTTGTAGGTCGCCGAGGGGCCCTGCGTCTGGTGAACGAACCACAACGACTGCTGCGCCGACGACAGCGGCACCAGGCCCGTCCGCTCGTGCACGACAATGGCGGGACGAGCCGGCGCCGCGGATTCCACCCGTACGGCCAGAGCTGCCACCGTCGGCGTGTCGAAGACGTCACGCAGCGACAGTTCCACTCCGAGTACGGACTTGAGCCGAGCTACGAGCCTGGTAGCGGAAAGCGAGGTACCGCCGAGTGTGAAGAAATCCGCGTCGACGCCCACCACGGTGAGACCGAGCAGGTCGGCAAACATGCCGGACAGTGCGATCTCCGCAACCGTCTCGGCCGAGCGCCCCGTGTCCGCATTCCCGAAGTCCGGCGCCGGCAACGCCTTCCGATCGATTTTGAGGTTGGGGGTGAGCGGGAACTCGTCCAGGACGACAATCGCTGACGGCACCATGTACGCCGGTAGACGCTCTGCGATAAAACGGCGCAGTTCAACGGAATCGACGTGCGCTCCCGACGCGGCCGTGACGTACCCGACCAGATGGACGGCGCCGCCCACGTCATTTCGGGCAACCGCCACAGCAGCTCCAACTGCGTCGAACTCCCCTGCCACGGTCTCGATCTCGCCGAGTTCGATACGGTGCCCGCGCACCTTCACCTGATCGTCGCCGCGGCCCAGGTATTCGAGCTGACCGGATTCGGTCCACCGCACCAGGTCGCCGGTTCGGTACATCCGGCCGCGCCCGAAGGGGTCAGCCACGAATCTGGTTGCCGTCAGATCAGGCCGACCACGGTAGCCGCGGGCGAGTTGTGTTCCCGCAACGTATAGTTCGCCGATCGCGCCCACATTGACCGGCTGCAGGTAGCGATCCAGAACCACCGCAACAGTGCCTGTATAGGGCCGGCCGATCGAACCTGTCCATTCGATGTTCGGCAACACCGGCGTGCTGGTGCACCACACCGTGGCCTCGGTGGGTCCGTACATGTTGTGCACAGAACGGGCTTGCTCGCTCAGTTGTTGCGCCGTGCGGGCGGGCAAGGCTTCACCGCCCACCAGGACGTCGACTCCGGCCAGATCGGCGCCGCCATGTTCGAGCACCGTCCCCCACTGCGATGGCGTTGCCTGCACAGCCGTGACGGACTCCGAACTCACCAATGCCGCAATGGCTGCCGGATCCTTGGCCTCGTCCTCGTCCGCAAGGATCACCGCGCCGCCCACGGTGAGCGGGACGAACAATTCCAGGACGGCGATATCGAAGGACAGCGTGGTCAGGGCGAGCAACCGGGTGTGTGCGTCGAAATTCGTGAGATCCGTGGCCGAGCGGACAAACCGTGCCAGCGCGCGGCGGTCCAGCATGACGCCCTTGGGGTTTCCCGTGGAACCGGACGTGTAGATGACGTAGGCGGTGTTGGCCGGCGCCACCCGTGGCCCACTCGCAACACTGGACGCTGCTGCCGACCAGACGATTTCGCTTCCGGTCAGTGTTGCGACTGCAGTTCCTGCCGGGACCACAACCGCGTCGGTGAAGCCGTCTGTGGTCAGCAGAATCGCCGGCCGAGCGTCGTCGAGCATGTACTCGAGTCGCGAGGCGGGGAACTGCGGGTCGAGCGGAATGTACGCGCCGCCGCACCGCAGTACCGCGAGGAGCGCGATCACAGCCGACGCAGATCGTGGTAGAGCCAGTGCAACCAAGGACTCCGGTCCGGCGCCCTGGGAGGCAAGGTCGGCTGCCAGAGCATCGACGCGCGTGGACAATTCGGCATAGGTCAACCGGTCGGCGCCTGCCACCAGAGCAAGATCGTCACCGCGCTCGCCGACCCGAGCGTCGAAAAGGTCCATGACGTCAGGGCAGAGAGCATCAAGGCCTTCTTCCCGCCCGCCCCATTCCTCGAGAATCTGTAAATCTGCGGGGTCCAGCAGCGACACCTGAGCGATCGCTGCGCCGGCGCCCTCGGCGGTGACGGATTCGAGCAGCCTGCGCAGAGCCGCAGCGTGACGTGTGAGCTCTGCATCCGTGTACCTGTCGGCGTCGGCGTCGATCTGGATTTCGAGCTCGCCACTCTCGTCGAGGCGGCGCACGATGAAGGCGATGTCGTGCACGGGGCCACGGGCCAGAGAGTGAACGCTCGAAACAGCCCCGTCGAAACGCAGGGTGTCGCCGAACGGCTTGATGTTGACCGTCGGGCCGACGGGCCCGGCACTGCTCGCAGGCAGGCGCAGGTCACGATGGATGTCTTCGGAGCGATACGCGGAATGCGGGGCTGTGCGCTCGACCGCTGCGCGGACGCCCGCAGCCAGGTCGACGAGGCCGGCGTTCGGGTCGACCACTACGCGCAGTGGCAGGACATTGACCGCGGTGGTCAGAACCTTTGCTGCAACTTTCCCCATTCGATTCATCGACGGGAATCCGACCGTCACGTCGTACGTGCCACTCGAACGTGCCAGGTACGCCGTCACTGCGGCGGTGGCGACCTCGGCCCAGCCGCCCTCGACAACGCGTCCAGCGGCAGAGATGCGCTCCACCGATGCTGCGGAGATCAGCGTGGTGTGGGATCGGAGCGTCCGTGCGACCGACGACGCGGGTGGGCTTGCGATCCGGGAGAGACTCACCGATTCCGGAGCGCCGAGCAGTTCGGCCGACCAGAAGTCCCGATCGAGCGTCGCAGAGTCGGAACCCGCACGGGCGGCGTCCTGGTCGAGCACCGACTCGAGGGGATCGAAGCGGGGTGCCGGCGGTTCCTTGTCCTGAGCCAATGCGTTGTGAACAGCGGCGATCCTGCGGCCGAGCAGGCTGTACCCGTAGACGTCGATCAACGTGTGGTGGATACGGAAGAACAACGCGTGATGCGAGCCTCCGAGCGCAAAGACGGTAACAACACATCCCGGACCGGCACTCGGATCGAGCGGTACGCGAAGTTCGTCGCGCATCTCTGTGAGTGCAACCTCGAAGCTCTCACGTGCTACAACGGTGGTTCCGGGGTACTCCCAGGCACCGAGTTCCTGGTACACCTCGCCGGAGTCCGTGCCGAACCGCGCCATGAGCGACGGGGTTTCCGCGACCACACGATCCACAGCGCGCACGAGAACGGACGGGTCGAGTGAGCCGACGATTTCGACGCATTGACCGGTGACAAACGTGGGGTTCTGCGGGTCGAGTTGCTGCGCGAACCACATCCCTGCCTGCGCAGCCGTCAACGCCAGACGCTTACTCGACACCACTGGATCTCCTCGCAGTCCTGCATGCCCTGATCGCTCGCTCGAGCACTCTAAGGCTTAGGGTTACCTACCCTACTTCAGATCGAGCGAGCGTCGTCTGACACCCTGGGTATAGATAGGTCCATTCGCGAGAGGAATTCGCTCATGCCGGTTACCACCCCGTCCCGACGGCTCGACCTGCCGATCGTTCTGCGAGAGCTGACGGTCATTCGAACTGTCGACGTCACACCGCGCATGCGCCGGATCACGGTCGGGGGCGAGCAACTGCGCGCCTTCCAGTCCGGTGAACACTCGGTCGCCGAGTTTCGCACCGAGGGTGCCGACGACTACGTGAAGATCTTCCTTCCCGAAACAGGCGGAGCAGCACCGGTATTGCCTGAGCAGCATGACGGCCATCTGCACTGGCCGAAGCGTCCGGCGCCGGTGGCCCGCTCCTACACGGTGCGCCGCTTCGACGCCGAAGCCGGCGAACTCGATCTCGACTTCGTGCTGCACGGCCACGGGATTGCCGGCAACTGGGCGCGCAACGCGCAGCCCGGTGACACCCTGCACCTGGCCGGGCCGAAGGTGTCGACCATTCCGCCTGTCGGCGCCGACTGGTGGTTGCTTGCCGGTGACGAGACGGCCCTACCCGCGATCGCCCGCTACATCGAAGAACACGACGGTTCGGTGCCGCTGTACGTTGCGGTGCTCGTCGACGGCCCCGAAGAAGAACAGCGCGAACTTCCCGGCGTCACCTGGGTACACCGTCGCGACGGCGTCTCGGACGCCCGTCTACTGGCCGATGCCGCTCGCACTCTCGGTCCGAGCACGGGCGCCGGCTGGATGTGGATCGCCGGTGAGGCATCCATCGTGCGTGAATTGCGAGCTACGGCCAAACAGCTCGGCGTGACGAAGGATCTCCTCGACGCTTCCGGTTACTGGCGTGTGCAGGTCGGCGACGGTCCCCTGGCCCGGGTTCGCACGCTGCGCGACAAGGCCGTGGAGTCGCTGGAGCACCGCCGCCGCGAGCACGCCTGACCTGTCGCGGTCAGCGTGAGGCAAGTTGGTCTTGGGCTCCGGGCACCGGCTGCGCCGGGTCCGAGCCCAGTTCCACGATGACGTTGTTCGTATCGACGTGGACGACCCGCGGCACCAGCGACTTCGCCGCGCGGTCGTCGACATGGCGGTAGGACATGATGATCACCAAGTGCCCAGGCGAGATCAGATGCGCCGCAGCGCCATTGATGCCGATCACCCCGGAACCTCGTTCGCCGGTGATGGCGTAGGTCTCGAGCCGTGCACCGTTGTCGATGTCGACGATGTGCACCTGCTCTCCTTCGAGCAGATCGGCCGCTTCCATGAGGTCCTGGTCGATGGTCACGGATCCGACGTAGTGCAAGTCTGCCTGTGTGACGGTGGCACGGTGAATCTTGCCCGACAGCATGATGCGGTTCACGAGTCTCACACCCCACTGAGTTCTGCGACGGCAGCGTCCACGCTGATCGCACCCAGCACGTCAGCCGCGGTGAGCACCCGCCCGCACCGCTTGGCTACGTATTCCAGTCCCATCAGATGCTCGTCGCGTGAGAAGTCGGCAGTCGCGTCCGCGACCATGAACGGCTCGATGTCACTCATGAACGCCTCGGCCGCGCTGAGCATGCAGCCCATATGTGCGTACACGCCGGTCACGATCAACTGGTCACGACCGACGCGGCCGAGGAGCTGACGCAAGTCCGTGCGCTGGAAAGCCGAGTATCGCCACTTGGTCACCTCGATATCGGACTCTCCCGGCGTGAGCGCGTCGATCACCTCGGTATCGCGCCCGGTTGTCATACCTTCGCCCCAGAAATCGGCCAGGATGCCTCGCCGGGACGGATGCTGATCACCCGGCTGCATCGTGTAGACAACCGGGATCCCGGCCCGAACACACGCGTCACGAACCGCCACCATGTTTGCCGTCGCGGTGGAGATGGGCTCCTCACCGGTGTTGTAGGCGTCGATGAAGTAGCGCTGCATGTCGTGGATCAACAACGCGCAGCGCGAGGGGTCGAGCTGCCAGTCGACGCGGTCCGCGGATACCTCGTCGCGTCGGGGCAGAACATAGCCGGCAATGGGTGGGATGGCCATCGGGCTCTCCTATTCGGTTTCGATCGGTTGTAGGTTTCGATCGGTTGTAGGTACGGACTTCACATGTCGAGCGTGGCGCCGCCGTCGACACGGAGGTCGTGCATCGTGATGTGCCGGGCAGCGTCGGAGCTGAGGAACAACGCCGTGGCAGCGATGTCATCAGGCTGTGCGAGCCGGCCGAGCGGAATCCCGAGGCGATACGCGTCGGCGTCGCCGGCGATCACCCCGGCGGATTGGTCTGTGCCGTCCCACATTCCGCGCAGCATGGGAGTGTCCGTCGAGCCAGGAGAAATGATGTTGCACCGGATTCCGTGCGGAGCGATCTCGAGGCCGAGGCTTCGCAGGTAAGCGGTTGCCGCGGCCTTCGACGCGCCGTAGGCAGCCATGTTCGTGCGTGGCGCCGATGCCGCGTTCGACCCTACCGCCGTGATTACACCGGAACCGGCGGCAACAAAGCGGCGAGCCGCTTCGCGGGCGACGTTCATCGTTCCCGTCGCGTTGACTGCCATGCACGCATCCCAGTCGTTGTTGTCCTCGGTCAGCGCGGAACCTGCCCGCAGCACGCCGGCCGTGTGCACGAGCACCGACACCGTTCCGATCGCGTCGGTGGTCGCGGCAAATGCCTGCTCGACGGACTTGACATCCGTCACGTCGACCGCGAGCGCGAATCCGTCACCCGGTACGGTCGGAGCTGCCAGATCCCACCGAGCGACCGTCGCTCCGGCCTGTTCGAACAGTGCCGCCGTTGCCGCGCCGATACCGCCGCCGGCACCGGTAATCACGACAGATCGCCCAGTCACACCCTTCACATCCATGAGCCTAGGCTATCCTTATCGAAATTGTTCACGCCGCCGGGCCACCACCAGTGAAGGAAGACATGCTTTCCGAAGTGTCACCACCACAACTCGCCTTCACCCCGTGGCCTGCAGACGACGCCGCCCGCTACCGCAGTGACGGAGTCTGGGCCGGAAAGACTTTCGACCAGGTTCTGCGCGAGAGCGTCGCCGCCCATGCCCACTCCGTCGCAGTCGTCGACGCCGAGCAGACATGGACGTACGCCGAACTCGACGCCCACGTGGACACCCTCGCTGCCGGACTCGCCGACCTCGGCATCACCGCCCAGCATCCGGTGATGATCCAACTGCCCAACCACGCCGAGTTCGTCGCCGTCGTGTTCGCGATCTTCCGGATCGGCGCAGTACCCGTGTTCTGCCTCCCCGCGCATCGTTCTTCCGAGTTGACCGCGCTGGCCAGTGCCTCGCGCGCCGTCGCCATCATTACGTCGCACCACATCGACGGATTCGACCACGGCGCCCTTGCACTCGAAGTGGCGTCTTCGACTCCGAGCTTGAATACCGTTGTGTGTCTGCCGGATTCCAGATCGGAGGCTCCGGCCGGTACCGTGAACTTCGATTCTGTGCGCGCCGCACCGCGCGAATTCGCCACCGCCGATCCGGGATCCGTGGCGTTTCTGCAGCTGTCCGGCGGCAGCACCGGCATCCCCAAGCTCATTCCACGTACCCACGACGACTACCTCTACAGCGTGCTGCGCAGCAACGAGATCTGCGGCGTTACCACCTCGACGGTCTATCTCGCGACATTGCCGGTAGCCCATAACTTCCCGATGAGCTCTCCGGGAATCCTGGGAGCCCTCGCCGCCGGCGGAACTGTGGCGTTGACCCCGTCCCCGAGCCCCACCACGGCCTTCGCAATGATCGAACGTGCCGGAGTGACGATGACGGGTCTTGTTCCGCCGTTGGCCCGGTTGTGGACCGAAACAGCTGAACGTGGTCACTCGCACGACCTGTCGTCGCTGACATCCGTACTGGTCGGCGGCGCTCGCTGCCCCGACGAGTTGGCAGCCCGCATCGGCCCGGCGTTGGGCGCACGGCTACAGCAGGTGTTCGGCATGGCTGAAGGCCTGGTGTGTTACACCCGCGACGAAGATCCCCTCGAGGTCGTACTCACCACGCAGGGCCGCCCCATGTCCCCCTCCGACCGGATCCGGGTAGTCGACGACAACGACAACGACGTACCCGCAGGCACCGAAGGTCAGCTGCTCACCAAGGGCCCGTACACGATTCGCGGCTACTACGACAATCCCGCAGCCAACGCCCGCTCCTTCACCGAAGACGGTTGGTACCGCACCGGCGACGTGGTCCGAGTTGATGCGAACGGCAACATCACGGTCTGCGGGCGAGCTGTCGACCGAATCAACCGCGGCGGTGAGAAGGTATCCGCCGAAGAACTCGAGGAACACCTTCTGGCGCACCCCGCGGTTCGCGACGCCATCGTTGTTGCCATTCCCGACGAGTACCTCGGTGAGCGCACGTGCGCTTTCCTCCTCGCCGCAGACCCGTCGAGTCCGCCGAAGACCGCCCAGATACGGGCCTTTGTGCGCGAGCGCGGCCTGGCGAGCTGGAAGATCCCCGACCGAGTGCAGGTGCTCGAAGCATTCCCGGAGACCGGCGTCGGAAAGACCAGCCGCAAGGATCTGCGTCGGATGCTCGCCGCGCGCTGATCTAGCTCGACGTGCTCCCCGCCTGGGCACTCCCGCAAGCACTCGGGGAGAGCCTCGATCTCGGCGGGCAGTCCAATCCTGGATTGTGCGTCCGTTCGGTCGATCAGTCGACGGGTTCGCTCGTGCATCAGATGCACGAGCGAACCATCCGACGCCTTCCTACCCGGTACCGAATTCACGACGGAACGGCACACGGCGTCGGCTACGGATTCTGCCGCGTCAGACGTGAGTTCGACGCGAGCACGTCGCACCACCAGTGGCCGGATCGCACGATACAACCTGGCTTTCGACTCGGTGCCGCCGTTTCGTGCGGCAACCTCCAGATCATCGAGCACATCATGGCGTTGTAACTGCGTCATCGCGACCGGTTGTCGCCTTTCTGTATTGCTTGCCGAGCGTTGAAATCGCACGTCCGCTCTGCCCGAAACACAAGCGTCGGGCCCCGCACTCTCTTGCAGTCGAAGCTCGAACCCTGACGGCGGGCTGCACTGGCTCTGTCAACCGGCCGGCAATCTCGAAACAGACCGAACCCCTTGAACTGCAAGGGAAGTAACGACACTCGAATTCGGAACAACGACGAGCGTAGGATCAAAAAGGTGCGCACCGACGGCGATACCTGGGACATTGTCAGCAGCGTCGGCCTGACCGCGCTGGGAGTGGCCGCGTTTCGCGCAATAGAGTCACGTCGCGCCGATGCCCTGATCGAAGACTCCTATGCTCCATGGTTTGTCGAAGCCGCAGGGGAACCGCATTTCATCGCACTATTGGACGACCCGTCGTCGCTGGACGACCTCCCACTGTCCGGCTTCATGGGTATCGGCATGGGCATCAGAACCAAATTTTTCGACGAGTTCTTTCTTGCCGCCGCCCGATCCGGAGTCACCCAATCGGTCATTCTGGCAGCCGGGTTGGACGCGCGGGCCTATCGGTTGGATTGGCCTACCGGCACTGCGGTTTTCGAAGTTGATCAACGTCAGGTACTGAATTTCAAAGATCGGGTACTGACCGAACACGGAGCAGAACCGACAGCGAACCGTTACGCAGTGTCCACCGATCTGCGCGATGACTGGCCTGCCGCCCTCGAGACGTCAGGGTTCGATCGGGCCAAGCCGTCGGCGTGGTCGGCAGAAGGACTGCTGGCCTACCTTCCCGGCACCGCACATGACGCGCTGTTCGAGAGAATCGACGAACTCTCGTCGCCCGGAAGTCGAATTGCCTTGAACTACTTCCCCTCCGGGATGGACGGCAAACGATTTGCCGAGATCAGAGCAAAGTACTTCAAGAAAGATCCTTTCGGCGGCTTGGATTTATCCGCCTTGTTCTACGACGACCAGCGCGCCGACCCCGAACAGTGGTTGACCGACCGAGATTGGTCGGTTCAGTGCCGCGACACCCTTGAACTGGCAGACGAGTACGGCCAACCGATCCCGGAACTTCCACCTGAACTTGCCGATTTGTCGAAACGCTCAGGCTATCTGACGGCCACGAAATAGCACCCGCTCAGAGCGTCTTGATCAAGCCACCGTCGATGACAAAATCCGCGCCCGTGATGTTTGCGGCACGGCCTCCGGCGAGGAATACCACCAGATCCGCAACTTCCTCCGGATCCGTGAATCGGCCTGTCTCCGAGCCCGCGGCTGCGCTGTCCACGATGTCGCGAGCACTGACTCCAGCGACCCCGGCGAGCGTCGACGCGACCCCGTCCGACCCGAGCCACAACGCCGTCCGCACAGGTCCCGGGCTCACCGTGTTCACCCGGATACCCTGCGGTGCCAACTCTTTCGACAGCGATTTGCTCAGGTTGGTCAACGCGGCTTTTGCTGCGCTGTAGTCGATCACCGCTGGGTCCGGAAGAAACGCATTCACCGAACTGACCGTCACGATGCTCCCACTGCCGGCCGTCATCGAAGGCAGAGCAGCCCGAATCATCCTCACCGCGGACATGAACGTTACGCGCAGTGACGCATCCCAGTCGGCATCGGTGACACTGAGAAATCCCTCTGTCCGCGGCGTCACCGCGCCCACGTTGTTGATCAGTATGTCGATACCGCCGTGCTCCGCCGCTGCCGCAGCCAATGCCGGTGGACCGTCCGCACTTGCCAGGTCGACGGCAACGAACGTGACACCGTCACCAGCCTCGAGTTTCGTGATTTCTGCCGTGCGTGTTCGTGAACCCGCGATCACGTGGGCGCCTTCTTCTGCCAATGCCTGGGTGATCGCAAGACCGATGCCCTTACCTGCACCGGTGACAACCGCGGTCTTCCCTTTCAACAGTAGATCCATCGAACCGGCTCCCGTCCGACCGGTCGCAATCCGGCTTCGGCCGTAGAGTCTCCATTGCGATCGGCAAATAAACCTGGCGCCGGTAAGGCTTGAACCTCACTTTTCGGAGGAAATCCCAAAGTATGAACTCAGGGGTGATTTCTCCGTAAATCGTTGGCAAACGCCCCCGATGCGCCGTATTGTTTTCGACGCACGCCCCGGCGTGCTGGGACTCGTTGACGCTCATGGAGATGTTGGCAAGACCAATCGGAGGCAGGTCCTGCACTCCCACAGGGTGTGGGGCCTGTCCTCGATCTGGCGAACATCCCAGCTAAGATCGATTAAGTTGCCCGGTGCAATGCCGGCGCCGTTCAGTACCAGTGCCGTTCAGTACCAGTGCCGATCAGTACCAGTGCCGTCGACCACCGACCGCCCGTCCTGTCGAACCCAGCACGAACAAGATCAACCCGATTACCAAGAGGACAACTCCGATTGTCCACAGAATCGGAATGTTCAAGAGAAATCCGATCAGCAGCAGGATGATTCCGAGAATAATCATGGCAGTCTCTTCCGACGACAAGCCCGGCACACATATGACGGCACTCTAAGTGCGGCTACCCCGCCCACTTGCGTTTCATACCCGCTCTGACCGGGTATTTCGACAGTCCCCACGTAGCACGGCTGAGGAATCGAGCGGTTCCATGCGACGGATCGTGACTCTGATCGTTTTGATCTGGCTTGTCGTCGGCGCCATTGCGGCCGGACAGCGCGGCTACTACAGCAACTCTCCGTCCAACTGCGCCGGCGTGGGCACCATCGCCTTGACCGTGGTTGCGGGGCCTCTGAACTACTTCGGGATCAATCCCAAGATTACGGATTGCACTCTGCCGCAACCCAGTTCCTGATGGAAGGCAGACTCGGCGGTCGTCGACAACGCCACCACTGCCCAAAGTCGGTGCCTGACGCCGAAGGCAGTCAGCGCCAGGCACCGGGTTCTGGCGTGGGGGTGGTGCAGGCTTCCCACTGCACCATCCCCACGAGGAGCAACACTAGCAATAATCGAACAAATGTGCGAGCCGAATGGAAAGTTCATTGCAGTGGGCCATACGCGCCCGCTCCGAAACCGGAACTGATCAGCATCAACACCATCAGACCCCACCCGGCCCCCTGCCAAATGGGCCACACCCCGCCCCGTTTCCACACCCGATACGTCTGAGCAAAGGCGATCAGCCCACCAACCAGGAAGACCGCCGCCGGCGCGAAGGCAAGGGTGCCAAGCCCCGACGACCTGTCGACCAGCAGCAACGAACACAGCGTCGCAAGCGCAATCGCGATCACCACACACGTGAAGGTCATCGCCCTACGGAACTCTTCCGGATCCGACCACCGTTTCTCGGTATCCATCGCTGAGTTGCGGCGCCGAGCCGACATGACCTGCTCCCTCCCCGAGACCTGGCGTGAATCTGCGGTCAATCGGATTGGATACCCCGCCCTCGTGTCGAATCAACCTCGAGCGGGTACGCGAGCCAAGAGGAGCAATCAGATACGACGACTACTACTGAGAGGAGTCGCCATGCATGCTGCGCGGCTGAAGAAGGTCGGTTCGAGCGAAGGACCGTTTGCCTCGGTGTACTTCGAGGACGTCCGCAATCGTGAAAACTCACGTGAACTCTTCGAGTTGGAGTGGCGTTCGATGCGCGGCCAACTGTCCAAACAGGGGGCGCCCGACGCATTGATCGAACAGTTCGACAGCGTGAAGGACAATCACCACGGAATTTCGGGCCGGGCCGGACGCGCGCTGGTGATCACGCCCGTCGAAGTTCTGCTCGACGACATCATGCTCGAACCGACAGCATCGACTATCGTGACGGTCGGTTCGTTGCCTTATCTGATTCCGCTCGTCGCACATGGCCACGACACCGAACCGTTCATCCTCGCCAAGGTCGATCACACCGGCGCCGATCTCTGCGTGCGCGACGCGCGCGGACGGGACGTCTACGGCGAGTCCGTCGACGGCGACGGATTCCCCGTGCACAAAGCCCGGGTGGGTGGCCCTGACCGTTACATCGACACCCAGTCCCTGGCGCAGGAGAACGTGCGAAAGAACTTGACCCAGGCCGCAACTCGTACCGCTGCCTTGGCACGCGAACACAAGGTCCAGTTGGTGCTGATCATCGGTGAAGTGCAGTCCCGCACAGCATTCGCGCAGTACCTTCCGTCGTCACTGCGCACTGTGGAGATCGAGCGTGGATCGCGCGCAGGTTCCTCTCCGGCGGATGTAGCCAAAGCCATTCGCGAACTCATCGACACCGAACGGTTGCGGCGAATGGACGCCGAAACCGAACGCTTCATGGCAGGTCAGGGCCGAGACACCGAACTCTCGGTCGACGGCACTGCCCGCGTGCTCGATGCCCTGGAACAGGGCAAAGTCGAGACTCTGCTCTTCACCGATCCTGACGACAAGGAAGTATCCAGCAATTCACTCTTTGCGCCCGCGAATCGACTACTCCCCTATCTGGCGATCCGAACCGGGGCGGAACTGATCCAGGTCGACGAACGCCTCACTCTCGCAGACGGATACGGAGCGATACTGAGGCATCCGTGACGTTGGCATCGTGACGCTCTCCGTCACCGTGACGCGTGTCGACCCTGCGAATCCGGGAACCCGTCGGCAATAGCGGCGACCAACTCGAGATAGGCGCGCGCAGTGCGTTTGTTCAACAACTTCAGATCGATGGGGCCACCCTCGCCGAGATGATCGTCGTACGGCAGGGTGCACACCGCCCGAACTCCGCGCTGGGCAAACACTTCCTCGAGTTGGTCGAGATCGAGCGACGACGATCCGGGCCGCGTTGCGTTGATCGCAACCACCGACCTGCTCACCAGGTCGCCGTAGCCGTGTTTGGTCAGCCAACTCAATGTGGCGGCGGCGCTACGCGCTCCGTCCTGAGCCGTCGGACTGACCACCACCAAGGCGTCGGCCTCGTCGAGGATTCCGTACATCGCCGAGTGCATGATGCCGGTGCCACAGTCGGTGATGAGGATGTTGTAGTGCACCTCGAGGATGCGCAAGGTATCGAGGTAGTCCTGCTCGTTGAACGACTCCGATGTTTCCGGATCCGCTTCGCTGGCAAGGATTTCCAACCGACTGTCACCCTGTGACGTGTAGTACCGCACATCGCTGTACGTTCGAATATCACTGTCTGCCAACAGATCACGAACAGTGAGATGATGCTCGCGATGTTCCCGATCAGCGAGCGTACCCAGATCAGGGTTGGCATCGATCGCAACAATCCGATCACCACGGATCGACGCAAACGTGGAGCCGACGGTCTTTGCCGCCGTCGTCTTTCCCACCCCACCCTTGAGCGAGATGAACGCGATCTTGTACACGCCGCGCACAGTCCGATTGGCCCGGCGGACCAGCGCCTGATGCTCGAGTTCCACCGCAGACTGCCCGGTGTTGATCCGCCCGCCCGAAAGCTTGAACAGCAGAGCGCCGAAACCATGTTCGGGCGGACGCTTGGCGCGCTTGATGATATCCAAGTCGTCGACGGAGGTCATCGCCTGTGGTGTCGACGTTCGGAAGTCGGTCGGCTCGTCGCGTCGCGCTTGCCGCATCCGTTGACTGGGAAGAGGTTTGACGGGAACCCCGTCACTTTGCGGCAAGTCGAAGTTCGGCGTAAAGGTAACGGTTCGAACCGAATTCGCGTAGGAGTCCTCGGAGCCGCTCAGCAGATCATCCGTCTCGGTTGTACCGGAACCGTTCTGTGTAGATCCACCATTGAAACCGTTGTTATCGCTGCGCACCGTTTTCCTAGGTCAAGGTCGAATCAATTCGGACATCACGTGTCGGACGCTATCACTCCGTGGCCGCCTTGGCCTGCCGTTGATACCGCCGACGCGGGGCGATTTGTTACACAACACAGTTCGATGACTTTGGTCCTGGAAACTCCCGATCGTCCAGCAAATCCGTGGGCATACCTGTTGTCCGGTACGTATTGCGCCAGAAGGCATCCGAAATACCGGACCGCAATGCATGGGCAAAGCAGATCCACTTCACAACCGAACAACCGTCCAACTTGCGCCGCTACTAACCTCGGTAGTAGGAGCCTGTATCCTTTGCACCTATGACCTCCCGCCTCGCCGATGTCGCGCAGTTGCGCGGCGCCTTCGTCGGCGGCACGTCGGGCGCGGTCTCTCTCGCCGCCCACGCACTCGGCGGTGGTGGCATGGCGCCGCCGCAAAGCGCCGTGGTCTTGCTGATCCTCGCCTGCGCGAGCGTCGGTGCTGTGGTTTCTTCCATCGATATTCGTCGCTCTCCCGCCCTTGCCCTGGTACTCATGCTCGCTGCGGGGCAGGCGATCGGCCACACGACACTGGTCGTTGCCTCGGAC
The DNA here is from genome assembly GCF_042790355.1 of Rhodococcus sp. NPDC056743. Lineage (NCBI taxonomy): Bacteria > Bacillati > Actinomycetota > Actinomycetes > Mycobacteriales > Nocardiaceae > Rhodococcus > Rhodococcus sp. NPDC056743. The sequence goes on along the minus strand of NZ_JBHTZI010000001.1, from coordinate 169,761 downwards.
CACACGCACGGCGTTGTTCCGTCACTCCCGATGCTCGCAGCGCATATCGCTGCGGTCGGCGTCTGCGCGGCAGCGATCCGCGGCGCTGAACGCGGCTACGTCGTTGCTGCGTCCACGGTCGCGACAATCGTCGCAGTCCTGCTGCGGCCCTGGGCGCCGCAGCCGCCATCCGTAACCACGCGCACTCGATATCGCGCCAAAGTTGTTCTCCGCCAACTTCTCACCTCTGGCGAAGGCACTCGCGGCCCGCCGGCATTCGTGTAACTCCTTTCCTTCCCTTTTCTTTTGCGCACGAAATCCCGTGCGCCACATTGCTGTGCGCCTTTATTAACCGCCCGCGGTTAACAAAGGCGCACAGCGGGATCGAGTACACGCATGTCCGCACCCGAAACGGAGCGCGCACAGCCGCACGCTTCCAACGACAGTTCTCCGCCGACGAAGAAGGCCGCCGGCGCCAGACCACTGATCCTGCGTCTGCACTTCTACGCCGGAATCCTCATCGGACCGTTCATCCTCGTCGCGGCGTTGAGCGGTGGCCTCTACGCGGTGGCGCCCAGCATCGAGAATTTTGTCTACAGCGACTACCTACAGACCGACAGCACCGGACAGGTCGCATCGCTGAATGATCAGATCCGGTCAGCTCAGCAGTACCGTCCCGATCTGACGGTCTCGGCAGTCCGCCCCTCCCCGGCCGCCGGGGAAACCACCAGAGTTCTGTTCACCGATCCATCTCTCGGCGAGTCCGAAAGGCTCGCTGTTTTCGTGGACCCGGTACTGGCTCAACCGGTCGGTGAGTTGGCGGTGTACGGCAGCAGCGGCTCACTGCCGGTCCGAACCTGGATTTCCCAACTCCACCGCAACCTTCATCTCGGCGAACCAGGACGCCTGTACAGCGAACTGGCCGCGTCATGGATGTGGGTGGTTGCCCTGGGCGGTGTCTACCTCTGGTTCCGCCGGTACCGCACCACCCGCAACGCTCGCCTGCTCACCGTCGATCGAACGTCCGCCGGGCGGAGTCGAACGTTGAACTGGCACGGAGTTGTCGGTGTCTGGATCGCGGTGGGGTTGGTCTTCCTCTCGGCAACGGGGCTCACGTGGTCGACCTACGCCGGTGAGAACGTCGGCAACCTGAGAACTGCACTGAGTTGGACCACTCCTTCGGTGGTCAAGACACTCGGTGACGCTCCCGCGCGGCCTTCCGGCGGGCACGAAGGCCACGACATGGCCCCCGCCGCCATCGGCACGCTGACCGACACCAACGTCGGACGCGTCGACACCGTCCTCGGTATCGCGAGGTACAACGGGATCACCGGACCGGTCGAAGTATCCATTCCCGCCGACGCCGAGACGGCGTTCACCGTCGCCCAAACGCGTCAACCCTGGGTCTACAGCAACAATGCCATCGCAATCGACGGAGCAACGCAGTCAGTCACCGACGAACTGTGGTTCGCGGATTGGCCACTCGCAGCTAAACTTTCGGCCTGGGGAATCCAGCTCCACATGGGACTCCTCTTCGGTCTCGCCAATCAGATCGCGCTCGCTGCACTGGCGCTCGCGCTGGCAAGCGTTGTCGTTCGCGGCTACATCCTGTGGTGGCGTCGACGACCTACGCGAGGCTCGGACTGGGCAGTGGGCCGAGTACCCGCGCGCGGCGGCATCAGAAACCTGTCCCCGATCGGCGTTGTTGCCATGATCGCTGTCACCGCCCTGATCGGCTGGTTCGTTCCGCTACTCGGCATCAGCCTGATCGCGTTCCTCCTGATCGACCTTTCCGTCGCGGCACTGCGACGCCGCCCAACCCTCTGACACTCGAACTACGGAGATACACATGTCTTTTCGCACCACACTCTTCACTGCTGCCGCGTTGACGGCGGCCCTGGCGCCGGCCGGATGTTCGACTGATTCCGGCAAGGAAACCGAAGCCGCACAATCCATCACAATCGCAGATCAATGGGTCAAAGCCGCGCCGGACGGTATGAGCGCGGCATTTGCCGAACTCGTCAATTCCAGCGACAAGGACGTTCGAGTAGTCTCGGCAACCAGTCCGGCGTCTGCCCGCGTCGAACTGCACGAAGTTGTGACCGGCGATGCCGGAACGATGACAATGCGTCCCAAGGACGGCGGCTTCCGGGTTCCCGCCAACAGTTCCGCCAGCCTGGTGCCCGGCGGCGATCACCTGATGTTCCTGGAACTCGCGGGGCCGCTGCTCCCCGGTGCCGAAACCGACGTCACCCTGATCTACGACGACGGTTCCAGTTCCACCTTCACGGCCCAGATCCGCGACTTCTCCGGCAATCAGGAGAACTACGACCCCAATCACGGTGGCTGAGAACAGCAACCCTCGACTGAGCCGGCGGCGCCTCTTCGGCGGTGGCGCCGCCGCGCTTGCGGTCGCGGGAACAACGTGGGGTGCAGCAACTCTGGCAAGGGCAGACGAACCATCACCCGGCAAAGCCGTGGTTCCGTTTCACGGCATCCATCAGGGCGGCGTCAGCACCCCGCCGCAAGCACACTCCACCCTTGTCGGCTTCGACCTGCGACCGGGAGTCGACCGGGCCGCCGTCATCGGAATCATGAAGATGTGGACAGCCGACGCTGCTCGCCTCACCGCGGGAATACCCGCCCTTGCCGATACCGAGAAGGAATTGGCGGTTGATCCGTCGCGGCTGACCATCACCGTCGGCTACGGGCCTGGACTGTTCACAAAACTGGGACTACAAGATCGAGCGCCCGACTGGTTCACGCCACTGCCGAGCTACGCGATCGACCGGCTCGAAGATCGCTGGGGCGCAACGGATCTTCTCCTGCAGATCTGCAGCGACGACCCTGTCACCGTCGCACATGCAGTGCGGGTACTGACCAAGAACGTCCGCTCCCTGACCTCGATCCGGTGGACGCAGAAAGGGTTTCGCAGCGCTCGGGGAACAACACCCGAGGGAACAACCATGCGCAATCTCATGGGCCAGGTCGACGGTACCGTCAACCCGGCACCGGGGACCGGAGATTTCGACTCCCTGGTGTGGTGTGACGGCTCCGATCAGCCCTGGCTGTCCGGGGGAACGTCGTTGGTGCTCCGGAGAATTCGGATGGAGATGGATACGTGGGACGAACTCGATCGACCGGCGCGTGAACTCACGATGGGGCGCACGTTGTCGAACGGCGCTCCGTTGACCGGGTCCAACGAGTTCGACGACGCTGATTTCACCGCTACCGACAGGTTCGGTATCCCGGTGATTCCGCCGGGATCACACATCGCACGCTCCCATCGAATGCACGACGGGGAGCAGTTCTTCCGTCGGGCCTACAACTACGACGACCCACCGGAAGGCGAGGAAACGTCCAACTCCGGACTGATCTTCGCAGCGTTCCAACGGGACATCGCAGCGCAGTACCTGCCAGTTCAGCAGCGACTGAGTGACTTCGACGCACTCAACGAGTGGACAACGCCGATCGGTTCGGCCGTCTATCTCATTCCGCCCGGATGCGAGGAAAACGACTACCTCGGTAGTAGTTTGCTGAAGTGACCGGCACTACCGGACTGAAGAGGTTGGGCTCCGGACGAACTCCGGAGCCCAACCTCTTCTCACTTCTTGCGCGGACCTGGCATCGCCGCACCGGGGCGAGCGGTGGTCAGTCGCGTGACCCAACCGCTGACCGGCCACTTCTTGAGTCCGACGTTGTGCGGGGTGATTTCGGTACCGACATACTTGGCCGCCAGCTCGTCGTCGACGTCGCCGGTGAAGCGCCACAGCATGCTGCCGTCGGCGTTGCGAGTGGACACCTCCCACGACTGAGCCCGGAAAGCACCACGAATAATGCTGTCGGCAAAGACGAGTACGGGAATCCCGGCTTCGGCACGCACTGCGGCACCGGCTGCCCATTCCGCCCTGGCGAGTTCGTAGATCTCTTCTGCGGTGGCGCCGGCGCGAGCAGAACCCGGAACATGCAGCACCACACTGGGTGTCGGCAATTCCGGTGCCGGATCGGCGGAATAGCGCAGGGCGATTTCCTCGACACGGGTTGCCCGCAGATCCTTGTCCGTGACCTCCCCCGCAAGGTTGGTCAGGGTATCCCCGGCCTCGCTGATCCGAAGTGCCTCGACGATGCCACTGACCACCGCGCCGGCCGTGCCGGGCGCATCCGCACCGGACACGCTGCGCAGGAGAACGTAGTGCTCGACTGCGGAACCGGCGTCGTAGATCTCGCGGATACGTGAAATCTTTGCCGCGGTCACTCCGGGCGTCTCCGTTGGGCCGGAAGCGCCTTCGAGGTTGTCGAGTTCACCGAGTGCCTCGAAAACCGAAGCGAATACCTGGTTGCCGGTGCCGTGACCGACGTGGAACACCTGATTGTTACGCGGGTCACGCAACGCGAATACGTACTCTCCCAAGCGCTTTCCGACCTTCTCGGAAAAAGGTTGCGGAGCCGGCTTACGGACGAGCACCTCAGTGGACAGCGTCCGCATCACCGCTAGACGAAGCGCGTCCGGCACACTCGTCGACGCTGCGGCTCCCGAGAAGATGGCGGCCGACGCCGAACTGATCGACGTGAACGTGCGACCGACCTGCTTCTCGAGCGAGGCACACACGATGCCGACTGCACCGAGCCTCGAGTCGAGGGTGCCTTCGCCCTCGGCGAGAAACTCCTTGATCAACGGTGCTACGAGCAGGGTGGGGCTGATACCACGCGGAACTGTCCAGACAATAGCCATGCCACGAGCCTAGGCGATCACAAGAAGCTCCGAGGTCAGTCGCACGTCATCGGGACATTTCCGACCAGCGGGACTAGCCGATACGGCGGCACAGCAACACCACAGAATCGGAACATGAACAGATTTGAAGGCAAGGTGGCCATCATCACCGGCGGGTCTCAGGGAATGGGAGAAGCGACCGCCCGACTCCTCGCAGCGGAAGGCGCGACGGTTGTCATCGGTGACGTGCTCGACGAGAAGGGCGCCGCGGTCGCGGCCGATATCGGCGGTGTCTTCCACCATCTCGACGTCAGCAGCGAATCCGATTGGGTGAGCCTCGTCGAAGCCACGACCTCCCGGTTCGGCACCGTCGACGTCCTGATCAACAATGCGGGCATGCTGGCCTTTGCCGCTGTCGAGGACATCGACGTCGCGGCCGTCGAGAAGCTCTTCTCGGTCAACGTCATCGGCGCAATGCTGGGCGCCAAGACTGTTGTGCCCGTCATGAAGAAGGCCGCGCGCGGCGTGATCGTCAACATTTCGTCCGTCGACGGCCTGCGCGGTGTGAACGGCCTGAGCGCGTACACCGCCAGCAAATGGGCGGTCCGCGGACTCACCAAGACGCAGGCGCTGGAACTCGGGCCGTCGGGCATCCGTGTCTGCTCGGTGCATCCCGGTGGCGTCGACACCCAACTGGGCAATCCACTGGGACGTACTGGCGACGACCTGCAAAAGCCGTACGGTCAGGTTCCGTTGCGGCGAATCGGGCTCCCCGACGAGGTCGCCCGGGTAACGGCCTTCGCTGCCAGCGACGATGCAAGCTACATGTCCGGAGCCGAATTGGCCGTCGACGGCGGTTGGTCGGCCGGCACCTACTACCCCGGATTGCCCGGCAGCTGACGCACTAAGATCGATGGTTCCTCACACATCCGAGAAAAGGGACCGGCACTTCCATCATGACCTTGCTCGTGCGCGGTATCGAATGGTCTGATCCGGCAGCTCCACGTATCCGCCTCGTCGACGACACAACCGGCGACACCACGTTCATCACCCACACGTCGGCATTCCGATTTTCCGTGGACGAGCGACGGGGACGGCGGTGCCTCGGGTGGCGTGATATGACGGCCGACGGTCCCGGTTACCTCCCGTGCGATCGAGGCGCGAAGGTGACCAGCGGACGCCAATGTGACCGGTGCAGAAATCGCGAAGGATTCACGAGCGTTCACCAGGCCCACGTGAACGGTGCGCACATTCACCCGAATGTGCGCACCTATCTCACCCAGCCGCAATGGCTGTACATCGACATCTTCGCGGGTGGCCGAATGAAAGTGGGGACGGCGTCACAGTTCCGCAAGTACCCGCGCGTCGCAGAGCAAGGCGCCGCAGCCGCCGTCTACGTCGCCGGTTCGACGGACGGTTACAACATCCGAACTCTCGAAGCGGACGTGTCGAGGCAGTTTCATCTGAGCCAGGCGATCCGCACGTCACGCAAACTCGAAGCACTGACGAGCCGAACCGACACCGCCGAGTTGCGTAACGAGTTGCAGCAGTTCGTCGTCTCGAACCGAGAAGAGCTGTCCTACATCGGATCCGGAATCGACGGGATCGAGATTTTCGAACAGCCGGAGGTGTGGACGCCACCGGCCTGCTCGCAGATCGTTTTCGACGCCACCCCGGCGCTGATGTATCCCCACACCTTCGACTCGGGTGAACACTCGCTGTATCTCGAAGGCCTGACCGGGCCGGTGGCGCTGCTGCGCACCGATACCGACCCGGCATCCCCTCGCTTTGTCGCAGACATCTCAGCACTCGTCGGGCGCACCGTCACAGTGGGCAACTTCGACTCGCCTGGCGTCGCAATTCAAGAGTCTCTGTTCTGAAAACCCGTCAGCAGCTTCCCGCGACCGCCGCACTGAATCCACGCGTCACTTCTGCCTGCTCGTCGGCAGAGAGTGTCGACCATTCGGGGTAAGCCTGGATCGACGTCAACATGTCGTTCGCCAGCGACTCACGAGTCAGTCCGATGTCGTCGCCTGATTCGTCGATTGCCTGCTGGTATCCGTCGAGGAACTTGAGGACGTCGTTGCAGGCTTGCTCGTAGGTGCGCGGAAGCCCCGCTGCTGGGGCGCCTTCGGTAGCGGTGCCTTCGGTGGCAGTGCCTTCGGTGGCAGTGCCTTCGGTAGCAGTCGCCGGCGCGGTGGACGTCAGAGTCCCCACTTCGGTCGGTGTCCCACCATCGGAACCGCAGGCCACCAGCGCCGTCAATGAACAGGCTCCGATGAACCCGACAATCGTTTTCTTCATCTCCTCAGAATGCCAGAGCGGACCCGGCGTCCGACCCACAGACTCCCGGCCCTGAGTGCGTCGCCGTGATAGCCTTGCATAGCTGCATGATAACTAGGGGTTGGTTCTCCGCAGTCTCCCGCCCGATTCGGGCAGGAATAATCGTCAGAGATTCGTCTCAAAAGGGGTAGAAGCTTATGGGACTGTTTCGCCGACGCGGAGCCCGAGAAGAAGACGACGATCGTGAGCAGAGCCTCGATCGCGAAGCCCCTGGTTATGCCGTGTGGTTCTCGAATGTGTCCGATGCGGAGGGCCAACCCATTCCGTACAAACGCCCACTGACTTCGCCGGTCTATCCACAACTGCAGCCGCCGCCACTCGACTCTCCGGCGTTGGTTCCGCCACCGCTTTCCGGTTCCGCGGGCGAGTGGCTGACCGCCGATCGCATCAGTGAGGCCGAAACGATAAATGTGCAGCTATCGGCACATTACGGACCTATTTCCCAAAATCTACAAAGTGGACAAGGCCCTCGTACATCGGATTCGACCCACCCTCCCGTCCCACCGAACAACGTACCGATGACTTCACCGCCGAAGCATCAACTGGAGTCGCAGCGCACCCCTGCGCCCTATCCCACACCTCACAAAGGAGAAGCAATGAGCAACATCGACAAGATCCTCGGCGAACTGATGCGGATCGACGGTGCCACCGGTGCCGCTGTCGTCGATGCTGACAGCGGCATGGTGCTCGGCATGGCGGGCAACCCGTCCTTCAGCCTCGAATACGCCGGCGCCGGAAACTCCGAAGTTGTGCGCGCCAAGCTCCGCACGATGAGTAACTTGGGAATTACCGACACCCTCGAAGACATCCTGATCACCTTGACCACCCAGTACCATCTCATCCGCGTGATCGAGACGCCCGGAATGTCTACCCTTTTCGTGTACCTCGTCCTCGAACGCTCGCGCGCAAACCTGGCACTGGCCCGCCACAAGCTGGGCGAGCAGACGCCCAAGATCGAGATCTGAACAAACTTCCCCCCGTTTTCCCGAGCGAACGTACCTTTCGACGCATCCAAGGCGACGAAAGGTACGTTCGCTCGGTCGGTTTCGGTCCACTTCGTCCGCTTCAGACCGAAATGTCGCGAATGACATACTTGTAGTTCGTCTCTTCGAAGAAATGAGCTCTCGTCACATGTCACGCACGGCAATCAGCAGGCGCAGCACCGCTGCCGTTTCGATCGGCTTCGTTGCCGCACTGGTCCTCGGTGGATGCTCCAACTCGTCCGCCGCCGAAGTCGAAACCGGTAGTCTCGGTTCAGGTATCGGCTCTGGCGTTACGACCAGCTCGTCAGTCCTCACGAGCGACAATGCTGCTGTCTCCGCCGCTTCCGCACTGTTGGCGCAGATTCCGATCAAGGGCCGCGCACCCAAAACCGGATACGACCGCGCGCTGTTCGGCACAGCCTGGACCGACGACGTCGACGTCGAGTTCGGCCACAACGGCTGCGACACCCGTAACGACATCCTGGCCCGCGACCTGACCGCCCTCACATTCAAGGAGGGCAACCGGTGCACAGTGCAGACCGGAACGCTCAATGACCAGTACACCAACACCACGATTGCCTTCACCCGTGGCCAGGACACGTCATCGGCAGTTCAGATCGACCACGTCGTAGCGCTGTCCGACGCCTGGCAGAAGGGCGCTCAACAACTCGACACGCAGACTCGCACCAACCTCGCGAACGACCCGCGCAATCTGCGAGCCGTCGACGGTCCCGCCAACCAACAGAAATCCGATTCCGACGCCTCGTCCTGGCTGCCGCCCAACCGGGGCTACCGCTGCCAGTACGTCGCCGCGCAGGTCGAAGTCAAAGCCGCGTACGGACTGTGGGTGACCCAGGCCGAGCACGACACCATCGCCGGAATCCTCCAGGACTGCAAGGGAACTGCATCGACCCAGCAGCCGGCCGTCACGTCCCCGCCCCTCGTCACATCCCCGCCGGTTGTGACCTCGGCTCCCGCAGCGGGTGTGACAACACCGTTCAAGAACTGTGCGGCGGCCAAGGCTGCCGGCGCAGCTCCCGTGCGTATCGGCGACCCCGGCTACGGTGCACATCTCGACGGCGACGGCGACGGCGTGGCCTGCGAGAAGTAAGGCTCAGCCCGGTGTGTCCTCGATCGTCCACTGAGGATGCTCCCGCTGCGGCGTGACGCTGATCGCGCGGTAGGAGTAGCCGTCCTGCTGCGCGATCTCCCACGTGAAGTCGACGGTCTCGCCGACAATCAGTTCCCGGTAGCCGCCGCGGATCAGACGCGAACGGCCAGGCTCGAGCTCGGGCATCGCGTCGGCCCACAGATGGGAGTAGAAGGCCCAGCAGCCGCCGGGCGTATCAGCGGATTCGATCACGCCCCAACCTTGCTCGGCCTTCCAGATCGAGACGGTTCCTTTGCTCATCGTTCGATACTCGCACGGGGGCCCGGTCCTGACGAGCAGATTCACACTCTCCCCTCCCGGGAGGGTAGGGTCTGACGATCTCGTAAGGACGGAACTCTGATGACTGCAACCACACTCGGCGCTACCACGGACGACGGCAGCGTCCGGTCTGCGTTGCGCTCGCCCCGGCGCCTCAAAACCGAAGTGCTCGGCGGCCTCGTTGTTGCCCTGGCACTTATCCCCGAGGCGATTTCGTTCTCGATCATCGCCGGTGTGGATCCGCGTGTGGGCCTGTTCGCGTCGTTCACCATGGCCGTCACCATCTCGATTGTCGGTGGCCGTCCGGCGATGATCTCGGCAGCCACGGGCGCAGTTGCGCTGGTTGTGGCGCCCTTGACCCGGGACTACGGCATCGACTACCTCATTGCCACCGTCCTGCTGGCCGGAGTCCTTCAAATCGTGCTGAGTCTGCTCGGTGTGGCAAAACTGATGCGGTTCATTCCGCGCAGCGTGATGGTGGGATTTGTCAACGCACTCGCGATCCTGATCTTCATCACCCAAATTCCCCACCTGATCGGTGTGCCGTGGCTGGTCTATCCACTTCTTGTGTGCGCCATGCTGATTCTGATCTTCCTCCCCAAGCTGACCACCGCTGTCCCGGCGCCGTTGGTGGCCATCGTCGTCCTGACCGCCGTCACCGCTGTCTTCTCGTTCGACGTCCCCGATGTCGGTGACGAGGGCGAACTTCCGTCGAGCCTGCCAACCTTGATGTTCCCCGACGTCCCCCTGACCATGCACACGCTTTCGATCATCGCGCCGTTTGCTCTGGCCATGGCATTGGTCGGGCTTCTCGAATCATTGATGACTGCAAAGCTTGTCGACGACATCACCGATACCCACTCGAACAAGACTCGAGAGGGGTGGGGGCAGGGAATCGCCAACATCGTCACCGGAATCTTCGGCGGCATGGGTGGTTGCGCGATGATCGGACAAACCATGATCAACGTCAAGGTGTCGGGAGCACGCACCCGTATTTCCACCTTCCTGGCCGGAGTGTTCCTGCTGATCCTGGTGGTCGGCCTCGGCGATGTGGTGGCATTGATTCCCATGGCCGTTCTGGTCGCAGTCATGATCATGGTGTCCGTCGGCACCCTCGATTGGCACAGCATCAATCCTAAAACGCTGCGGCGCATGCCACTTGGCGAGACCATCGTCATGCTCGTGACCGTTGCCGTCACGGTGGCGACGGAAAACCTCGCGTACGGCGTCATCGTCGGAGTCATCACCGCCATGGTGATATTTGCCCGTCGCGTCGCACATCTGACCGAGGTGGTCGACATTGCGCATCCCGACGAGAACACTCGGGTCTACGCGGTGCGCGGCGAACTGTTCTTCGCGTCGAGCAACGATCTGATCTACCAGTTCGACTACGCCGGCGACCCGCAGAACGTCATCATCGATCTCTCCGACGCCCATATCTGGGACGCCTCCACCGTCGCTACGCTGGACGCGATCACCACGAAATATGCAGCTCGCGGCAAGAACGTCGAGATCGTCGGCCTGGACGCGGCATCCGCAGAGCGTCACGTCCACTTGTCCGGCCGGATGGGAGCAGGTCACTGACATGGAAAACAAGCCCCTGAGGATCGGCCAGGTTGCCGAGCGCACCGAATTGTCGATCAAAACCATTCGCCACTACGACGACGTCGGGTTGGTGACCCCGTCCGAGCGCAGCGGCGGGGGCTTCCGGCTCTACACCGAATCCGACGTCGAACGTCTGCTGGTGATCCGGCGAATGAAGCCACTCGGATTCACGCTGGAGGAGATGAAACAGCTTCTCGAGTCCTTGTCCGTCCTCGCCGACGACGCCGCTGATCCCCTATCGCGGACCACCGCAACCGAATTCATCTCGGCCTGCCACACCCGCGCCGAGGACAGTTGCAACCACCTGCGCAAACAGCTTGCCTACGCCGAGGAATTGACGGCAGTGCTCGCGGCACCGATTTCGGCAGAGTTCCCGGCACAGCTGCGTCCCTGAACTAGGCTGGACACATGGCCAGATACTTCGATGTCCACCCGCACGACCCGCAGCCGCGTGCGATCAGCCAGATCGTCGCAATGCTTCGGGACGATGCCCTCATCGCCTACCCGACGGATTCCTGCTACGCGCTGGGTAGCCGGATGGACAACCACGGTGGCGCTGATCGGATTCGTGACATCAGGTCGCTGCGCTCCGATCACCATTTCACCCTGGTGTGCGCGGACTTCTCACAGCTCGGCCACTTCGTCCATGTCAACAACGCCGCATTTCGCGCTGTAAAGGCCGCCACGCCAGGCCAATACACGTTCATTCTGCCCGCAACCAAGGAAGTGCCGCGTCGCCTCGCACATCCGAAGAAGAAAACCGTCGGCGTGCGAATCCCCAACCATCCGGTAGTGCGTGCCTTGCTGCACGAACTGGGTGAACCGCTGCTCTCGAGCACCCTGATATTGCCCGGCGCAGAAGAACCCATGACAGATGGTTGGCTGATCAAGGAAGAGCTCGACAATCAACTGGACGCCGTCATCGACTCCGGCGATTGTGGCACCGAACCCACCACTGTTGTCGACTTCTCCTCCGGCGCACCGGAGGTTGTACGCGTCGGCGGCGGCGATCCCTCACGCTTCGAGTGAATGGAATGTCGCACTCTCCAGATCTGGTCGGTCTTGTACTCGGTTTGTCCATCGGAACCGTAATGCTGCTAGCAGTGACATCGCTGATCGTCAGGTTTCCCGGCGACGAGCCGAACTCCGTGATGGGAATACGCACCAAAGCCACCATGTCGAGCCCCGAAGCCTGGCAACGGTCCCATCAGGCTGCCCGCCCGGGACTGCGCCGCGCAATGTGGCTTGGGCTGGCCGGCATTGCCGTTCAGGTTGTTGTCGGGATCACCGTCGGTGTCGGGACCGCCGCTTCTGCCGCGGTGGCCGTCGTGCTGTTTGCGGCAGTAACTGTTCTGATCCTGGCTGCGACACGGACCGCCAACAAGGTGGCCCGAGACATCCAATGCCGCAACTGAATCCGATCAACTAAGTTCGCATCAGGACTCCGGCGGCAAACGCCTTCACCAGCGCCCGTTCGTCGCGCGCGTCGACGCCAGGCACCATGAGGAGCGAGAGAATAACTCGCACCGTCCACTTCGCCTGGGCCGCGTCTGCGCTGCTGCCGAGGAACGCGGCACCCAAACCATTGATGACCTCTGACGAATTTGCCAGCTCACCGGCCAGACTGGCGTCCCCGGGCAAAAACCACGCTGCCAGCGTCGGGGTACTGCGCACCGCCGAGACCGCTGAGAGGATCGCCGTTTCGAGGCGCTCCCGCGGATCAGCTATCGGCGCAACCGTTGTGGCAATCTCGGCTCCCAACTTGCGCGCCTCGCGGTGAACAAACGCAACGTGCAGCGACTGGCGGTTCTCGAAATAGCGGTACAGCGTGGCGCGGGAACAGCCTGCAGCAGAGGCTATCTCCGCCATTCCCACCGCACCTACACCCTTCTCGACAAACAACAGCCCCGCGCTGTCGAGGATCTTTTCGGCAGCAGCGAGGGCCCGCCCGTCCCCCAGCCAGTCGTTACTCACGACGCGTTCACCGACAGCGGAGCAGTCAGCGGACGGCGCACGTAGTTTCCCGGTGCGTACGTCATCGCGTCGATGTCGACGTGAAAGTCAGGGATGCGAGCCAGTAACTCTTCCAACGCAACTCGCGCCTGCATACGAGCAGCCGACGCCCCCAGACAGTGATGTGCGCCGTGACTGAACGTCAAGATCTTCTGCGGTTTGCGCAGCACGTCGAGTTCGCCGGCATCCTGGCCGTACTTCGACGGGTCGCGATTGGCGGCGCCGTACATCAGCAGCACCTTACGTCCCGCGGGAATAGTCTTGCCGCCCAGGCTCACATCGCGGGTGACGGTGCGGGCCAGACCCTGCACCGGCGACGTGAGACGCAATAGTTCCTCCACCGCGTCGGTGATCAGTTCCGGATCATCGATCAGAAGCTGCCGCTGGTCTCTGCGCTCGGTCAGCATCGCCACCGAACCGCCCAACATCCCTGTTGTGGTGTCGTTTCCACCTGCCACCATCGTGAACGCAAATCCCAGGATCGACAGCAAACCACTGATGTCCCCCTCCTCACCGAGCCCTGCCGCGAGGAGGTGTGAAATCGTATCGTCGCCCGGTTCCACCTTGCGACGCTCGACCAACGACGCGAAGTACATCATCAACTCACCGGTCGCGGCCTGCGCCGTTGTTGCTGCAGCGAGCGCACCCCCGGCCGAATTTGCAGCGACGATCGCCTCGGTCCACCCGTCGAACTGGTCGCGATCGGATTCCGGCACTCCTAGATAGTGCGCAACTACCATCGACGGCAGTGGCTTGAAAAGTTCGACGACGATGTCGCCGCTGCCGCGAGCCTTCAACGCTTCGATTCGCTCGACGACAAACTCCCGAACCATCGGCTCGACGGCAGATACCTGACGGGGAGTGAATCCCTTGGACACCATGCGGCGGAACTCCGACTGAGCCGGCGGATCCTGCATCACAAATGGCGGATTGTCCTGCATGCCTATCTGTTCCAGCTCACCGTAGACGGTGGTCAGCCCCTTGGCAGACGAGTACGTCTGGTAATCCCGCGCTGCGTTGTAGACATCCTCGTGGCGCGTGAGAACCCAGTAGTCGTCCCCGGACACTTCGGGAACAACGTGATGCACGGGGTCGTGTTCACGCAACGCGTCGTACATCGCCCAGGGCGATCGCCAGGATTCCCCGGTCGACGGAACAAACCGTGGCAAGTGTGACACAGATGACGTCATGCCTCGACTATGAGACAGAATTGCGATTATGTCAACGATTGGTGTCCGCGGGATGCGTCCGCCGCATATCGTGTCCCCATGACAACGGAGCGCAGTTCCAGTAACAAGACCCGCACCGTTGTCGCTGTCCTTCTCCCCCGCGAACACCTACCCTTCATCCGCGATTGGTGCGTGCACCACATCGAACAGGGCTGGGACGTCGTGTTGTACGACAACACCGGTTCCGTGGGATCCTCGCGGCGCAGCAGTGCGTTCAGTCTGAACCGGTGGCATGGAGGAAGCGTCGACAAGCGCGGAAATTCCTACGGCGCCTATACCGAAACACTCTCCGACAGTGACGTTCAAGCAGCTTTTCGCCGCGAACTGCAGGGACTCCCCGTCACGGTCATCGAGTGGCAACCCCGAGATGAGGAAGGCCGGATAGTGCACGGCCAGGTAGAGGCCTACGTCGACTACATCACGCGATTCCGCAGTGCCGTTTCGTGGAGCGCCTTCATCGACGCCGACGAATATCTCCAGCACGCACCGGGATTGGACTGGGACGCCCTACTGCTCACTGCATCGGAACAGGACTGCCACCGGATCCAACTCGACGCACTGGTCTACGAATCACGGTGGACTCGCGGCGGGCAACCCCGCGAACTGCAGGATCTGAAATGCCAAGGGCTGCAAGAGTACGGCTGCAAGAACATCGTCCGACTGCCGGAAGTTCTCGAAGCCGACATTCACTGGCACTGGAAGACCACGGGGAACGACACCCGCATCACGCCGGACCGCTCGCTCTTCCGGTTCCATCACTACCGCGGTAGCGAAGCCGTCCTCGACCTGACACCGAAGAAAAACCACACACGGCCGGACACTGCCGAGAGCCTGAGGGTTCCGCAGGCTCACATCCAATGAATGTGTCTGTAAGACACAGATATTGAAACTATTGATAGACCTCCGGCCCGCGAACCGTTACCAGTTCGCGGGCCGGAGATTCAGATCAGAACAGATCAGGAGCCGGTGCCGGCGTTGATCAGTCCGGCGATTCCGAGAATCGCGCCGACGCCGCCGATGAGGCCCGCGATCGGCGAAGCGTACTTAGCCAAGTCAGCGAGCAACTTTGCGGTATCGGGATCAATGCTGCCTGTGGTTGCCATGTCTAGCTCCTCATCATGGAATGTGTGCGCGGGCCCCGCGCCGGGTGTGTAACCGCGCTCACATTAGCTGTAAGACGGTCGATATTAAAAGCGGTTCCACTGAGTGGGATATAGATCACATCCCGACCAGTAAGAAGCCAGGAGAAATACTGCGCGGGGGAGGCAACCATTCGGGGACCGCTAAATGACGAGCAGGAGAACAGCTGTGGGCAAATTGGACGGGAAAGTGGCGCTCATCACAGGCGCCGGCCAAGGTGTTGGGCAAGGAGTCGCATTTGCCCTGGCCAAGGAAGGTGCATCCATCGCCGTTGTCGGTCGCACCGAATCGAAGCTTGTGGACACATGCAAGGAAATCGTCGATCGCGGCGGCCGCGCTGAACCCGTGTTGGCGGATGTCAGCGACGGAGACTCCATCACCGCAGCTGTTGATCGAACCGTCGAGTTGTTCGGTGGAGTCGACATCCTCGTCAACAATGCGAGCCTGAACCCACTGGGCAACATTCTGGATCTGACGCCGGAGAAGCTGGCTGCCGGACTCGAGTCGGGGCCCGTGGCAACGCTGCGCACGATGCAGGCGTGCTACCCGTCGATGAAGGCCCGCGGCGGCGGCGCGATCATCAACATGGTCAGCTCGGTGGCCGTGCGTTGGGACGCCAGCGGCTACGGCGGGTACGCGGCCGTCAAGGAGTCGGTGCGGGCGCTTACGCGAGCAGCGGCATGCGAATGGGGCGTCGACGGGATTCGTGTCCTTGCTGTCGCGCCGCACGCGTCGTCGCCCGGCTTGCAGCGATGGGCCGACGCTCGTCCCGAGGAAGCAGCGGCGTTTGTAGCCAGTATTCCGATGCGCCGCATCGGTGACTGCGAAAACGACATCGGTACCGCCGTCGCATTCCTCGTCGGACCCGATGCCGGCTACCTGACCGGTGCAACGATCCCGCTCGACGGTGGACAGTCTCGCTGGGGCTGACAGACCGGGGATGACAGCTGCGAACGGCCCTGGACCGATTACCGGTTCAGGGCCGTTCGGCTTTGCTTTTGCTTGAATCACCCAGCAATGTCCTGTCCTCAGCCGTTGATCGGTGAAATACAAATGCCACCAAAGCGGACGACAGACTCAGGACAGTCAGAATGATTAAACCGACCATCCACCACATGGCTGCCAGTATGCCTGACACTGCAGCTGCGATGGCAAGCACCCGAACGGGATCGTACAAACCGGACAACTGCGAAACCGTCTCTGCCGCAGCCCAATAGAACGAATGCGCTCGACACCGCCACAACGCACTGCGTGATCGACGGCACAGAGCACTCACACAATCGGCAAATAGCGTGCATTCTGGAGAGATGACTTCGCCCCGCTCCGCCCTGGAAGACGCCGATGCTGCGCTCAGTGCCCCTTGGGGCGGAATCAGCAACATCGCCGATCTCGACGGGGACGTGCACTGGGTGAACTTCGGAGGACCCGAAGACCCGGACGACACCACGCCGCCTATCGTCCTCGTCCACGGACTCGGCGGCTCACATCTGAACTGGGTCCGGGTGGCGCCCACGCTGGCAAAACACACACGTGTCTACGCGGTGGATCTGCCTGGTTTCGGCCTGACACAGGCTCACGGCCGCACCACTCACGTCCACTCGAATACCGCACTCCTGAACCGGTTTATCGAAACCGTTGTCGGGAAACCGGTCATTCTGTTCGGAAACTCGATGGGCGGAATGGTTTCTGCCCTCGCTACCGACGCCCGCCCTGATTCAGTGGCCGGCCTGGTATTGGTCGACCCGGCGCTGCCGCTACCGATCCGGATCCCCGACCCGGTTGTTGCTGCCCAATTCCTCGTCTACGCGCTTCCCTACCTCGGGGAACAGGCAATGAGTTTGGGTCGACGAAAGTTGACGGACGAGCAACTGGCGGCGCAGATGACCGACCTCTGCTTCGTCGACCCCGCCCGCGCGGACTCCGAGGTAATTGCCGCGGGCGCGGCGCTGGCGAAGATCCGGCGCGGCTTCTCTACCCAGGATGCAGACTTCCTACAAGCCGCACGATCACTGCTCACTGTGCTGGCCCGCCCCCAGAAGTATCGAAAAGCGTTGCGCGACATCAGTGTCCCCACCCTCCTCTTGCACGGTGAGCGCGATCGCCTCGTTTCGGTAGCTGCCGCACGGTCTGCTGCCGCAGCGCACCCGCACTGGACCACGATCATTCTCGGCGACACCGGGCACACTCCCCAACTGGAATTGCCCGACGAGTTCAACCGTCATGTGCTGGCGTGGCTGTCGCACACAGACCTGATCACGACCTGACACCCACCGGAATCACACCGGTGGATCTGCCGTCTCGATCGAGCAAGTGTCCCATCAGTTTTGGCGTATCCAGCACGATTCGCCGGTCCGTCACAGTCAGAGTCGGCGCCCGAGTGGCCAGTTCCAGTTCGAGCGCCGCGATCTCCGTCAGCGATCGTAACCACCCCGTGAAGAACAGATTGTCCGGGCCTGCGACGGTCACAACAAGGCGAATCTCGGTCCGGGCCCTCAGGATTCGTGCGACGCGCTCGACGTCGAGTGCGGGAATCCTGGCGGTGAACAGCACCCGAATCGGCCGTCCCGTCGCGAATCGTGCCAATTCACAACGCAACACGGTGTGCTGCGACAATGCCCGGCCCAGTCGTCGACGAGCCGTCGACGCGCTTATCCCCAGTTCGTGAGCCAGTTCGGTCACCGATACTCGCGGTTTGCGTCCGAGAACATCGATCACGGCGACAGTTGCGCTGTCCAACGGATGCCTGCGACCGAGCGGCGGCGGAGCCACCCCGGATTCGCGCAACGTCCGAACTCCGGATGGTTCGAGAGTGCCCAGCCGCCAACGACTTCCCTCCGTGAACACCCTGGTGACAGGGTGTACCACGACGTCGGTCACCCCATCCTGACGTTGCAGATCGTCGAGTACGTACCGAGCCAGTGCAGTGGTGCTGCCGAACAATGCTTCCGCCATGACCACGCAACCACCCGAGTGCACATTCACGCTCATCACATGCGCGTGCGCCGCGAGTCGGTCGACAAGCTGTTGGCGTGATCGCGGTTCACACCGGACGTCGAGGAACGCCAACACCGATCCCGCGTCGGCGGCCGGATACGCCGCTATCCAGGCAGTTCCCGAATCGGTGAGAGATGCCCACCGCCGCGCAGCGGTCACCGGATCAACCCCGACAACATGACCGATCAACGCCCACGGAGCGCGCGGTTGTACCTGCATCGCGTGGACGATTCGCAGATCGATCTCGTCCAGATTTATCGAATCCTGCATGGTGAAACAAACTAGTGCACAAATACTGCATATCGGCCCGAAAATCCCAGTGCGAACGCACGCTCAGACGATGACGACAAAAGATCGCGCGGCCAAGCACCTCGACACCGTCTCCGATGCCGCGCTGGCACTGAGTCACCAGATCCACGAAGACCCCGAACTCGCGTTTGCCGAGCACAACGCGTCAGCCGCCGTCGCGGACATGCTCGAGGGTGCCGGTTTTGCTGTCGAACGTGGTGTTGCCGGACTCCCGACCGCACTCGCCGCCACCTACGGCAGCGGCGAACTCGTGATCGGATTGTTTGCCGAGTACGACGCGCTCCCGGACATCGGACATGCGTGTGGGCACAACATCATCGCCGCTGCCGCGGTGACCGCGGGATTGATCCTCGCGCCGTTGGCCGACGAACTGGGAATCACCGTGGCTGTCTTCGGCACTCCCGCGGAAGAGGGCGGCGGCGGAAAGGTCGTGATGCTCGAGGAGGGCATCTTCGATTCACTACACTGCGCCATGATGGTGCACCCCGGCGCCGGCGACCTGCGCGCACCCAACATGCTTGCCATCTCGCACCTGGACGTCGAATACACGGGAGTGTCGTCGCACGCATCCTTTGCCGTGGGGGCCGTCAACGCGGCCGACGCGTTCACTGTCGCTCAGGTGAGTATCGGCTTACTGCGACAGCATCTTCCGCGGGACGTTCAAGTTCACGGCTACGTCAGCGATGCCGGAGTCGCGCCCAATGTCATTCCCGGTAGTTCGCACGGGACATACGCTGTCCGGGCCGAGACATTGGGCGGCGTCGAGGCCGCCCAGCCCAAGGTGGAGCAGTGCTTCACCGCCGGCGCCATCGCGACGGGGTGCGACATCGCGATGACGTCGCCGTCGCCCGCGTACGCGGAGTCGCGGTGGGATCAGCAGTTGAGCGCCCTGTACCAGGAGAACCTCGAGGCTCTCGGCCGCACGTTCTTCGACTACAACGGTCCAGCGGCCGGGTCCACGGACATGGGCAACGTCTCGCACCGCATCCCGACCATCCATCCCATCATCGGAATCGATTGCAACGGCGCGGGCAATCACCAACCGGAGTTCACGGCATACTGCCGTTCCGAGACCGGTGACAGAGCCGTACTGGACGGTGCTTTGGGATTGGTGTGGACGGCGATCGACTGCGCGACCGATGCGGGGGTGCGTGCCCGGCTGCTCGAAGCGCCTGCGGCCCCGTGAGATTTTTCTGTAGCGTCGACTACCACCACGACGCACAGGAGGAACTCATGCTCGACGGAACTCCCTGTTGGATCGACCTCACCAGCTCGGACACCGAGGTCGCGAAGAACTTCTACACCAACGTATTCGGCTGGCAGGTCGACAGTAACGACGATCCGCAGTACGGCGGATACGCGATCTTCAGCAAGGACGGGCAACCCATCGCCGGTCTCGGCCCCCAGCAGGAGGGCAATCCGTACGGCAACGTCTGGACCACCTACATCTCCTCCTCCGACGCGGCCGCTTCTGCCGCTAAAGCCGAAGCTGCCGGCGGCACGATCATGATGCCGTCCATGCAGGTCGGCGATCAGGGCAGCATGGCGATCGTCGGCGATCCCGCCGGAGCGGTGATCGGAATCTGGCAACCCGATCAGCACAAGGGTTTCGGGTCGGTCGGAGTACCGGGTGCACCCGTATGGCACGAGACGATGTCGAAGAACTACACGGCGGCGCTGCCGTTCTACACAGACGTGTTCGGCTGGGAGTACGAGTCGATGGGTGACACCGACGAGTTCCGCTATTCCCAGGCCAAGCTGGGCGATGCCACTGTTGCCGGTGTCATGGACGCCAGTTCGTTCCTGCCGACTGAGGTGCCGTCCTTCTGGCAGGTGTACTTCGGCGCCGACGACACCGATGCCGCAGTCGCCAAGGTCGTCGAGTTCGGTGGCAGCGTCATCGCGGCCCCTGAGGACACCCCGTTCGGACGCCTGGCGGGTGTCGCAGATCCATTGGGGGCGGCATTCCGCATTTCGACCATCGTGGGCTGAGGGCCCGCGGGCGCGTGCGCCTTTTTCGGTAGTGCGACTACCGAAAAAGGCGCGCGAAGGCGGGGCGCCGATGTGAACGCTCGCCCAGAAGGTGTGCAGTTTTCGTCGTTCACCGCCTAATCTCATGAGATGCCCGCCCCCGCACCTCTCCTCGATGTGTACTCGCAACCGACACTGTCGACCCTTGCGCCGTCAATTCTCGCCTCGCTGGGAGTTGCCGGCGAGGCCAATCGGCTGAATCTGCCACCCAGCAAGAGAACCGTGATTCTGCTGGTCGACGGCATGGGGGCTAATCTCCTCTCTCGCAATGCCGAGCATGCGCCGTACCTGAACTCGTGGGTGGGCTCTCCCATCCGCGCCGGATTTCCCACGACGACGGCCACCAGCATCGTGTCCTTGGGAACCGGCCTCCCGTCGGGCGCACACGGCATCACCGGCTATCAGTCGTACGTCGAAGAAGCCGATTCGGTCTTCAATTGGCTGGGGTGGCATCCCACTGGGAAAAAAGAGTCGTACGCCGATTCGATAGTCCCCGAGGTACTCCAACCGGAAGCGACGACGTTCGACCGGGCACAGGCCGCAGGCATCACCGTGACGACTGTTGTCCCGTCCAAGTTCGACGGCAGCGGACTCACTCGCGCGGGTATGCGTGGAGCAGCATTTGCCGGCATTCAGGCGTACGGCGATCTGGTGGCTCGCACGGTTGCCGTCGCAAAATCGGCGGAGCGCACGTTCACGTATTGCTACATCAGTGAGATCGACGCCCTCGGACATGTGTACGGACCCGAATCGGAGCCGTGGCTCCAGCAACTGTCCCTGGTGGACCGTGTTGTCGAACAACTTTCCGCCGCACTCGGTCCGGACGTGACGCTGATCGTGACTGCCGACCACGGAATGGTCGAGATCACCGACGCGAACAAGATCGACTACGACAACTCGCCCGTCCTGTCCAAGGACGTCCTCGCGCTCGCCGGCGAACCACGCTGCCGGCACATCCACACCCGTGAAGGTGCGGCAGCCGACGTGGCCGCACGTTGGCGCTCCGAACTCGGCGACCGCATGTGGATCGGAACACGAGCCGAGGGCATCGTGGCCGGGTTATTCGGCCCCTCAGTGCATTCCGCATTTCACGGGCGGATCGGCGACGTCATCGCCATCGCCACGGACGACGTCGCGGTGGTGCGTCGTACGGTGGAATCAGGCTTGGCCGGGCTGCCAGGTCAGCACGGCGCCCTCACCGCGGACGAACTACTGATCCCACTACTGACATCTCCGGCTCGCTGACCCCAACGGAGCTGCCGAACGAACAAGAGCCCGCGAACCATCGTGGTTCGCGGGCTCTCCGTTCGTGAAGGATCAGGCGTTCGGATCAGTTCCGAGCGGCGGCAGGATGACAACCTGGCCGGCGTAGGACAGTCCGGCACCGAAGCCGACCAACAGGGCCTTGTCGCCCGGCTTGACCTGGCCGTCGCGGAGCATCTGCTCCATGGCCAGCGGAACCGAAGCAGCAGACGTATTGCCCGTCTCGGCGATGTCGTTGGAGACCGGGAATCCCTCGGGCAGCTTCATACTGCGCGCGATGACCTCGTTGATGCGCTGGTTGGCCTGGTGCGGCACAAACGCGTCGATGTCATCGATGGTCAGGCCCGACTTTTCGAGTGTGCGCGTGGCAACCTTACCCATTTCGAAAGCAGCCCAACGGAATACGGCCGTGCCGGCCATCTTGATCCACGGGCGAGCACCTTCGGGCTTCTCGATGAACTCGAGCCAACTCGGCTCCTGCTTGATGGCGTCGGACTGGCTTCCGTCCGAACCCCACTCGACGGGGCCGATTCCCACAGTGTCACTGACACCGACGATGACAGCACCGGCGCCGTCGCCGAAGATGAAGCGCACACTGCGGTCCGTGGGCTCGGTGGTGTCACTCATGCGATCGACACCGACAACAAGCGCGTAGTCGGCAGTTCCACCGCGGATCAGGTCATTGGCGACACCGAGTGCGGTACTGAACCCGGCACAGCCGGCAGCCAGGTCGAATGCAGCCGGACCGTTCATACCGAGTTCGTGAGCAATCACCGACGCGGCCTGCGGCGTCTGCAGGTCGTATGTGGAGGTGGCGATGATGACAGCGCCGATCTGCTCAGGTGAGATGCCACTGGCAGCCAGAGCGCCACGTGCGGCACCGAGAGACATCGCGACGACGCCTTCGCCGTCGCCGGCAAAGCGGCGCGACTTGATGCCCGTGCGGGTCTGAATCCACTCGTCGGTGGAATCGATCGTCTCGCAGATCTCGTCGTTGGTCACAACCCGCTCAGGGCGGTGAACGCCGAGCCCGAGAAGGACGGACTGCCGACCTCCGGCCACGCTGGCAATCGGCTTACCCATTGATCGATCTCCTCGTTGTCTTCAGGTGCTCTACTCGTTTCCGAGATCACACGTTACGTAGCGGACATACGCCCACGCCTCTCAGGTCACCGTTACGTTACGACAACAACATGAGGCTGGCTCACATTACGCTTCGGGCGCGTCTGCCGTCCAGATGTTCGATCAAGCTCGCAAATGGGCCAGAACAGCCAAAACACGACGATGCCCGCTTTGGGAAGTCGACAGGCCGAGCTTCGCGAAGATATTTCCTATGTGCTTGCTCACAGCGGTGTCGCTGACAACAAGTTTCTGCGCGATTTCCTGGTTTCCCAACCCTTCTGCCATCAAACCGAGCACTTCCGATTCCCGCGGAGTGAGTGCGCGAATGGGATCGTCGGCGCGCCGACGGCTCATCAGTTGGGATACCACCTCCGGATCCATGACGGTTCCGCCCCCGATCACCCGCTCGAGCGCGTCGACAAATTCGGCGACCTTGCCGACACGTTCCTTCAGGAGGTATCCCACGCCTCCGGCACCGCCCGCGAGGAGCTCACCGGCGTAGCGGTCCTCCACGTACGCGGAGAGCACCAGAACGGGGAAGCCCGGCCGGGTCTTGCGAACCTCGATTGCGGCCCGCAGACCCTCGTTGGTGAACGTAGGCGGCATCCGCACGTCCAGGACAGCGGCATCGGGGGCGATCTCGTCGAAGATCGACAGGAACTGATCCGCGTCCGGCACCGCGACTACCTCGTAGCCCTCCCCGCGCAACAGCAGCGCCAGTCCCTCACGCAGCAACGCGTCGTCCTCGGCAATCAGAATCCGCACGGCAATTCCACCCTCATCGTTGTCGGCCCACCGGCCGGACTGTCCAGGTCCACAGTTCCCTCGAATGCTTCGACCCGACGCCGGATCCCGGCAAGGCCACCACCGGCACGCTCACTCGCACCGCCGTACCCGTCGTCGATGACCTCGATTGTCATGGTCTCAGGATTCGATTTCGTGGCCGCTCGCACCGTAACAGCACGTGCGCCACTGTGTTTGACAACGTTGGTCAGTGCCTCGGCCACCACAAAATAGGCAGCGGCCTCCACCGCGGCCGGAGCGCGTCGTAGGTCGTCGATCTCGAGCACGCAGGGCACGGATGAACGTCCCGCGAGCGCGGACACCGCGCCCTCCAGTCCGAGTTCGTCGAGAATCGGCGGGTAGATGTCGTGAACAAGCGCCCGCAACTCGCTCAGCGCTTCCGTGGCCGCTGCCTGCGCCCGGTGCAGCTGCGGAAGTGCCTGATCCGGATTGTTCGACAGTGCCCGCTCTGCCATTCCGAGCATCATGACCACCGCCACCAGCCGATTCTGGGCACCGTCGTGCAGATCCCGCTCGATGCGTTTGAGCTCTGCCGAGTGCGCGTCCAACGCCGCCGCCCGGCTAGCGGTCAATTCACTGACCCGTCGCGACAAATCCGCCCGGGCATCCTTCGCCAGCAGCGACGACGCCGACAAAGAGAGCCACCGCGCCATCACCGGAATGAGCCACCACGCCAACAACAAATACACAGCACCGACGACGGGCATGCCGGCTGCGCCCCACCACGACGTCACGGGATAAGGATTGGACACCGGCTCATCAGCGGGCATCGCCTGCCAATAGAACGGAACCACAAAGGTATTGAGCGCACCCAGCGGCAACGCGACGGCGAGAAGCCCGGCCACCGGCGCTCCCATCGCATGGAGAACCAACCAGCCGCCGTCGCGGCGCGTCGACCGATCGGTGAGCAACCGACGCAGATCCCCGATTCCCGGGTTGGCCGGCATCGGCGGATAGCGATGGGGAACAGCGGAACCCGAGTAGCGCGCCGACCGGGTGCGGGCAAGATCCGCCCACCACCGCAACACACGCAGGTACGACGGAATCAGCACCCACCCCACGATCAGCACCGACAATGAAAGCAAGATCATGCCCACCATCACCAACGCCAAGGACACCACGCCGGCGCAACCCTCGACGAGTACGTAGCGCACGGCCCGCAATCTCTGCTTCACCGTCCCAGCATGCCGCACTCACGGCGCAGATCCACTACAGCTGGCTACACCATAGATTCGGGACTCTGCAGGATGTCGAGAGTCGCCGAATGTCCATAGCGTTCATTCCATGAAGAATCGACACGCGGTCCGCACACCCCCGACGCCGGCGACGACCGCCGCAGCCGTTCGCCTCGAAGGAGTCAGCAAGGTCTACGGCAAGGTCGGCGGCGTCACCGCTCTCGACAACGTCAGCCTCACCCTGCCCCGCAGCACATTTACCGCAGTGATGGGCCCGTCCGGTTCCGGCAAGAGCACCTTCCTGCACTGCGCTGCCGGTCTCGACAGCCCGACCAGCGGATCGACCTGGCTGGGCGGCACCGACATAACACGACTGAAACCGAAGGCCCGCAGCATTTTCCGACGCGACCACGTCGGGTTCGTCTTCCAGGCGTACAACCTCCTCGGCGCGCTGACCGTGCAGCAGAACATCACACTCCCCCTACTCCTCGCCGGACGCACCGCCGACGAGAACTATCTGACCTTCGTTCTCGATGCCGTCGGACTCGGCGCATTGCGCAATCGCGCACCCGCCGAACTTTCCGGCGGACAACAACAACGAGTCGCCATCGCCCGCGCCCTCATCACCCGACCCGACGCGCTCTTTGCCGACGAACCCACCGGCGCACTCGATTCACGTAGCGCGAAGCAGGTATTGGAACTGTTGCGCCACACCGCTGCCGAGTTCGATCAAACCGTTGTCATGGTCACCCATGATCCCGTTGCGGCGTCGTATGCCGACCGAGTGGTGTTTCTGGCGGACGGAAAACTGGTCGGGCACCTCGACCGGCCCAGCCCGGCGCAGGTCGCCGAGCGCATGACACACCTCGGGGACTGGTGACCGTGAAAGCTCATACCGTTGCCCACCTGAAGGCACATCGCTCCGGCTTCATCGCCGTATTCGTCTCCGTGTTCTGCGCCGCCCTCCTCACCTGCGCGCTGGGCATCTTGCTGGAATCAGGAGTGCGAGGCGGAGTCTCGCCGCACCTCTACGCCGGAGCCGACGTCGTAGTCAGCGCGCCACAGGCACTGGCCGTCAAGGAAGACGCCGATCAGCCTTTTGCCGAACGGGTTCTGCTCGGCGACGATGTGGTCCACAGACTCGACGCGCTCGATGTCACCGTGGTGCCCGATATCTCGGTCCCCGTCAGCACCACCGAGGGCGTTGTACTCGACGCACATCCCTGGAGCACAGCACAATTGGCGCCGTACTCGATCACCGAGGGCCGCGCTCCGCAGAGCCGCAACGAGGTGGTCTCGACCACCGGCGCTACCGTCGGCGAGCGAATCACGCTGGCACACGGCGGGGTACCGGACGAGTACACCGTAGTCGGCACAGCCGATGCGGCATCGGAAGCATCACCAGACCGTCCGGCACTCGTTTTCCTCGACGACCGGGAGGTTGAACGGTTGTGGCCGCACCAGAACTCCGTCACCGCCGTCGGTGTTATCGCGCCCGAAGGCGTGAATGCGGCCGCTCTGGCCCGCGAAGCCGTGGCAGGAACCGGCGCGGAAGTCTCGACGGGCACCGCACGCGGAGGCGTCGAATTCCTCGATGCGGGAGCTGCGCGAACTCAGCTGATCGCGCTCTGCGCATCGTTTGCCGGTCTCGCGCTGATGGTCGCAATGTTCGTCGTGTCCAGCACGCTGTCTCTGTCGATCAACGCGCGCCGTCGAGAGTTCGCTCTGCTACGCGCAATCGGCGCGACTACTCGCCAGATTCACACGATGATCGGACGCGAGGTACTCCTCGTCTCTGCCGCCGCAGCAGCCCTCGGACTGATCCCCGGATTCCTGCTCGCCCGAGTTCTGGGCGCACAGTTCGCGAGCGCCGGCGTCATCCCTCCCGATTTTACCTTGGTATACAGCCCGATTCCCGTGCTCAGCGCATTTGCGATCTGTCTTCTGACCGCGCGGGGCGCAGCCGCCATAGCTGCCCGGCGCCCGGCGAAACTCGAACCCACCGAGGCGCTGCGCGAATCCGAGCGTGGCCCAGCCGAATTGAGCAAATCCCGGATTGTCACCGGCGTTGTGCTCGGCGTACTCGGACTGAGTATGTCCGCACTCCCGGCGTTCCTGCCCGGCGAGGTTGCCGCTGCCGGAGCGGGCAGCAGCGCACTGTTGCTGATCTTCTCCGTCGCCTTACTGGGCCCACTGCTGGTGCGCGCCATCATCCGGACCGTCGGCGGGCCACTGCGTCATAGCACCCGGGCGCCGCGAGTTCTGGCCGCCGCGAATGCCGAATCTCATTCGCGTCGGCTCTCCTCCGCCATCGTGCCGCTGGCTCTGGCCATCGCCCTGGGCTGCGTGCAGTTCTTCAGCCAGTCCACCGTCGCCGCGGAGGCCACCGATCAATCGATCAAAGGAGTGACCGCCGATCTGATCGTCGGCGCTCCGGCCGGCATCGCACCCGCGCTCCTCGATTCCATCGCGGCGGTTCCTGGTGTGAGCGCTGCCAACCCCGTCGTCCGCAGTCAGGTCCTGCCGGTGCCGAGCGGGGACGAGACCGGCACATCGGTTACGCCGATCTCCGCGCAGGGGATCGACGCCGCCCACGCGGCATCCACTCTCGACCTCGATGTCATCGACGGAGACCTGGCCGACCTGACCGGCGACACCGTTGCTGTGAGTAGCGACGGCGCCTTCACCCTCGGTGCCCGCGTCGGTGGTCGCATCGATCTCCATCTCGGCGACGGCACGGTGATACATCCGCTGGTCGTCGCGACGTACGGTCGCGGGCTCGGTTTCGGCGACGTCACCCTGCCCGTCGACACGCTGCGCACGCACTCGACCGACGCGCTGATCGACACCGTTCTGGTTCGCGCCGAACCCGGACGCGTCGACGAGGTGCAGCAGTCTCTGCAACCCTTCCCCGCTGTCGCTGCCATGAATCAGGACCAGTTCGGGGCCGCCGGCGCCGACGAGCGTCGGATGCAGTCCTGGGTGAGCATCCTCGCGGTCCTGGTTCTGCTCGGCTATCTGGCCGTCGCTGTTGTGAACACCTTGGTCGCGGCCACGGCCGAACGCTCGCGGGAGTTTGCATTACTGCAACTGGTAGGCGCTCGGACCAATCAGATTCGCGCGATGATGCGCATCGAATCCGTCATGGTGGTCGGCATTGCCATTGTGGTGGGGACACTGATCACCATCCCGCCGCTGATGGGGATCGCCCTGGCCGTCTCCGGCACGCCGATTCCCGTGGTCTCGCCGGTGGTCTACGGATCGATTGTTGCCGTCACCGCCGCCTTGGGATTCCTTTCCATCGCCATCCCGACACGAGCGGGACTGCGCAAGAACTGAGTGCCACTACCGTCGTTACCTATGGACGCGGCGGAGTGGGACAAGAAATACGAACGATCCGAACTTGTCTGGGGCGCTCCCCCGAGCGAGCTTCTGGTGGAATACGCGACGGCCCTCCCCCACGGCCAGGCATTGGACCTGGCCTGCGGTGAGGGCCGCAACGCGTTGTGGCTGGCGACGCGAGGCTGGGAGGTGACCGGTATCGACTACTCGGCCGTCGCGATCGACAAGGCCCGCACGATCGCTTCCCGATCCCCACGCTCCGTGGTCGATCGACTGGACTACCGCTGCGGTGACGTCACCACGCTCGAGTACGGCTCCAATTACGATCTTGCGCTCGTCCTGTACCTCCATCTGCCGGCGCCACAGCGCACGGTGGTTGTGAACCGTGCCATAAATTCTCTGAAACCTGATGGAATCCTCATGATTTTGGGTCACGACCGCAGCAATGTCGACTACGGAGTCGGCGGACCGCAAGATCCTGAAATCCTCTACACCCCAGAAGATTTGATGGAAGAGTTCAGCTCGAGGCTCGAGTTCGAGATCGCCGGAAATCCCCACAGGCACACCGAAACGGGAATTGCGATCGACGCTCTTGTCATCGGCAGGAAATTTGTTGTTGGCAGTTGTAAGAACGGCTAGTAACATGTATTAAGTTACCGACGAGTAATAAACTTCGGGCGGTACTAGGAGTGCTGGACCGCACCACCTCACTGGGAGAAGCAGACATGGGCCATTACAAGAGCAACGTTCGGGACCTCGAGTTCAACCTCTTCGAGGTACTCGGACTGGAAAAGCCACTGAGCGAAGGCGCTTGGGGCGATCTCGATGCCGACACCGTCCGCAGCATGCTGGCCGAGGTCGCACGACTGGCAGAGGGACCGCTCGCCGAGGCCTTCGCCGACGCCGACCGTAACCCGCCTGTCTTCGACCCGGAGACCCACGAGGCGAAGCTTCCCGAATCCTTCAAGAAGTCCTTCCGCTCCATGTGGGACGCCGAGTGGTTCCGCATGGGCCTGAGCGAAGAGGTCGGCGGCGTACCCGTCCCCCGCGCGGTCGTATGGGCGATCTCCGAAATGCTCCTCGGCGCGCAGCCGGCCGCATTCATGTACCAGGCCGGTCCCTCCTTCGCCGACGTGCTGTTCAACAACGGCACCGAAGAGCAGAAGAGCTGGGCAGCCACCGCTGTGGAACGCGGATGGGGCGCCACCATGGTCCTCACCGAGCCCGACGCCGGCTCCGACGTCGGTGCCGGCCGCACCAAGGCCATCAAGCAGGACGACGGCTCCTGGCACATCGAAGGCGTCAAGCGCTTCATCACGTCTGCAACGTCGGATGATCTGTTCGAGAACATCTTCCACCTCGTCCTCGCTCGCCCCGAAGGCGCCGGCCCCGGCACCAAGGGCCTGAGCCTGTTCTTCGTCCCGAAGACGCACTTCAACTTCGAGACCAACGAACTCGGCGAGCGCAACGGCGTCTTCGTCACCAACGTCGAGCACAAGATGGGCCTCAAGGCGTCCACCACGTGTGAGCTCACCTTCGGTGGCCACGGCGTCCCCGCCCAGGGCTGGTTGGTCGGCGAGGTTCACAACGGCATCGCGCAGATGTTCGACGTCATCGAGCACGCTCGAATGATGGTGGGCACCAAAGCCATCTCCACCCTCTCCACCGGATACCTCAACGCTCTCGACTACGCCAAGCAGCGCGTCCAGGGTGCCGATCTCACCCAGATGAGCAACAAGGCCGCACCCCGCGTCACCATCACGCACCACCCCGACGTGCGTCGCAGCCTCGCAATGCAGAAGGCATACGCCGAAGGTCTGCGTGCGGTGTACCTCTACACCGCCGCACACCAGGACGAGATCGTCGCCAAGCATGTCTCGGGCGCTGACAAGGACACCGCGTTCCGCGTCAACGACCTCATGCTCCCCATCGTCAAGGGCGTCGGCTCCGAGCGTGCGTACCAGTACCTGACGGACAGCCTCCAGACCCTCGGCGGCTCGGGATTCCTGCAGGACTACCCGATCGAGCAGTACATCCGCGACTCCAAGATCGACTCGCTGTACGAAGGAACCACCGCCATCCAGGCGCAGGACTTCTTCTTCCGCAAGATCGCTCGTGACCGCGGTGTCGCCCTCGCTCACATCGCCGGACAGGTCAAGCAGTTCATCGACAGCGAAGCCGGCAACGGTCGTCTCAAGGCGGAGCGCGCACTGCTCGCTACGGCTCTCGAAGACGTCCAGACCATGGCGGCAACCCTCACCGGGTTCCTCATGGGCGCCCAGGAGCAGCCTTCCGAGCTGTACAAGGTCGGACTCGGCTCGGTGCGTTTCCTGATGGCTGTCGGCGACCTGATCATCGGCTGGCAGTTGCTGCGTCAGTCGGAGATCGCTCTCACCGCGCTGGACAACGGCGCTTCCGACAAGGACAAGGCGTTCTACGAGGGCAAGGTCGCCATCGCGTCCTTCTTCGCCAAGAACGTACTGCCGGAGCTCACCGCGTCGCGCGAGATCATCGCCAACACGGAAAGCGACATCATGGAGATCGACGAAGCTGCATTCTGATCTTTGCCGACAGGTCCGGCCGCTGAGGGTTTTTCCTCAGCGGCCGGACCTGTTTCAGCTGCGTGATCGTGAAGGTTTTTGCCCGCTCAGCGAGCAAAAACCTTCACGATCGGACGCACGCTTGGATCACCGGTTCGGGTCGTCTGTGGTTGGCTGAACCGACACCGCCGACTCCAACCCGAAAAGGTGATCGCCGTGGCCGCTCTGCACGAGGCGTACGAATCTCAGCCCGAGTACACCCGCGAGACAGCGGTGACAGCGCGAGGACTGCGCCTCGACGGCCCGTGGGGCCCGGTATTCGGTCCGGTAGACCTCGACATCGGAGCCGGCGGCGTCACCGTCATCGAAGGCTCGGCCGGCTCCGGACGCACCTCACTGCTCCTGGCCCTGAGCGGACGATTGAAGCCCAGTTCCGGATCACTGAACGTATTCGGACGTACCCGCCCACGCGCCATCTTCGACCTTTGCGGCATCGCCGGTTTCGAGGACATCGACGAACTGGCTCAGTCGGTCACCGTTCGCGACCTCGTCACGGAGCAGATCCGTTGGGATGCACCATGGTACAAATTGATCGGCCGCGCCGGAGAGGAGCAACTGGCCGCCGTCTGCGGACCGGTGTTCGGCGAGCACCCACTACCTCGCCTTAGTCAGTACGTCAGCGATCTCGGTGAACTCGAAGCCACCCTGCTGCGGATCGCCGTCGCCAACACCAAGAAACCCGCGGTGCTTGTCATCGACGACCTCGAGCAGGTACGACGCGATTCCGAGCGCGCCTACCTGGTGGAGCGACTCGCCGACCTAGGGCGATATCAGACCATCATCTGCTCGACAGTGAATCCACTGCCCGAGGGGTCGCCCGTCGACGCGCTCACCCTGCTCGACGATGTCACCAATCCCGAACAAGAAGGCGCGAGGTAGCCGCGATGCTTGCAGGAATGTCACTCGGAACCGAACTCAAGCGGTTCTCGCGGGGAGTCATGCCCCGAATCGCACTCGTCACCATCATCCTCATGCCACTGCTGTACGGCGCAATGTACTTGTGGGCGTTCTGGAATCCGTTCGGCGAGGTCAACAAGGTCCCGGTCGCACTGGTCAACATCGATCGCGGCGCCATGGTTCAAGGGAAAGAACTCAACGCGGGTGACCAGGTGAGCCAAGCTCTCCTCGACTCCGGCGAACTGGACCTGCACGTCGTCTCCCCGGCCGAAGCAGCGCAGGGCGTTTCGGACGGCACCTACTACTTCTCGTTGACATTGCCCGAGAATTTCAGTGAAGCGGTTGCATCGCCCACGTCCGACAATCCACATAAAGCCCAGTTGCAGTTCACGTTCAACGACGTGAACAACTACCTGGCCACCATCATCGGCCAAAATGCCGCGCAACAGGTTCTGGGCCAGGTGGGTGCCACAATCGGCGCACAATCCGTCGAGACGGTCCTGCTGGGGCTCACCGACGCGGGTGCCGGGTTGAAGCAGGCCGCTGACGGCGCGCAGGAACTTTCCGCCGGAATGACGACGGCCAACGACGGCGCAGCCCAACTGGCCAGTGGCTCCAAAACTTTGGCGGACAACATGGTGACCGCCCGCGACGGCGCTGCCACCCTCGCCGGTGGCACAGCGCAACTCTCGGCGGGAATCGACACCGCAACCGGTGGCGTCCTGGCTCTCACCGACGGACTGGGACAACTCGATGTGGGCGCCGGTCAACTGGGCAACGGCGCAACAGAACTCAGTGGCGGTGTCACCCAAGTCGTCGACACCCTCAACGTTCTGGGCGACACCCAAGCTCAGGCAACACAGTTGGTGAGCCAAGCTGTGGCGGCACTGCGTCTGAACCCCGATCCCGTCTCCCAGCAGATCGCCAACGCATTGGTACCCGCCCAGGACATTCTCCGCACCCAAGGCTTCAGCGAATCCACGATGGGGCAACTGGCCGAGCTCAAAAGCGGCGCACAGCAACTCGCGTATCAACTCGGGGACCCGTCGAGTACCTTCCGCGCCGGCCTGAGCGCTGCAGTCGGAGGCGGCGGCGAGCTGCGCAGCGGGCTCGTCCAACTACGCGACGGCGGCCAAGAGGTCAATGCCGGAGCTCAAACGCTGAGCAGTGGCCTCGTCCAGCTCACCGACGGCAGCTTCGAACTCGCCACCGGCGCCGCTCAACTCGCCGAGGGAACCCCCAAGTTGCAGGCCGGCGCGTCCGAACTCGCCACCAAACTCGGCGAGGGCTCCGGGCAGGTGCCGAGTTGGACCGACGAGCAGCGCACGGCAGCAGCGCAAACACTCTCCAGCCCGGTCGAACTACAGGAAACCTACAAAAACCGAGCGGCTACCTTCGGCACCGGTTTTGCTCCGTTCTTCCTTCCGCTGGCACTGTTCGTGGGCGGCATCATCACGTGGATGCTGCTCAAGCCGCTGCAGAACCGTCCGATCGCCAACGGACTCGGCGCACTGCGCGTTGTGCTGGCGTCGTACTGGCCGGCACTGCTGATCGGCGTCTGCCAAGTGATCGTCATGTACGTGGTAGTGCACTTCGGAGTGGGGCTGCATGCCACGCATGTCGCGGGCACCATCGGATTTCTCATACTCATCACGGGCACCTACATGGCTCTGATCCAGGCCTTCAACGCGATATTCGGCGTGTCCGTCGGACGTGTTGTCACACTGGCGTTCCTGATGTTGCAACTGGTCTCGGCCGGCGGAATCTATCCTGTGGAAACCACAGCCAAACCCTTCCAGATCATTCATCCCTTCGATCCGATGACCTACGCCGTCAACGGTTTGCGCCAGCTCACGGTGGGCGGAATCGACTCGAGACTCTGGGTGTCCATAGCGGTACTCAGCGGCGTGCTGATCGCATCACTGACCGCCAGTTCACTTGCCGCCCGGCGTAATCGGCAGTGGACGATGGACAGATTGCATCCCCCGATCGAGGTGTAGCGCCGGCAGTAATGACAAGTTTGCTTGACATTGAATGACAAGTATTCTTTACTTTTCTCATGCCCGAAAGAGCCGGAGACAACCGTGTGCGTGAGCACCGACGCAGCGTCGGGCTCACGCAGGCGCAGCTGGCCACAGCTGGGCAGGTGAGTCGACAGAGCATCGTCTCCATCGAACGCGGAGACTACGCACCCAGCGTCTACCTGGCAGTACGACTGGCAAGGGCTCTGGGTACCACCGTCGAAACGCTCTTCCCGCTACCGGAACATGCCGAGGAGACAGTATGAGCACCATGATGAAGGCACTGCGATTCGTCGGCGATCTGGACGACGATTTCTACAAGGACGAGCGCCAACGCGACGTGTGGAACGAAGCCTCGGCCGTCGGGTTCCAATTCGCGTACTGGATCGCATTGATCGCGGCGGCGATCCTGCCCTGGGTTGCCGGACGAACCGGCGCCTGGATTTCTCTGGGACTGATCATCGGATGGTTTGTCTGCTCGATGGTGGTGCTGCGGTACGCACAGGCTCACGACGTCGATGCCTACGCAAGCATGAAGGGTCTCCAGCCCCGAGTTCTCCTGGCCGGGTCCGTCTATCTGATTGCATTGATCGGCGTCATCGCCCAACTCATGACTCGGCCGGGCGAGGGAATCGCGACGTGGGCCGGCACTGGAGTCGGCGCACTCGTCGGCCTCACGGCCGCCGTCCTGGGCGTAAAGCACCACCAGAAGCGCGCCGCCCTGCGTGAGGCAGCCGAAGAACTGCTCTGAACTCCCGAAGTCTGCCCGGCACAACAGAATCCATAGAGTTGGTAAAGTCGTGCCAGGGCAACCGATCGCGAGTAACGTCAAACCAGTGAGTACTCGCCTCGGATACCAAATGCCCAATTTCAGCTACGGTGGCCCGGTCAAGGACCTCTTCCCCACCGTCATCGCTCAAGCTCGTGAAGCCGAAGCCGCTGGTTTCGACACCGCGTTCGTGATGGATCACTTCTACCAACTCCCCGGCATCGGCGAACCCGATGCGCCCATGCTCGAGGCGTATTCAGCGCTCTCCGGGCTGGCTACAGCTACCAGCACCATCCAACTGTCTGCCCTCGTCACCGGCAACACGTACCGAAACCCGCCGATGCTCGCCAAAACCGTCACCACGCTGGATGTGGTGAGCGGTGGTCGCGCCATCCTCGGCATCGGAGCAGGCTGGTTCGAACTCGAACACAATTCCTTCGGCTACGAGTTCGGCACCTTCACCGAACGGTTCCAGAAACTCGACGAGGCTCTGCAGATCATCGAACCGATGCTCCGCGGTCAGCGGCCCACCTTCGACGGCACGTGGTACCACGTCAAGGAAGCCATCAACGAACCCCGCGTCCGCGACGACCTGCCGATCCTGCTCGGCGGCGGCGGCGAGAAGAAGACGTTTGCCCTTGCCGCGCGATTCGCAGACCACCTCAACATCATCTGTGATCCGTCCGAACTGCCCCGCAAGATGGAAGCCCTCGCAGCACGATGCGACGAAGTGGGACGCGACCGCTCCACACTCGAAACCAGCTTCCTCACGTTCATGATGATCGACGAGGACGGTGACAAGGCGCGCGCCCACCAACGCGATTTCATGGCAGAACGTGGGCTCGACATCACCACGGCACCGGAGGACGTGGTCGCCAAGGCTACCGAACGCCACTTCGTCGGCAGCCCGGACGACGTCGCCGAGCAAGTTCAGTCGCGCATCCTCGACCACGGGATCGACGGAGTTGTCATCAACCTCATCACCAACGGCAACGAACCAGGAATTGTCGACCTGGCCGGGCGCACACTCGGACCGCTGGTGGGTAAGTAGTAGTTTCCTACTCGCACTTCACGATCGGAACCGGATCGTACTTCACGGTGCGAGTATTCGAGGAAACCTCGGCGCCGGTGGCGTGGTCGGTGATCACACGGGTATCACTCGTTGTGAAGCCGGGCGCGCCACTGGACGCGATACACCCGTCGCCCTTGGGTAGGACCACAGTGTTCGGCGATGTAGGAGACGTACGCGATCCGGTGATCGACTCCACGTCGACGGTCTTCGTTCCCCAGATCCTCACTGTCACATTCGATGACGTCGTGATCGTTTGAATCATCACACCGGTCTTCGACGGATTGCGGAACTGCAGATCGATCGCACCGTCGAAGATCGTAGCCTCACGGGCTTCCGGGTACCGCGAGATGTAATAGCTGTGCTCGGTGTGCGCGACATCTTCCATCCCGGCGAAGTACGTTGCGTTGTAGAGCGTCGTCGCCAGCTGGCTGATGCCACCGCCGACGGCTTTGTCCGGTCGACCGTTGTTGATGATTCCCGATTCCACGTAACCCTGGGCCGCGCCGCGCGGCCCGGTGAACTCGTTGAACGAGAACGTTTCTCCCGGTTTGACTATCGCACCGTTGAGCACCGACGCTGCCAAGGCGATGTTCACACCGGACGCGTACTCGAAGCCTCCGGTGGTGTACTCGCCGATCACTTCCTTGATGCCGAGCGCCTCTGCGCCCTCGGTGGTAAGTGCCGGCTGAACCTGCCCGTAGACAGCCGGAGTTGCCCGAGAGCCGGTGCTGGCGAGCAGAACCGGCAGTTCCTTCACGGTTTCCGGCCAATTGATCAGGTCACCGACCACACCCGGCACCACCGTCGGCGCGCCGCCGGCCAGCGTGATCGACGCGTCCTTCGGCTGAACCTCCGTCGACACCAATTGCGGAGCCAGAATCCTCACCGCGGCGTCAGTGTTGTACTGCGGCGTCAATCCACCCGAGCCGTCGGGAGTAAACGTCAGAATCTCGCCGATCTGGTCGACGCCGACAGTCGCTTCCTTACCGTCGCGGCCGTTGACCACAACCGCACCGGACACAGCCGGCTGAGCAACGTCCTGCAACGCACGATCGACACCGGCCTGCGTTACCGTCACCGGGGTGTCGTCCACCGGTAGGTCCACAACGTCGCCCGAGGACCACTCGTCGACGAATGTTGCTGCCGCACCGGGAAGATCGAGGGCCCGGCCCACCACCGGCGACACACCGGACGCTTCGCCATCGGAGATGACAACACCACCTTCGACCGGCGCGCGATCGCTGGTAGCCGCGACAGCCGTCATCGACGCGTCCAATGCCGCCTGATCGACGCTGGACACCACCGGCACCTCACGCGAGCTGAAGAACGAGGTGATCCGCGTGATCGGATTGAGCGGTTGCTCGTTCACACCCGCCAGCGTCGCCGACCAGTCCACGTCGATACCGGCCGATGCTGGAACGATCTCGGACTCCACATCATCCGCGCTCACCGTGACGGGCTCGACAAGCCTCGGGGCCAACTCAGCGCGCAGAACTGTTTCCGCCTCGGCCGGTGATCGGTTACCGATGTCGATGCCGGCAACCTGGGTGCCCCGCGGCGTGTTTCCGGACGACGTGAACACGTCCACGCCGTAGGCAAGAACTCCCACCGCAAGAATCCCGCCGACGATCAGAGCCGGCTTGACCCACTTCTTCGACGCCGACGGCTGATCAACGGCCACCGGCTCGGGCGCTACCGCCGGAAGAACCGGTTCGAATTGTCGGGTCGGTTCCGCTGCACCCGCCGGAACCTCGACGCCGGCCGCTGCCGTCGGGCCAGTCGGAATCTCGGAGTTGGCCGGCACCACAGGAATGACTGTTGTGATCTCGTTGGCCGACTCATCCGGAACCGGGCCGTCCAAAGTTGGTTCCTCTGGAGTTGGCTGATCCTGAGCTGGTTGGTCCTGAGCTGGCTGATCCTGAGCTGGCTGATCCTGAGCTGGTTGGTCCGGCGCTGATCCTTCCGAAACCGACGGCGAGGTGTCAGGAGTTTCGGAGCCGTCCACACCGTTGTTCTTCTCCGGGGGTGAACCGTCTGCGTCACTCACTTGCTTAACTCCTTGCTGCATGGACCGGGACTGCTGCATCGACCGGGGCTGCGGCGCGTACCCAGCACTACTCAACAGGGTATCCGGACATACAAGAGCCCCGCGTTGCTGCCAGGTCGGGGGTCAGGCAGCAGCACGGGGCTGTCTTGAATATCGGTAGCTACCCGTCAGCGTTACAGGCCCACAGAAATTTGTCCGAAAAAGATAAGGAGATCCGGTCACCCCTCGCGACCGGATCTCCTTTTCACCACCCACAGACCGCTGTTACCGCAGGTGAGCGCAGTAACAGCCAGCTGCGGGACTACCGCTCGATGATTGCAGTGACGCCCTGTCCGCCTGCTGCACAGATCGAGATAAGACCGCGCCCTGAACCCTTCTCCGCAAGCATTTTTGCGAGAGTCGCCACAATGCGCCCGCCGGTAGCAGCAAACGGGTGTCCGGCAGCCAAAGACGAACCGTTGACGTTGAGTTTGCTGCGATCGATCGAGCCCAGTGCGCCGTCCAGTCCCAGACGTTCCTTGCAGTACTCGTCGGACTCGAAAGCCTGCAGCGTCGCGAGAACGACAGAAGCAAATGCCTCGTGGATTTCGTAGTAGTCGAAGTCCTGCAAGGTGAGTCCGTTGCGAGCCAACAGGCGCGGGATCGCGTACGTCGGAGCCATCAGCAGGCCGTCCCTGCCGTGGACGTAATCGACGGCTGCGGTCTCCGAGTCGACGAGGTGCGCGAGGACGGGAAGGTTGCGCTCGGCTGCCCACTCGTCGGTCGAGAGGAGGACAGCTGACGCGCCGTCGGTGAGCGGCGTGGAGTTTCCGGCCGTCATGGTGGCGTCGCCGAGCTTGGTGCCGAAAACGGGCTTGAGCGTCGACAGCTTCTCGACGGTCGAACCGGGACGGAGGTTGTCGTCGCGGGTCAGGCCCAGAAATGGAGTGACGAGGTCGTCGAAGAATCCGCGGTCGTATGCCGCTGCCATGTTCTTGTGGCTGGCGGCGGCCAGTTCGTCCTGGTCCTCGCGCTTGACGCCGAATTCCTTGGCGGTGATGGCAGCGTGGTCACCCATCGACTTACCGGTGCGCGGCTCGCCGTTGCGCGGGATCTCGAGACCGAGCATGCCGGCGCGCACGTTGCCGAGCAGCTTGATGCGATCGCCCGTCGACTTCGCGCGGTTGAGAGAGAGCAGGAACTCGCGTGCCTGATCGTTGACACCGATCGGAGCGTCGGACGTGGTGTCGGTGCCACCGCCGATGCCGGAGTCGATCCGCCCGGCCGAGATGGCGTCGCCGACTGCGACGATCGACTGAAGGCCGGTGCCGCACGCCTGCTGAAGGTCGTATGCCGGGGTGTACGGGCTCAGCGCACTCCCGAGAACCGACTCACGGATGAGATTGAAATCACGGCTGTGCTTGAGCACCGCGCCGCCGACCACCAGGCCGAGTTGCTCGCCCTGCAGATTGAAACGGCTCACCAATCCGTCGAGCGTGGCTGTGAACATGTCCTGATTGGACGCCTGCGCGTACGCCTTGTCCGAACGGGCGAAGGGGATACGGTTGCCTCCGACGATCGCGACGCGGCGGCGCTGACCTGCAGGCTTTGCGGAAGAAGTGGCGTTGGCTGCGGATCGGGCATTCGAACGGGCTTTGCTGGTCACTTGCGTCTCCAAGGATGGTGCGAT
The DNA here is from genome assembly GCF_042790355.1 of Rhodococcus sp. NPDC056743. Lineage (NCBI taxonomy): Bacteria > Bacillati > Actinomycetota > Actinomycetes > Mycobacteriales > Nocardiaceae > Rhodococcus > Rhodococcus sp. NPDC056743. The sequence goes on along the minus strand of NZ_JBHTZI010000001.1, from coordinate 130,214 downwards.
TACCTGTTGAAGACTATTCTTACTCAGTAGTAAGTTACTTGTCTATCGCCGCATTCTTTTCGATTGCCCGGTGAGAGACAACCCGAAACACAACAGAAGGTAGGACCGTGGCAGCCAGCAAGGGAGCTCCCGACCTCTATTCACAGTTCCTCTCGTCCGCCCCCGGCGCATTCATCGCGTCGAAGGCCGGCCTGCCCAGGCCCGAGAACCTGCGCCGCTACAAAGCCGGGGAACCGCCGTTGGCCGGACCGGTCCTCATCGGCGGTAAAGGCCGACTCGTAGAGCCACTGCGCGTCCTACTGTCCGACTACCCCGCCGCGCAGGCCCACGACTCCAGCTTCGGCGCGCTGGTATTCGACGCCACCGGAATCACCCAGGTCACCGAACTCGAGCAGCTGTTCGAGTTCTTCCAGCCCGTGATCCGCAACCTCGCATCCTGCGCTCGCGTCGTCGTACTGGGCACGACGCCGGAAGAGACGTCGAGCGTCGACGAGCACGTCGCGCAGCGCGCCCTCGAAGGCTTCACCCGCAGTGTCGGCAAGGAGATCAAGCGCGGCTCCACCGCACAGCTCGTCTACGTCTCCCCCAAGGCATCCGCCGGCCTTTCGGGCGTCGAATCGACTCTGCGCTTTCTACTTTCGGCCAAGTCCGCATTTGTCGACGGCCAGGTCATCGTCGTCGGAAATGAAGATTCCGTCGCACCGGCCAACTGGGACAAGCCGCTCGACGGCAAGGTTGCGGTAGTCACCGGCGCAGCCCGCGGCATCGGCGCCACCATCGCCGAGGTCCTCGCCCGCGACGGCGCACACGTAGTCTGCGCTGACATTCCCGCTGCCGGAGAAGCACTTTCGGCCACCGCCAACAAGGTCGGCGGAACCTCCCTCGCACTCGACGTCACGGCAGACGACGCAGCCGAGGTCCTCGCGGCACATCTGCTCGAGCGTCACGGCGGCGCCGACATCATCGTCCACAACGCCGGAATCACCCGCGACAAAACCCTCGCCAACATGGACGAAGGCCGCTGGAACATGGTCATCGGCGTCAATCTTCTTGCACCGCAGAGGATCACCGAGCACCTCGTCGCGAAGGGCGCCCTCAAGGAAGGCGGCCGCGTCGTCGACGTGTCCTCCATCGCCGGCATCGCAGGCAACCGCGGCCAGACCAACTACGGCACCTCCAAGGCCGGCGTCATCGGCCTCGTCCACGCCGAAGCTCCGGTCCTGGCAAAGAAGAACATCACCATCAACGCCGTGGCACCCGGCTTCATCGAAACCGCAATGACCGCAGCCATCCCCTTCGCTACCCGCGAAGCCGGCCGCCGCATGAGCTCCCTGCTGCAGGGCGGCGAAACCGTCGACGTCGCCGAGACAGTCGCCTACTTCGCCAGCCCGGCGTCCAATGCCGTTACGGGGCAGGTTGTTCGCGTGTGCGGCCAGAGCCTCCTGGGCGCATGATGGCAACCAAGACCGTCGCCCTCACCGAGCAGCCCAAGACCCTCGACATCTACTCCCGCGCGGTACTGGGGTTGTTGCCGTGGAACAAATCGGACGCACGCTCGGTGCCCTCGGTCGTCTACACCCTCACCGGGCTGAAGGTAGACACCGACAACCTGGCCGCCTACTGCCGCGTCACGGGCCTGCGATTCGGTGATTCACTGCCGATCACCTACCCATTCACGTTGGCATTCCCGACGGTGATGAAACTGATGGTGTCGAAGGAATTCCCCTTCCCCGCAGTCGGTTCCGTACACGCCGAGAACGTCATCGAATCACTGCGCCCCATCTCCGTGAGCGAACCACTCGATCTCTCGGTACACGCCGAGAACCTGCGCGAGCATCGCAAGGGCCTGCTGATCGACGTCATCACCGAAATTCGGGTGGGACGGGAACTGGTGTGGCGTCAGACGTCGTCGTTCCTCAACCAGCAGAAGACCTCACTGTCCGGCGAAGCCCGACCGGAACCGAAGGCCGACGAGGTTCCGCCGATGCCGATGACCACCATTCGCGTCGATCAGACCACGATCAGCAAGTACGCATCCATCTCCGGGGACCGCAACCCCATCCACGTCTCCTCTCTGGGCGCCAAGGCTTTCGGATTCCCGAAGACCATCGCTCACGGAATGTGGAGCGCCGCCGCACTGTTGCGGACCGTCGAAGGCGATGTGGCCGACAAGGTCACGTACAGTGTGCGATTCGGTAAGCCGATTCTCCTGCCGGCAACCCTGAACGCCTACGCCGATCGCGTCGACAACGGCTGGGATCTGTCGCTACTGCACCCGAAGAAGGGCTACCCGCACGTCACGGCGACGCTGCGCTGAACCTGGACTGATCCGGACTGGACTGGACTGGCGACATTCCTGCCCACTCCGACAGCGTGAACGTATCGCTGCCCCTGTTGAACGAGGGGAGCGATACGTTCACGCGATGGGGGTGGGGACTATGTGGGGACCATGTGGGGACTATTCGGACTTCTTCTTGCCCGACAAGCCGCGCCACGCCAAGGACTCGAGGAGATCAGCCGCCTCGTCCACTTCGATTTCTCCGCCGGCAACGCGGTCGGCCACCGCCTCACCCGCACCGACCAGGGCGATGGCGATGATCCCGAAGTCGTGGGACGCATCCGGATCCTTGGTGCTGGACTCGAGGAGGTGCGCTGTCAGTTCGATCAATCGGTCGCGACTGGTCTGCACAGTGCCCGCAAAAGCCTGCTGCCCGACGGCCTGACGGTAGAGGACCATCCACGACTTGCGGTTGGCGCCCACAAATCCGAGGAAACCTTCGAGCGCGGCACGCAATTGCTCACGCGGCGTCAGATCCGGTGCACCGGCCGGAGCCAGGGCTTCGACAAAACGCAGACCTTCACGATGGATGCACGCGGCAAACAGCTCTTCCTTGGAGCCGTAGTACAGGTACAGCATCGGCTTGGAAATCTCTGCCTTTGCCGCAATGGCATCCATTGAGGTTTCGTGAAATCCCCTGTCGGAGAACACGTCCACGGCCGCGTCGAGCATCTGCTGCTCGCGTACCGCGCGTGGCAGTCTCTTCGTGCCACCGGCCATGTATCCTCCAACCACAGGGTAAATATCTATCTTACTCTACGGTAAGATCCGGCGTCGAATCGCACTACCGTCTCAGCAGGTAACAGCACCCTTCGCCTGTGCGACCGTCACTACAGCCTGATCCACGCGGGACTGCGGCAAAGCACCCGACGCGACGGCACCTTCGAGTTGATCGAGCACCCGCGGCACGTCATCGGTTGTGAGCCACAAAGCCTGGTCCACGCCTGCCACCAATGCGGCCTGCACCGCGTCGGCAATATCGTAACGGTCGGTAATCGCCTGCATACCGCTGAGGTCGTCGGTGAAGATCGGCCCGGTGAACGGCGCTGCGCCGTAACCCACTCCGTCGCGAAGCAGCGACACCGCAGCCGGACTGATACTTGCCGGCACACCCGGTTCTGTCAGACCCGGCACCTCGAGGTGGCCGATCATGACGCCGACGCCGGTGTTCACCAACGCCCGGAACGGGACAAGATCCGATTTCATCAGATCTTCCAGGGGAGGCGTCGTCACCGCACCGGTATGCGAATCGCCCGACGCGCTGCCGTGGCCGGGAAAATGTTTGATCACCGGGAAGATTCCGGCGTCGCGCATTCCCTGGGCGTACGCACTGGCATAGGCGATCACCGTTTCGGGATCGTCCGAGTACGAGCGGTCACCGATTACCGAATTGTCAGGCTGCGAGCTGACATCGACGTCCGGTGCGTAATTGACCGTGATCCCGAGTTCCTTCAGACCCCGGCCACGCTCGAGCGCCATCTGGTACGTCTGTTCCACTGTCATCGTCTCGGCAGTCTCACGCGCCGACGGATCTGGCCCGAGTATGTCCTCGACTCGGGACACCCGGCCACCTTCCTCGTCGATTGTCACCATCAACGGAATCTTCGACGTCGAAGCCACCTGCGGCACTTCACGATTGGTCAGCATCGACTGATCGGTCCAGCTGCCGACGAAGATGCCGCCGATCTGCTCGCTCGCAACGATCGCCATCGCGTCGTCGGTACCGGTCACGCCCACGTTGAGGAGTTGGGCGAGCTTCGCCCTCGTGGACAACGACGCCAGGAGGTCGCTGCCGCAGACGGCAGGTGCGGAAACGGCGGCGGAAGTCTCCGATGTTGTCGCGATGTCGGTCGTGACACTCGCCGCAGCAGACGTCGATGGCGCTGCCACGTCCCCGCCGTCGCCCGAGCATCCCGCTACCAATCCGCCGCACAGGGCAAGAGTGGTTGCCGTTTTCACAAACTTGATCCGCATTCTTACGACGGTATCGGACTCCGTACCCATACACTCCCCTCACCGGCACTGCAGGAAGGTAACCTGGACGTGAACCGATTCCCCGCTGACGAGGAGGTCGTGATGCCACAAGGACTGATGCTCATCGCGTACGACGGTTCCGAGAACGCCCGACGTGCTGTCGAGTACGCAGGACGTTTCCTGTCCGCCAATCGCGCAATTCTTGTCACCGCCTGGGAACCGATGGTTCGCCAAGCCGCGCGGATGTCCGGGCTCTCCGGCGTCATGCAACCCGAGTGGGTTCCCGACGACGATGTCGAGGACATCGCGTACAGCGATGCCAAGTCAACTCTCGCGGAAGGCGTCGCATTGGCCGAGGCGGCCGGTTTGACCGTCGAAGGCCGCAGTGCCGAATGCCGGTCGGCAATCTGGTCCGCCATCGTGGAGACTGCCGACGAATTGGACGTCGACATCATCGTCACCGGCACTCGCGGCACTACCGGTTTGCGCTCGTTGTTGCAGAGCAGCGTGGCGGATCATGTTCTGCGTCACAGTCATCGGCCGGTGTTGATCGTCCCTCCTGGCAAGTGAACACCCGCCCCCGGCGACTAGTGTTCTAGTCACCATGGACGGTTTTGTTCTCTCTCGGCCTGATCACAGCGTGCTCACCCGCGGCGTACGACGCAGTTTCGACGACGCGGGCGCGGCGACGCATGCATTGTCGGAGGGTTCGGCGCCGCTGATCGTCGGCGCGCTTCCTTTCGACCCGTCGGGAGCGACGGCGCTGTACGAACCGGCCGAGGCAACTGTCACCGGCAGTACGTGGCGTCCGGGCACGTCCGTGGATTTGCCGGGCACACGTGCGGTGCGCGAAATTCCATCGCCCGCAGATCACCTTCGACGGGTGGAGAAACTTCTCACTCATCTGCGTGACGGCGACCTCGGCAAGGTGGTCTCGGCGCGGACCGTCGAATTGCTGGCCGAATCTCCCATCTCACCAACGGCACTCGCGGCTCGGATGGCTGCACTCAATCCCGCTGCAAATACGTTTGCCGTCGATCTCAGTGCTGCCGGAGCCGATTTTGTCGGCCACTCTCTTGTCGGCGCGACGCCCGAGGTGTTGGTGAGCCGACGCGGGAATGTCGTCACGTGCCGTCCGCTGGCGGGGTCCGCGCGTCGGACCGCCGACACCGAAGCGGATCGGGTTGCCGGCGACAGCCTCCTGAGTTCGACGAAGAATCTTGCCGAGCACGCCTTTGTCACCGATTGGATTCGGGACATCCTCGGCCCGTTGTGCAGTGAGTTGTCGATACCGTCGGCCCCGGAATTGACCAGTACCCATGAGGTCTGGCACCTGGCCAGCCCGATTCGCGGCATTCTGCGCGAGCGCACCTCGGCGCTCGAGTTGGCAATCGCGCTGCACCCGACACCCGCCCTGTGTGGAACACCCACTGACACGGCATTGGACGTCATCAGGGACACCGAGGAACCGAGGCGCTTCTACGGCGGCGCGGTCGGGTGGTGCAACAACGCCGGCGACGGCGACTGGGTGGTCGCGATCCGATGCGCGGAGATCAGCGCTGACGGTCGAACTGCCTGGGCAAGCGCCGGGGGCGGAATCGTCGCGGATTCGGACCCCCAGGACGAATTGGACGAGACAACCACCAAATTACGGACATTGCTCACAGCGTTGGGCGTCCCGGACACAATCTAATCAGTCCACTGCGGGGCCAATCGTCCGAATTCTCGGCGGCGAGTGATACCTTGACGCGAACAGTTCGTACGGACCGGTAAGTCCCGGCCGACCGACACGACCTATTGGGAGATCCACGATGACGAAGTTCCTTGTCCCCGGTGTGGCCAGCGCTGTCGTCGGCCTCGTTCTGGGCGCTGCTGCAATCTTCGGCGCCACGGCAGTAGCCGCGGACAACACTCGTCCCGATATCGACCGCAGCGGAAATGCCCCTTCTTCCGTCCTGAACCAGGTTGAGTACGGCAGCCGCTGAGAGCGCAGGCCTCGCGAGTTCCCGTTCTTCCGCCGAAGGCACCACCGTGCCTTCGGCAGAGCCTCTGTCGAAGCGGTGGCTGTTCGGCGCTTCCGTCGTAGCGTTTCTTCTCACCTTTTTCCAGTCACCTGGGCTGATCACCGCCGACACCAAGTACGACCTGACGCAGAATCCGTTCGGCTTTCTCGAACGCGCATCGCATCAGTGGAGTAGTCAGGCCCCGTTGGGCCAGGTGCAAAATCAGGCCTACGGTTACTTTTTCCCGCACGGGCCGTTTTTTGCGTTGGGCGAGCTCGCCCACGTTCCGCCGTGGATCACGCAGCGCATCTGGTGGGCGCTGCTGCTGATTGCCGGGTTCTGGGGCATCGTCCGCGTCGCCGAGGCGTTGGGCGTCGGTAGTCGCAGTTCTCGCGTCATTGCCGCAGTTGCGTTTGCACTGTCCCCACGTGTTCTGACAACACTCGGATCGATTTCCTCGGAAACCTTGCCGATGATGCTGGCGCCATGGGTGTTGTTGCCGGTCATCGTCGCTTTCCGCCCTGTACACCCATCCGGTAATCCGGACGACCACCCACGCGCGCAGTGGAAATTGGCCGCCCAATCCGGCCTCGCTGTTGCCCTGATGGGTTCGATCAATGCCATTGCCACCGCAGCAGCCTGCCTCGTCGCCGTCATCTGGTGGCTCTCGCACAAACCGAACCGCGCCTGGCTGACGTTCACCGCATGGTGGGCCCTGTTCGTTGCCCTGGGCACACTGTGGTGGATCGTCCCCCTCCTTCTGCTCGGCAAGGTCAGCCCACCGTTCCTCGACTACATCGAATCGGCCGGCGTCACGACGCAGTGGGCCTCACTCGCGGAGATCCTGCGCGGCACGGACAGTTGGACGCCGTTCGTCTCACCCGAACGCATCGCCGGCGCTGTCCTCGTGACCCAACCGGCAGCAGTTGTCGCCACCGGACTGGTTGCCGCCGCCGGACTTGCCGGACTCTGCATGCGGTCGATGCCCGCCCGAGGACGCTTGACGCTCATCCTGTTTGTCGGCATCACCGGCTTGGCTGCCGGATACGTCGGCGAACTCAGTTCTCCGATCTCCGATCAAGTGCGCCTGTTCCTGGACTCTGCGGGCGCACCGCTGCGCAACGTCCACAAACTCGAACCGCTCGTGCGTCTGCCGCTGGTTCTCGGCCTCGCCCACCTCCTCGCAAAAGTTCCCTTGCCCGGTTCGGTTCCGATGCCGCGGTGGCGACGCGCCTTCGCTCATCCCGAACGTGAACCGATGGTGGCGCTGACTTCCCTGATCCTGGTTGCCCTCACCCTGTCGACGGCGTTGGCGTGGACCGGCAAGCTCGCGCCGCGTGGCGCGTACCCCGAGGTGCCGTCGTACTGGACCGAAGCCGCGCAGTGGCTCGAGGACAACACCGCACCAGGCTCCGAAGCCGAGCGCGCCCTCGTGGTCCCTGGCGCACCGTTCGGCAGCCAGGTATGGGGACTGACCCGCGACGAACCGCTGCAAGCCCTGGCCACTACCCCGTGGGCCGTGCGCGACTCCGTCCCCCTGACGCCGCCCGGCGCCATCCGCGCCCTCGATTCGGTGCAGCGTCTGATCGCCGACGGTCGCCCCTCCGACGGTCTCGCGCAGACTCTGCTCGGGCAGGGCATCCACTACCTCGTGATGCGCAACGACCTCGACGGCGACACCTCACGCTCAGCCCGCCCACTCCTCGTTCATCAAGCCGTCGACGGTTCCCCCGGCATCACGAAGGTCGCCGAGTTCGGTGAGAACATCAACCCCAAGCCCATCGACGGACTTGTTGCCGACAGCGACCTGCGACCCGACTACTCCCCCATCGAGATCTTCGAGGTCACACCGCCGGACGGAAGCACCACCGTCAGCGGCCCGTACTCGGTGGATCTCGATCAGGTTCCGCTGGTCCAGGGCGGACCGGAAGCCGTTCTCCGCCTGCATGAAAGCGGAACACTTCCCGGCACCGGTCCCATCGTCTTTGCCGCCGACGCCGCTGCGGCCGGATTGCCGGTCGACGCGCTCACCGTCACCGACACACCGCGTGACCGCGAAACCGATTTCGGTCAGGTCGACAATCACAGTTCCGCTCTGCGAACACCGGACAGCGAACGACGCACATACAACCTCGTTCCCGACTACCCCGTCATCGACACGCCTCTGGTGCAAGGTCGTTGGAGCGGCGCCGAGATCACCGTCTCCAGTAGTGCCTCCGACGCCACCCAACTGGGTGGAACGTCACCGTCGAGTAGCCCGGCGGCGACGGTGGACGGCGATCCAGGCACCGGCTGGTTCAGCAACGGCATCGAGCGCGCGTTGGGGCAGTGGTTGCAGATCGACTTCGACACTCCCATCTCGAGCGGGTTGCTGCACCTGACCACCAGCGCGGCGGCAATCGGCGCCCCTGTCAAATGGCTCGAGGTGTCCACCCCCAACGGAACCAAGGCCGTCAAGGTGGACCGGCCGGGCGAACCTGTCACGGTGTCGATTCCCGGCGGCACCACACCGTGGGTGCGCGTGACGGCAACCCATACCGAAAATGGTTCGGCTGGAACACAGTTCGGCATCAGCGAACTTTCCGTGGAGGACTTCTCCGACCGCAGCGCGCCGGTATTCGTACCCATTACGTTCGACACAGTACTGCCCGACGTTCCGAACGACGCATCGGTGACGTCCTGGAATCTGACGCAGGAATTTCCGGGCCGGAATTCCTGCGCCGACAGCGATGATCGAGTGCGCTGCAGCAACGCATTCATGGCCATCCCCGAAGAGCCGAGTCGATTCCAGCGCACTCTCGACGTCCCGGAAAACACCTCTGTCACAGCCGAACTGACTGTCCGGGCCCGTCAGGGCAGCGAGCTGGACTCACTTCTCACCGTCCCCGGCCGCATCACGGCGTCCGGGTCGAGCGACATCGGCGATACCCGCGGATCAGCCTTTGCCGCCACCGACGGCGACGCACGGACCACGTGGTCGGCGCCGCAGAGCACCACCGAGCCAGGTGGCCCGAAACCGACTCTCACCCTGACGCTTCCGGAACCGACTCTTGTAACAGGACTCGACATCACCCCCAGCGTAGGAGTACTACCGTCACCGCCCACCAGCGTTGCCGTGAATCTCGGAAACGGACCCCAGGTCCGCGAACTGGATCCAGATGACACACGAGTACCCCTGTCCCCCTTCGTCACCGACACGATTATCCTGAGCATCACCGACTGGGATCCAGTCCTCGATCAGAACGCATTCGGCTTCGCGCAGGTTCAGCCCACCGGACTGGCGGAAGTCGGCGTGATCGGTGCGGACGGCACACCCGTCGCCGATTCCGGGGTGCAGACCGACAGCACCCTGGACAACCGTCAGATCACCGTCCCCTGCGGCATCGGACCCACGATCACCATTGCCGGGCAACAGTTCCCGACGTCGATCGACACCACGGCGCATGAGCTCCGCACCGGCGCTCCCATCCCGGTGAGCGTCTGCGGCCCGACCGGAACGGCACTGTTGCACGCTGGTCGACCGGACGTCGTGGTCGAGCCGGGAGCAGCGTTCTCCGTGGACAATCTCGATCTCACAGTTGTCCCTTCCGATCCGCTCCCGCCGCAGGATCAGAGCGCTCTCCCCTCGACCGCGTGGACAGAAAATCATCGTGAACTTGCCGTCGCCGCGTCGACGGCCGATCAGTTGATCGTGAATCCCGAAAGCACCAGCATCGGCTGGATCGCCACCGCGCCCGATGGTTCCGAGCTGACCCCGGTGGTGGTGAACGGTTGGCAGCAGGGCTGGATCGTGCCCGCCGGCACGTCCGGAACGATCACCCTCGACTTCCCCAGCGACCGCTGGTACCGGTTGGGGATCTTCGGCGGTCTGGTGCTGCTGATCCCACTGTTCCTCGCTGCCCTGATTCCGGTGCGGCGGGTACCGAAGCCGACCGCACCGCCGCGCCCGTGGCACAGCGTCGTAGCGGGGTGGCTGGGTGTGGCTGTCGCCGCCACCGTCATCGGCGGACTCGTGGGAACCGGAATCTTCGCGGTGTGCTCACTCACCGCGCTGGCCCTGGTTCGCGCAGTCGGCCCGGATCGCACGGCGCGCATTCTGGTCGGTACCGCCGGTGTGGCAGCGATAGCCGGAATCACGCTTCTGTCCACCGGACCGTGGCGAGCGCCCGGCGGATACGTCGGAGATTCGTTCCTGATTCAGTTCGTGATGCTGCTGGCGTTGGTGGTCACCGGATTGGCGGCGCTGCCCGTTGCCGGTTCACCGATGTGGCGACGGTTCTCCCAGCGCTTGATTGCCAAACGCGCAGGTTCCTCCACCAAGGCGTAGCTCGCCGACGCCACAGCCACACTCAGAACAACAGTCAGGGCAAGTACGGAGAAGAAGCTGCCCGAGAACGGCGCGATGCCGAATACCGGGAACACCGCGTTGAGCACTGCCAGATGCCAGATGAAGATTCCGTACGACCAGCGACCGATCGCCAAGGCAAACGGACTTGCCAGGAATCGGTGCTGGGCCTCGTCCCGCAGAACCAACGGTGCGATCAGCGAAAAGCTGATGATCGCACCGAGCACGATCTTGACGGCGAACTGCCAGGGTTCCGGCCGTACCAACCCTTCCGGTCCGGCGAGGTCGGTGCACGACAGTACAAACGCCACCAACGCCACGCCGGTCAACAGAAGCCGTCGGTGCGCCAGCCGATGTACCCACGTCGAAGCTCCGACGGCGAGTTCCGCCAACACCATGCCGACCCCGAACCACGGAAGGTACCCCGGCAGCCAATTGTCGTGATGGATGAAATCGGGCGCAGGAACCGGGAGGAACGCCCAACTGAGAGCCAGCACCGAGACGGCGGTCAACAGTGGGATCCGGAACCGGGCACTGCTCCCGCGCAGACGTACCAGGAGAACTGCGAACAACGGCAGCAACAGATAGAACATCACCTCCACCGACAGGCTCCACATCTGTGTGAGCCCCTCGGTGAGGGTGAGCGGAACAAAGACCTGTACCAGCCCGAGGTTCGCGAGCCACACCTGATAACCGCCGCCGGCACCTGGCAGGAAAAGGAGAATAAGCGTCACTGCCACCCAGTACGCGGGGAGAATGCGCGTCGCTCGGGATATCCAGTACCGCACGGTGGCCTGTGGCCGACCGATTCCGCGGGCAGCGGCCGCATGGGGGCGCCACAACAGAAACCCGGACAGAGCAAAGAACACTGCGACAGCAAGGTCGAGCCGTCCGAAAGCCCGGCCGATCGCGCCCGACTGAGCTTCACCCGTCTGGAAGGCGACGTGTGTCACGAGAACCCCGAGCGCCGCCAAACCTCGCATACCGTCCAAGGCCGGAACAAAGCCACGGGCCTGCGGCGGGACGGCAGAAGAAGAATTCACGGGACTCATCATCACGGATAAGTGTGCACCGGAGTGCGTTCGCCCTAAACCATCCGGACGCCCTGTAAAAAAATGCCAGGCCAATTCACCACCTCAAGCGACAAACCGGGCCGCTGGACTGTTAGTGTTCTGCCACACATGGGTTCTACTGTGACCCCATACGGCCTGCGCAGCTCATATTGTGCAGGTTGCACCACGTCTAAACTACTAACGGGTAGGAGTCCCAGCATGGCGGAACGCTCAGGGTCGAGCCGGATACTTCCTTGCATTCTGGTAGGTCTCGGCGCCTTCCTCTTGGCCATCGCTGTACTCATTCCCACCTACATGGTCGGCAAGCTGGAGAAGACGCCGCTCGACCTCGAGGTCACGACCATCGCCACGGGCAACGGCAGCGTCCTCAACTCCGCCGCGCTCCTCGCCGGCAAGGCTCAGGTCGACAAGAACGTCCCGATCGTCGCTCAGCGCTACGTCACGACGCAGGAACCGTCCGACGCCGACGACATCACCGTCCAAGCCGGCCAGACCGTCATCCGCACCGACAAGCAGGGCGAGAGTGGCCTGCTGACGGCAACCGTGGACACCGTCACCCTGGACCGCGTCAGCTCGATGCCGACCAACGATCCGGTCGGAACGATCCAGACGTCAGCTGATCAGCCGGCAGACGAAGTTTCCCGCGACGGTCTGCAGTACAAGTTCCCGTTCAACACGGAGCAGCAGACGTACCCCTACTTCGATCTCAACGCCCGCGCGACGTACGACATCAACTTCGTCGAAGAGACCGAGATCAACGGCATGAAGGTCTACCACTTCAACCAGACCATCGAGCCCGTCGACCTGTCCAAGGTCGTCAACTCCCCCACCAACAAGCTGAGCCTGCCCGCTGACACCTGGGGCGTTCCCGGTGGCGCTACTCCGATCACGATGACGCGTTGGTACACCAACGTCCGTGACCTGTGGGTCGAGCCCAAGACCGGTGTTGTCATCAAGGGCCAGGAGCAGCTGCACCAGTACTACGGCCGCAACAAGAACTCCGTCGACGTCGACGTCCTCAACGTCACGCTTCCGTTCGACGAAGAGACCATCGAGTACCAGATTCAGCAGGCGCAGGACGGTATCGACACGCTCAACCTCGTCGGCCGCACCGTTCCCATCGTTGCCGGCGTCCTCGGCGTCATCGCTCTGATCGCCGGCATCTTCCTCGGCGTGCGCGGCGGCAAGGGCGGAACCCCGGCACCGGCACACGCCGGCGGTGGCCAGAGCCCGAGCGGAGCCGGTTCCCCCGCTCCCGGCGAGCACGACTGGACCAACGACGACACCCAGGTGATCCCGCGTCCGGATCTGCGCAAGGAATAACACGTCGCCAGTGAACCTGGCACACGTTCCGTGAAGCTGAACCTGGCACAGGTTGTATGAAGCGAGCACCCCTTCCCGCTAGTCGGAAGGGGTGCTCGCTTCGTACCGGCGGTGCTAGCTCGTGGTCGCCCGGTCCGCACTGCGAACAGCAGCAACAGACACGGCTGCAGCTGTCACCGACGCGACCACAACCGCAGTCCCGATCAACTGACCCGGCGTCGTTGCCCACAGGAGCATCACGACGGCTTCGACGGCCAATCCGATCCACGCGAGCACGGCGACTCTCGTGCGTTCCGACGCGATTGCAGAAAGCAGAGCGCACTGCAGCACGGCAAGAACGGCACCGTGAAGCGCGAAGGCCCACAGCATCGGCGCGACGGCAGCGTAGGCGTCGCCCACCAGGATCGGTACCAACGGACCGGCGAGGGCCGCGCCCAGAACCAAGACGGCTCCGATTCCCACCAACACGGCCAACGCTGTGCGAACCGCCTGCGCCGACTGCGCCGGATTTGCCATCTTCGGGTACAGGACGACACCAACGGCTTGCGGCAACCAGAACGCGGCTTTGGTTGCGACAGCGCCCAGTGCGTACACACCCGCGTCGTATTCGCTCAGAACCACGCGCACGATCAACAGGTCGAGTGACGACAACGCGATCAGGGCGAGCTGAACCTGGGAAGCCGCGAGCACGGACACAACGCCGATCCGCAACGTCGCGTTCTCGCTCACCGGGGCATTTCGGTCCAGTATCCGGACAACCGCCACCAGCACCGCAGTGCCAGCCGCGCTCGCTACCAGCGCTGCGGCCGCAGCTCCGCCCAGTGCCAGAACTGCCACTGCGGGAAGAACTTTCATCACACCGGCACCTGCCAGCACCGCACTGAGCACGCCAAACCGGCCGTGCCCCTGCAACAATCCCTGTTCCGTAGCCAGCAGCACCAGCATCGGAGCCGTCACCAAAGCGGAGAACGCCGCCACCAATCCGGTATCGAGCAGCCACGCCAGCGCCGGGGCCAGCGCCACCGCCAGAACAGCCACGATTGCCGCACATCTGTACCCGAGTGATCGCAATGTGTCAGCGCTCTTGCCGCGCACAGCCTCTCGGGCAACCACCGTCTGCAGCGCCAACGCCGGCACGGCCAGTACCAACTGCGCGGCGAGAAGACTCGCGAATTCTCCGTACCCCGCCGGACCCAGCCATCGACTTGCCAACCAGGCCAGCAGGTACGACGCAACATTTGCCGTCATCGAACCGGCCAACACCATGCTGACCCCGGCCGCAGCGGAACGATCAAGAGGTTGGCGGGCCATGCGACCAATGATGCACCACGTATCGTGCCCGTCATGACAGTGCGGCCGAAACACCACAGCCTCGTGGCCGCGATGTACAGCCTGGCGTTGTCATTGTTGATCCTCGGGCCACTGCTCGGACCCGGCTATCTACTGCTGCGCGACGCGGTCAGCACTCCTCGGTCGTACCTCACCGACTCCGCTCTCGGGCTCACCGACGCCGCCGCCCGAGCCGTCCCGCAGGATGCGCTGATCGCGGCATTGAGCACTGTCGTCGACGGCGGGTTGGTGGTGAAGGCACTGCTTCTCGCCGCACTGTGGCTGGCAGGTTGGGGCGCTGCCCGCCTGGTCGCGGCCATGCTGCCGACGGCCGGTCTCGGGCCGCACTTGGTGGCGGCGACGGTCATGTTGTGGAACCCGTACGTGGCCGAGCGTCTGCTGCAAGGACATTGGAGCCTGCTGGCCGGCTACGCCGCGTTGCCGTGGATCGTGATCGCGGGTATCGGTGTACGACGCGCTCAGCCCGGCGCCTGGTGGGGCATGGCCGCAACTCTGCCATTCGCGGGCCTGACACCTACCGGCGCCCTCCTGGGAGTGACAACCGCGTTGGTGGTCGTAGCCTCCCCTGGTGGGCGAACGTCAGTTCTACGACGCGTCAGCGGTGTCTTCGCACTCTTTCTGATCACTGCGTCGCCGTGGCTCGCGGCAACACTTCTGTCGAGCGGCGCCGCCGACGGTTCCGATCCGGCCGGCGTGGCAGCCTTCGCCGCCCGAGCCGAACCCGGACTCGGAACGCTCGGCAGCCTCGCCGGGTTGGGTGGCGTCTGGAACTCGGCTGCCGTCCCGAACTCCCGCACAACACTCTTCGCGGTGCTAGGGACGCTGCTGCTCCTGACCGTGGTGCTCAGCGGCATCGCGGCGCTGTGGCGACGACGTCGCAATCCTGTGATTACCGCTCTGGCGGTACTGGCCCTTGTCGCGGTACTCGCGCCGGCGCTCGGCGCGACATCATGGGGTCTGAGCGCCGGTCGCTGGTCGGTCGAATACTTCTCCGGCGCAGGCCTGCTCCGCGATTCCCAGAAATGGGTGGCGTTGGCCGCACCGTTCTACGCGCTGTCCGCGGCAGCGGGCGTGATGTGGGCTCAGAACCGCTTCACTCTTGCGAGACCGACCTGGTCGATCGCCGCCGTTGTCGTCACGATGATGGCTCTGCCCGACCTCGCCTGGGGCGTCGGCGGCGCCCTGAAGCCGGTGCAATACCCACAGTCCTGGACCACCGTCGCCGAGCAATTGCGAGGCGAAACCGGTGATGTGGCAGTGCTTCCCGCCGGAATGTTCCGAGCCTTCTCCTACACCGGGGATGCTCCGGTCCTCGATCCGGCGCCCCGATTTCTCCCGCTCGACGTACTGCAGACCGGCGAACTGATCGTGGCCGGCGGCTCAGTCGGCGGCGAGGGAACACGCGCCGCCCAGGTCGAGGAACTCCTGCTCACGGGCGCAAGCAGCACCGAACTCGCTGCTCTGGGCGTGCGCTGGGTGCTGGTAGAACTCGACACCCCTGGCCGATCCGACGAGGCGGCGCTGCACAACCTGGAGAGAGTGTTCGGGGACGACTACCTCGAGCTGTACCGGGTACCTGGAAACAGTGCGACGCACCAGGCTTCGACATCGTCGCGAACCATCGTCACGATCGCCCACATCGCCTGGGTAGCGACGGGAATTGTGGCCCTACTCGCGCTCGGACTGAACCAGAACAGGATTCGACTCGCGCGACGCGACAAGCCCTGACACGCGACGCCCTACCGTCGTCGCCGACAGCACCTCGAAAACACCGGCTCCCGTTTGCTCCCAGGAGAATTCGCTCGACCATACTCGGGCTTTCTCACCGAGCACTGTGCGCAGTTCATGATCGCGCAGCAAGGTGCCGGCGGCCTGGGTCAATTCCGCGACGTCGCCGTCGCCGACACTTTCGCCGCCAACCAGCAGACCCGTCACGCCGTCGACGATGGAATCCGTCAACCCTTTGGAACTGCGGTAACCGACAGTCGGAACCCCGTGTTGCGCAGCCTCGATGACGGCGAGACCCCACCCTTCCTTGCGTGAAGGCATGAGGTGAATCCAGGACTGCGCCAACAGTTCGTGTTTGCGGGACTCGTCGACGTGCCCGTGAAATGTCACCGCGTCACCGATTCCGAGTTCGGCAGCGCGATCACGCAAGTTCTGCTCCCACCAACCACCACCGATGACGTCGAGGTGAAGTTCGGGTTCTGTCGGGCGAAGGGTCGCAACTGCTTCGAGTGCGTCTTCGATCTGCTTGTGCGGCACCAACCGTGAGAGCACCGACATGGTGGGCCGGCTCGCCCGAGTGATCGAACCACCCGCGTCGACGCCCATCGGAACGCGGTCTGCGCCGTTGCGCACCACGGCAATTCGATCACGATCAACGCCCAGATCCACCAACTCTTCAGCTGAGGGCAGTGAGACCGTCAAGTACTGGTTATCGCTGTGACGCTTCGGCGACAGACGCGATTCCACCCACCATCCGATCCGCCCGACGAGTGTGCCTGCGACCGGCCACTGTTCGCGGTGGCAATGATGCACGAGCAGCGTCACCGGCGCACCGGCCACCATCTTCGAGAAAAAGGGAATCCCGTTTTGTGTGTCGACGACAGCGTCGGGGCGAATGCCTTTGAGCGAGCCGAATCCGAACCGGCCGGCCGCGATGGCGGCCAGGGCCCGCGGGTACACGCTGAAACGCCCACCGGACCGGCTGATGGTGATGCCGTCGCGGGTCTCTGTCGCGGGAGCACCCGGGTACGACGCCGTCCGCAAGGTCACCTTGATTCCGCGCGCCGCCAACTGGGTTCCGACCTGCTCGAGGTACCGCTCACTTCCGCCGCCCTGCGGATGCCCGGTGTCGCGCCAACAGAGCAACAGAACCTCGTGCACGTGCGTTACTCCCTAGAGTTCGTCGGTGACCCGCGCGGATGCGAGTGGTCCTGCGGGGGATGCCCACCCTGACCGGTCGGTAACCCTGCGGAACACCCTAACTGTTTCCGCGCCCGTATTGCCGCGCTCCTCACGGTGAAATTGACGGTGTTCGTGGACCCGGACTCGCGGTCGCTAAAGTTGATTCTCGTGACCAAGCCCGCAGTGACCCGCATTTTCGGCCGACGGGCGACCCTCAAACGATCCGTCAGCTTGCTCAGCGACTTCCGTCACGAGCAGACCGCACCAGATATCTTCTACGGCGCACTCGCTCGCGATTCCGTCGAATTGATCTCCGACCTGCATGAAGGTCACACCGGCCACACGCTCGACGGCCTCACCGTCCTCGATGTCGGCGGCGGACCCGGCTACTTCGCAGAAGTGTTCCAAGCTGCCGGTGCCCGCTACATCCCGGTCGAACCCGATCCGTCGGAGATGCACGCCGCAGGCTTGACCGTCGGCGGCGCGGTGCGCGGATCCGGGCTGGCTTTGCCGTTCCGGGACTCGTCGGTCGATATCTGCTTCTCCTCGAACGTGGCCGAACATGTCAGCGAACCGTGGCTCATGGCGGAGGAAATGCTGCGCGTCACCAAACCCGGCGGACTGATGGTCCTCTCGTACACCCTGTGGTGGGGTCCGTTCGGCGGGCACGAGACCGGGCCGTGGCACGCGTTCGGCGGTGAATACGCAGCCAAACGGTATCGCCGCACAACCGGCCGCGAACCGAAGAACAAATACGGGGAGTCCCTGTTCAAGGTGGGTGCCACCGACGGCTTGCGCTGGGCCCGTGGAACAGACCAAGGCACCCTGCTCGCCGCGATCCCCCGGTATCACCCGTCCTGGGCGTGGTGGATGGTTCGCGTTCCCGGCCTTCGCGAATTCCTCGTGAGCAACCTCGTCGTGGTTCTCGAGAAGCGTTGACATGATTCGCCTCGCCCTCGACGTCGGCGGCACCAAGATGGCTGCCGGCGTGGCTTCCGAGGACGGCCGGGTTCCCGAATTCCGCACGGTTCCCACACCGGAAACGGGCGCCTGGGCAGCGTGCGCGTCGCTACTGCAGAGCATCGCCGACGGACGCGCGGTTGACGGCGTCGGAATCGCCTGCGCCGGGCCGGTCGATACCGTCAGCGGGGTTGTCGCCCCCATCAATATCAACGAGTGGGCGTCCGGATTCGCACTGGTCGACGCTGTAGGTGCCCTCTTTCCTGGTACTCGAATCGCGCTGGCCATGGACGGAGCGGCCGCCGCACTGGCCGAACATCACCACGGCGCCGGGCGCGGAACCCCAGACCTGTTGAGCCTGGTCGTCTCCACCGGCGTCGGCGGCGGAGTTGTTCTGGGCGGTCACATCGCGCCGGGTCGCACGGGAAATGCCGGCCACATCGGGCATCTTGTTGTTCCCGGAACCGACGAACTCTGCTCGTGCGGTGGCGTCGGCTGCCTCGAGACGGTTGCGAGCGGTCCGGCAGCGGTTCGTTGGGCTCGCATTCAGGGGTGGACCGGCACCACCGGCCTCGAACTTGCCGACGACTCCCGCCGCGGCGACGCGCGCGCCCGTGCTGCGCTGCATCGCGCCGGAACTGCGCTGGGAGTTGCCATCGCATCGGCTGCGGCACTGCTGGATGTGAATCTTGCGGTGGTGGGCGGTGGTTTTGCCCAATCCGGCGAGCCCTTGTGGATACCACTCCGAGAATCGGCTGCCCGACATGCCCGTTTGTCGTTCATCGAGGACCTGAGAATCGTCCCGGCCGAGTTGGGCGAGCACGGAACGCTGACCGGCGCAGGGCTCCTGTCGCTCGTCGCTGCCATCTGACACGCGTTCTTCCCTGAGAAATCCGCAGGGAGTCCCACTAAACGGGTGCCACCTGTTCCCAATTTCTGTAACGTGTTTTAGTGTTCTGACTCACACCGTTACGGGCAGTGCGCGTGACACAAGCGGGAAGGAGGTGACCGTGAGCCCAGATGTTTCCTCGACCGAAGCCGAGCATCACGCCCAGGTCGCCCGACCAAGTGATTCCCTCCGCGATACCGAAGACCTCCGTGAACGCTTGGAACGCTGGATGGCCGGGAAGGTGCCGGCCGGATCCACCGTGACCGTCGCCGACGTCACCCTGCCCGCAGCCAACGGCATGTCGAGCGAAACCATCCTCTTCGACGCAACCTGGGACGGCGATCATCATCCGCTGGTCGCCCGTGTCGCCCCGGCTGAGACCACCATGCCGGTGTTTCCGACCTACGACCTCGAATCCCAGTTCCGCACCATGGCGCAGGTGCGCGAGCACTCTGCCGTGCCTGTCCCTGCGGTGTACTGGTCGGAGTCCGACGCCGACGCGCTGGGTGCACCGTTCTTCGTCATGGAACGAATCTCCGGTGACGTGCCGCCAGACGTCATGCCGTACAACTTCGGATCGTGGGTCACCGAGGCGTCCGCGGCGCAGCGAAAGACCCTGCAGCAGAACTCGGTCGACGTCCTGGCTCAATTGCACGCCATCGACAAGCCTTGTGAGCGTTTCGACTTCCTCCGACTCCCGAATTCGGGAACCACTGCACGAGAGGCATTCTCGGCGCACATCGCCGAGCAGCGCGGATACTACGAATGGGTCGTGAAAGACGGCGTCAGATCGCCGCTCATCGAACGCGCTCTCGACTGGGTCGAAGCACACAATCCCGCCGACGATTCGCCGGCCGTGCTCTGTTGGGGCGACTCACGCATCGGCAACGTCATGTACCAGGACTTCACCCCGGTCGCCGTACTTGACTGGGAAATGGCAACTCTCGGCCCCCGTGAGATGGACCTGGGTTGGATGGCGTTCCTGCACCGGTTCTTCGAGGACATCGCCGGGTTGGCCAACCTGCCCGGGCTGCCTGACTTCCTGCGACTGCCGGACATTGCCGCAACCTACGCCGACATCACCGGTCACACGCCACACGATCTCGAGTTCTACGTCACCTACGCAGCGCTGCGCCAGGCGGTAATCATGTGGCGAATTCAGGCTCGCGCCATAGCTTTCGGGCAAGCCGAGCAACCCGCCGACCCCGACGACATGATCATGCACCGCGCATCGCTCGCTGCGATGCTCGACGGCACCTACTGGGAGAGGGTGAAGTGACGATGTTGTCGCCGATGGACGATTACCCCATTCACCAGATCGCGGAACCGGTCCGCCACGTCGCCACCTCGGACCGAAACTTCTACGACCGCTATTACTTCAACTGCTATCCCCTGGGTAGTGCGGAGACCTTCCTGATCGTCGGTCTCGGCCAGTACCCCAATCTCGGTGTCATGGACGGATTCGCGGTCCTGCGTCACGGCGATCATCACATCGTGGCCCGCATGTCGAAAGCTCTGGGCGCCGATCGCACCGACACCACGGTCGGACCACTGCGCATCGAGGTCCTGGAAGGTCTGCAGAAACTGCGTGTCGTTCTCGAACCCGGCAGCGAATACGACCTCTCCTTCGACATCACCTTCGACGCCACCATCCCAGCGGCACTCGAGCCCAAGCACTTTCGACGCCAGCTCGAACGCATCACCTTCGACACGTCCCGCTTCCTGCAGACCGGAACGTGGACCGGCCAACTCACTGTCGACGGGGAAGAAATCGCGGTCGACCCCGACAGCTGGCGCGGCAATCGCGACCGCTCCTGGGGAGTGCGCCCGGTCGGTGAAGCCGAACCACCCGGCCGACGCGCCGTCGACGGTATCCAGAACTTCTTCTGGGTCTACTCAGTCATGCAATTCGACGAGTTCACCATCTCGGTCATCATGCAGGAAGACGAGCAAGGCCGTCGCATCGTCGAGGAAGCGATGCGAATCCGGCCGGAGGAAGGAAGCGATCCGGAATGGCTCGGCAGGCCCGAGCACAACCTGATCTTCTGCCCCGCCACCCGCGACGTCACCGGAGCCACCCTCACTTTCCACCGCCCCAGCGGAGAGGTCCTGACCGTCGACTGTGAACTGTTGCTGGCCAACCACATCGGCATCGGCACCGGGTACGGCCTCGAGCAGGACTGGCGCCACGGTATGTGGCAAGGCGAACTGGTTGTCCAAGGCCTGCGGCACAAGGTCCACGAATTCGAACCCATGCAGCGCATGTTCTCCCCCGTGGACAACCTCAGCAAGTTCCATCTCACCGAGGGGAATGAAACCTTCGACGGCACGGGGCTTTTCGAAGTCGCTGCCATCGGACCCCATGAGCGTTACGGCTTCACCAGTTTCATCGATATGGCGCCAGAGCGCGAGACCGACAACACCGAGGAAAGATTGTGATGACGAACTACGACAAGCTCTACATCGGCGGCGAGTGGGTAGCACCCGCGACCGACCAGATTCTCGAGGTGTTCTCACCGGCAACGGAGGAGCGCGTCGGAAGCTGTCCTGTCGCCGCTCCGGCAGACATCGACGCCGCAGTCTCCGCTGCGCGCAACGCTTTCGACAACGGACCGTGGGCCAAGACCACACCGGCCGAGCGGGGCGCGATCCTCGCGAAGGCCGCCAAGCTCCTCGAAGAGCGCAGTGCAGATCTCAACCAGCTCATCTCCAACGAGATGGGACAGCCGCCCGCCATGGTCGGCATGATGCAGCAGACCCCGTCGATGGCGACTCTCGGCTTCTACTCCGAACTGGCCGACAAGTTCGCGTGGGAGGAAAAGCGCACTGGCGTCTTCGGGCAGACCAAGGTCACCCGCGAACCCGTTGGTGTTGTCGCAGCGGTTCTCGCCTGGAACGTTCCGCTGTTCCTCGCGATCAACAAGCTGGCCCCCGCACTGCTCGCCGGCTGCACCGTCCTGCTCAAGCCGGCTCCCGAGTCACCGCTCTCGGTACACGTGATCGCGGAGATCTTCGCTGAGGCAGGCGTTCCCGCCGGCGTCATCTCCGTGCTCCCCGGCGGAGCCGAGACCGGCGAATACCTGGTCTCGCATCCTGACATCGACAAGATCACCTTCACCGGCTCCAGCGCCGTCGGCCGCAAGATCGGCGCGATCGCCGCGCAGAACCTCAAGCGCTGTTCCCTCGAACTCGGTGGCAAGTCCGCCGCCATCATCCTCGAGGACGCCGATCTCGCCGCCGGAATGCCGATGCTCGTCATGTCCGGCCTCATGAACACCGGTCAGGCGTGCGTCGCGCAGACCCGAATCCTCGCTCCCCGTTCACGTTACGACGAGGTCATCGAGGGTCTCAAGACCGCGGCCGGTTACATGGCCGTCGGCGATCCGTCCGATCCGGCATCTCAGCTCGGCCCGCTGATCTCCGAGAAGCAGCGCGACCGCGTCGAAGGCTACATCGCCAAGGGTAAGGAAGAGGGCGCTCGACTGGTCCTCGGCGGCGGCCGTCCCGCGGGACTCGACAAGGGCTGGTACGTCGAGCCGACCATCTTCGCCGACGTCGACAACTCCATGACCATCGCCCGCGAGGAGATCTTCGGACCCGTACTCTCGGTGATTCCGTACGACTCCGAGGACGAGGCCGTCAAGATCGCCAACGATTCCGACTACGGCCTCGCCGGATCCGTCTGGACCACCGACATCGATCACGGCCTCGAGATTGCCGCGCAAATCCGTACGGGCACCTACGCGATCAACTGGTATGCCTTCGACGCCGGCTCACCGTTCGGCGGTTACAAGAATTCCGGCATCGGCCGCGAGAACGGACCGGAGGGCCTCGAAGCCTTCTGCGAGACCAAGTCCGTGCTCATGCCGCCCGGCTACACGAGCTGACCTACCCCGGGGCAATCGCCCTTTGCTGACAGTTGGCACCCGTTCCGACCTGCCGGAACGGGTGCCAACGTTGTGAAATGGGTGCCTGTCAGTCTCAGACGACGACTGCATTTTCTAAGAAGACGGCTGCGCGCTCGGCGGAAGCACCACCACTGAGTCGTTCCCTGCCTGGCCGCTGAACCTCGAGTCCGAGAATTGATCGGGTGTTCCTATCGAAGCCGCTATGTCCAACATTCGTTCGGTTACGAGGCATTGATTGGTGAGACAAGTCCCCGAAACGACGTTGCCCGCCGTCCCTGCGGGGCGGCGGGCAACGTGATCAGGATGTCGGTACGGGTTGGAACGCTCAACTGCCGAAGATCGAGCCCAGCGATCCGGTCGCCGGCGGGTCGATCACCGGTGCGGCAGTGACATTGACCGTCACCTGCAAGGTGGCGTCGGGGGCGGTGCCGTTCGTGGCGGTGACGGTGAACGGAAAACTACCGGCGACGGGGGGTGTCCCGGTGACAACTCCGTTGGTGAGGGTGAGCCAGGTGGGTCGACCGGTGACGGTGAGAGTCGGGTTGGGGGTTCCGGTGGCTGTGAAGGTGTGGGTGAGTTCGGTTCCGACGGTCCCGGTCAAGGCGACGGGCGCGGTGTCGGTGAAAGCGGGAGCTTGGGTGACGTTGACGGTGAAGGTGCCGGTGCCGGTGCCGATCTCGGTGCCGACGGTGCACGTCACGAGGGTGGGGCCGATCGGGAACTGTGTTCCGGAGGCGTGGTCACAGGAGTTGACGGTCACTCCGATAGGGAGTGTGGGGGCGGTCCAGGTGGCGGTGGCGCCGTCCGCGGATATCGCGGGTACGGAGACGTTGCCGGGAATGACGCTGCTGCCGGTCAGGTTCGCGCCGCTCAGGACCGCGTCTGTCAGGTTCGCGCCGGTCAGGTTCGCGCTGGTCAGGTTCGTGTTGGTCAGGTTCGCGCCGAACATCTGCGCGCCGGTCAGGGTCGCGCCGGTCAGGTTCGCGCCGTACATCCACGCGGCGTACATCCACGCGTCGGTCAGGGTCGCGTCGGTCAGGGTCGCGCCGGACAGGTCCGCGCCGGACAGGTCCGCGCCGTTCAGGGTCGCTACGTTCAGGTCCGCGCCGGACAGGTACGTGCCGGACATGTACGCGAAGGACAGGCTCGCGCCGGA
The DNA here is from genome assembly GCF_042790355.1 of Rhodococcus sp. NPDC056743. Taxonomy (NCBI): domain Bacteria; kingdom Bacillati; phylum Actinomycetota; class Actinomycetes; order Mycobacteriales; family Nocardiaceae; genus Rhodococcus; species Rhodococcus sp. NPDC056743. The sequence continues at coordinate 105,985 of NZ_JBHTZI010000001.1, read as the reverse complement.
TAGGCTCGCGCCGGTCAGGTTCGCGTCGATCAGGTTCGCGTAATCCAGGTTCACGCCGTCCAGGTTCATACCGGTCAGGTACTTGTTGGAACACTTGGTAAAGACGATGGAGTTGGGGTTGGGGACGTAGTTCCCGCACACTCTGGTGATGATCTGGACGGGGGTTTCGACTACTGCGGCGGCGGGTCCGACAGCAGTCCCGAACATCGCCGACGCGACGAGAACAACCCCGCCGAGTGCGGCGGTGATCGGTGCGCGGGTCGTTCGTCGAGGCGGGTGCCGATGCTCGGTTCGTGTCATGGTGGTGTGCTCTTTCCGGCAGAATCCGCACGGGTGCGGGGCGGCTACGGAAAGCAACCACGAAAATTGAACATAGAAGACATTCGCGTTGATGAATGCAGTTCTGTGGCAAATTCCCGAGCGAATGAGGGCGAACGTCCTACGCCCATGGGGGCGGACGGCACGCCATGGATACTTATGCGCTGGTTGGTGTTGTCTCCGATTCGTTCGTTTCTGAGACACTGAATTGGTGAGACAAGTCCCAGACACACTGACGTTGCCTCCACCCCGGAGGGCGGAGGCAACGTCAGTGTGTCGGTACGGGTCGGAAGGTCAGCTGCCGAAGAGAGATCGATCCGAGGGATCCGGTCGCTGGCAGTTCGGGAGCGTCAGCGGCCGAGGCGACTGTCACAGTGACCGTAAACGTTGCCGGAGTACCAGCGCCATTGGCGGTGAGGGTAAGCGTGAATATTCCTGCGGCGGTGGGTGTCCCGGACAGGACCTCGCCGGTGAAGGTGAGCCCAGCCGGTAGTACACCTGCAGTGACTCCCACCGACGGGGCGGGAGTTCCGGTGACATTGATGGTGTAGATGAAGGGGGTGCCGGCAACGGCGAGCATGGCGAGTTGGGTGCGGTCGGCAAAGCTGGAGGCTTTGGTGACAGTGAAGGTGCCCAAACCTGTCGACAGATCGTTGGTAGGCATCAGGCTGGTGACAGGGCAGGTCACGGTGGTGACACCAATCGAAAATAAGGTTCCGGCGGCGGGGTTACTAGTACCGAAGGTCAGCCCAGTGGGCGTGGTAGGGGTGGTCCAGGACACGTAGGTGCCGCCTCCGCGCCACCCTCTACCGACATCTTGTCGAGAACGAAGTGGCTGCTATTTGAGCGCCATCTAGGGATCTGTTCAGCAGAACCATTGACAGCTCTGATCCGCAAGGCCAATTAGACAGTTGGCGCACAGCACTTCTGAACACCGAATATCAAAAGACGACTGCACGCGGCACCAAAATCGCAGGTCACCCCGCAGCCGTCTTCTGAAACTGACGCCTCCACCCCTACGAAAGGATTTGGAGGACAATGTTATCGACAGTGCCTGCACTGACAACGCACGCATGGTCGGGAAGGTCAGGTGCCGAAGATCAAGTTCAGTGAGCCAAGGAATCCGGTGACGGGACAGTGCCGACTGTCAGCGAATCCTCAGATCCACCCGGTACCGTCGAAAGCGAATCAGTCGTCTCACAAAGGACATTCATATGCTCACCAACGCCATCAACGCTTTCCTCGCACTCTGGGGCAGCGCCTCCGTCGGCAGCAGTGGATACCAAATCCCGCCGGGAACCCTTCCCTTCGGTTCCTGAGCCAGGACGCCGGGATAGCCACCGGAAACCCGCTGAGTGCTAGCCCGACTCAGCGGGTTTCAGCATGTGGACGGCTATCCGAACGACAGTCACCACACAAAACCGTCCGCACGGGCCTAGCCTTAGCTCCGTGACCACCGAAACCGAAGCATCGGCCGACGAGAGCACCACCACCGTTGTACTAGCGTTTGCCGCAAATGCCCTGATTGCCGGGGCAAAAACAGCGGCCGCGATCATCACCGGATCAGCGTCGATGGTTGCCGAAGCCACACACTCGTGGGCCGACACCGGCAACGAGATCCTGCTCCTGATCGCCAACCGACGATCCAAACGCGTACCCGATCGCGAACACCCCCTCGGCTACGGCCGCGAGGCGTATATCTGGTCGATGTTCGCGGCCCTCGGACTCTTTGCGCTCGGCGCCGGAGTGTCGATCACCCACGGAATCCAGGAACTGTTCCATTCGGAGCCAGCCACCGATTTCGGAGTTGCCTACGCGGTCCTCGGAGTCTCGTTCATCCTCGAGGGCATCTCGTTCCGTCAGGCCTACAACCAATTGCGGGCAGAAGCCACGGCCGTCAACAGCGACGTTCTCACCCAAGCCCTCACCACGTCCGACCCCACAACCCGGGCCGTATTCGCCGAAGATGCTGCGGCACTTATCGGTTTGGTCATTGCCTTTGCCGGCGTCCTGCTGCACCAGATCACCGGCTCACCGATCCCTGACGCACTGGGATCCATCTTCGTCGGCATCCTCCTGGGCGTCATCGCGATCATCCTGATCGACCGCAACCGACGATTCCTGGTCGGCGAGGAAGCGTCACCGACCCTGCGCGGCGCAGCCGTCAAAGCACTGACACAGCTACCCGATGTCAACCGAATCACGTTCCTGCGCATGGAATACCTGGGACCACGGCAGGTGTACCTGGTTGCCAGCATCGACCTCGTCGGGGACTACGCCGAATCGCGAGTAGCCCACACGCTGCGCGACCTCGAGCGCACACTCGAGAGGAGTCCACGCGTCGTGCGGGCAATCCTGACGCTCTCGACACCGGACGAGCCGTCGATCACCGCCTGAAAGCCGATACTCTCGGTTGATGCGCGTACTTGTCGTTGTACTCATGGTTCTGGGATTTGTCGTCGGAGGAATTCCCTTGGTGGGCGTTGCGATCGACGTGATGACCAGTTCGGACGACAACATCGTGTTCCAGGGAGGGTACGCACCGCTAACTGGTGTGCAGATGAGTCGGGATTACGAGTCGTCGCTGAACCTCTACTTCGATTCTCAATCCAATCCGACGAGGAATTGGTTCATGCTTGCCAGTTTCCCGTTCATCGGAGCAGCCTTGGGCGCTCTGACCGCCGCCGTACTCGGGCGTCGCGGGTGGCGCCTGACGCGAGCCTGATCAGACGCCGGTGGCCGCCCCACCGACGAAACGAGGGGCGGCCACCGAGAGAACAGGGTTCAGATGTACATCGCAGGATCGATGTAGCTGTTCGGATCCACCAACTTCTCCTTGGCGGTCCGCGGCCGAGCCACTGCGGGAATACCCGTTGCAATGGAATCTGCCGGAACATCGCGCGTCACAACGGCATTGGCACCGATAGCGCTGCCCTCGCCGATGACAACGGGCCCCAAGATCTTGGCGCCCGCACCCACGGTGACCCGATCGCCGAGCGTCGGATGACGCTTGACCTGCTCGAGTGATCGACCCCCGAGCGTGACACCGTGATACAGCATGACATCGTTACCGATCTCAGCAGTCTCCCCGATCACGACGCCCATGCCGTGGTCGATGAAAAACCGTCGACCGATGGTCGCGCCGGGATGGATCTCGATGCCGGTGGCAAAACGTGTCAGCTGAGACAACACCCGCGCCGGGCCGCGCAGAGCGGGCACAGCCCACATCTTGTGCGCGATCCGATGCGACCAGATGGCATGCAGCCCTGAGTAAACGAGGGCATTCTCCACATTGCTGCGCGCGGCAGGATCCTGACCGCGCGCAGCCTGCAGGTCCTCGCGAATGACGCCGAGGATACTCACGAACCTCAGTCCCGGATGTGTTCGAACAGCGGGGTGGAGATGTAACGCTCACCGAAGTCGGGCACGACGACAACAATCAACTTGCCGGCGTTCTCGGGACGCTTCGCCAGTTCGAGCGCGGCCCAGACGTTGGCTCCGGAGGAGACGCCGCCGAGGATGCCCTCGTCGGTGCCCAATGCGCGGGCGGTGGTGACTGCGTCGTCGAACTTGACGTCGACGATCTCGTCGTAGATCTCACGATCGAGGACGTCGGGCACGAAGTTCGCGCCGATGCCCTGGATCTTGTGGGGGCCAGGCTGGCCACCGGTCAGGATCGGCGAATCAGCAGGCTCGACGCCGACGATCTTGACGCCGGGCTTGCGCGACTTGAGGGTCCGGCCGACGCCGGTGAGAGTTCCACCGGTACCGATACCGGCGACGAAGATGTCGATGGCACCGTCCGTGTCCGCCCATACCTCTTCGCCGGTGGTGGCCTCGTGGATGGCGGGGTTCGCCGGGTTACCGAACTGGTTGGCAGATACGGCGTTTTCGGTCTGCTCGACAATTTCCTTGGCCTTGGCAACTGCGCCTGCCATTCCGTCGGCACCCGGGGTCAGCACGATCTCGGCGCCGTACGCGCGCAGCATGACGCGACGCTCGGTGGACATCGTCTCCGGCATGGTCAAGATGACCTTGTAGCCGCGAGCAGCACCGACCATGGCGAGTGCGATACCGGTGTTGCCGCTGGTTCCCTCGACGATGGTTCCGCCGGGCTTGAGAGCGCCGGACTTCTCGGCTGCGTCGATGATCGCCACACCGATACGGTCCTTGACGCTGTTGGCCGGGTTGTAGAACTCGAGCTTCGCTACAACCTGCGCTCCGAGTCCCTCGGTCAAGCGGTTGAGTCGCACCAGCGGGGTGCGCCCGACCAACTCGGTGACATCGTTGTAAATTCCGGTCATTTCCGTACCTCCATGCGGCCGCAGTGTCGACCGGGTCGTTTCCTTGATGAGGTTATTGCATCATTCGATGTGTCCTATAGCTCAACCGGGCCGGTTAAGACCCCAGAACTACCCGAAAATATCCGCCGGAACGCCGAATGCCGCATCCGATCGATCAGATGCGGCATTCGGGTCACACAAGAACAGAAATAGCGAGGGACTCAGCCCAGGCGCTGCTTCAGAGCTTCGAACTCGTCACGGATCCCGGTAGGCAGCTTCTCGCCGACGAAGTCGAACCACTCCTCGATCAGCGGGATCTCGGCCTTCCACTCGTCGATGTTCACAGCGAGAGCCTCGGTGATGTCGGCATCCGACACGTCCAGGCCGTCGATGTCGAGAGCCGATCCCGTGGGAACGACGCCGATCGGAGTGTCGATTCCGGCAGCCTTGTGCTCGATACGCTCGACGATCCACTTCAGGACGCGAGAGTTCTCACCGAAGCCTGGCCACAGGAAGCGTCCGTCGTCGCCGCGGCGGAACCAGTTCACGTAGAAGACCTTGGGCAGCTTGGACTCGTCGGCAGACTTGCCGAGGTCGATCCAGTGCTGGAAGTAATCGCCCACGTTGTAGCCGAGGAACGGAAGCATTGCCATCGGGTCGCGGCGAACCGTACCGACCTGGCCTTCGGCTGCTGCGGTCTGCTCGGAGCCGACCGTGGCACCCATGAAGACGCCGTGCTGCCAGTCGCGAGCCTCGGTGACCAGCGGAACCGTCGTCTTACGACGTCCACCGAACAGGATTGCCGAGATCGGCACGCCCTTCGGGTCGTCCCACTCGGGAGCCATGATCGGGCACTGCGACATCGGGGTGCAGTAACGCGAGTTGGGGTGAGCGGCCTGCGTACCGGACTCGGGCGTCCACTCGTTGCCCTTCCAGTCGATCAGGTGCTGCGGATCGCCTTCGAGGCCTTCCCACCAGACGTCGCCGTCGTCGGTCAGTGCAACGTTGGTGAAGACCGTGTTGCCCTGGTCGATGGTGCGCATCGCGTTGGGGTTCGAGGACCAGTTGGTGCCCGGTGCCACGCCGAAGAAACCGAACTCGGGGTTGACGGCGTACAGCTGTCCGTCGTCACCGAAACGCATCCACGCGATGTCGTCACCGAGGGTCTCGGCGCGCCATCCGGGAATGGTCGGCTGGATCATCGCGAGGTTGGTCTTGCCACACGCGGACGGGAATGCCGCCGCGATGTAGTACGCCTTGTCCTCGGGGGAAATCAGCTTGAGGATGAGCATGTGCTCGGCCAGCCAGCCCTCGTCGTGCGCCATTGCGGAAGCGATACGCAGCGAGTAGCACTTCTTGCCCAGGAGAGCGTTTCCGCCGTAGCCGGAACCGAAGCTCCAGATCTCACGATCCTCGGGGAAGTGAGTGATGTACTTGGTGTCGTTGCACGGCCACGCAACGTCGGCTTCGCCATCGGCGAGCGGAGCGCCCAACGAGTGCAGTGCCTTGACGAAGAATCCGTCGGTGCCGAGCTTCTCGAGAACCTTGCTGCCCATGCGGGTCATGACGCGCATGGAGACAACGACGTACTCGGAGTCCGTGAGCTCGACGCCCAGCTTCGGATCCTCGGCATCGAGAGGACCCATGCAGAACGGCACGACGTACATTGTGCGTCCACGCATGGAACCGCTGTACAGGCCACCCATGAGGGTGCGCATCTCCGACGGGTCCATCCAGTTGTTGGTGGGGCCTGCGTCGATTTCTTCCTTCGAGCAGATGTAGGTGCGCGATTCGACGCGAGCCACATCGGAAGGATCGGAATTACCGAGGAACGAGTTCGGCTTCTTCTCGTCGTTGAGGCGCGTGAAAGTGCCTGCCTCGACCAGCTTGTTGGTAAGCCGGTCCCACTCTTCGTCCGAGCCGTCTGCAAAGACGACACGAGCGGGCTGGGTGAGTTCGGCAACCTCTTGCACCCATGCAAGCAATTCCTTGTGCTGCGTGGGGGGCGTGCCGTCAGTTCCGTTGAGACCGGGAATGGTCGCTGAGGTCATCAAACTCTCCTGGGGTGAGCCGGAACCGGGTTCTCGTGACACCGGATGCGAACTGCAGCGCCCCGATACCAGTCGATCCCGGTGTCCCCCTCTCGACGGGGTCCAGCCGCGTCATCCACTCACGTGGAATTCACGGACGCCGGGTGTCCTATGTACTGAGGTTAACGCTGGCTGTTCACCTGCAGGTAATCGGGTGCGGTCAGAAATGTCACAGAAACGATTCAGATGGTGTATCCACAACGCGTACCCGGCTTCCAATAGAGGCAAACGGTCCCGGATCGCAAGGCGAACGGTCCTTTACGCACGTCACTCAGTGCCTACTTCACGTGTCACAGGGTGCCAGAATCGGTGCGATCCCACACCAATACGCCTTGTTCGTCTCGGTGACATTCCCACCCCGCGAAGTCTCCGTCCGACTCCACCGTCGTCACGCGGTCGGCAACGCCGTCACGATCGAAATCCGAGACGACAACGATGGCAGCACCATCACTGTCGGAACCGTCGGTCGACACGACCCGACTGTCGACGATCCCATCGCCGTCCAGATCGAACGCGTCGAGCGTTGTCGTCAGGTCCCCGACGTCGACAGCCCCCGCGCCCGGTCCGAACGTCGCCGGGTCGATGCCATCCGCCGATAAATGATCGGCCACCACGTCGCACTGCCCCGTGTCGACGACGCCGGCTGTGATCAGTAGTCCGTCCATTACTTCCCCCTGTGCTTGATCTTGCTGGTCGCTTCTCCCGGCAACCCCTACCGAGATTCATCAGTACTACCAGATTTTCGTCGACATTAACCGACAAAAATCGGGGCCTGTGGACAACTCGTTCAGGCCCCGGCGCCGTTCAAAACGGCCAGGTCACGTTCACACGCGGCCAATTGTCCGGAACGTGCCTGTCCCAGTTCTCGGAGCTCGATGTCGATCTCCGCAATTCGCGCTTGCGCCGACGCAACCAGCTCACGACTCTCCGCCAGGATCGCGCTCCCCAGATCCACTTCTGCGTCAAGGAGTCCGTTCAGCGCGCGCTGCTCCCATTGCGCTCGGACGGTGGCCATCGTTTCCACCAGCCACGCACGAGCGTGCGCCCGATCTGCTGCAACGCCTCTCGCGCGGCTCAACCACCACGCCGCAGTGGCGCCGAGCACCAGAGTTACCGGAATGCTCGCGATATCGAGGGCCGGCACCATCTCCAGCGGAATGACCGCGATCCGCCCCAAACCGAGCCCCGCCGAGGCACCGACCAACACGGTGATGCGCTCTTCGTTTCCACGCGGCCGTATTGCCGGACCATCGGGAAAATGTGGGAGCGCGGCGCTCCCGCCCCGTTCGCCGATTCCGACCGCGGTGGCTATCGCAGCGTCGAAAGCCACTGTGCAGCTCTCGACTTCGTGTTGCAGACGTCCCGGCAAACTGTCGAGTTCGCTGCGGGAGGACTCCTCGATCCACAGTCGCGCCGACGCCACCGTAGTTCGAGAGGTGTCCGCGATCTGCTGCGAAAGTTCGGCTCGCGCTCGCTGGAGCCTGCTCCGCATCTGAGCCAGTCGTTCGCTACGTCGACCGTCGCGGTCGGTGAGCAACCCGGTGCGCTCAGCTCGCAGGTCAGCACCGGGATCGCTCTCGCGCAGGTTTCGGATCTCGAGGTCGATCATCCGTCGGGTTTCGGCGATCACACCGCCGCCGGGTTGCGATACGGCACGTCGGCGAACTGCGTCGATGACGTCGAACAGCGGTGCGACTCCACCACGTTCGGACAAGGCGATGATTGGCACCCCACCGTAAATATCGCTGTGATCTGCAAGAATTCGATGGTCGCGGTCGCGCACCGATTCCCAGTCGGGGTTCACGTTCGTTTTGGTCATCACAACCACAAACGGCAGGCCGCCAACCCCGGATTCGTCGAGCAACTCCAATTCTTCGCGCCCGATCACGCTTGCCGCGTCGACCACCAGCAATACGATGATGGAATCACTGGCGTGATCGACGCTCGTATATCCGCCCGCCGCGCGAAGGTGTCTTTCCACGTCTTCGCGACCACATCGTGGCAGTCCGAGAACAAAAACGCTTGCATTACTTGATGATTCATCCGCCCACGCCACATCGACATCGCCGGACAACCCGGCTGGGTTCCATCTCCGCACCACAGGATGAACCACCACCGGCAGAACCGAAGCCACATCGCTCACGCGCTCACCTCCGTGCTGTCTCGCTCGCCGCCGAGAAGCACCCACCGCCTGACATACGCCCGGTGGACCAGCGATATCGCGTCGGCCCAGGCGGAATGCTCGCGTTGCGTCGGCCCGCCCCACCACTGCGCGCACCTGCGCGCGTCCTCGGTTGTGGTCGGTGTCGGAGGTGCACCTGCCCCAAATTCACGCAGTTCCGGACGCGTCAGCGCACCTGTCGCGGCAAAGATCAGCCCGGAATCAGTCCGGAGATACTTTTCGACCTCGTCTCTGGCACCGGCCGACTCCCCCGCCTCGGCGCCGGCAGCGACACGCGCCAGTATCGATCGAATTCCGTCTACTCTGCGCCACCACCACAGCTCGAGAATCGGCGACAACTCATCGAAGAGCGCTTCCCGGCCTTGTCCGGTCAACGCGACCAGAGGAACTGTGACGGCGGAGACCTCACCGGAAATCTCGGACGCACGTGCCAGCGCGTCCTCCCACCCGTCACCGATGTGGTCGGCCTTGTTCAGAACTGCAAGGCAGTGATCGGACACCCGGCCGACTGCGCGTCGGTCCGCGTCTCGGATCGCATCGACTACGACGATCACAACACAGTGGCTGCTCAGATCCGGATCTGTCGCACCGGGCACGTCGAAGGCTCTCGTCTCCGTCGGAATCACCGGCGCGCCTCCCACCCGATGGCTCGCGAAGGGATCACTCTCGAGTAATCGGGTCACCGCGGACCGTCCGACTCCACTACGACCGGCAACCAATACCTGCAACGGTGCGGTCAGCGATCCGACTATCGAATGCACCGTCTCCGCTGCGTGCTGATCGATCGACATCAACCGGTAAGCAAGCCGTCGCAGTTCGTCCATCGGCGCCATACATGCGTCGTCCAGTGAGACTGCGGGCACAATCCGAGCCCACGCCTTCACATTTTCCCCTGTGTTCATCCCCACCCCACGTTCCCCGTCGTGCTGGGCAGATTCTGTCAGGTTTACGACGACACGGCTGTTCCTGGCAGGTCATCTCGCGTTCAGCTGTCCGATTTGACGGGCCGTTCTCCGGAATTTTCCCAGAAAGTCTCAACTCGAACTTCAGACCCGTCTGCGCTATATGGCAGTCATGCGTGACAATGGACGCGTGAACGAAGCCGATCAGCACGCACTGCCAACCCCGAACGCGGGCGAGACGGAAGACTCCAAGGGTTCCCGTCTCCATCCGCGCGTGACAAGTTTCCGTTCGCGCAGGGGTGCGCTGACCGACGCACAGCAGAAGTCATGGGACCGTCAGTGGCCGCTTATCGGTGCCGATGTGTCCGACACTCCCCTCGATGCGACCGCCTGGTTCGGACGTGACGCTCCGCTGATCATCGAGATCGGATCGGGCACCGGAACCGCCACCGCTGCGATGGCCAAAGCCGAACCGCACGTCAATCTCATCGCCATCGAGGTCTACCGCCCCGGGCTCGCGCAACTCCTCCAGCAGGTCGAACGCGAAGAGATCCCGAACGTCCGCGTCCTGCGCGGCGACGCGATGGATGTACTGGAAAACATGATTGCCCCCGAGTCGCTGACGGGTGTGCGGGTGTTCTTCCCGGATCCGTGGCCCAAGGCTCGTCATCACAAGCGTCGCCTGTTGCAGGCTCCGACTTTCTCGTTGATCGCCAATCGCCTCAAGCCCGGCGGAGTCCTCCACGTTGCCACCGACCACGCCGAATACGCTGAGTGGATCGAAGAAACCGGAAACGCCGAACCGCTCTTGAGCGCACTCGACTGGGAATCCCCGATGACTCACGAGCGCCCTGTCACGAAGTTCGAAGACAAGGCCCATAAGGTCGGAAGTGCAATTACCGAGCTTATATGGGGGAAGATCAGAGCATGAGCGTCAGCGAACAGCTATCCGACGACCTCGAGTCGTCAGGATCTCCCCTCGACCTCGGTCGTGACTCCCGCCACCCCAAGCGGGTCCTCCTGGTGTGGGATGCCCCCAACCTGGACATGGGTCTCGGCGCCATCCTCGGTGGCCGCCCTACCGCCGCCTACCGGCCACGATTCGACGCCCTCGGACGTTGGCTACTTTCACGGACCGCTGAACTGTCCGCGCGTGAGTCCGGCAATCTCGAACCCGAAGCGACCGTCTTCACGAATATCGCCACCGGCAGCGCCGACGTTGTGCGCCCGTGGGTCGAAGCGTTGCGTAACGTGGGTTTTGCGGTGTTCGCCAAGCCGAAGGTCGATGAGGACAGCGATGTCGATTCAGACATGCTCGAGCACATCGCTCTGCGGTACGGCGAGGGACTGGCCGGAATCATGGTCGCGTCCGCCGACGGTCAAGCATTCCGCGAACCGTTGGAAGACATCGCAGCGACCGGCATTCCGGTTCAGGTACTCGGATTCCGCGAGCACGCCAGCTGGGCTGTGTCGTCCGACGTCCTGGACTTCGTCGATCTCGAGGACATTCCCGGTGTCTTCCGCGAGCCTCTGCCGCGGGTAAGCCTGGATACTTTGCCCGACGAGGGCGCCTGGTTGCAGCCGTTCCGACCGCTTTCCGCCCTGCTTATCGGGCGAAAAAGTGTTGCCGAGTAGGAGTTGATCAGTGTTCGCCAGCTGGGGAAGCATCGTCTATCGTGCCCGCTTCACCGTCATCGCTGTCATGGTGGCGGGACTCCTCGGGCTTGCCGGATACGGCCTGAGCCTGCAGGACCATCTCAGCCAGAGCGGCTGGGACGATCCGGGGTCACAATCGGTCGAGGCTGCAAAGCTCGCCGACGGCACGTTCGGACGTAGCACCGCCGGCGACGTTCTGGCGCTGTACAGCGCGCCGGAAGGAAAAACCGTCGACGACCCGGAGTTCCAAGCGAAGGTCATCGACAGTCTTCAACGACTGGTCTCGGAGCATCCGGATCAGATCATGAAGATCAACGGTTCGTACTTCAAGGTCGGCGACGGACTTTCCGTCGCCGCCTTGGCGGACCCGACAAAACAACATGCCGTTGCCAGCGTGGCCATTGCCGGCGACAACGACACCGCGGTGTCCAACAACTTCCGCGATGTCGAGAGCGAGTTCTACATCGACGGTGTCAACGTGCAGTTGGCCGGTCTGCAGCCGGTCGCGAACTCGCTCAACGACACCATGGCCAACGACATCAAGCGCATGGAAATGCTCGCGATTCCCGCGGTCGGTGTCCTGCTGTTCTTCGTGTTCGGTGGCGTTGTTGCTGCTGCGCTCCCCCTGATCGTGGGCGGCCTAACCGTTATCGGGGCCAACGGAATCATCCGTCTGATTACCAACTTCACCGAGGTCAACGCATTTGTTGCGCCGGTGGTCTCCTTGGTCGGACTAGGTCTGGCCATCGACTACGGCCTGTTCATCGTCAGTCGTTTCCGTGAAGAAATTGCCGAAGGACACGACACTCCAGCGGCGGTCCGCCGAACGGTGATGACCGCCGGCCGAACCGTCATGTTCTCGGCGACCATGGTCGCCGTCAGCCTCGGTGGCCTTCTGTTGTTCCCCCAGGGCTTCCTGAAATCCGTCGCGTACGGCGCAATCGCGGCCGTCATGCTCGCGGCAATTTCGTCCGTCACGATCCTGCCTGCCATCCTCGGCATCCTCGGCAAGCGGATCGACGCACTGACCTTCAAGAGGCTTCGTCAGACCAAGACCAACGAGGAAATCGAGAACGGTTTCTGGGGCAAGCTCACCCGCTGGGTGATGCGGCATCCGCTCAAGGTTGCCGTTCCGATCGTGGCCGCGTTGCTCCTGATGATCATTCCGCTCAGCGGCATCAAGTTCGGTGGCATCAACGAGACGTACCTGCCGCCGGACAGCCCCACTCGCGTCGCTCAGGCCGAGTTCGACGAACTCTTCCCGGGTAACCGCACCGAACCTGTGCGTCTGGTCATCGAGGGCGCAGACAACACCGCTCTCGGCCAGATCGCGAAGACCGCCAACAGCGCGCCGGGGCTGGTCGAGAAGTTCACTCCCGAGGTCGCTACCAAGGACGGCGTCAACGTCCTCAAAGCCGGCCTGACCGAGCGCAACGAGGCTCGCCCCACCATCGACTACCTGCGGTCAGCTGATTGGCCGGAAGGTACGACGGTCCTTGTCGGCGGCACCCCTGCCATCGAGCAGGACAGCGTCGACGCTCTACTCGACCGTCTACCACTGATGGTCGTCACGGTCATCTTGCTGACGACACTGCTCATGTTCCTGACCTTCGGATCGTTGGTCCTGCCGATCAAGGCAGCACTGATGAGCGCACTCGGCCTGGGTTCGACGCTAGGCATCTTGACCTGGATCTTCATCGACGGCCACGGCAGTGAAATGCTCAACTTCACACCCGGTCCGATCATGTCGCCGGTTCTGGTGCTCATCATCGCCATCGTCTACGGGCTTTCCACAGACTACGAAGTCTTCTTGCTCTCGCGAATGGTGGAAGCGCGTGCCCAGGGCGCGAGCACCACCGAATCCATCCGGATCGGTACTGCGCACACCGGCCGCATCATCACCGCGGCGGCATTGATCCTCATCGTGGTGACAGGTGCGTTCGGCTTGTCCGAGTTGGTGATGATGAAGTACATCTCGTACGGCATGATCGCGGCTCTGGTCATCGACGCCACCCTCATCCGCATGTTCCTCGTCCCCGCGACGATGAAACTGCTCGGCGACGACTGCTGGTGGGCCCCGGCCTGGATGAAACGAATCCAGCAGAAGGTCGGGCTGGGCGAGCCGATCCTCGACAACGAACTTGCGCTTGTCGATGTCCCCCAGCTCACACCCGTCGGCGCGATCGCCGGACCGGCGCAGGCCAAAATCGCCGACCCTGCGCAGGCAAAAGCTGCGACACCGTCTCGGGTACTCCCGCCCACCACACCGGTCGGCGGCAAGCGCGAACCCGATCCCCTCACCGAACCCATTCCCCTCAGCGAGATGTCGGTCAAGGCGCCAACGCCCAAGACGTACGCACCCGGTGAGACACCCCGTCGACGCAGTACCGACCGGCCGGCCAGTGCGCCGCAGGATCTGATCGAAGCACCGGTCCCCAACCCCACGTACAAGGCTGCCAAGCCCGAACCGGCGGCAACCCCGACTCCGCCTCCGACCGCTCGCCGCACCTCCCCCGCTACACCGGCCCCCGCCGAACGACCGATCGAAAGCTGGTTGTCGGACCTGCGCACCCCAGGTGAGGCGCCACCGGCGTCGAGGCCACTGCCGGTCGTCCGCACTTCCGCACCGACAAACGGTGCCGTAACCAACGGCGCAGCCACCAACGGAGCTTCTTCCAACGGGGCTGGAGCGAACGGGGCTGGAGCAAACGGTGCAGCGACCAACGGCACGGCGTCCGAATCCACGCCGAACGGTCCGTCGTCCGGCAACGCTGCCAGCGGACGCCATCGTCCCGACGACGGCAATGCCGTGAGCGTCAGCGAGCTCATCGCGCGGCAGAAGCGGAGTTGATCTGGTCCTGCTTGCCGAAGGCGCGTGCATAACGCGTCCCGACAAGCAGGAGCAGTAGCCCGACCACCAGGAACGCGACACCGCGTACCAGTCCGCTCAGTGTGGCGAGATCGAACAGGAAGAGTTTTGCCAGCGCTGCGCAGGTCAGTGTCAGGCCGGTTCCCAGCATCGTGTGTGCGTACTCACGGTTGTTGAGCCCGAACACCAGAGCGGATGTGGCGGCCAGCATCCATACCACCGTCGCCGCACTGTGGCCGAACACAAATCCTGTTGTGCCGCCCCATATCTCGATACCCGAGGCCACCAGTGCGCAGGTCGCAGCGTAGAGGATGCCCATTCCGCTGATGGCCCATGTCGCGGCGATGTTGTTCTCCGAGACCAACTTCAGCCGCCTGGTGGCCAACACGAATGCCACGAGCACACCGATCGCCGTCAGACTCGTGAGCGCCGTCAACGCATCGAGATGGGCCGAAGCGGCCCGAGAGGTCATCAGCATGGAAGGCGCTGCGGATTCCAGGAACCCGATCCATCCGATTACGGCAAAACCGGATCCGAGTGCACAGACGAAACGCGATCCGGTCGAACCCGCAACCCCGATGAAAATGGTGGCGATGGCGAGCAGAACTGCAGCAGTCAACGACTGCGGTGATCCGGCAACACAGGACAGCAGCAGCGCCACTGCTCCGACGCCGGCAACGCTCATGCGCAGGTGAGTCGACAGTGCTGTGCCGGCTGCAGCGCCGGACAGGAGCACCAGGGCTGTGACGCCGTAGAGCAGAGAGGCCATCCGATCACTCAGGAGCACACCGACTCCCAGCAATGGCAGCACGGCGACAATGAACGTTGCGCTCGACCAGGCACCCGCAACACCGTCACGCGAAGGGGATCCCTTCCACTGCAAGGCAACTGCCGCGCTCAATCCGATCACCGAGACAAGAACTGCACTGAACGTCAATGCTGGTGAATCAACCTGCATTCCATCGAAGAGCGACACCCCGACGATTGCTGCGATCAACACGAGCACAACCGGCGCCGTACGAGCCAAACCGAGGTATTTCCAGTCGCGACCGAGTTGAGCGGATATTCCTGCAACCTGGAGTGCGACAAGAAATCCGATGAGCGGCAACGTGAGTGCCCCGGCCAATGCGGGTGCAGCCAACGCCGCGCCGAGCACGATCAGCAGCGTAAGAGATTCGGAGTTCCATCGAACGGCCACTGCGACTCCAGCAGCAGCGATGCCGAAGGCAATCACCATCGACAGTGGTGAGACGATCCAGCCGTACAGGACCGAGGCTGCCATCACGTCGAGATAGAGACCGGCAAATCCGGTGGCCGCCAGGGCGATTGCTCCCACCCGGCCGCCCGGGCGTCCGTACACCCGGAACCCGGCGAAGATCAGCGCGCCGGACAGTGCTGCTCCGCCGATCACTCGAAGCGGCGGCCCGAAAAAACCAGCCTGGGCCGCAAGAACCAACAGCATGACAACACCGATCAAGGTGACTGCCACGCCGGCAATGGCGAGGAGTCGGCTGATCATGCCATCACGTTGCCACCACGGCGCACTTGGTTGTTTGGGCGGACTCGTCGGGCGCACGGACTGCGGTTGGGGGGCAACGTACTGCGGGACCGGGTACTGAATCGGCTGCGGAACATACGCAGGCACCTGGGCGGGCGCTGCAGGCCGCATCGTGGTCAGTTGTGTCTGCAGAATCGACAGGTTCTGCCCCAGGTGGCGCAACTGCCGTCCGATGCTTTCGCACTCATCCGACAGCGCGGTCACCAGTCGCGGATCTACGGCAGGAGAACTTGGTGTGGTCATACACCGAGCCTGCTGCAGTCGGCCCCCGATTGAATGAGTAGTACTACTCGACCGGCATAGGGGCTTTCAGTGCAAACGCGGTCCAAGACCTAGTGCAAACGCGGTCCAAGACCTAGTGCGGACGCTGTCTAGGACCCCATGAACTTGCGGAAGGTGGTCCCGAACGGATGCTTCGCAGTGACGCTGCCGAAGCGCACCTTGCCGTGCACCACGATGTGCAGCGGCCCCATCTGCGGCCCCGACCGCACCTTGTTGGAAGCACTGCCACCAATGGCTTCGATATCGTTCATGTCCACCGTTGCCTCTTCGGGGACTATCAGCGAGATCGAGCTTGCGTAGTCGTTGATCGAGACATGCACGATCTGTGTCTGCATGACGGCCCGCGTGAAATCGACGGTGACACTGGACATTCGCGTGTCGATCACCACCGCTGGTGGAACGATCCACGCGCCGTTACGGGTCACTGTCGCCATCCGTCCACGAATAATCGCGGCGTTGGCTGCGCCGTAGGCACCGGACGCCGGAGCGCTCTGAGCAGCATAGGGCTGCGGTTGTGGGTACTGAGGAGGCTGATGAACCGGCGGCTGGTACCCCGGCGCCGGATACTGATAGCCAGGCTGGCCTGCGGACGCGGGATACGCAGGCGGTTCGTAATCCGAGATCAGAGTGATGCCCGGGAGATCGGCGAGTACGGCGTTGAGTTCGCCTCTGGTCTTTGCAGCCAACGCGGTGTCCATCCGTTCGGTGAACTCACCGAGTGAGAGCATCCCCTGACCGACGGCTTTCTGCAGCAATTCGCCGACGTGCTCTCGTTCTGCATCCGATACGCGTAGATTCCTGGCCTCCATGGTTTCCAGGATAAGCGCTAATCGAGGCATTCCTGGATAAGCATCAGTCGAGGCCCTGTTCGATGGCGTAACGCGTCAACTCGACGCGGTTCGCCAACTGAAGTTTGCGCAGAGTGGCCTGCACGTGGTTTTCGACGGTTCGGTGGCTCAGCGAGAGCCTCGTCGCAATCTGCTTGGCGCTGAGCCCTTTCGCGACCAGTCGCAGCACCTCGGTCTCCCGTTCGGTGAGTCTCGGAACCTCGGGGGCGCGGTCGTCGGCGGGGGCTGTGGACATGCGTCGGTATTCACCGAGTACCAATCCGGCGAGGCCAGGAGTGAAGACGGCTTGCCCGTCGTAGGTTGCGCGTACGGCGCCGAGGAGTTCGTCGACGGAAGCGCTTTTTACCAGGTAGCCGGACGCCCCCGCTTTGATCGCGTCCAGCACGTCGTCGCGTTCCGACGATGCAGACAGCACCAGGATCTTGCTGTTGGGCGAGACTTCGAGGACGGCGGCAGTTGCGTCGGCGCCATTTCCGTCGGGGAGGTGCATGTCCATGAGAACGACGTCCGGTGTCACTGCGGCGGCGCGATTTCGGGCACGCTCGACGCCGTCCGCGGTGGCTGCGACGACGAATCCGGCTGCTTCGAGGTCGCGGGACACTCCGTCACGCCACATCGGGTGATCGTCGACCACCATGACGGATACCCCGGTTACACCTTGCTGCTCAGTCACTTCCACTGCTTTCCTTCGGTACCGTGATTTCCCATTCTGTGCCCTCCCCTGGGCTGGTGTGCAGGCTCGCGGTGCCGCCGAGCACCGCGACGCGTCCGAGAATGGACTTCGATACTCCCATGCGGCCTTCGGCTTCGGCTTCGGCCAACCGGCCGTCGGGGATACCGATTCCGTCGTCGCGGATGCTGACGATGACCTCGTCCGGTAGATCTTCGAGCAGTACGAACACCCTGGCGCCTGGCCCAGCGTGGAGGGCTGCGTTGGACAGGGCGTTGTCGACGATGGCCGCCAGTTCGATGGCGCGGTCGCGGTCGAGAATGACAGGGTCGGCGGGTGTCGAGACGGATACCGTCGTGCTCGCCCCGGTGGTGAGCAGTGGGCACAGGTCGACGCTCTGACCACCGGTGTCGGCGGTTGCGCCCGAGCCTTGTTCGGAGATGAGCATGCGCAATGCCACTTCCTGCTCTCCGGCCAGTTCTGCGAGTTCTGCGGCTTCACCGCCCAGCGCGGCGCCTCGTCTTCGGACCATCGCCAGAACTTGGAGGACTCCGTCGTGGACTTCACGGGCGAGTCTTTCGCGTTCTTCGGTGGCTGCGGCGAGTCGCACGGCTTGTTCGAGTTGGCGATGTGCGCGTCGTGCCGTTGTGGTGGCGAGGCCGAGTGCCAGGCCGACCGATACGAGGACGGGGGCTGTGGCGTCACGCCAGAGATCAAAATTGATCTGGTCCCGAATGATCGCGCTGGCCGAGGAGATGACAACACCGGACGCGATGCCGAGCCACGGCCCACCGAGTATTGCCGCCGAGATCACGGCATTGGTCGCCCACAGCGTTGTCGGCAGAGTCTGGTGGTTCTGGTACCACTCGTGGTCTGACACGAGCCGCGTCGACGCCATGAGCGCGATGACGATCACCTGGTCTGCCAGCACGACATATTTCCGTGGAACCGTGTCGGCGGCGAGCATGACTGCGGAGGCACCGGACCACACCGCCATGAGAGCGACGAAGAACCAACTCAGACGTGCGTTGGTGTAATCCGATGCCGACGCGAACTGATAGCTGATCGCGTACACCAGCGTGACCAGCCGAAATGCCTGCGCGGCCCGCCACAGCGGCGCGTCCGGGTCTGTGTCTATTCCGGAAGCTTCGCGGACGGTGGGCCGGTAGTGCAATCGCCGCCGGCGGGCCGGTTCAGTCATCTGTGATCCGGCCGGGTGGGATCGGATTTTCGGTGCGCGGTTCGGTTCGTGGTTCGTCGGGTTCCGCTGGATAGAGCGGCGTCTCGGGATCTTCGACGTGCAGTTCGGCGTAGACGGCGTCGGGATCGTCGGCAAGCAGTGAGCGGATTGCCGTGTTGAGGACCGCGACGATCGGCACGGCGAGGAGCCCCCCGATAATCCCGGCGAGGACGATGCCCGCGGTAATCGCGAGAACCACGGCCAACGGGTGAAGCCGGACGGCGCGGCCGAGGAGCAACGGCTGCATGACGTGTGCCTCGAGCTGCATCACACCGACGATGATGGCGAGCACTATCAGGGCCGTCAGGAACCCCTTGGTGACCAGCGCCACGAGGACCGCAAGAAGTCCGGTCAGGAAAGCGCCGACAATCGGGATGAACGCGCCGATGAACACCAGCGAAGCCAGCGGCAACGCCAACGGGACACCGAGAATCGCGAGGCCCGCGCCGATTCCGATGGCGTCCGCCGCGGCGACGGCGACCGTGGCGCGTACGTATCCGATCAGCGAACCGAAACCTGCGGCCCCGGCGATCCGTATCCGGCGCCTTGATTCGCGCGGAATGATCCGCGTGACGAACTCCCAGATCTGGTCTCCGCCGTACAGGAAGAAGATCAGAGTGAAAAATGTCAGCAGTGCACCGGTGAAGATCTCGGTCACAACCGTCGCGGTGGTCAGTGCGCCACTGGTCAGCTGTTCGCGATTGGCTTGCACCGATTTGACGATGGAATCGCCTGCCTGGCGGATCTGGTCTTCGCTGAAGTGGAACGGGCCACTGGTCAACCAGTTCTGAATCTGGGTGACGCTGGCGGCAAACTGGTCGGTGAGCTGCGGAAGTCCGTCGATGAACTGTTCGACGACAAACGTCATGATCCCGGCGATGATGCCGAGAGCGCCGAGCAACACCACCACAACGGCAGCTGATCGCGGCACGCCCCACGTCTGAATCCGGTCGACGAACGGAATGAGCAGCGCCGACGCGAGGAGCGCCAGCCCGATTGGAATGAGCACCGTATCGAGTCGGTGGAAGACGTATCCGAGAATCACCAGGCCGGCGAAAATCACGATGAGACGCCATGACCACTCGGCTGCGATCCGCACGCCGGGGTGGACTGACTTCGCGTCGGACGTGATGGGTTTGTTCATTCCCACTCGAACTCATTCATGGCCGAATCCCCTCCGCATTCCCCTTATCCTGCGTTCTCTTCGGGAGCCTAACTGCCTGAGCCGACAACCGTGGGCAGACACAAATGGGACGCGCATACCAGTACTTCGATCCTGGCCAGCTAAATTGAACGCTGTGCGGGCTTCATACAGAGCGATAGCGGTGACGATCCGCAGTCGATGGCCCATCTATATGGTTTCGATGCTCGCGGCCAATCTGATCGGCGCGGTGCTGGTCTTTGCCTTTGTGCGGTATGGCGTGCCCATCGAGGAATCCGACGCGATCGTTGCCGATCATGTCCGGAATTTCGCGGTGTTCGGCATTTACCTCGCGTTTGCCGGCGTTGTCAGCCTTACGGCGGCAGCCATGATGCTCCGCAAGGTCATCCGGTGGCGATTACGCGGCGGTCCCCCGACACGCAGCGAACAGATGGCAGCGTTGCACGCACCGCTACGCCAGGCCATCGTCCACCTTGTTCTCTGGTTCCTCGGCGGCATCATCTTTGTCATCCTGACGATCAACGAGATGCCCGGGTTGGCTATCGCGGTGATTGTCACCGTCTGTATGGCCGCGACCACGACGTTCGGGTTCACGTACATGCTCGGTGAGCGAATCCTGCGTCCCGTCGCTGCGCTCGCGCTGAGTGAGGGCGAGTTCGACCGGACCATGGCGCCGGGCGTCGGCACGCGTTTGGCGATGACGTGGGGACTTGGCACGCTCATGCCCGTCGCCGGCATCATCTTGCTGTGCGCCACCCAACTCACCACTGATCTCGAGTTCTCGCCCAATTCGTTGGCGTGGGCGATCTTGTTGATCTCGATCATGGCGATCGTGCAGGCGTTCGCGCTGTCGATGCTGACGGCCAGTCAGATCTCCGACCCCATCCGGCAACTTCGACGCGCCATCGAGCGGGTACAGCGCGGTGCCACCGACGTTCGTGTCGAGGTGTTCGACGGCAGTGAGATCGGGCGTCTGCAGGTCGGGTTCAACCGTATGATGAAGGAGTCGGACGAGCGTCGTCTGTTGCGCCAGTTGTTCGGCCAACATGTCGGCGAGGACGTGGCTCGACGTGCTTTGCAGTTCGGTACGGAACTGGGTGGTGAAACACGCTTTGTCGCGGTCTTGTTCGTGGACATGGTCGGATCGACGGGCGCTGCGGCCGAACGCCCGCCGGGCGAGGTTGTCGAATTGCTCAACGAGTTCTTCCGCATCGTCGTCGACGTGATCGATCGTCACCACGGCTTTGTCAACAAATTCATGGGCGATGCGGCGCTCGCAATTTTCGGTGCTCCCCTCGATCGACCCGACGCGCCGACGGCTGCGCTGGCGGCTGCCCGCGAGTTGAGGTTCAAGCTCGACGCGATCACCGGCCTCGACATCGGCATCGGTGTGAGCGCCGGTTTGGCCGTCGCCGGAAATATCGGTGCCGCGGAGCGTTTCGAGTACACCGTGATCGGCGATCCCGTGAACGAGGCTTCGCGTTTGACCGAGCTCGCGAAGTTCCGTCCCAGCAGGGTCCTGGCGTCGACGAGTGCGCTGTATTTTGCGGACGAGGAGGAACAGGCCGAGTGGGAGCTGGGCGAGCAAGTTCAACTTCGTGGGCGCAGGCGGCTCACTCATCTGGCCTGGCCACAGAAATATCCCGAGGTCGAACCAGAACAGATTGGTTAGTCTGAATCGATGGAACAGACCGGAAAGTCCGCGTGGCGATTGAGACGACCCCCTCCGTCCGTCGCCGAGCCCGGTCGGGTTCGCGGACGTTTCTGGTGGATGAAGTATGTTCTCGGACTGGCGCTGATCACTCTGCTGGCGGTCGAGGGAACACTGCTCTGGCCCAAGCTCAATGAGTCCTGGCAGGCTCTGACGGAAATTCACTGGGGCTGGGTTGCGGCATGCATCGCCGCGCAAGCCCTCTCACTGAGCGGATACGCATCGGTGCAGCGGCGGCTTCTCAATGCTGCCGGTGTGGTGGCCGGGCACCTGAAGAATCTCTCCGTGATTTACGCAAGTACCGCAATGGCACTCACATTGCCTGCGGGGCAGGTGTTCTCCACCGCCTTCACGTACAAGCAGACCCGCAAGTGGGGTGCTACGCCGGTAGTCGCGTCGTGGCAACTGGCGATGTGCGGTGTGATCGCAGCAGCGACACTGGCACTTCTCGGCGCTACCGGCGCTCTGGCTTTCGGCACCAAGGTCAGTCCAGTCACACTGACTATCTCGATAATCTGTGTGGCGATCCTTTTCCTCGGTTTGCGGTATATCGCCCAGAACCCCGGCAGTCTCGAACGGATCGGACACTGGGTTCTTACCCGGTACAACAATTTTCGCGACAATCATCCAGATCGTGGACTGTCGCGCTGGTCCGAGATTCTTGCTCAACTCGATTCGGTGGAACTCGGACGCACCGATACGGTCATCGCTTTCGGATGGTCGGCGATCCATCGTGTTGCCGACGTCGCGTGTCTCGGCTTCGCTTGCTGGGCGGTGGGCGCTCACCCTTCGTTTGCCGGTTTGCTGATCGCGTTCACCGCAGCCAAGGCTGTCGGGAGCATTCCTCTGGTGCCTGGCGGTTTGGGATACGTGGACGCAGCGCTGATCACAGCGCTCACCATCGCCGGAGCCACCGGCGCGCAAGCACTCGCGTCACTGTTGGTCTATCGCATGGTGAGTTTTGTCTTGGTGGCGCTGGTCGGATGGATCGTCTTCCTGATCTCGTTCCGGGCAACACATCGCGATGACGCCGACATGACCATCGACTTCGAGCGCGGCGAGCAACCGGGGACCTAGCGTCGCAACGCTGCCGCCATGTCGTCGAGGTGTGCTCGGCTGATCCGTACCGCTGCCTCCGCGTCGCCGGCTTCGATGGCGTCCACCAACATTCGATGCTCGTCCGCGTCCGGCTGACTGGGGGGATGCAAATCCAGAACGGCGATCAACTCGATCAACGCTGCTCGTAGCCGAGGAACGAAGGTCTCGAAAAGTTCCGAGAGCACCGGGTTGTGCGCAGCAATCACGACCGCTCGGTGGACCGCGATGTCGGCGTCGACGAACGCCGCATCGCCGGAGTGCGCAGCGGCGGTTCTCCCGTCCAGTGCTTGCCGCAGCGCCGCGACGTCAACGGCATCGCGGCGCTGCGCAGCGAGACGCGCTGCCTCGATCTCGACCGCGTTCCGGACCTCGACGACATGCAGGATGGCTTCGGCTTCGAGCACCCGCGGCCACTGATCCGGCGGCGTCGCACTCCGCAGGAACACTCCGGCGCCCTGACGCGATTCCAACATTCCGAGCCCCGCGAGCGTGCGAACTGCTTCGCGGATGGTGGAACGACCGATGCCCAATTGGGCCGCCAGAGTGGTTTCACCTGGAAGTTTGTCACCGATCGTCCATTCGCCTCCGACAATGCGCGCACGGAGGAGCTCAGCAGCTTGATCGGTGAGTAGTTTGCGCTCGACCATCGGCGACACTGGAACTCCTCAGGTTGTCTGATAAGTGATTTCGTTCTAGTGTAGCCCGCATGGCTTACCGAGGACTCCTTCTCGACTGCCGCGGCGGGGCCTGAACAGACCGGCACCCCTCCGCGGGGTTCTGCCATGGCCGGTCTCTCACCAAGACCCGCAGGAGAACCCCGATGAGCACCACCTGGAACAAGCAGAAACCATCCCCCATGCCGTCCGAGCGCTATCGCGCCGCGTGGGATCGCGTCGACGTCCCGATTTTCGAGCGGACCTGGCCGTCGAACCGCACCACCACGGCGCCCCTGTGGGTACCGGTCGATCTGCGCGACGGCAACCAAGCCCTCGCGGAACCGATGGACCCCGATCGCAAGCGACGGATGTTCGAGATGATGGTGGCGATCGGCTACAAGGAAATCGAGGTCGGCTACCCCTCCGCGAGCCAGACCGACTTCGATTTCGTCCGCGACCTGGTACGCCTCGACCTGGTTCCCGACGACGTCACCATCGTCGTATTCACTGCTGCACGAACGGATTTGATCGAGCGAACCTACCAATCCATCGCAGGACTGCCGAATGCGGTGGTACACATGTACACCGCAACTGCACCGACCTGGCGCGATGTAGTTCTCGGGAAGGAGCGAGACGAACTGCACGGCATGATCTTTCGTGCCGCCGAGGATGTTGCGCGCGGCGGCGGCGGCCAGGACGGGTGGCGATTCGAGTTCTCACCCGAGGTCTTCAACCTGACGGAACCGGACTACATCCTGCAGGTCTGCAACAGCCTCACTGACCTCTGGGACGCCAGCCCCGATCGTCCGGTCATCCACAATCTGCCTGCCACAGTGGAAATCGCCACTCCCAACATCTACGCAGACCAGATCGAATACATGCATCACAATCTCGCTCGACGCGATTCCGTAATCCTGTCCGTGCATCCACACAACGATCGTGGCACCGGAGTGGCCTGTGCCGAACTGGCAGTGCTCGCCGGCGCGCAGCGCGTCGAAGGCTGCCTGTTCGGCAACGGTGAACGCACCGGCAATGTCGATCTGGTGACACTCGGACTCAATCTCCATGCCCAGGGCGTCGATCCGGCAATCGACTTCACCGACATCGACGACATACGTCGAACAGTGGAGTACTGCAACAGAATCCCGGTACACGAGCGTCACCCGTACGGCGGCGACCTGGTCTACACCGCGTTCTCGGGAACCCACCAGGACGCGATCAAGAAGGGCTTTGCACATCATTACGAGCGAGCCGAAATCCTCGGCGTCGATCCGTCGCAGGCACCGTGGGAAGTGCCGTACCTGCCGATCGATCCCGCTGACGTCGGTCGCGACTACCAGGCCGTGATCCGGGTAAACAGCCAGTCCGGCAAGGGCGGTATCGCCTACCTGTTGGCATCGGAATACGGCGTCGAACTCCCCCGTCGCCTGCAAATCGATTTTGCTGCGCGGGTTCAACGTGAAACCGATGGGTCCGGGCTCGAGATAATCGCCGACCAGCTGTGGAACCTCCTGCTGCGTGAGTACGGGTACAACGGAGGAATGCGCCGATACTCGGTGGAGCACAGCTCCGGTGGCGATCACCTGTTTGTCGTCTTGGATCGAGACGGCCGGGACATTACTGCCCAGGCCAGTGCGTCCGGACCCGTCGAGGCGCTGGCCAGGATCCTGACCGAGAACGGCACGGCAGTCGACGTACTGTCCCTCACCCAACATTCACTTCCCGGCAACTCGGATTCTCCGGGTAGTGCAACTTCTGCCGTCACCATCACGGAAGCCCTGGTCGACGGAGTCCAGCAGTGGGGCGTAGCGGTTCACAAGTCCGTCACAGCGTCGGCGCTTCACTCCGTCTATGCAGCAGCGTCCCGTCCATGTGATGCGAGTCACACATGCTTGCGGAAGGATTCCCCGAGGTCCATAGTTGAACCTACAAGCAATTGAACATTCAACTACTTATCAAGGAGTTTCGATGACCGCCGCTACCACCACGTTGCCCACATTGACCGCTGGAACCTGGGTCATCGACACGGTCCACTCGACCGTCGGTTTCTCGGTTCGCCACCTCATGGTGTCCAAGGTTCGCGGCACGTTCGACGAGTTCTCCGGCAAGATCACCGTCGCCGAGGACGGCACCCCGTCCGTCGAGGCCGAAATTTCGGTCGCCTCCATCAACACCAAGAACGAGCAGCGCGACGGCCACATCAAGTCCGCTGACTTCTTCGACGTCGAGAAGTACCCGACGGCCACCTTCAAGTCCACCGCAGTGCGCGCCAAGGGCAGCGACTTCGTGCTCGCAGGCGACTTCACCCTCCACGGTGTCACCCGCGAGGTCGAACTGAACCTCGAGTTCAACGGCGTCAACCCGGGCATGGGCAACGGCCCCGTTGCAGGCTTCGAAGCCACCACCGTCATCAACCGCAAGGACTTCGACATCTCCATCGAGATGCCCCTCGAAGGCGGCGGAGCAGTTGTCGGCGACAAGATCACCATCACCCTCGAGATCGAAGCTGGTCTGCAGGCCTAAGGAACAGCCCCCTGTGCGCCTTTATTAACGTCGGGCTCACGTGGTTGATAAAGGCGCACAGTCGTATGGTGTCCAGGTGAAGAAGTACGCACCATTCCTGCTGATCGACGCCATTCTGGTCATCGTGTTCTGCGCGATCGGCCGCCGCACCCACGAAGAGGCCAACGCGCTAGCCGGGCTGGCAAAAACGTCGTGGCCGTTCCTGAGCGGACTGTTGATCGGCTGGGCAGCTACTTACGGCCTCTACCGCGACAAATTCAACGCACTTCTGGTGGTTCCCACCGGCATCGTCGTGTGGTTGTCTGCAGTGATCTTCGGCATGATCCTGCGGGTGATCAGCGGACAGGGCACGCAGTTCAGTTTCATCCTGGTTGCCACGCTTGTCCTCGGAGTTTTCCTCCTCGGTTGGCGTGCGCTCGTCCCGCTCGTCGCAAAAATTCGCGCGAAGTCGTAACCGAATCGCTGGTCCAGGACTACCCGAATCGTAGCCAGAAGTAGGACACTTCTCGGATGAGCAACACTACGGAGCCTGCCGAACGGACCGAGAAGGAAGACAGGGGCTTCTTCGGCCAGCCGTTTGCATTGGCCAATCTGTTCGGCGTGGAAATGTGGGAGAGGTTCTCCTTCTACGGGATGCAAGGCATCCTGATCTACTACCTGTACTACACCGTCGCCGACGGTGGTCTCGGTATCAGCCAGGCTGCCGCGACGAGCATTGTCGGTGCGTACGGCGGCACGGTGTACCTGTCCACGATCCTCGGTGCGTGGGTGGCCGACCGCCTTCTCGGCTCGGAGCGGACGCTCTTCTACAGCGCTTCGCTGGTCATGGCCGGCCACATCGCGTTGGCGGTGTTCCCCGGTCTGTGGGGCGTCGGCATCGGTCTTGTCATGGTGGCCTTCGGCAGTGGCGGCCTCAAGGCAAACGCCACCTCACTGGTCGGCGATCTGTATTCGGCCACAGACGAGCGCCGCGACGCCGGTTTCTCGATCTTCTACATGGGCATCAACATCGGCGGTTTGGTCGGCCCGTTACTGACCGGCGCAGTACAGGATGCCTGGGGATTCCATGCCGGTTTCGCTCTCGCGGCCGTGGGCATGGCGCTCGGCCTGATCCAGTACACGTTGGGTCGCAAGCACCTTCACGGCATCGGCGCCGCCCCGGGCAACCCGCTTCCCGCGGACAAGCGCACTCTCTACATCGGTATCGGTGTCGCTGCGATCGTCGTGGTCGCCATCGCGTCGATCACCGGACTCATTACCGCGGACAACATGTCCGACGTTGTTGTCGGACTGACCATCATCGCGTCGCTCGGATATTTCCTGCTGATGTTGACCAGCAAGCAGATCACGAAGGTCGAACGCAGTCGCGTGTTTGCGTTCATCCCCATGTTCATCGCCAGCGCTGCCTTCTGGTCACTGTTCCAGCAGCAGTTCACGACAGTTCCGTTGATCTCGGACAAGCTTCTGGACCGCAACCTCTTCGGCTGGGACTTCCCGCCGAGCTGGGTTCAGTCCATCAACCCGGTGTTCATCATCGTCTTCGCAGGTGTCTTCGCGGCGATGTGGACCAAACTCGGACCACGCCAGCCGTCGTCGCCGATCAAGTTCGCCATCGGCACCGGGATCATGGGCTTGGCCTTCCTTGCCTTCATTCCCATCACCGGCGGAGGTCCTAACAGTGCACCGCTCCTCGGGTTGGCCGGAGTCCTTCTGCTCTTCACGTTTGCGGAACTGTTCCTCTCCCCCGTCGGCCTGTCGCTCGCAACCAAACTTGCGCCGGAGCGTTTCCACACGCAGATGGTCGCGTTGTTCTTCCTGTCCGTCGCGCTGGGATCCTCGATGGCCGGAACCCTCGCCGGTCATTTCGACATCGACGACAGCAAGCCGTTCTTCCTGATCATCGGATTCTCGTCGATCGGAATCGGAGTGGTGCTCGCTGCTGCGTCGCCGTGGATCAAGAAGCTGATGCAGGGCGTGCAGTAAGCACTATTTGACCCACAGCCACAGCGCCAATGTGAATCCCGCTATCGCTACTGCCACCCGCAGTACCGATGGCGGGATCTTCTTGACGACGGGTGGCCCGCACCAGCCTCCGGCCAAGGCGCCGATAGCCATCGCCAGCGCGGCCACCCAGTGAACTTGACCGGAAAAAGCGAAGATGAGGGCCGCCACCAGATTCGCGATGCCGAGGAAAAAGCTCTTCAGAATCGTGGCCCGCCACACCGTTTCGGAGGTGAGGATGAGGGTTGCGGCAAGAAAGATGACGCCGGCACCTGCACCGAAATACCCGCCGTACACGGCCACGGCAAACAGTGCGGCCGAGTAGATTCCCGGACGGTCACCACCGCCGGACAGTTCACGAATCTTCGGTTGAAGCAGCAGCGCCAGTGCCGCGAACGCAACCATCGCCGGTACAACCGATTCGAAGGATCCCTCCGGCGCGAGCCACAAAATCAACGCACCGATAATGCCGCCGGCGGCCGAATACAGAGACCAGCGAACAAGTTTGGGTCCGGTATCGGCAACTTCGCGCGACGAGTTCGCCAACGCACCGACGCCGACGGCCACCAGTGCCACGGTGTTGGTCATATTGGCGCTGACGGGCGACAATCCGACACTGAGCAACGCCGGGTACGACACGATGGACGCCAGTCCGGTGACAAAGCCGACTAGACCGCTGAAGAATCCCGCTACGACGAGAAAGAGAAAATCGAGCAGGTTCACAGCTCATGAACCTACCGGGCGCAGATTCTCGCCCACGCCACGCGCCTACGGATGCCCCTCCAGAAACCGCGTCGGTGCGTAGTTCGCCCAACCCGAGCCAGGCCAGTTGAACCACCCGGACGACGCGAGTGTTCCGCCGTCGGGATGAAGTGTTGTGCCCGTGATGAAGGTGGAGAGTCCGGAGGCAAGAAAGACGACGCTGTTCGACACGTCGGAGACATGCCCGACGCGTCCCATCGGTATCGCCACCCGAGCACCCACCGGAGTTGCCATCGAATGATCCCCGCTGCCGAATCGGGCAAGATTCGGCGTCGGGACAAAGTCCGGCGCAACGTTGTTCACGCGAATCCGGTCCGGGGCAAGTTCGACGGCCAGTGTCCGCGAAAACTGCTCGACAGCAGCCTTTGCCGCGGAGTAGACGGCAAAACCGGGTGCCGCGCGGTGTGCTTCGATGGTTGTCACATTGACGATGCTGCCGCCTCGGCCACCACTTTTCATCATCGGCACCGCGAGGGAGCACGCGTGCAGGACGTGGTGGAAGTTCGTGCGCAGAAGCGCGTCCCACCCTTTCGGTGTCGATTCGGCAAAAGGTGTGCGAAACGTGCCACCGACGACGTTGACCAGGATGTCGAGCCTGCCCCACCGCTCGTGAGCGGCCTCGAACAACGAGTTCAGCACGTCCGGATCACGTGCGTCACCGTGATGTACGACGGCGTCGCGTCCGCCCTCCGCCAACTCACGACGCAACCGCAGTGCCGCTTCGTCGTCGATGTCGACGACGGCCAGTCGCACTCCGTTCTCGGCAAGATCAGCGGCAATCGCGCCGCCGAGCCCACCGGCACCGCCCGTGATGACGGCCACGCAGCCGTCGAACCCGGCCCGATCTTCGAACCATGTTGTGCTCATGACAGGTACGTGGACCCGAACGCTTCGAGGAATTCGACGGTGGCGGCCAACCCTTCGATGGGACCGGAAACCACCACTGCGGTGACGCCTGATTTTTCGAGTTCTTCGAATACTTCGCGGTGCCGGTCGGATTCGACTGTCGGCGTGTGGATCCCGTCGCCGTGATAGGAGTACACGACGTCGATGGGCTCGGCGCGTCCGGCGGCCAGCGCCGCATTTCGCACTTCGGTGATGTGACCGCCGATCTGATCAACCGATCCGAGAGTGGGTGTTCGGGCGGTGGCACTCAACTCTGCCCCGCCGGACATCGGCATCCATCCCTGTGCGCGCTCCGCCACGCGGCGGCGGGTCAGCTTGGAGTTACCCCCGATCCAGATGGGAATCGGATTCTGAACCGGCTTCGGCCGGGCGATGACGTCGAGGGCGCTGAAGTGCTTGCCGCGGTAGGTAAACGGTTCACCGCTCCAATGCAGCGGAAGCACGTCGAGCGCTTCGTCGAAGAGCTCGTTGCGCTCGTCGAAATCGATACCGAGAGCGTGAAATTCGCTTTTCTGATATCCGGTTCCGAGCCCGAGCGTGAGGCGCCCACCCGAGAGCTTGTCCAGAGTCGACGCGGATTTTGCCAGCAGAAAGGGATTTCGGTACGGGGCCACCGCGAGATACGTGAGCAGTCGCAGTCGTTCGGTTGCCGCCGCGACATAACCGAGGGCAACAAAAGGGTCGAGTGTCTGATGCCCTCCCGAGGCCAGCCACCGGGCGCCGGGGATCGGATGTTCACTGAGCGACAGCGTGTCGAATCCGGCGCGTTCGGCCGCAATGGCCACGTCTCGCAGCGGCCCGGGATCGAGGACGTCCCCGTCGAGACCGCTTATTTCCGGGTAGTGGTAGATGAAACGCAATGTCACCGAGTGAACCCTCTCTGGCACGCGAGCACATACCCGGCTCGACCAGGTACGCTTTCCAGAGATGAGAATAGCGATTACATATTTGAAAGTCACGCTCTCATTTACTTGTCAGCAGGCTTCGCCAACTCCTGGAACAACTTCTCCGTCATCTGCTGCGCCCGGTCGTTACCATCAGCATCTGCGACGAAGACTGCAAAGGCCAGGTCACCACGTGATCCGAAGAACCAGCGATCGTCACCACTCGCCGCGCCGGCAGCGATCAGATCCGGGTATCCGACCACACCGCCCGCACCGCGCATGGAATCACGAAGCCGGTCGGTCACGTCAGCCGGCAGAGCTGACGCCGCAGTGTCGGCAGTCGCGGGCTGTCCGAACACCATCATCGGCGTCGGGGCACTGCCACGGGCAATGGACGCTGCGAGCATAGCCATACCGAACGGCGTGACCTGAGGTTCGCCAGCTCCGGTGGAAGTCCGGTTCGCCACGATATTGTTCACCGACTCGTTCCCGCCGGAACCATCCGACGCAAACGTTGCCGTCTGCTGCTCGAGGCTGGGAATGTGGAATCCATTGCCGAGTCCGAGTTGCCGCGCGGTGTCTGCCAGCTGTTCGCCAGACACGGCACGTGGCTCGACGCCGTTCTGCATAGACGACGCCAACCGGACGAGGTCAAGGGCGCCACCTGCCGGACGAAGCCCGGTGAAGGCGATCGGTCCCTGCTCGATAGCCTGATTATTCTGGGCCGCAGCAAGAATCGCGCCGTCCGAAGGTCGGATCGCGACTATCGCTGCCGGAGTTCCGGCGCTCACCACAGCTTCGATTGCCGCAAGTTGTGTGTGCGAATCCATGGTCGCGGCAACATCGGGGCCGGGAGGTCCCTGGAAACCGGCCTGTTTGACTGCCGCTCCGTTTCGGTCGACAAGATTAACCGCCCAGCCTGCGGTGGCGTCGCGGTTTGCCTGCCACGCGGTACGCAACGGGTCCAGTAGAGGCGAGTTGATCCGGCGATCCGACGCAATGAGTTTGGGTGTCTTCACGACAACAACTCCGGGGATGGCGAAGTCGCTTTCGAGGTACAGGTAGTCGGGGTCGCGCAGGAGCACTGCGGTGATCGGCTGACCGGGGTGCGCTGCGAGGTCCGCGAGCATCGATTCGCTGGTCACCAACGGGGCGACGGGTTCGATGACTTTCGCGAGTCGGCGCGTCGTGTCGACGGGATCTGGTGTGGCCGCCGGGTCGATCGTGATGGCGTTGATGGTCTGCTCGTTCATCAGCAGAGTCCCAGCCGCATCGACCACCTTGGGCGGGGCCGCGTCGGTTCGGGTGTAGTCGACGGTGCTTCCGCTGCCGAGTCCGGGGACGATGACCGACGGATCCCACGACACTCGCCAGCCGACGGACAGATCCCGGACTTCACCCTGCGACTGGTACGTCCAGTCCTTGCCATCGCCGAAGTTCCAGGCCGCGTCGAGGGTGAAAAATCCGGAGTCACTACCGAGGTCTATGACCTGGGCGACGTCGAAGTCGGTGGAACGCGCTTCCAATCCGTCGAACATCTGCGAGATGGCTGCACGTGCGGCATTGGGGTACGACGTGAGATTGGCGGCGCCGTCGACGTCGTGGTTGTTGAGTGCGGTGACAAAATCTTCGACGACCGTCGCGGCGTCAGTTTCCTTCTCTCCCCCGACGACGCACGACGCAAGTGCCACTGTCATGACAACAGCAGCTATCGAAGCAATTGCGTATTTGACGTTTTTTCCGCGGCTGCGTTTCTGTGCTCCGGGCCCCATTGGTGCAACTCTTCACTTCTGTCACAAGCGTAACAAGCACGGGATGCCTACGAACGTGTCACGGTTGAGCCACGGTGGTGTCATCGAACTGCAATCGAAATCAGGTTTCACCGCAAAAAAGTGCCCGCGACCTGCACCGCAGGAGCAGAGCTGTCTGCGCCGGCGATGAAAACCGCAAACGCCAGATCTCCCCTGATCCCGACAAACCATCCATGCGCTGGACCGCCGTCAACTTCCGCTGTTCCGGTCTTGCCCAACAGTCCGTCGATGTCGGCGAGAGTCGTGGCGGTACCGCCGGTGACGGTCTCACGCATCATGGTCCGCAACTGTTCGGTCACCACCGCGGGGGTGGGCGTCACAGTCTGGTCGGCAACCCCCGGCTTTCCTTTCACGACCATCGGGGCCGGCGTTTCACCGTGCGCGATAGACGCTGCGACCAACGCCATCCCGAACGGCGTGGCCGTGACGGTTCCCTGCCCGATCGCCGATTCGACACGTTCGGCCGGCGTGTTCGCGTCTGGCACATTTCCGGTCACAGTCGTCAGGCCTGGGGTGACGTAGTCGACTCCCAATCCGAATTGCAGTGCCGCATCGTGCAGCGCGTCCGCGGGCAGACCAACGGCCAGACGCGCCATCGTCGTGTTGCACGAATGCGCGAAAGCGGTGTGCAGGGGCACCGAGCCGAGATCGAACTCGTCGTCGTTGGGAATCTGTCGGCCCTCGACGTTCTCGGTGCCTGGACATGGCAGGACCGTGTCGGGAGTCGCAACTCCGGCTTGCAGCGCCGCCGACGTAGTCACGGTCTTGAATGTCGAGCCCGGCGGATACAGACCCGTGAGCGCAATCGGCCCCTGAGCATCGGCGGCCGAGTTCTGGGCAACCGCAAGAACAGCTCCGGACGACGGTTGCAGCGCCACGATCACCGCAGGCTGCGTCACCGCGGCGAGAGCGTTCTCCGCTCCTAATTGAAGTGTCCGGTCGATTGTTGTTGCGATGGTCGGCGCGACCGGGCCGTCCTGTCCGGCGATCGTGGTCGCCGACCCGTTCTCCTTCACCATTTGCACCGCCCACCCAGCGGATTTGTCCTGACCTTCCTGCCACAGGTCGCTCAGCCCGCTGAAGGTCGGCGACGTCAGAGCCTTGTCGACGGACAGCAACCGCGCTTGTGGGGCAAGCGTCACCCCGGGCAGGGAAGCCAACCGTTCTTGAATGGGTGCAAGGTCTTCCGCGCGAAGGGTGATTGCCGTGATCGGTTTTCCGGCAGCCGCGGCGAGGTCATTGCGCAACGAATCTGCTGTGACCGTCGGTGCAATCGGAGAGACGAGCGCCGCCACGGCATCGGTGTCGGCGGCGGGCTCGAGGTTGACCAGTGTCACCACCTGCTGCTCCATGATGGGCTGTCCGGCGGAATCGAGAACCGCAGGCGGGGCACCGGTCGTGGGTGTGTACCGCAGGGTGGTCGACGCCCTCAGATCCGGTGCGAGCAATGCCGGATCCCATTCGATCAACCATTGATCGCCACTTGCTGATGCATTCCCGTTGGTGGAGTACGTCCAGTCTTGGCCTTCCCCGAAGTGCCAGGCCGCATCAAGAGTGAAGGTGCCGGCGCTGTCTCCGGATTTCTCAGCTTCCGAAACCGTGAACGTTCCCTCGTCCTTCCCCAGTCCGTCGATCATCGCGGTGATCGCGGTGGATGCCGCCGCGGGATCGGTCGTCAGGTTTGCCGCTGCTGACACGTCGTCGTCAGTGAGTGCAGACGCGAACTGCTCGGCCACTGATCGCGGCTGGTCAGGGCCACTGCTGCACGCGACGATACTGCTCGCGGCGGCTACTCCCATGACCGTGAACACGGTGATTTTTCGGATCAACGGGTGGCGAATATCAACTCTCGATGGGCGCACCTTCTCGATCATGCCCGAAATTGTGGCGAACACTGGATTATCGGTGTAATCATGTAATCAGAGCAATCAACGCTCCAGACGACTTTCAGGAGAACGTCATGAAAAACTCACACGGCCCCGGCGAGCGCGGATTCGGACGCCCCGGAGGTTGGCAACAAGCATCAGTTCCCGATGCCGGTGACGCGGCCGACTGGTTTGCCGGCAGGCTCCCCGACACCTGGTTCACCCGCCCGGCCGATGTTCAGGTGGACCGCGAGGAGATCGTCGTGATCGGGGAATTACCACCCGTCGACGGCGGATCCGCGGCAGCGGAAGGCCGTATCTCTCGCTTCCGTGAAACCACCCGCGCCGATCGCATGCGCATCGCCGACGAAGCCGAGGCCCGATACGGCCGGAAGGTGGCGTGGGGTGTGAAACTCGACGAAAAGACCGTCCTGTTCACACATCTCGCGGTTCCGGTAATGACACGGTTGCGTCAACCCGAGCGCAAGGTACTCGACACGTTAGTAGACGCGGGTGTTGCCAGGTCACGCGCCGACGCACTCAAGTGGACCGTCCGCCTCGCCGGTCAGCACAGCGAACAGTGGCTAGCGGAACTCCGAGATGCGATGAAGAAGGTCGACGATCTGAGAACGGAGGGGCCGAAGATCTGACGATGCACATCACACGCTAATTCGATTGCCTACGACGACGGTCATCGAGTAGCGTCGATTCTCAGCAGTTTCATCCCCGACAGAACAGGAAACGGGCCGTTGCTCATCTAGAGGTTCATTACGCGAAGGCATCCACACCCATCAGCCGCGGCTGAGCCGGGTGGTCCCCGCACCCTCTGGAGTACAACATGACCCACTCTCATTCCTCTTTGTCTCTGTCCGACCTCACGTTCACCTGGCCGGACGGCGAACCTGTCTTCGCAGGTCTGAGCTTTGTGTTCCCCAGCGGCCGTGTCGGTCTGGTGGGATTGAACGGCTCCGGGAAGTCCACGCTGTTGCGTGTGATCGCGGGCCGATTGACACCCGACGCCGGTTCCGTTCATGCTTCCGGCGAGATCGGCTACCTACGCCAGGACATCACACTCGATCCGAATGTTCGAGTGGATGACATCCTGGAGATCACCGATCTACGTATTGCCTTGCACCGCATAGAAACCGGTGAGGGTACCGAGGCTGACTTCGCGTTGGCCGAAGGCAACTGGGACATCGAGGAACGTGCGATCTCGACTCTGCACCGACTCGGGCTCGAACGTGTTGTCCCCGGCACCGAGGCCTTGGGACGCACCGTCGGTACGCTTTCCGGCGGCGAGACGGTGCTCCTCGGTCTCACCGCGACCCTTCTGAAAAATCCGCAGGTGCTGCTACTGGACGAGCCGACCAATAATCTGGACCAATTGGCGCGCGCCCGGGTTCATGCCGCCGTCCAACAGTTCCCCGGCACGGTCTTGGTCGTGAGTCACGACCGGGAGTTGTTGAACAGCATGGAATTCACGGTGGAACTTCGTCGTGGAAATCTTCGGACGTTCGGTGGCAATTACTCCCTGTACCAGGAGGTGACAACGGCGGAACAGGAGAACGCCCTGGCCGCCGTGCGCGACGCCAAGACCGATCTGGCAAAGCAGAGCCGCGAATTGATCGAAGCACGAACCAAACTGGATCGCCGCAAGCGGTACGGCCAGAAGATTCAAGACGAGAAGCGGCTACCGCCGATCCTGGCGCAGGCCCGCAAGCGTAAAGCCGAGGTTTCGGCAGGAAAACTGTCGGTCAACCATATCGGCAAGGTCGACGACGCGAAGTCTGCTCTTGCCGACGCGGAGAAGCTACTTCGCGACGATCGCGAAATTCGTTTGGATCTTCCTGACACACAGGTACATCCGGGACAGCAGGTGGCGTCACTGGAGAGTGTTCCGCTGCGCAGCGGCCAGACTGCTTCTCTGCATATCACCGGACCGGAACGTATCGCAATTGTGGGGCCCAACGGAATTGGGAAGACGACCCTTCTCGACGCACTGGTGGAGGCTCAGCCATATGTTCCCTGCCGCGTACTTCGCCAGCGGCTGGACGTGTTCGACGAGAGCCTGTCGGTAGCCGAGAATGTCGCAGCGGCCGCGCCGCATGCAACCAGTGAGGAAATTCGTGGACAACTGGCTCGATTCCTTTTCCGCGGAACCGATTCCGATGTGACTGCGTCTGCACTGTCCGGCGGTGAACGTCTCCGCGCGGCGTTGGCGACCATCCTCCTTGCGCAGCCCGCTCCCAAACTCTTGATCCTGGACGAGCCGACCAACAATCTGGATCTCCCCAGCCTTGCCCATCTCACACAAGCACTTCACGATTTCCGGGGTGCGCTGGTTGTTGTCAGCCACGATCTTCCGTTCTTGCGGGAAATCAACATCACCCGATGGATCAGGATGGACGAGAACGGAATTCAGGACATCGATCCCGAGTAGCAACGACGCTATCGCCACGTCCATAATGGATCGGTGATGCAGGATGCGAGAAACCCCGTTGACGGTACCCGGATCGCGTACCAGGTCGTGGGGACGGGAACTCCCCTGCTGATGGTTCACGGCACTGCTCTGTCGCATTCGATCTGGCGTGGTTTCGGCTACGTCAAAGCCTTGCAGGATCAATACCGGATGATCCTGGTCGACATGCGCGGGCACGGTCGCAGCGAGAAGCCGCACACGTCCGATTCCTACGCGATGGATCTGGTGGTCGGCGATCTCCTCGAGGTCCTCGATACCGAGTCGCCGTTCGAACCCGCCCATGTCCTGGGGTATTCGTTCGGTGGGCGCGCAACACTGTCGTTGGCTATCGAGCACTCCGAACGGGTGCGATCGCTGACCGTCGGCGGTGGGAGCAGCAGACCCATGACCGGCGCGTTCGACGCGCTTTTCTTCCCGGGCTGCGTCGGCGCCCTCGAGGAGGGCGGGATCGACGGTTTTCTCGACGGCTGGGGCGCCAGGCGCGGCAGGCCGGTCGATCCGCAGACCGCGGCGGCATTTCGCCGGAACGATCCCCTCGCGCTGGCCGCGTATATGCGACGGTCCGACGTCGAACCGGGTATCGACGACAATGTTCTTCGCGAGATGATCACTCCGACATTGATGTTCGTCGGATCCAAGGACCGGGAGCGACGACCCGATACTGAGCACGCCGCGTCCCTGATCCCGGACTGTTCACTCACCGTCATCGACGGCACTGACCATGCCAGTGCCGTCGTGGCATCTGACGCCGTTCTAGCGTCGTTGATTCCTTTTCTGCGCCGGCACTAGCCCAGCAATCCCTTTGCGATGTGCGTGACCTGAATTTCGTTGCTGCCGGCGTAGATCATGAGCGACTTCGCGTCACGGGCCAACTGCTCGACGCGATACTCGGCCATGTAGCCGTTTCCGCCGAACAACTGGACGGCTTCCATGGCAACTTCGGTTGCGGCGCGCGACGAGTACAGCTTCATCGCCGACGCCTCGGCGAGGGTCACCTTGTCGCCGGCTGCCGTGCGCTCGATCGCGTTGAAGACCATGTTCTGCACATTGATTCGGGCTACTTCCATCTCGGCGAGCTTGAGTTGGATGAGCTGGAACTGTCCGATTTCGCGGCCCCACAGTTTGCGGGACTTCGCGTAGTCGATGCAGAGGCGGTGGCATTCGTTGATGATTCCGAGGGACAGGGACGCAATGCCGATGCGTTCGGCGGCGAAGCTTTCCTTGGCACTGGATTTTCCGTCGGATTTTCCGCTGTCTTCGGTTTCGCCGAGCAGGCGATCCTTGGTGATGCGGACGTTGTCGAAGAACAGCTCGCCGGTGGGTGAGGAGTTCATGCCCATCTTCTTGAACGGCGGGCTCTGGGTGAACCCTTCCATGCCCTTGTCGAGGATGAATGCGAGCACCTTGCGGTCGCGGCGGTCTACGGAGGCGTCACCTTCGTCGAGCTTGGCGTAGACGATGGTGACGTCGGCATACGGTCCGTTGGTGATGAAGGTTTTGTTGCCGTTGAGGATGTAGTCGTCGCCGTCGCGGCGAACGTAGGATTTCATGCCGCCGAAGGCGTCGGATCCGGAATCAGGTTCGGTGATCGCCCAGGCGCCGACGGTCTCGAAGGTGACCAGTCCGGGCAGCCAGCGTTCCTTCTGCGCGAGGGTGCCGCGGCTGCGGATCGTTCCGGCCGCAAGCCCGAGACTGACGCCCAGCGACGCGACCAGGCCAAGACTCACGCCGGCCAGTTCACTGTTGAGTACGACGCCCATACTCCCGGCGCCGCTGAAGGCGCTTCCCTTCTCACCGTCGCGGGCTGGTGCGTCGCCACGCTCGCGGGCAAGAGTTTTCTCGAGACCCTCGCGTGCCATGTCGGCCAATCCGAAGGTCGAGTACAGCTTTCGGATGATGTCGAAAGGCGGGAGCGCTCCGCTTTCGAGTTCGTCGACGTGCGGCCGCACCTCCTTGTCGATAAAGCCCCGCAAGGCGTCGCGGAACATCAGGTCGGTGTCGGACCACTCGTACATGTGCGTGCACTCCACTCGCTGAACGATCGGCTGCCGGAAAACAGCCTCACCTCGAATATAGAACACGTTCCAGTTGATGGGGTAGAACTGAGTGGATGGAACTCAGCTGATCAGTCCCATCCGCTGTGAAAGCCACTCGAGTTCCTGCTTCATAGCGGCCGACCACACGACAAAACTGTGGCCGCCGGGCAGTTCGACGTACTTGACGTTCATGCCCGCGGCTTTGGCCGCGTCGTAGATCTTCTGCTGCCCGGGCTTGAAGTCGTTGTCGTCGCTTCCGACCACCACGATGCCGGCAGAATCGGGGAACTTCCGGTTCGCCAGGATGTCCATCGGATTGACCTTCTTGAACGCTGCCTCGTCGCCGCCGAAAATCTGATCGACAGTCCGTTTCCGATCACCGAGCGACGGTTCGACCTGCCCGGAGAAGTCCAGGAACGTCGGGTAGATTTCCGGGAAGTTGGTCGCCATCTGGAGCGAGCATGTCCCGCCGTACGACAGTCCGCCGATGGCCCAAGCCTGCGGATCGGTATCGACCTGGAATGCCGACGTCACTGCAGCGGGTAGATCCTTGGCAAGATACGTCGCAACATTTCCCGCCGGCGAGTCAGTACACAGCGGGTTGGCGAACTGTGTGCCGGTCGCGTCGGCCATCACGACGATCGGCGCGAGTCCGGAATGCTCGCGCGCAAAGGAATCCATTGTGGCGGTGATCTTCCCGCCTTGCAGCCAATCCTGCGGGCTTCCCGGCTGCCCGGCCATCAGGACCAGAACGGGGAGCAACGGACGAGGATCCGTGAAGTACGACGCCGGCAGATATACCTCGGCATCGCGTGCGGTAAATCCTGAAACCGTTCCGGGGACAGGAAGAGTCGTCACTCGGCCGCGGTTAGACATGCCGTCCGGGGCTTTCCAGACTGCATCCGTGGGATCGCCGGTCACAACCGGATTGGTCGGACCGGGCACGTCGGCAAGGTCGATCCGGTCGAAATCGTCGTGGCCCAGCACAATTCCCACAGTCGGATACGCGGAGAACTCGAGGTTGATCTGCACCGCGGCCGTAAGCACCATCAGTAGTGCTGCGACGACGGACAGCACTGCGCTTCGAATACTGCCGCCGGCTTTGATGCGCGGGCCGAGAAGCAGGAGCCCGTACACGGCAAAACCGATCCACACGTAGATCGACATCGCAATCGGATCGGGGAAAGGCACGATCACTTTCTCCACCAGGATCCACGCCGCCACCATGATCACCAATGCAGCGACGCCGCACACCGGAATCGCGTAGCGGTAGAACCACCGAGGCTTCCCACTGAGCAACCACACTCCACCGAGTACGCCCAGAATCGTCAAGACCACAGGCACGGGACCAGAGATCACACTCGTCCGGTAGAGCCAGTCCACGTGTCGCCTCTCGTCGTGCCGCTACGCCTGTCCGTCGAAAGCGTAGAGCCGTAATCGAGGGTTCGCCACGATCGAGGGGTTTCCAGGCACGGCTAGTACCCTGAAGCAGGTGACTTTCATCAAGATCTGTGGCCTCCGCGACGCCGATACCGTCGACCTCGCCGTCCGACTCGGCGTCGACGCCATTGGTTTTGTCTTTGCCGAGAGTGTCCGCAAGGTCGACACGGCGCTTGCCACCGACCTCATTGCCCGAGTCCCCGGCACCATCCGAGCTGTCGGCGTGTTTCTCGGCAACCCGCTCGATCAGATCCTCGAGATCGCCGGGGTTACAGGACTGACGTATGTCCAGGTCCATGATCTCGAGTCCGCCGAGCAGGTTCAGCAACTGCACGACGCGGGCCTGACGGTGATTCGAGCGGTCGTCTCCGGCCGGGTGCGCGACGGCTACAGCCTCGATCTGGGCGAGGACGAACTCCTGATCGACGGAGCCGACGCCGGTTCCGGAGTGACCTGGGATTGGGCGCAGCAGCAGTCCAGGCCTGCGGGCCAGTGGATTCTGGCCGGCGGTCTCGGGCCAGACAATGTCCGCGCCGCACTGGACGCCACCGGGGCCTGGGGTGTCGACGTGTCCAGTGGCGTCGAGTCCTCACGTGGTGTCAAGGACCATGCGTTGATCACAAAATTTGTAGCGGCGGCTCGCGGCTAGATCAGAGCTGCCGACCGGTCGGCCGCAGCCCACGCACCCAGCACGGTCCGCACGCCGGTCACCAACTGCAGCGGCTGATCGATCATCACGTGGTGACCGGCGTCGGGAATTTCCGCGACGATTGCTTCCGGCCCCAACAGGATTCGGATGTCGGCCATCAGTGCGTCGGAGACAATTCCGTTCTCCGCCCGGAAATATGCTGTGCGGCAACGCGGGCTGTGATCGGTCACCTTGCCGGCACCGGTGCGAACGAAGACCCCCGGATCGAATTTCCACGACCAACCGCCGTCGACGGCTTCCATCGAGGTGTCCGCAACATGGTCACGGACGCACGGCAATCCAGTGTCCTGCGCCGGAACGAAGCGGAAGCGCGCCTTCGCGTCTTCGCGAGTCGGGTAGATCTTCTTCGGGCCGAATGCGTTCTCCTTCCGACTGGCTTCTTCTTCCGGCGTCAATGCCCGCAACGGCGAGTCGATGATGACTACACCACCGAGTTCGTCGCCGAGGATGTCCGAGGCCACGAACGAGACGATCCCGCCCATGCTGTGTCCCACCACGATCGGCTTTCCCTCGATCCCGCCGGCCCCCGCCGCCTCGACTATCTCGCGTGCCCACATCGCCAGCGCGTAACTCTCGCGGGTGCCACTGTCTCCGTGCCCACTCAGGTCGAGGGCGACAACTCGGTGATCGGCAGCCAGCTGCGGACCGATGTGATCCCACCACCGACTGTGTGCGGCGCCGCCGTGAACCAGCACGATTCCCGGCCCAACCGGCCCCCAGGCGCGGAATCGTACGGTTGTACCCTCGACGTCTACCGAGCCTGTCTCGGTGGGCGTCGACAACGCCTTCGTGAACCAGTCCGGGGCTTGCTGCGCCTCTTCGACGTTCGTGTTGCTCATTTCCTGAACATAACCCACCCGTCTCAATCCTTTCGGAACACTTCCCCTGTAACCACACGATCACCTATATTGAATCCGGCCTCAAGTTCAATTGTTCTACCGAGAGGGACACATGCCGAACCGCCAAGTACGCCTCGCTACGCGACCGACGGGCCTTCCCAACGCCTCCACCTGGGAATATGTCGACGCCGACATTCCCGTCGCCGGGCCGGGCGAGTTTGTCGTCAAGGTCGAATACCTCTCACTCGACCCCGCTATGCGCGGTTGGCTCAACGACGTGAAGTCGTACGTTCCGCCGGTGAAACTCGGTTCCGTCATGCGCGCTCACGGCGTCGGTCACATCACGGAGTCGCAGCATCCCGAGTTCAAAGTCGGCGAGGTTGTCGCGGGAGCGTTCGGCGCAGCGGAGTTCGGGCTGTCAGACGGTACCGACGTAACACGGGTCGACGAATCCATCGCACCCATGCCCACCTGGCTCGGAGCACTCGGATTCCCGGGCGTCACAGCCTATTTCGGCCTTCTCGAGGTCGGAAAACTGAAAGACGGCGACACCGTTGTCGTCTCCGGTGCCGCCGGAGCGGTGGGAAGCTTGGTCGGCCAGATCGCAAAGATCCACGGCTGCAGGGTAATCGGCATTGCCGGTGGCCCCGAGAAGTGTGCATGGCTCACCGACGAACTCGGATTCGACGCCGCGATCGACTACAAGAACGAATCCGTCTACAAAGCCCTGCGCGCTGCGGCGCCCGACGGAATCGACGTGTACTTCGACAATGTCGGTGGCGAAATCCTCGACGCCGCACTCTCCCGCCTGCGCCTGGGCGCTCGCGTTGTCATCTGCGGCGCTATTGCCGGCTACAACGCCACCGAGCCGCAACCTGGTCCGTCGCACTATCTGTCACTTCTCGTGAACCGGGCAACCATGGCCGGCTTTGTGGTCTTCGATTATCTCGATCGATACTCCGAGGCGCAGGAACAGATCGGGAAATGGATCAAGAGCGGTCAGTTGACGGCTCGCGAGCACATCGTCGACGGCGGCATCGACGCGTTCGGCGAAAGCCTCAATCTCCTGTTCGCGGGGGCTAACACGGGAAAGCTGGTTCTGCGGGTGTAGCCGAATCGGGTACAGCCGAATCCTCCCCCAGTCGCGGCGGCGCGGTGCGGTAGGTGGCCGGAGTGGCACTGAGCCGAATCGGGTTGGCCACCTGCCGGATCGGTACTGGGCGGCGCGGATCATCGATAGTGGCAACAGGATCGAGGTTCAACCGGTCGGCAAGCTCCATCGCATCCGCGATGTTGTTGAGCGGGCCGCACGGAACACCACGTGCCGCCAACCTCTCGAACCAGTAGTCGGCAGTGTGAGATGCCAGAGCACGTGTCAACGCCTCGAACAGTTCCTCGCGATGAGCAACCCGATCGCGGTTTGTCGCGAAACGCGCATCGGCTGCCAGCTGAGGGATCCCCAGAACGTCTGTCAGAGAAGCGAACTGCCGATCATTTCCCACTGCCAAGACGAGCTTCCGATCAGCCGTGTCAAACAGTTCGTACGGCGCGATACTGGGGTGGCGGTTCCCCATCGCCTGTGGAACCACCCCGGCAGCGACGTAGCCGGACGACTGATTGGCAAGTGCCGACAGCAACGAGGACAACAGATTAACTTCGACATGTTGGCCCTCACCGGTCCGGTCCCGATGACGTAGCGCAGCAAGGATTCCGACGCTTGCATGCAGGCCAGTGATGACGTCCACCACCGCTACACCGACCTTGGTGGGCGAATGCGGGTCCGGCCCGGTGATGCTCATCAAACCGCCGACCGCCTGGATCAACAGGTCGTATCCCGGAAGTGAGTTGTTTCCACCGAACCCGCTGATCGAGCAGTACACGATCGACGGATTCATCTCCTGCGCAGCGTCGTAACCCAATCCGAGCCGGTCCATGGTTCCTGGCAGGAAGTTCTGCACGACAA
This sequence comes from Rhodococcus sp. NPDC056743, assembly GCF_042790355.1. Lineage (NCBI taxonomy): Bacteria > Bacillati > Actinomycetota > Actinomycetes > Mycobacteriales > Nocardiaceae > Rhodococcus > Rhodococcus sp. NPDC056743. The sequence continues at coordinate 62,242 of NZ_JBHTZI010000001.1, read as the reverse complement.
CATCGGCGGTGCGAACCAAGTCCTGCGCGGCCTCCAGGTCATGGGCGTCACGCAAGTCCAACGTGACCGATTTCTTGTTCCGGTTCACGGAGAGAAAGTAACTGGACTCTTCGCCGACCCACGGCGGTCCCCAACTGCGGGTGTCGTCGCCGACGCCGGGACGCTCGATCTTGATCACCTCGGCGCCGAGATCCGCCAGGATCATCGTGGCGTACGGCCCGGCGAGCACTCGGCCGAAGTCGGCGATCACCAGTCCGTCCAGAGCGCCAGGCGTTGTCACCGGAATGCTTCCTCACCCGTCAGTGCCCGGCCGATCACCAACTGGTGAACCTCGGAGGTGCCTTCGTACGTGAGGACCGATTCGAGATTGTTGGCGTGCCGGATGACCGGGTATTCCAACGTGATGCCGTTGGCACCCAGGATCGTTCGGCACTGCCGGGCGATCTTGATGGCTTCGCGCACATTGTTCAGCTTGCCGGTGCTGACCTGCTCGGGGCGAACGGTGCCGGCGTCCTTGAGTCGTCCGAGATGGATCGCGAGCAACTGCCCCTTACCCAATTCGACTGCCATGTCGGCGATCTTGGCCTGCGTCAGCTGATAGGCGGCCAGCGATTTGTCGAAAACCTGCCGATCACGGGCGTAGGCGATTGCAGTCTCGAGGCAGTCGCGGGCAGCGCCCATCGAGCCGAAGATGATGCCGAACCTGGCCTCGTTGAGGCAACCGAGCGGACCGGACAGGCCGCGGGCGTTTGGCAGCATCGCCGATGCGGGCAGTCGCACGTCCTCGAGCACGAGCTCGGAGGTAACGGACGCACGCAACGACATCTTGTTCTTGATTTCGGGTGCCGAGAACCCGGGAGTGTTTGTCGGAACGACAAATCCGCGCACACCGTCCTCGGTTCGCGCCCAGACCACAGCGACGTCTGCGACGGATCCGTTGGTGATCCACATCTTGGTGCCATTGAGAATCCAGTCGTCACCGTCGCGCTTGGCATTGGTGCGCATACCGCCTGGGTTGGAACCGAAGTCGGGTTCCGTGAGACCGAAGCAGCCGAGGGCGGTACCCGCCGCCATGCGCGGAAGCCACTCTTCCTTCTGCTCTTCACTGCCGTTGTAATGGATCGCGAACATCGCGAGCGACCCTTGAACGGAAACGAGGCTGCGAATACCGGAGTCGACGGCTTCGAGTTCCTGGCACGCCAGGCCGTACGCGGTGGCGCTCATCCCGGCGCAGCCGTACCCCTCGAGGTGCATGCCCAGCACGCCCAACGATCCGAGTTCCTGCGCCAACTCGCGCACCGGCAGTGCCGCATCTTCGAACCACTGACCGATGTGTGGGCGGATGCGAGTCTCGACCATCGTGCGCACAGTGTCGCGGATCGCGATTTCCTCGGCGTCGAGCAGCGTGTCGATGGAAAACAGTTCGGACAGGGACTGCGGCGTGCTCACGTTGCCTCCAAGGATGTACGTACGGGTTTCGACGAGATTGACGAGAACGATTGTGCAATCGTTTGCATCACCTAGAGTAGAGACCGAATTGGCATCACGTCAATCCCCGAAATGAGTCTCAGGAGCCCCCGAGTTGATGTCGCCGGACCCGTCGACCCGCAGCAGCCGACGCCCACCCACCCTGCGAGAAATCGCGGACAAGGCCGGGGTTCACATCTCGACAGCATCGCGGGTCCTGCGCCAGCCTGAACCCGTCGACGGCTGGTCCGACTCGGCGCAGCGCGTACGTCAGGTCGCCGAAGAACTCGGCTACCAGCCAAATCTCTGGGCCGCAAGCCTGCGAACACGCAAAACCACAACCATCGGTGTGGTCATGCCGAGACTCACCGACGGCGTCGTCGCCACGATGTTCGGCGGCATCGAAGAAGCCGCGACGGCTGCCGGCTACTCGGTTCTGCTGTCCAGCCCGCCCGACGATCTTGATGCCCAACGCAAAGCCGTCGAGTTCCTGATCAGCCGTCAGGTCGACGGCCTCATGCTCAGCAGCATCCACCTGCCCGGCGCCGATTTTGTCGAGTCGCTACCCACGCGCTCACTCCCCGTCCTGCTCCTCAACCGCCACATCGACGTCGGGCTCCCCTACGTCAGCGGCGACGACCGCCGCGGCGGATACCTTGCCGGCAGGCACCTGCTGGACTGCGGCTACCGCGACCTCGGGGTGATTGCCGGGCCGGATCACGCCAGTACCTCACGCGAACGCGTCGCCGGATTCCGTGACGCGCTCGCCGAAGCAGGCTTGGAACTGCCGCCGCACCGGATCGTTGCCTCCGATTTCGAGGTGGAAGGTGGTGTTCGAGCTGCAACCCAACTGCTCAGTGGCCCGACGCGTCCCGACGCTATCTTCACGGTCAGCGACACCATTGCCATCGGTGTTCTCGGCGTCGCCCGGGATCTGGGCCTGAGCATTCCGAACGACCTTGCGCTGGTGGGCTACAACGACATTCCGGTGGTCTCGCAACTGCCCGTCCCACTGACTACAGTTCGCTCACCGGCCCGCAAGATCGGTGCAACCGGGGTCCAGAATCTGCTCTCCCTCATGGCGGGAAAGAGCGTCGAATCGGTGAAACTGCCGGTCGAACTGATCGTGCGGGCCTCGACGCGTTACCAGACTTCGGATTCCTCGATCCCTAACCGACTGGCGTAGCGCGAGTTGAGATCGTCCCAGCCGTACTCGCGTGCCTTCTCGCCCACGATGGGACCGAACGGCGAACCCGCAAGCAGCGCATCGAGGACGTCGAAGCACAAATGCCACCCCGCGGCCAACGCGGACGCCATTCCCTCGGCGCGCGAACGCTGAGTCAGAACCACCTCGGTTCCGCCGTCGACCGGAGTGAGCTCCCAGATCAATTCGTCCGGGCCCCATTCGTGTTCGAGTCGACGAGCTTGTTCGACCACTCGGACGGACGCCGGAAACGACATCTCCGGATCGCCTTCCTCCGAGAGCATGGCGATGACGACTTCGCCGACGCTGCCCAGGTTGCGATCAGCCGTGTACGGCGTCCACTTGGCCAACATTTCCGGATCGGTCACCGCCGCCCAGACCTGATCGACGGGGTACGGCAGCGTTCGCGGGAAGGTGACTACCGTGTCATCGCCATCGACGGTTACCGTCACGTCGGACAGGGCACTGGGCTGATATTGCTGGGCACTCATAGTTCGATCTCACCAGGTGCCGCCGACAGGAGCAACCGGCGTCAGGCTGGACTGATTCCGAACAGTTCGAACGCCGCCGCGACGGTGTGTTCGACCACGGGAAATTTGGTCACCCCCAAGTCGTGTTTGGCGCCGTCGAACTCCACCAACCTCGTTGCCGCGGAGATCAAGTCGAGCGCCGATCGTATCTCGTCCGTCGTCGCAAATTCGTCCTTCGATCCGTGCACCACCACTGTGGGAGTTGCCAGTGCCGGAAGATGCTCGGTGCGCAATTTCTCCGGCTTCTTCGGCGGATGCAGAGGGTAGGACAGCAAGATCAGCCCGTTCACCAATTGTGGGTCCTCGGCCGCCAGCATCGAGGCCTGGCGACCGCCGTACGAATGACCACCGAGAAGTACAGGCCCACGGCTCGGGTAGTCCTTGCGCAGCGTCGCAACAACATCCGCGATTCCCGCCCGGTCTTCGGCGGCGCGGGACGGGTGCGGCGGTCCCTTCGGCCGACGCACGCGGTAGGCGAGATCGAATCGCAACACCTGCACTCCCGCTTCGGCAAAGCCCTCGGCAACAGCGCGAAGGAGCACAGTGTCGCAGTTGCTTCCGGCGCCGTGAGTGAGCGCCAACGTCGCGATCGGCGCGGCATCGGGCCGATGCAGGAATCCGTGCAGCTCACCGCGGTCGACGGTTTCCAGAGTGGTCATGGTCGCATCCTCGTCCGGCCCGCGCGGGCCTGCTCGACTGCTGCCGTCATCGTGCCCTCGTATGCCGGTCCGTGTCCGGGGAAGATGACGCCGGCCGGGGTTGCCGCAATGGCGTCCAGCGCCTCGTCTGTTGCAGCTCGGTGATGATTGAACGGACACACCAGGAACTGCGGACCCGTCTGCCTCGACGTCGCATGCCCCGTCACCAGGGCGTCACCCGAAGCAATGACGCCGGCGCCGGGAATCAGGTACGCACTGTGCCCGTCGGTATGCCCGTGCGTGGGAATCGGCACGATGGCGCCGGGAACATCCAGGGCGACACCTTCCGCAAAAGCCTGTGCCTGAGGCAGTTCCGCGCCCTTCAGCGCGCCGGCGCCGATCACGTCGAACAGCCATTTCGGCGCACCCCGACGCCACAGGAGTAACGGAACCTTGACCGGCCCCAGTTGTTGCAGGTATTCGCGTCGCGCATGAGGGACTTCCAACGGGTCCATCAGCACCGGAATGTCATGGCGGGTCAGTATGTCCGCAATCCCACCGATGTGGTCGATGTGAGCGTGAGTGACAAGCACGGCGCGCACGTCGCCGATGCGGTGACCGATCTGCTCGATGGACCGTTCCACGTCACCGCCGTTGGCCGGGTACCCACCGTCGATCAGAGTGAGATCGGAGCCCTCCTCGACAAGAACCCAGTTTGCGTGCCCACATCGAACCAGGTGCGTGTTGTCGATCCGCGTGATCGACAGTTCCTTAGTACTCATGATTGGTAGTGTGCGCCACGTGTCGGAATCCCGGAACAGCGCCAGTGACCGAACCGTGCGGGGCCTCGCCGAAGCAGGCCTGGTCGCAGCAGCATTCGCGCTGCCTACAGCAGTGAAACGTCGCATCACCGGCCCGCCGGTGATCAAGGACGGACACACTCTCGACGCCGACGCCCACATGTTGTTGACTCTTGCCAAGGCCCGGCCGCGGCCCGCACTGTCGTCGGAACCGCAGGTACTGGCCGCAGCCCGCGCCGAATTGACGCGGACGGCGATGATGATGGCTGGTCGACCGGCGTCGGCGCGCACGGAAGACATCTCCGTGCAGGGTGCCGACTGTCCCCTTCGTGCTCGCCTCTACGTACCCATCCACGAATCCGGTGCGCTGCTGGTGTTCTTCCATGGCGGCGGCTGGGTCCAGGGCGACCTCGAGTCACATGACGCTCCCTGCCGGTTGTTGGCAGAAACGTCGGGAGCCCGGGTCATCTCCGTCGAATATCGTCTAGCACCCGAATTCCCGTTCCCCACACCAGTACACGACGCCTATGCGTCGTATCTCGACATTGTTTCCCGGGCAGCCGAGTTCGCCGTCGATCCCACCCGCATTGCTGTGGGCGGCGACAGTGCAGGTGGGCACCTGTCGGCAGTTGTTGCGCTCCGCGCCCGAGATGACGGGTATCCATCACCAGCAGCGCAGTTGTTGATCTATCCGGCCACCGATTTTCACGAGAGAAGGCCGTCCCGAACGACATTCGGCGATGGGTTTTTCCTTACCGAAGCAAATATGAACTTCTACGAGCACAGCTTCCTAGGGGAGAACTCGGATCGACTGGACCCGTGGGTATCTCCACTACGTGCACAAAGCCTCAACGATCTGCCACCGGCGATTGTGGTGACAGCCGGATTCGATCCCCTCCGCGATGAAGGCGAGGCATACGCACAGCTGCTGCGCGACAACGGAGTTCGCGTTGTCGCGCGGCGCTATCCCGGATTCATCCACGGCTTCGTGAACGTTCTCGGCCCCAGCGCACGATCACGTGCGGCGGTTGTCGAAATAGGCGGAATGCTCCGAGCGCTGTTGGCCTAGAACGCCTAAGCAGCATTGAGGGCAATTGCGGCGTGAATGAGGCCCGTGAACGCTTTCTCGTCAATGGTGTCGCCCTCGTTGAAGTCGATGGCGCGCCTGGTGTTGCCTTCGAGGCTGGAGTTGAACATTCCCGTCGGATCATCCAACGCGGCGCCCTTGAAGAACGTCACCTTCACAGCCTTCTTGTATGTCTCACCCGTGCAGAGAATGCCGTTGTGCTCCCACACCGGAACCCCTCGCCACTTCCATTCCTCGACAACATCGGGGTCGGCTGCCTTGACCAGGGCCCGGATCCGCGCGAGCATCTCTCCGCGCCAGTCACCGAGTTCCTCGATCCTCGCGTCGATCAATTCCGAGGGAGAACTCCCTGCTGCGTCCTTCATCATGGTCGGCGCCCTCTCCAGGGTCGACTCGCTCCCGGTCACCTCGAGTATGCCCGTTTGTCTTCACGCCGGGCGGCAAACACGGCGCATGTTCGTTCACCCTGAGTTTCGTGATGAATAATGCAGCGATGCCATCACTCGGAACGCGAGTAACAACCGTCCTCTCGTCGAAGTCGCGAGGTGGGTTGTTGATCCGGTCCGCACTCGCGGCGGTCGTCACCGTCGGCGTAGTCATCTCCGCGGTCCTCTCGCTTGGCGGCGACAACCGTGTAGCCGACACCGCATCGGAATCACCGACCGATACGAAGGCCGGAACCCACAACAGCGCCGAAGCGATCATCGGGACATTCCCACCCGCGCTGGCCGAGAGCATCTGCTCGCCGGGCTCGCCCAACTCGACAGGCGACCTGTACCTACTCTGCACGGTCAACTCCGGATCAGCTCTCGCCCAGAGCGTCTCAACCGACTACAACATCACCTTCGTCGCCTGGGTAAACCAGACCGAGGCTGGTGAGACTCTCATCGACTGGCGTGAGAACGAGCGGCCAGAGCTCATCACCGAGAACGCCTCGCGTACCGCAGCTGCCCGCATCGAGTACCGCGACGCCGTGAGCACCACGGACTACGCCAATTCCGACAGCGGGCTCCACTTCACCTCGAGCGCCATTTTTCCGGATGTTTTAGCCGCCAAGGCATTCCTCGAAAGCGCCGGGTTGATCTGACAATGCGCAAATTCCTGGCTGTCACCTTTGTCGGCGCGGTAAGCATCTTCGCAGTCGCATCGATATATTCTTCCGTCCGCAGCGACAGTGTCTCGTTCACCCCTCCGGTGGCGGCGATAGTCGAGCAGGCGGATTGCACTACACCTGATATCTCCGCGCCACTCAGCGGGCTCGCTCAGGTGGATTCACAGACCCCACCGATCACCGAACCAGGCTATCCGCCAACGGGTTTCGAACCCGTCGCGGTCATCCGGTGCGAGCGCGGGGAAAACGCCGCCGGTGGCTTGACTATCGATGCAGTTCGCCTCGAAGGCGATGTATCCGCGGCTGTCGAAGCATTCCGGACCGAATCGCACCGGTTCCGCGACAACATCTCGGCGTCATGCGCGATACGGGAACTCGAGCCCGCGGGCCTGTGGTTCGTCGACGCGTCGGGCGATGCATTTCGTCCCGCCTGGCCGTCGGCGCCGTGCGGCTTCCAGGACGCACCTCTCGCACCGCTGAATGCCTTGCACGAAGCCAGTCGTCAGCAGCACCCGATCGACGCAGTATCCGCAGACGATCCGGGAACCTGCCCGGACTCGATCGGATCTCTGTTCGAACTCACTACCCACGACGACGTCGACAAATCTGTGCGTGCAGATTCCGAGAACACCAGATACTCACCTCTCGACAGCCCGTTGGCCACGCCCGTCGACGACGTCGGGCGACTGCAGGTGTGCCGGTACAACCTGGGCCAGGCATCCTTGCATATCCGCTTGCCACTGGCAGACAGCGTCGAGTTGATGCAGGCAGCGTCCTCGGCACCCATCGCCCCACCGTGCGATCAGATCGCACAGCAGGTGGCGTCGATCGACCTCCGTCGAGCAGACGGTTCAGGGGGAACCCAAGTTTTTGCCGAACTCGACGGCTGCCAACGCATCGGATTCGGCGGATACCGTCAGGTACCCGCCTCGATCACCGAACTACTGACACGTTGACGAACTCACGAAAACCATTACCTAACAGCATTTGTCGAAGCATTCATTGAGATGATCCGAAGAATTCCGAAATCGAGGCGCGCGAGAGCAACCAGCTCGGGTAGTTTCGTACCCCATGTACATCCGCCGCGAATGCCCGTCCGACCGCGATGCCGTCTACTCACTTCTCGGTGCCGCATTCGCGGATCAGGCGCCGCCTGGCGAGACGCCGTTCGAGATCGAACTGACGCGCCAACTCTTTGCGTCGGACGAGTACCTTCCGAAGTTGTCCCTGGTCGCCGAGATCGACGGCGAGGTGGCCGGCTTCGTGATCGGAACCCGAGGTTGGGTCGGTGAGGTGGAGGCGGTGGGCCTGGGCCCGCTGGCGGTGGCACCGGAAAATCAGCGGTCCGGCGTTGGCTCGGCATTGATGCACGCAATTATCGGCGCAGCGGACGCTCTGGACGTGCCACTGCTCGCACTGCTGGGCAGCACCGAGTACTACCCACGGTTCGGGTTTGTGACCAGCACGAAGGTGGGTATCGAATCTCCGGAAGCCGAGTGGGGCGCGCATTTCCAGATCCGCACCCTGGCAGCGCACACGGCGGATCAGGTCGGCACCTTCAAGTACGCGGCACCGTTCGACGCGGCGTGATGTCAGTCGAACAGAGTCGGCGACACGCCCTCGTCTGAAGCACCTTCGGTTGGTGCGATTTTCTTGCCGCCGCCCTTGCGCACAACGGTCAGGCTTGTCGTTCGAAGTGACAGCCTGTGCCCGTCACCGTGTTCGAGCAACGCCATACCCTGACGAACGTCGACTACCGTCCACGGACCCGCATGGTCGGCTGCCTGTACGAGGTCACCGGACTCCACCTCAGTTGCCATGACCACTCCTTAGTTCCTGGTGTCCTGCACGTTCCCCTTCACATTATCGACGCGACCACGTAGCGACCGACGAGCAGGGTACGGCCGAACCCCAAAAACCACCCCGAACAGACCTGCAACAAGTTACAGTTTTTCCGACGGACCATCGAAGGAGAAGCCTGTGCGCTACGGAGTCAGCTTGTTCACCAGCGACCGAGGCATTCGCCCTGCCGATGCGGCCGTTGCCGCCGAAGCCGCCGGGTTCGACGCCTTCTACGTTCCCGAGCACACGCACATCCCGGCATCACGGGCGTCGGATCATCCCGGGACCAAATCCGCGGAACTACCGGACGACCGCTACATGCGCACCCTCGACCCCTGGGTCGCTCTCGGCACCGCAGCATCGGTCACCAGCACCATTCGTCTGGGAACGTCGGTGGCACTCCCCCTCGAGCATGATCCGATCACTCTGGCAAAAACCATCGCGTCCCTGGATCATCTGTCAGACGGACGTGTCGTCTTCGGCGTCGGATTCGGCTGGAATGCCGAGGAACTCGCAGATCACGGTGTGCCGCCGAACAAGCGTCGTACTGCCCTGCGCGAATACCTCGAAGCGATGGGCGAACTCTGGACGAAAGACGAGGCGTCGTACGAGGGCCAGTTCGTGAAGTACGGTGCCAGTTGGGCATGGCCGAAGCCCGTACAGAAACCGCGTCCACCGATCCTTCTCGGCGCCGGAGCAAGCGAAAAGACCTTCAAGTGGATCGCACAGTCCGCCGACGGCTGGATCACGACTCCGATCCAGCAGGAGATCGAGGACAACGTAGAACTGTTCCGAAAGATCTGGTCCGAAGCCGGAAGAGTCGGCGAGCCCGAGATAACCGTCCTTGCCGGAAAACCCGAGGCGGACAAGCTTGCCCACTGGGAGAGCATCGGAGTGACCGAGGCGATGTTCGGCACGCCGGACGCCGCTCCAACCGACGTTGTGGAATACATCAAGAGGCTGGCCACCAAGTTAGGGCGGTGAACCCCGTCACATCACCTTGATCTCAAGCGCACTCGAGGTTTTACCGTCAATTCAGCACACGGAAACGTGCGTCGACGGAATTACCCGAGTAGCGAAAGGTGAGCACTCACGTGACGACGGAACTGATTGGACCACACACCGATTCGACACCGGAACCGTCTATCCGTGAATCTTTTGTCGATGCGTTCCGTCGACACCCGGCAGGCGTCGCGATCATCACCGCCGCCGGCAACGACGGTCCCGTGGGAATCACCTCGTCGTCGGTGACGTCGATCAGCGCAGATCCGGCTGTGCTCGCATTTTCCCTGCAATCTCTGCGTGGATCCGCTGCCGCGATCGCGGATGCTTCCAGTTTCCTTGTCCATCTTGCCCATTCCGAGAATGTAGGGCTGGCGCAGATATTCGCGACGCGTGGCACCGTCCGATTCGGCGAGGACATGGACTGGTCGTTCCTGTCCACCGGTGAACCCTTCCTCCACGGAACGGCGCATGCTCTCCGCGCAGTTCCACTCGGTGCCACTGCCTGTGGATCCGCGCTCATCGTCACAGCCGAAGTTGTCGAGGTCATAGCGCCCACGCGCCTTCTCACCCCACTCGTCTACCACGACCGGGCGTATCACCATCTCACCCCAGCGACCCCTCACCAATCGAAAGGCACACAACGATGACCGAATACGTCCTGCCCCAGCTCGATTACGATTACGCAGCTCTCGAACCCCACATCTCGGGCGAAATCATGGAACTGCACCACAGCAAGCATCACGCGACCTACGTCGCGGGCGCAAACAGTGCAATCGAGCAGTTGGCTGCCGCCCGTGCGGACGGCACGATCGCAGCCAAGGCTCCGCAGCTCAGCAAGAACCTCGCCTTCCACCTTGGCGGCCACACCAATCACTCGATCTTCTGGAAGAACCTCTCCCCCAACGGTGGTGAGCGACCGGAAGGTGAACTGGCTGCTGCCATCGACGAACACTTCGGCTCGTTCGATGCGTTTGTCACTCACTTCTCCGCAGTCGCAACCACCTTGCAGGGTTCCGGCTGGGCCGTGCTGGCCTACGACACGATCGGTCAACGCCTGATCATCGAACAGCTCACCGATCAGCAGGGAAACATCAGTATCGGCATTGTTCCGCTCCTGATGCTCGACATGTGGGAGCACGCTTTCTACCTGCAGTACAAGAATGTCAAGGCCGATTACGTCAAGGCGTACTGGAACGTCGTCAACTGGGAAGACGTGGCGCAGCGCTACGCCGATGCCACGTCGGTCCTGGGTTCCGGGAAGTAGTTACGCTCAGCGACGTGCGGTGATCTTGATGCGAGGGCGGCCGGCAGCTTTACCGGCCGCCTTCTCCTCTGCGTCCCGCGACGCCCACCCTGCCTTGTCGATCATGTCCGGTTGACGCTCTGTCACCAGTTCGACCAGGGACGTCCGGTCGCGTTCAGGTGTGTTCAGCAGCCCGGCGTCGAAGTCAGCCAATAGCTGTGCGACAGTTTCCTTTGCGTCGACGCGATTGGTGCCGATCACTCCCCGCGGGCCACGCTTGATCCAGCCGCTGGTGTAGACGCCGACCGTGCCGTCCACCCGGCCCTGCTGGTTGGGAATGATTCCCCGAGATTCGTCGAACGGCACGTCAGGGACGGGTTCGCCTCGATAGCCAACCGACCGCAGAACCAGCGACGCTTCCAGTGTTTCGACCTTGTCGGTGGCAAACGCTGCAAGATCGTCGTCAAGTGTGTTGTGGACCAACGTCACCGATTCAACCCGGCCACTTCCCTGCAGTTCGATGGGCGCAACGAGGTATCGGAAGACAATTCGCTTGTTGCCGCCGCCTGTCGGCCTCTGTGCGTACTCACGGGCAAGGTCGACTTTGAGTTTGTCGGACAGTAGCGCATCGGGATCATCCAGCGCTGCCGCGCTTGCCGCGTCCAACACGACGTCGTGCCCGTCGATCACAACGTCGACACCGTTCAGGTGACCGAGCGCGAGAAACTCCGGCGCGGAATACGCGGCCTGAAGCGGGCCTCGTCGTCCGAGAACCACAACCTCACGAATATTGCTGTTGCGCAGCGCATCCAATGTGTGATCGGCGATGTCGGTTTGTGCAAGTTCGTCGACATCACACGTGAGAACTCGCGCCACGTCGAGTGCCACGTTGCCGTTTCCGACGATAACCGCGCGCTCCCCCGACAGGTCGAATTCACGATCGGAAAAGTCCGGATGCCCGTTGTACCAGGACACGAACTCCGTTGCGGAATGACTGCCGGGCAATGATTCTCCGGGGATGCCCAGCTTACGATCGGTCGCGGCACCCACTGCATAAATCACGGCGTCATGGTGTCGAAGTAACTCGTCGTGCGAAATGTGCTTACCCACTTCGACGTCGAGATAGAACTGAAACGACTCCGATTTGAACGAAGGCCCGAAGACACTCACAACACCCTTGGTTTCCTGATGATCCGGCGCAACTCCACTGCGCACCAAACCCCAGGGCGAGGGCAAGCGGTCGAACATCTCGATTTCCACGGATCCCCGCGCCAGCAGTTCCGCGGCGCAGTAGCACGCCGCAGGCCCGGATCCGACTATCGCAACACGTATTCGAGGCAGATCCGCCGATGGCCGTTTTGGTGGAGCGGGGAACGCGACGTCATCGGTGTCCAGCGGATTCTGCTCGAAGTATGCAGCATTGATCTCGGTGTACCGGCCCATCGACTCACTGAGATCGTATTCGGAGTAGATCGCATCTACTGGACACGCGTCGACACATGCTCCGCAATCTATGCACGTGTCCGGATCGATGTAGAGCATCTCGGCAGTGGTGTATCCGGGATCTCCCGGCCGCGGACGAATGCAGTCGACCGGGCACACGGCTACGCAACTTGTGTCGTTGCAGCATCGTTGAGTGATCACAAAAGTCATGTGGAGTCCGTAAGTGGTCGGAAAGTGCGGCAACGATTCGCACGCACTCGTAGGATTTCAATTCACTTGTTGCGGTTCATAACCCGCTCTGCCGCGGCCCAGTGTTCGTCCGTGATCCACAAACGCGCAAATGCGTCGATGGCTTCGGGTGGTGTTACTCCGGACATTACCCGTTTGATCCGTTCGGCCGGAGCGTTTGCCAGCGACTTCGCCAGCGAGCGCCAGCCATCGTCGAAGGATTCGCGGGGCAGAACACGATCGACAAGCCCGATCGATTCCGCGTCGGCCGCGCTCATGATCGTCCCGGAGCCGGCAAGCATCAATGCCCGGCCACGCCCGACAAGTGTGGCGAGCCGCTCGGCCCCTCCCCACGCCGGCATGATTCCCAGACTCACCTGATTGAAGCCGATCTTGATGTCGTGCGCGGCAATTCGAATATCTGCCGACACGGCTACTTCGGCGCCGCCGCCGAGCGCATGTCCGTTCAGCGCCGCAATGACGGGGCCGGGGAAGCTCGCGATGCGGTCGCAGATCGACCTCATCCGGCGCGCCATATCGGCTGCCTGCTCCAGCGTCCGAAGTTTGGCCAATTCCTTGAGGTCGCCGCCGGAGACGAACGCGCGATCGCCGGAGCCTGTGATCACCAGCGCACGGGCTCCGAGAACCGAGTCGAGTGCGTCGTCCAACTGGTCCATCGTTTCCGGTGCGATGGCATTACGTGCTTGTGGACGGTCGATGGTGATGATCGCCAACTCGCCGTCCATTTCAACGATTACCAAGATGTTCTCCATTACGATATTGGCATTCTCGTTTTGTGAGAATATCATATTCACAGCTGGCAGAAGCCAGTTCGACCGCTCCCGTCACGCGCCGCAGTTCGGCCTCGGAGCGGCTCGGTTACCTGCATTGGAGCTCATATGCGGCACATTCCCGCCACGCTTACCACCCGGTACCTCGACGAGGGATGGTGGACTCAGGACACGATCGGCACGATGCTCACGCGAGGTCTCAGTGCCGCCTCCGACACCGAATTCCGCATCCACTCGAAGGTCCGTCCGTGGTCCGGAACTTTTGCGGACGTAGATCTGGTGGCACGCAGGTTGGCGGGTGGCCTGCGGGAACGCGGCGTCGGCGCGGGTGATGTTGTCGCGTTTCAGCTTCCCAACTGGATGGAGGCAGCGGCGGTGTTCTGGGCGTCGGCCTTTCTCGGCGCGACGGTTGTTCCCATCGTTCACTTCTACGGTCGCAAGGAAGTTGCCTACATTCTCGACGAGACGAAGCCGAAGGTCTTCATCACCGCCGAGAAGTTCGGACGCACCGAGTTCCAGCCCGATCTGTGCGCGAGAGTCCCCGTTGTCGGCGTCGTCGGACGGGATTTCGACGACTTACTCAGCGAGGAACCGCTCGCAGAGAACCTCGACACCGATCCGTCGTCCGCGGTGCTTATCGCTTTCACCTCCGGCACAACCCGCGCGCCCAAGGGTGTCATCCACAGCCATCAGACGCTCGGTCACGAAACTCGTCAGCTTTTGGGCCTGTACCCGAAAGACCGTGGCAAGCAACTCACGTCGGCTCCGGTCGGGCACTTCATCGGCATGGTCAACGCCTTCCTCATTCCGGTCGTCGACGGTTCCCCGATCAATCTGACCGACGCGTGGGATCCAGAACAGGCGCTGGAGTTGATGACCAGCGATCAACTCACGGTCGGCGGCGGCGCAACCTACTTCCTCACCAGCCTGCTAGATCATCCGAAGTTCACGCCGGAACATTTGGCCTGCATGAAATATGCAGGGCTAGGTGGCTCGTCGGTGCCTGCAGCGGTTACGAGAAGACTGGCCGACTTCGGCATCGTCGTCTTCCGCTCGTACGGCAGCACCGAGCATCCGTCGATTACCGGATCGAGCCACCTTGCCCCAGAGGACAAGCGGTTGTTCACGGACGGAAATGTCATGGAGGGCGCGGAGATCCGGCTTGCCGACGACGGAGAGATCCTCAGCCGGGGGCCCGATCTCTGCATCGGCTACACCGACCAAGCGCTCACCGACGCGACATTCGACGCCGACGGCTGGTATCACACCGGGGACATCGGCGAAATCGACGAAGACGGCTACCTGACGATAACGGACCGCAAGTCCGACATCATCATTCGCGGCGGCGAGAACGTGAGCGCCCTCGAGGTCGAGGAAATCCTTCTCTCGATGCCCGGAGTCGCCGAGGCCGCAGCGGTATCCGCCCCGGACGAGCGTCTCGGCGAGCACGTTGCCGCCGTGCTGCGCCTGCTGCCCGGCCACAGCTTGCCGACGATGGACGAACTCCGTACGCACTTCGACCGAGCGGGTGTCGCAAAACAGAAGTGGCCGGAGGAATTGCACCAGGTGGACGACTTCCACCGGACGGCCAGCGGCAAGATTCAGAAGTTTTTGGTCCGTCAGGATATTGCGACCGCCTAAAAAAGAGAATAGTGTTCTCATCAAACGCAAAGGAGAATCTCATGCCCCCGAAGGACCTGCCTTACCCGCTGTTCGACGCAGACAACCATCTGTACGAGACTGCCGAGGCTCTCACCAAGTACCTCCCGGCGAAGTACAAGGACGCCATCAAGTACGTCGAGGTCGACGGACGCACCAAGATCGCCATTCGCGGACAGATCAGCGAGTACATCCCCAACCCCACGTTCAGCGTCGTTGCACGCCCGGGTTCCATGGAGGAGTACTTCAAGAACGGAAACCCCGAAGGCAAGAGCCGTCGCGAGATCTTCGGTAAGTCCATGAAGGCGATCCCCGCCTTCAGCGAGCCTGGTCCGCGCCTGGAACTGATGGACGAGTTGGGCGTCGACCGCACTCTGATGTTCCCGACCCTCGCCAGCCTTGTCGAAGAGCGGATGCGTGACGATCCGGACCTGATTCACGCTGTTGTCCACGCGCTCAACGAGTGGCTGTACGAGACATGGCAGTTCAACTACAAGGACCGCATCTTCACCACCCCGGTGATCAGCCTTCCGATCCTCGACAAGGCACTCGAAGAACTCGAGTGGGTTGCCGAGCGTGGCGCTAAGGCAATTCTCGTGCGTCCCGCACCCGTCCCCGGATTCAAGGGACCGCGTTCCTTCGCGATGCCCGAGTTCGACCCCTTCTGGAAGCGTGTCGTAGAGCTCGATCTCCTCGTCGCGATGCACTCGTCCGACAGCGGATACGCCCGCTTCGACGCCGAATGGGAAGGCACGGACGGCGAAATGCTGCCGTTCCAGACCAACACCTTCCGCATGGTCAACGAGTGGCGTCCCGTGCAGGACACCGTGGCATCGTGGGTCTGCCACGGCGCATTGTTCCGCTTCCCCGACCTCAAGCTCGCGGTCATCGAAAGTGGATCTGCTTGGCTCCGACCACTTCTGGACAGCCTCGCCGACACCTTCAAGAAGGCACCTGAGGGCTTCGGTATGCAGGATCCCGTCGCGGCGATCAAGCGCCAGGTCCACGTCAGCCCCTTCTACGAGGAGGGCGTGACCGATCTGATCGATCTTGTCGGCGTCGACCGAGTGCTCTTCGGCTCGGACTACCCACATCCGGAGGGCTTGGCGGAACCGCGGCACTTCGCGGACATGCTCGGGCACCTGGACGAGAAGGATCAGGCAAAGATCATGGGCGGCAACCTTGCAGGGCTCCTTTCGCTGTGAAATGGCAGACCATCCCTGAGATGGTCCTGAGTGCGGCCGACCGCTTCGGCACTGCCGAAGCGGTCGTCGACGGGCCCGTCCGGATCACCTTCGTCGAACTCGCTGATCGGGTCCGCCGGGCCGCAGGCGCACTTGCCGCGATCGGCGTGGACAAGGGTGATCGAGTGGCGATCTGGGCGCCCAACTCCGCCGAATGGATCATCGCCGCATTTGGCACCTTGACCGCCGGCGGAGTGCTGGTTCCCGTCAACACGCGGTACAAGGCCGACGAAGCCGCCGACATCATCCGTCGGAGCGGAGCCAAAGCCGTACTCGTCCAGAAGGGATTTCTGGGTCTCGAGTACAGCGCACCCGACGACGTCCCGGTGATCGACCTGAAGTCGGATTTCCTCTCCAGCGGTGCACCTTTCGAATGCAAGATCAGCGGCGACGACATCGCCGACATCATGTACACGTCAGGAACGACGGGGCGCCCCAAGGGCGTCATGATGAACCACCACCAGACGTTGCGGATGTTCTCCGAGTGGTGCGATCTCGCAGACCTGAGGGAAGGCGATCGCTATCTGATCGTCAACCCGTTCTTCCACATGTTCGGATACAAAGCCGGCGTAGTCGCGTCGCTGATTCGCGGCGCCACCATCCTGCCGGTAGCTGTTCTCGACGTGGATCAGGTACTCGAACTCGTGGAGACCGAGAAGATCACCATGCTCCCGGGACCGCCGACGCTCTATCAGTCGCTGCTGGCCGCTCCCAACACCCGAGATCTGTCGTCACTACGTGCCGCAGTCACGGGATCGGCGGACATTCCGGTAGAACTCATCCGCCGCGTTGCAAAGGAACTTCCGTTCCAGACCATCATGACGGGCTACGGCTTGAGCGAAGGGGGAACGGCAACCGCGTCGCGTCCCGGTGACTCGTTCGAGCAGATAGCAACCACCGTCGGTACACCATGTGACGGAATCGAATTGCGCATCGCAGATGATTCCGAGGTACTGATTCGCGGATACAACGTCATGCAGGGATATCTCGACGATCCGCTGGCGACCGCCGAAGCGATCGACACAGACGGTTGGCTGCACACAGGCGATCTCGGAACGCTGGACGACGAGGGGCGGCTCAGCATCGTGGGCCGCAAGAAGGACATGTTCATCGTCGGCGGATTCAACGCGTATCCGGCCGAGATCGAAGGTTTCCTTCTCGAACACCCGGCAGTCGATCAAGTGGCTGTGATCGGCGTTCCCGACGAACGGATGGGACAGGTCGGCAAAGCCTTCGTGGTGACCAAACATCCTGTGGCAGCGCAAGACCTACTTTCCTGGAGCCGAGAGCGGATGGCAGGGTTCAAGGCCCCTCGCACTGTCGAGTTCCTCGACGCGTTGCCGCTCAACGCGACGGGAAAAGTCATGAAAGACCAATTGAGATAACCGAACTCACACAAGAATTGAGGAGGCATGTAAATGAACGACCATGATGCGATATTGACGTTCGCCCTGAAGTGGCGGCATTGGAACGGCGGACCCGCCGAAGACATTTTTGTACAATTCGGGATCACGCCGACTCAGTTCTTCCGCCGTCTCCGTGGCATTCTGGAGTTCGAAGAGCAGGCCGACCTCTCACCGGATGTCGCGGCAGACCTAGCGTACATCTGCGATCTGCGGCTGAACCCCGTTGAACTCCGGCTGGCGAGTTGAGCACCCAGAGCGGCTTGTGCCAGACCGATTTCACCACGTTCGACGATATTCGGACCGCTGTCGGGACAACGATCGGCACCAGCGATTGGATCACGATCGATCAGAAACGGATCGATCTCTTCGCGGCGGCCACCGACGACGACCAGTGGATACACGTCGATACGGATCGCGCTGCTGACGGACCTTACGGCGCCACCATCGCACATGGATTCCTGACACTGTCGTTGCTGGCTCCGATAGTTCAGCGAGTCATGGCCGTCAGCTGCGCCCGCATGGCGCTCAACTACGGACTGGGGAAAGTGAGATTCATCAGCCCGGTCCTGGTGGACAGCCGGGTGCGGGGAACAGTGGAACTCACCTCGGTCACCGATATCGACGGCGGAATCCAAGTGGAACGAACCGTCACAATCACCGCCGAGGGGTCCGAGCGGCCCGCGTGTGTCGCACAGAATCTGGTTCGCTACTTGACCTGACATCTGCTGGTATACAACAGATCATGCGACGTCGACGCCGGAACTGCCGGCGTCGACGCCGCATGAGAACCGCCACTTACATATACCAACCTCCGTTGACCCCGATGAGCTGTCCCGTGATAAAGCCCGCGTTGTCCGTACAGAGGAACGCGCACGCCGCCGCCACGTCACTCGGCAACCCGGCACGGCGAACCGGTGTCATGCTCGCGATGACATCGACACCGGGGAAATCTCCGTCGGCTTCGGACTTGCGAGCCATCGGGGTATCGATGATCGACGGCGGGATCGAGTTCACCGTAATCCCCTGCGGCGCAAGCTCGAAGGACAGTGCTTTAGTCAGTGCGATGACCCCACCTTTGGATGCTACGTAATGGGCCATGTTCGGCGCGCCTGACTGAGCACTCGACGACGAGATGGTGACGATTCGACCCCAGCCCGCTTCGATCATGTCGGGAATCACTGCCTGAACGGAGGTGAAGGTTCCGGTGAGGTTGACCGCGACGATGTGATCCCACTCCTCCGCGGTGATTTCGGTGACCGGGGTGAAAGTCTCGACACCTGCACTGGTGACGATGATCGAGATCGGGCCGAGCTCGCCGCGAACTGCGTTCATGGCGGCACTGACACCGACCCGATCGGTGACATCCACTTGATATGCCATAGCGTCGGCACCGGCCGCGCTCAACTTCTCCGCAACGCGCTGCGCTTCGTCGATATTCCTGTCCAGCAATGCAACTCGGTGCCCTTGCTCCGAAAGGGACTGAGCCACTGCCAGTCCGATACCCGATCCTGCACCCGTCACCACCGCGACGCGGTCGCTCGCGGAAGTCCCCTGGTTGGATGAAGTCATGTTGTACTCCTTGCTCGTCAGCCGGTTTCAATCAGCGGGTTTCAGTCATCACGGATTCGGTCGACAAAGATTCCGTCGCGGGAGTGAATTCGAGATGCAGCGCCTTGAGGCCCCGCAAAATGTATGTCGGTTCGTATTCGTACGTCCGTGCTGTCACTGGTCCGTGCTCGGCCTCGGAAATCCGAATGTCCTTCATCCGATCCAGAAGTCGCGTGATACTGACACGCGATTCGACGCGGGCCAGCGGACCACCGGGGCAGGCGTGAATTCCCCGACCGAACGCTAGGTGTTCGCGCGCATTCTGCCGTTCGATGTCGAACGTGTCAGGATCTTCGAACCTTTCCGGATCACGGTTCACAGCACTGTTCAAGATCATGACGATGGTTCCCGCCGGAACATCCATATCACCAACAGTCGTCGGGTTTTTCGCAAGCCTGAAGTCGCTCTTGACCGGACCCTCCATTCGAAGTGTCTCCTCGACGAAATTGGGGATACGTTCCGGTTCGTCGCGAAGCAGCTGCTGAAGTTCGGGATTCTCGGCGATGAATCTGAAGGACGCGGTCAACAGCCGCGCCGTCGTGTCCTGGCCGGCAGCGAACAAGAAGCAGGCGACGTGTACCAGGTCGACGACTTCCGGGGTGGAGCCGTCTGGATACTTGGCGGTGGCGATGGCTGTCAGTACATCGTCCCGCGGTTCCCGTCGACGGTCCTCGATGTACGACGTGAACCGCTCTGCCAGGAACTCGAGCGGATTGCTCGTGAAGGCCTCGGTCTCGTCGATCGAGCCCGCCTGCTGCGCGCCGAGTGTCACGCGAAATACCTGATGATCCTCTTCCGGGACACCGAGCAGATCGGCGATGACAAGCAGCGCAAACGGTTGCGCGTAGTCACTCATGAGGTTGCACGAGCCTCGTGCGATGAATTCGTCGATCTGACTGTCGGCGAGTCGCCACATGAACTCTTCGTTCTCCGCCAACCGCCTGGGCGTCAGCAACCTCTTCAACAGCGACCTGTGCGCCGCGTGCTGTGGCATGTCCATGGTCACCAGATGCTCATGCAACGGAAAGTGATCGCGGTACTGCTCGATGAGCGCGCCGAGGTCGTCTCCCTCGGGTTCGAAGGGCAATCCGGGGAACGGGCCCGTCGCCGAAACACACGAAGAGAACACTTCGGAGTCGCGGTACACGGCAGTGGCCGCGTCGTACCCCGTCACGGCAACTACACCGTGGTGCGGTTCTCGCACAACGGGACATTGCGCGCGTAGGGATTCGAAGTACGGATACGGATCGTCCACGATCGACGGATCGGTGAAGAAGTCGACCTGATCGATTTCTGTCATTGCGGGTCTCCTGTGTCGGAAAGCAGGGCACTCGGACTAAGGGCAGAACACTTGTGTCGGAAAGCAGCGCATCCTCGGGACGAGGCGGGGTCGACGGGTATCTGTGGCGAGCCGAATCAGCGACGTCACCTGCAAATGCTGATCACTCGATCAGCATAATGCTGAGCATATGCGTAGCTTGGCGAGTAGGCAATGGTCCAGCGGAGTTTTCTTCGCATTAGGCTGTTACGAGAACTGTTCACTTGACCAGCCTTTGACGCTTAGGGAGCAACGGATGACTTCGCCACGCAGAATCGGCGCACCTGATGCTAAAAATCGAGCACTCCTCCTCGATGCCGCGGAGCACGTCATGCTGGAAGAGGGGTACGCAGCGGTCAGTTCTCGCCGTATCGCAAAGCAAGCCGGACTGAAGCCACCGCTCGTGTACTACTACTTCCGCACCATGGACGATCTGTTCCTCGAACTGTTTCGGCGGCGCGCAACAGAAGGCCTCGAGCGTCAGGCAGAACTACTGAAATCACCGCAACCCTTGAGAGCACTGTGGGAGTTCAGCATCGCAGCGGAGGGCACCGCCTTCACTATGGAATTCATCGCTCTCGCCAATCACCGGAAAGTCATCCGGGCGGAGATCGCCGACTACTCCGAACGATTCCGCGCAGCCCAGCTCGAGACAATGGGAAATGTATTGCAGGAGTACGGCATCGATCCAGATAGCTGCCCACCTGCCGCCGCGTTGGTATTGATCACAAGCTTGTCTCGCGTACTGGTGATGGAAGAGTCGCTCGGCGTTTTCGGCGGGCACGCCGAGACCTTCGCATTGGTCGAGAAATACCTGGTTCAGCTCGAAGGTGAACGGCTTCCGGATACGAATTAGACACAGCCAGAACCCTTTTGGGGCTTGCAATCTCTTGCGCGAAGGTACAGTATCCAAGGTGGTGGATGGCTTTCCATTCACGCGAGCCTGCGTTCCGATCCGCTGGAATCACATTCGCTCGCTCACTCGTTGCACCACGGCATCGAATTGCAAGACGGCATTGATTCGAGCCGTGCACTTGATCAGGGAGGACTCCGGATGCGCGTCGTCGTCGACAAGAATCTATGTGAGGCAAACGCACTCTGCGTGGAAAATGCGCCGGAAGTGTTTGCGCTCGACACCAACGAGGAACTGGAAGTAACGGCGGGCCCGGTCCCGCACGATGCCGAAGACCGGGTTCGGACGTCAATCGCCCAATGCCCCAGAGCCGCTCTCTCCGAACAAGAATGAGTGCGGAGCGGGCTCGCCCCTGTGGCGCCCCCGCTCCCCGCTCGCGGAGTCACGGTAGATCCACCTTTCCTGCAAGCCAGCGACCGTCCACCAGGTTCATCGTCATCACGACTCGACTGCGGTCGATCCGCGGATCAGGTGCGACGGTATTACTGACGGTCTGGTCGATGAACAACAGGACCTGGACTTCAGTAGTGGTCGCCGATTTGACTCCAGCATCGATCACAACCCCCTGAGCTGCCGCCTTGTTATCGACCAGCAGTTGTTTCAATTGTTCACTGGACTGGGAGTACATGTCCTTGAATTCTCCGGTGGCGCCGTCGAGTACAGCTGCAAAATTTTGATCGAGCGCATCCGAACTCACACTTGTCAGAGTCACGGCGTACTGGCGCGCCGCATCGAGAGCTGCCGTCGCCGCTGACTCGACAGCGCGCGCATTGTGCAGTTTCCATCCGAAAACTGCTGCTGTGGACAGTGATACGGCCAGTAGCGCTGCGGCCACCGCGATTTTGATGACGCTCCCCCATCGGCGAACCCGAACAACTCGCTCGGCATCGCTCGAACCCACATCACTCTCGCCCTCCGATTCGGATTCCACTTCCACCGGGTCCAGGTCTGCAGCCTCGTCGATTGTTGTTGCCGAACCGCGTTCGCTCATTTTCCTTCTCCTTTGCGGCGATGATCATGTATTTCAACTGCTGTTCCGGGTTTACCCCGGCGGGCTCTGTTCGAGGTCAGGCCCTCCGTAGGGAAGTGGAATCGATTGAGGTCCAATCGGTGTCGGAGTCGCTTGCGCGTCGGGAACAACACCGGCGGGCGGGCCGGCAGTGTCGTCGCCGGGTTGCCGCGGCGCGTTCCGAGCGCCGCGGACGAGTACAGACGGATCTTCGTTGTCGCAGTACGTGTACAGATATGGTTCCGGGAAGTCCGGAACCGTCGCCGGTAGCCGGGGCAAGTTGTAATCACACGAATAACGTGGGTAGACGTTGACAAATGCCCAGATTCCGCCGTCGTGAAAAACGGTGGCGAGCGCTTCGAGTGTCGATCCCTGACGGTACGTCGGGGCGAAGAACTCCTGGAGCGCAGGAACATTCAAGTAGGCCATCTGGGCTACCGTCGTCAGGTTGCCGAGTAGCTGAACCATTGTCGGTGAGTTGTCTGCAATGAGCGCGTCAATCGACTTCAGCGTCGACGGCGTACCGTCGAGGAACTCACGAAGCCCCGTGTCCTTCGCTTCGACGCCGCGCAGAAGTTCCGACAGATTGCTCGTAGTACTGCGCAACCCCGGGCCGACGTCGCCGAGCGTGCCGAGCAGAACCTTGCTACTGCGCAGAAGTGTTGTCGTCTGCGGTAGTACCGTGTCGAGTGTCGAAACAAGGAAGGCGCCGCCGTCCAGTATCGCCGCCAGCTTCTTCGGTCCATCCGGTCCGACGCCGAGTTCCGCAACCATCATCTCGAGTTCGGCGGGATCGATTTGGGCCAGCATGCCGTCGAGGTTTCCCAGCATCGACGCCAGCGGCACGGGAGTAGACGTTTCGTCGGAAGAGATTTCCGATCCGTCGACAAGAAACGGACCACTGTCAGTGGTGGGCCGGAAGTCGAGGTACTGCTCGCCTGCCATCGAAAGCCCCGCCACCCGCACTTCCCCGCCCTGTGGAATCTCGACACCCCCGTCGATCTCCGCGACGGCAACAACGCCATTGTCAGTCAATTCGACCGAATTCACCTTGCCCACCGGGACTCCGCGGAGCATCACCTCCTGCTGCGGCAGCAGCCCACCCGATATCGAAAAATGGACGCGCACAGTGATCTTCGAGCTGATCGGGCTCAGGTGAAAAACACCGAAGGTCAGGTACACGACACCGACAACCAGTGTTGCGGCGAGGGCAACCACCGACATCGTGAGCCGGTGAGCACTACTGAAACGGACGGCACCAACGAGAGCTGCCGCGGGGACTTCCAGAAGCCGCGCCGCCGGGCTCATCTCGTCCACACCGTCAGGGATCTGTTTGTTCATCGGCCGGTTCCCAGCACTTTGCCTTGCAACCGCAGCAGCGTGTAGGTAATCGTTCCCACCAGCGCATCCCAGTCAGAAGAATCCGGAAGTCGACTGCCAGGGTCAGCCGGATGATTCGGATCGGCAATCGCCCCGATAGCCAGCTGTTCCAGGTCGGCATTGACATGCGCGGAGGTCGAGTTGGTGATCTTGAGGAGTGGCGGCAACAACCTGTTGACGGCTGCGAGACTCGCGTTGGGATCGGTTGCCGCGTCGTTGAGTTCCGCGGCGATCGTGTTGATGTCGGCGACCATCCCGCCTGCACCGGTACCGCTGACCGACGGAAACTTTCCCACTTGGGTGCTTACCTGGGCCACCTGCGCGAGCAGATCGAGCATCTGCGCCGTGTTGGCGTCGAGAGTACCGAGGGCGGGACCAGCCGCTGAAATCGCGTCGTCGATCGACGATTGGCGCCCCGACACCGTCGTGAGAAGCTGATCGGTCGACGCAAGCGTATCGCGGATCTCGTTGCTCCGACTCGACAGTGTCCCGATCAGAGCGGTCGATTCACCGATCAGGTCGGCCATCTCGTCACCTCGTCCGCCGACGGCTTCTCCGAGCCCGTTGACAACCTTCGTCAGGTTGCGCAGGACGCCACCGTTGATCAAGAAAGACGACGTGGTGAGGAGTTCTTCGATCGTGGCCGCCGACGTGGTCGACGCAATCGGAATACTGTCACCGTCGGACAGGAGCGGACCGTTCGTCACTGATTCGGCCGGGGGTTCCACCGCAACGAATACGTCTCCCAGCGGTGTTGCCGATCGCAATTCCGCGCTTGCCCCGGCCGGCAGACTGATTCCGTCCTGGATCCTCATCGTGACTATTGCTTCGTAGTTCTGCACTCTCATCGCTTCGACCTCGCCGATGTCGGCGCCCTGGAGTTTCACCTTCGCTTGCGCAGGCAGATTGAGTGCATTGTCGAAGACTGCGTAGAGCGTGTAATAGTCTCCGGAAACACCGGGTGCCGGCAGCGGCAGACTCTCGAGTCCTACGCCACACGCTGCCGTGGACAGCATCAGGCCGGCGCAGGCCCCGGCGGAGAGCACCCGCCACCCTGTCGGCGTCATCGTGGCAGCCCCGCCATGCCCTCGAGCATTCCGGAGATCCCGAAGTCCGGGCCGAAATCTTCGAGTGTTCCCGTGCTGCAGCCAAGCTGGCGCAGGCCGAGGACATTGCAGATCTCCTTGACCAACTGCCCGTCGAGAAAGACCTTTTCCAGCTGAGCGTGCACCCTCGCACCGCCGTTCTCCTGGTCGATTGCGTTGTAGGCGTTGTCCATCAGGAGCGGGGTGACGGTGAGAAACTCGGAAAGTTCGCGCCGATAGTCAGCCAATGCGGTCACCACGGTGTTTGCATTCGTCACCGTCGATTGCAGAGTTCCCTGGTTGGCCGCGAGAAGTTTGTCTGCCTCGAGAAGGATCTGGTTGACCTTGGTACCGGTGTCCCCCGTCCCCAAGTCCGCCTCACCGAGAAGGTCACTCACTTGCGCTAGGGCTGAACCGAATTCACGAATATCCTGATCATTGCTCGCAGCAACGGAAGTCAAGACCGAAAGATTGTCGACAACAGTCGTGATGGCATTCTGTGTTTCAGCGCCGCCGTCGCTACCCAGTTGCAGTGCCGACGCCAACTGGCTCAGCGACGACCTGATCGCTTGCCCGTTTCCGTCGACTATCGCACTTCCGACGCCGAGTAGGTCGGCGACCGGACCGGAACCCTCTCCATCGCCTTGTAACTCGATCGCCATCTTGTCTGCCATGGCGATCAGTCGATCGAATTCGACTGGTGTCTTTGTTCGGTCCATCGTGATGACGTCGCCGTCCGTCATCACCGGTCCGTCCTGGTAGGACGGAGTGATTTCGACATGACGGTCGGTCAACACCGACGTCGACACAGTCACCGCCTGTGCGGCTTCCGGGATCTTGACTCCACCGCCCAAGCTCATCGTCACTTCCACGAACGTGCCGCGGGGGACGATGCTGATCACCGAACCGATGGGCACGCCGAGCACCGATACGGCGTTTCCTTCGTACAGGCCTGCGCCACTGTCGAACTGAGCCGTAACGGTGATCGTCTCGTCCATCGAGGTTGCGCTGCGAAGACCGGAACAACCGGCCGTAGCGACGACAACCACCAACACGATCTTCGACATCGATTTCAGGGATCTCATTTGCAGTCCTTCAGGTAGGGCGGCAAATTCATCTCGTTTGCATGGCCGCTGACGGCGCACATCCACGAGTCGATGAACGGCCCAGCGGGGGCGGTGAAATCGACTTCGTTGGCGGTCCCGGAGGTATTCGCGAAGTTTCGCAGCGGAACCGGCAGGATCTCCAATGTGTTGCGCAGCAGATCGTCATTGTTGCTCAAGCTCTGGAGCAAGCCGTCCAGATTGGTGATCAGCTCGTCTATTGCCGGACTGTCGTTGACAACGATGTTGTTCAGTTGATCTACGAGTGCGGTTGTGGATACGAGTAGTTGGTCGACTACTTCCCGTCTGGCAGTGATGTCTTCCAGCACGTCACGGCCGTTTCGCACCAACTCACCCAGACTGTTCTGCTGCGCGCGGATGACAGTGGTCACCTCACCTGTGCTGGTCAGCAGAGAACCGATCTGTCCGCGCCGTTCGGCCAATACCGAAGACAAGTTCTCGATGTTCGCGAGTACCTGCGGCACGAGCGCCGGTGTGCCCTCGAGTTGATCGGACAGCGTCGTGAGCGTTTGCCCGATCTTCTCCGCGTCAACCTGCTCGAACGTGGTGGTCGCGTTGTCCAGCGTCTGTTGCAGATCATAGGGAACTTCGGTGTTGGCCAACCTGATCCGATGATCGGCGATTTCACCGTCACCGCCGGGACGAATTTCGACGTAACGCGATCCCAACAAAGTCGTCAACTTGATGGAAGCTGCCGTATCGGCCCCCAGCGAGACACCTTCGTCGATCTGCATAGTCACGACAACTTGATCACCTGCCAGCCG
This sequence comes from Rhodococcus sp. NPDC056743, assembly GCF_042790355.1. Lineage (NCBI taxonomy): Bacteria > Bacillati > Actinomycetota > Actinomycetes > Mycobacteriales > Nocardiaceae > Rhodococcus > Rhodococcus sp. NPDC056743. The sequence goes on along the minus strand of NZ_JBHTZI010000001.1, from coordinate 35,343 downwards.
AACACCGTCGACTGTTCCCACTGGAACGCCCGCGATGGTGACCGCGTCGCCCGCGCTGACTCCGGCGGCCTGAGCAAATTCGGCGGCGTAGCTGACCTTGCCGATTCCTGCGGAAGTAACCCAGAGGGCGACGACCATCACGACGGCGATGCCTGCCACCGTCACGACACCGATTCCCAGGGCGCTGCGATCCTCGAGCGGTTTACGCAGTCTACGAGCATAATTCGATGTTGCTTTTCTGGTCATCTCTGATTACCTGCAAATCTTCGACTGGGTTATCTGGCCACCGGGGGTCGACTGCGCAACTATCGCCGGGATCACGGCACTGATCGCCGGGACGAGGGTGAGATTGAGATTGCACAGGTACGTGTTGATGTAACTTCCGTCCTGACTTGCGCGCGCAAGTCCTTTCAGCATCGGCGGTAGATTGAAACCGAAGTATCCGAAGGTATCCTTGTCGTCGAGAAAGTGTTGAGCGAAACCTGGTTCCCGAGTGAGGAACTCGTTCAGATCAGGAGATACGTCGCTCGACAACTTTGCCACTTGATCGGCAACGAGCGCGATCGAACCCAGCGAATCGACCATTTCGCCCCGCCTGGCTGCCAACTGTTCGAATATGGACTGAGCCTGCGTGATCATCGTGTCGACGTTGGTGCTCTGCATCGCGAGGCTGCGAACGATGCCGTCCAGATTGACGATGATATCGCCTAGAATCTTGTCCGGTCCGGCAAACGACTCGGCGAGAGTGGACGTCTCGGACACCAACGTGGTGATCGATCCCGAATCTCCCTGCAGTGCACTGATGATCGCAGTGGTGACATTGTCGATCTGCTGGGGATCGAGCACGCTGAAGAGTGGTTCGAAACCGTTGAGAAGAACCGAGATGTCGAATGAGGGTTCCGTGTTCTCGACCGGAATCTCGTCTCCCCCCGTCAAGACTCGAGGTTCACCCTGCTCACCGAGAGACAATCCGAGATAGCGCTGGCCGATGATGTTCTGGTACGTGATCGCGGCCTTGGTGTTGCCGTACAGCGCTTGATCCGATTCGATACGAAATGCGACTCGCGCGAGTGTTCCGTCGAGGCTGACCGAATCGACGCGCCCCACCCGAACACCAGCCATCCGCACGTCGTCGCCGGCGCGCAATCCTGACGCATCGGTAAAAACTGCGGTAAACGACGTCGTGTCTCCCGCAACGCCGCGCTGCAGCGTTACGAACACAGTCCACGTGAGACCACAAGAGATCAACAGGAATACGGCAATACCGATCAAGGGTTTGCGATAGCTCATCGGGTCCCCTGCCCAGGGTCGAGTGGCACGTCCGAATCGGGTGTCACCTGCACCGTGTTGCCACGGGCCAGCGGTCCGAGAATGAACTCATCGGCGGAAGTCGATTCGCCTCCCAGAAGATCTCCCAGAAGTGCCTTCTCCTGCGCACTTCCGACCGGACCGACATTCCCCCCGGACGTCGGGGCAAAGTCGAACTGCTGGGCGATGCCGTCAGCGACCACAGGTGGCACTGCAGTCTCCGGTGCAGTCGCGCAACTCGGACCGGCCAACTCGCCGTAGCGAGGACAGTCATCTCGGGTGTACATCTTGTGCGGTGTGAACTGGAACAGGAATTTTCCGGTCGCGTTCTGCTGCCCCACCGGCCAGAACTCGGTGAACCACTTGTCGGATATGACTTTCATCCGTGTGACGATGGGTGCGAATTCCGTACTACCGTCGGCAACTACGCTCAGTACCGGCGAAAGTTGAGTGGTGATGTCGACGATCTTGTCCGTGTTGTTGTCGAGTACGGAACCGACTTCCGACAGTGTGGTCGAACCGGCAGCCAACAAGGCTGTCAATGCGGCATCCTTCTCTGCCAACGTTCGCATCGGCACGACGGAATGGTGTACGGCATCAAGAAGGTCTGGTGCGGCTTCTTGGAGACCGCGGATGGCAGAAGACAACGCATCCAAGGTGGAAGGTTCACCGGTCGGCGTGATCAGCTCACCGAGTTCGCCGGCAATTCGGCGGAGTTGCTCACCCGCAGTGACGATATCGGCACCGCGACGATCTGTTGCCGCCGCAACAACGGCCAGCATTCCCAGTGTGCGATCAGTTCCGATACGTGCTGTCGCAGAGACAATTTCACGGAGTTTTGTCAACGCAGTTTGCAGCTGAACCGTTGAAAGGCTCTCGTCCTGTGCGATTTCCGCGTGCGGTGACAGCGGCGGTCCGCTGCCGTTGTCCACCAACTGAACGGACGACACCGCAAAGACATTGCTGGGCACCACACGCGCTGTCACAGTTGCCGGAATCCCGGCTGCATACTCCGGTTTCAGCGCGATGTCGACATACTTCTTCTCGCCGCCACTCGACGTATCCACACTGTTCACCACTCCGACCAGCACTCCTCGAAACTTCACATCCGAACGCGCAGGCAACCCGTCGCCGACATCGGCGAGAACCGCTGTGACCTCGAAGGCCTTGTCGAAAACTCCGTTCATCTTCGCGACCAATCCGGTGATCAACAGCGCCACGACGATCAGTGCACAGAGACCGTTCACGAGAAGTGTTGTCGCAGAGGGTCCTCGACCGTCGGCTTCGAAGAGTATCGGCATCAGCTACCCACCCAGCCTTGCTCCGGAACCGATGCCCCAGAATGCCACGGTGAGCAACAAATTCACGACGATCATCGCCGAGATACTGGCCCGCATCGCTCGGCCGGCCGCAGTCCCGACCCCTTGCGGACCACCGGAAGCGAAGAAGCCGTAGTAACACTGGATGGTGGAGGTAATGGTCACGAACACAACAGCTTTCACCAATGAGTAACCGATGTCCGTGGCACTGAGAACTAAACGGAAGTAATGCTCGTAGGTTCCGCTCGACACTCCACCTGACAACCCGATCACTACTTTCACAGCAAGGTAGTTCAAGGCTAGGCAGAGCAGATACAGCGGCACCACTGCGACCACGGATGCCATCAGCCTTGTTGTCACGAGATACGGAATGGGACGGATCGCCAGAGCTTCCATCGCGTCGATCTCCTCCGAGATTCGCATCGCGCCCAGTTGCGCTGTGAAGCGGCACCCTGCCTGCGCGGCAAAAGCCAACGAGGCCATGATGGGTGCCAGTTCCCTCGTTGTTGCAGTCGACGCAATCATTCCAGTCGCCGGCTCCAATCCCAGCAGATGCAGCGCGTTGTAGCCTTCGATTCCCACGATCGCTCCGGCCGCGGCGCCCAGAACGATGATCACACCTGCAGTTCCGCCACCGACCACGATCGAGCCGTTGCCCCACGTGACGTCGGCGAGGATCCGCAAGAATTCCTTCCGGTAATGCCTCAAGGTCCAGGGAACTGCGGCCAGTGCCCGGCCCAGAAAGGTGACCATGTGGCCCAGCCGCATGACGACTGTTGCTTGCGCCATGGCTACTTTGACGGCTGACCTCACGCCCGGTGGGTAATACCGCGATGCCATCTAGAAACCCGTCCGTGGAAACATCAACACGTACAACTGTGTCAGGACCACGTTCACGACCATGAGGAGCAAAATTGATGCCACCACTGTGGCATTGACCGAGTTGGCAACGCCGGCTGGTCCACCGCGCGTGGTAATCCCCTTGTGGCAAGCCACGATTGCCACTATCGCGCCGTAGAGGACTGCCTTGATCATTGTCAGGAAGAAATCACCGACGGTCGCAAAGGATGCAAAAGTCGACACAAAACTACCGGGAGTGCCGTTCTGGACGAAGGTGTTGAACAGGTAGCCGGAAAGGAATCCCACAAAGCAGACGAGCCCCGTCAGCGCAACACCAACCGTGATCGCTGCCACCAGCCTGGGCACCACAAGCCTGCGGACAACGGAAATCCCCATAACTTCCAACGCATCGATCTCGTCGCGGATCTTGCGCGATCCGAGGTCAGCGCATATCGCCGATCCCGCTGCCGATGCCATGAGCAAGGCAGCGACCATGGGAGCGCCCTGCCTGATCACCGCAAGGCCGCTGGCAGCCCCGGCCAGCGACGTCGCGCCGACTTGTCCAGCGAGCAGGCCGAATTGAATCGACAATGTCACACCGATCGGTATCGCGACAAACAAAGTCGGAACCGCGGATGCCGACGCCATGAAGGCCGTCTGACGCACGAACTCCGCAACGGGAAATCGGAAGGTCGCGATGTCGATCACCAAGTACTGGATTGCGCGAAGTCCGAGAACACATTGTCCACCAACCGTTTCCAGTGCAGCAACAGGATGCCGTCGTGTATACCCGTGCATCCAACCGGCGATTTCGCTTGATGCAGAACTTTTCTGGCCAAAACTTCGATCTGGGATCTCCATGGATCTTCCACTTTCCGTTCGCCCACAAGTTCAGTCCGCCTCGTACGAGAGTGCGCACGCATTGCGTCTAACCTGCCGCTACCGCGTGATCTGCCGCCTTCCGAACTGAGCATTGCCCCCCGAAAGATGCTGTCCGCCCGTTCCGAGCTCAGCTTTCACTAAAATGCTGAGCACCTTCTTAGCATGAATTGTCGAATGAGGTCAAGATCACAGCGCGCGACGAACCTTCGACACCGAGTGCGTATTGCAGCCTTCCCCATCGAACATGCCGACTTGGCCGACTCAGCGAATCGAGTTCTATTGCAAGGAGATTGGAAATCCACACGGCAGATACCGGCGCTTCAAGACTCTCGTCACGTCACCCACGGACATAGCCACCCCCTCGAGAAATGCACGTAACGAACATCAACTCACCCAGACTTGACCCGCAAGGGCAACACTGCCGCAGTAAATCTGGCTGAGCGGCACCTGGCTGAGCGAACATAAAACTAGACACTATTGTGAAAAGTGTCAAGGAAAATGGTTCTGTGCAGGTCCGCACGTCGCACTCATGCCCACGTCGTCGAGATCTGCGGCGCCACTGGCGAAAACGGCCGGCGCTAGCTACGACAACAAGAATTGCCGCCTGGCGTGTGGACACAGGCGGCTACGGCAAATCACGAGCTATCGACACGGGTCGATTAGCCGTCAGTTCCGGTGCAACGCACCGTAGACAGGCAGCAGTGGGCAAGCGTCGCTCGACGCTCGCCCACTGTCAATACTTCTCCGAACTATTTCGTTTCAGACCGTCGGCCCCTCCAAAATGGTCACTGCAGCAACGGCAGTCGGCCCACCGACGTTGTGTGCCAAGCCGATCCGGGCTCCGTCGACCTGATTGACGGCGTCCCCCCGCAGCTGTTCGAACAACTCGACGCACTGCGCGACACCGGTCGCTCCCGGCGGGTGCCCCTTGGCGATCAGTCCGCCACTGGGATTCACCGGAATGGAGCCGCCGATCCCGGTAGCTCCCGATTCGATGAGTTTGAACCCCTCGAACCGGTCGGCGAAGCCGAGATCCTCGTAGCTGATCAACTCGATGCCGGTGAAGAAGTCGTGTACCTCTGCGACGTCCACGTCGGACGGGGTCATGCAGGCCATCGAAAAGGCCTGCTTTGCAGCGCGGACCGAGGCGGGGAACGATGTCATGTCACGCTTGTGTTGGTGCATGACGGAATCCAGACCCAGGCCGACGCCGCGGATCCAGACCGGCCGATCTGTGTACCTCCCCACGACATCTTCTGCCGCCAGCACCAACGCCGCGGCGCCGTCACTCTGTGGTGCGCAATCGTAGGCACTGAACGGTGTCACGATGGTCGGCGCGTTCAGTGCTTCCTCGATGGTGATCTCGAAACGCTTGCAGGCCTTGGGGTTGTTGACACCGTGAAGATGATTCTTGACGGCCACCATGGCCATATGTTCCCGGGTTGCGGGAGATTCGTGCAGGTAGCGGCGCACATGTAAGGCGAAGCCGGCCGGAGCCACCAGGCCGAGCGGGTAATCCCACGCCATGTCCCGGGCCATCGCTTCCCATTCCCACAGCATGTCCTTCGACGCACTCTCGCGGAGTTTGTCCGCGCCCATGACCACCGCGACGTCGAATGCGCCCGACGCGATTCCGAACAGCGCGTTGCGGACGGCGTCATGGCCTGTTGCGCAGGAGTTTTCGATACGAGTTACCGGAATGTCTGCCAGTCCGAGAGTATCTGCGAGAATTCCGGACGGGAACCCGTCTGGTGTTCCCATCGCACCGAACCAGGCTGCCTGCAGATCCGACTTGTCCAAGCCCTTGTCGACACTGGCCGCGCATTCGGAGAACGCCATGGGCAACAGGTCTTTGATACCCAGGGTGAAATGTTCGGCAAAGGGTGTCATCCCCGCGCCGACTATCGCCACGTTTCTCATACCGCCTCCTGCTCGATCAGAAATGCTGCCTCCGGTTCGAATGCGTATCCGTAGTCCGGCACCCCGGAGCGAATCGCCACCCGGCGTAGAACCATTCGGCCACGATCGCCGAGATCAACTGTTCCCGGTTCGACGCCGGTCACCTTGACGAGCGCACGAACATCGACGTCGTCGAGTTCCACGATCACCAGGGAATACGGAGTCTTCAGTCCGGGAACCGGAACATGCACGGTTACTTCGGTATACACCGATCCGGTACGTGGTAGTGGCACAAAGGTGTAGTCCGTCTTCAGTGTGCCGTCGTTGTCGACACGATACCGAGGAGGAAAGTCCAGGTCTTCACTGTCTTCGTATTTTCCGGCTTCCCACCGGACTTTTGCGTCGAAGGCGCGCTCGTAGGCTGCCAGCGAGATCGGAATGTCGGCGCCGGGTACGAACTGGCCTTCCACTTTCGGGCGCGGCGCAGGCTCGCGGCGATGAACCTCGGCGGTGCCGTCCGCGACCCGGACTCCGGAGAGACTGGCTTGCTCGACGCCGACGAGGGATCCGGTGCTTCCCGAATCGACCATGGCCGCGAGAGCAAACAGACCCGAACTCGCGCCGAGTGTCGGTAGCCGAACGGGCTCTCCCGCACACAATGCGGCGGCCTGCTTGTGTTCGACACCGGCGACCGCGACCGGGGCATCCACCCAGGCAGCTGACAATGATGCGGCAAATCCGCGTTCCTTGAGCAACCGTGGATCGCCGTAATCATGGACAACACCAATGGAGTTACGAGTACGCACGGGAAGGCTACGCGAGACCCGAGCGGCGGTGCGGACGCGCAATCCGTGGTCCGAGGTCAGTACGGCCGCCGCCCCTGCCGGTTCGAGGTCGACGCCGATGATCAGTGTCCGAGGGCGAGCGTTGCTGACGGCGTCGAGCGTTGCGGGCGCACCGCCGAGGCGCTCGACCACCTCCAGTTCGGGATCCAGTCCGAGTCCGGCCAGCAGGACTGCGGCATTACTGCTTTCCAGCAGTGGCAGATCCCGGCTGACCAGAATGACGTGCTCTACGGAGGTGCTGGTGCTACACGCCGCTCTGCCGGCTTCGACCGCGAGAGTGATCGCGTCTTCGTCGTCACCCGGCACGCGGGAATCCGACGTCCCCCAGCACGGTAGGTACGTCCCTATCGAAGCGATGTATGACATGCCAGTCTCCCCGTAATCGTGAAAATCGCTCAGAACTTCAAGCGAGAGCAGGTACACGGTGAATCAGGAGGTCACTCCCTAAACCCATCGAGTGCATCTCGTTTCCCTCTGATTTGAATACGCTATTCTCACAAATGAGAATACTGCATTCTCGCTGTGAGAATTGTAGCAATCAGACCGACTCTCGCATAGCCCCACGACTGCGAGTCACCTTCATCGATCGCCAGGCTTCTCCCGGAGTGAACTGCCCTTCTTCGACTCTTGCGGGCATCACGAAAGCGAGAGTATGGTTCTCATAAATTGAAGGGAGATTCTTCTGATGGAGACTAAGGCGCTCAGCCCGGCATTGGGCGTAGAGGTCATCGGTATCGACAGCTTGGACGACGAGGCTGTAGTTGCGAGATGCCTGGAGGCATTGAAGTGGCGCGGGGTACTGCTCATCCGCGGTTTGCACCTCGACGACGATGCTCAGATCGCATTCAGCCGCAAGCTCGGGCCGGTATTGGCCCCCGCGGGCAAGGAAATTTTCAAGGTCACGCTCGACCCGGCCAAGAACCCGTCGGCCGAATACCTTCGGGGCACGTTCAATTGGCACATCGACGACACCACCAACGACGTGCCGGCCAAGGCGACGATGCTGACTGCGCGGCACGTGGCCATGACAGGCGGAGGCACCGAATTCGCCAGCACGTACGCGGCGTACGAGAATCTGCCGGAGCAGGAACGTAAGCGCTACGACGACCTTCGCGTCGTCCACAGCTTCGAAGCTGCACAGCGACTTATCGAGCCGAACCCCACTGAGAAGCAACTTGCATCCTGGCGCCATCTGCCCACCCATGAATCGTCATTGGTCTGGGAACACCGCGACGGACGCAAGTCATTGGTCCTCGGCGCAACGGCCGACCACGTCGTGGGAATGCAGCCTGACGAAAGCCGGGCGCTCCTCGACGAACTGCTCGCGTGGACCACCCAGGAGCGCTTCTCCTACAGCCACACGTGGGAGGTCGACGACGTGGTCATCTGGGACAACACCGGAATGCTGCATCGTGCACTTCCCTACGACCCCAAGTCGGAGCGAACGATGCACCGCACCACAATCCTCGGCAACGAGCCGTGGGCATGAGCGAATCCGCGAACGGAGAGAACGTGAGTACTCAGATCACGCGAACTGCAGTTGTCACCGGTGGCAGTTCGGGTATCGGTCGCGCTGTCGCAGAACGCCTGCGCACCGACGGATACAACGTAGCCACGATCGACCTCACACCCTCAGACGAAAAGTATTCGTACACAGCAAATGTCACGGACCGCGCCCGGTTGGACGAAGTTCTTGCGGAGATCCGCACAGAATTGGGTCCCGTCACCATCCTGGTGAACGCAGCCGGCCTCGACGGATTCCAACGATTCACGAAGCTGTCGTTCGACGACTGGAAGCGCGTCATCGACGTCAACCTCGACGGTGTATTCCATTGCTGCCAAGCGGCACTCCCCGACATGCTCGACGCCGGCTGGGGTCGCATCGTCAATATCTCGTCGTCCAGCGCGCACTCCGGGCAGCCGTTCATGACGCATTACGTCGCGTCCAAGTCCGCGGTCAACGGCCTCACCAAATCCTTGGCGCTGGAGCTCGGCCCAGAAGGAATCACCGTCAACGCCGTTCCCCCCGGATTCATCGACACTCCGATGCTGCGTACGGCCGAAGGCAAGCGCCTCCTCGGTGGCACCGTCGAAGACCACATTGCCAAGACACCGGTCCGGCGCGTCGGCCGACCGGAAGACATCGCAGCTGCCTGCGCGTTCCTCATCTCCGAAGAAGCCGGCTACATCACCGGTCAGATCCTCGGCGTCAACGGCGGCCGCAATACCTAGTCCTTCCGCTTCACGCGCGGCGAATAAGGCAGCTGCACAACCAGTTTGAACAACCCAACACATCGAACGAAGGGATTCACAATGGGACGCGTTGAAGGCAAGGTTGCGTTCATCACCGGCGCAGCGCGGGGTCAGGGCCGGAGTCATGCGGTGCGTTTGGCCGAAGAGGGTGCCGACATCATCGCCGTCGACATCTGCGCCGACTTCGATTCCATTACGTACCCGATGGCCACCCCCGAGGATCTCGAAGAGACTGCCCGTCTCGTCGAGAAGCACGGTCGCCGCATCGTCACCGCCAAGGCCGACGTCCGCAAGGTCGACGAGCTGCGTGCGGCGCTCGAACGTGGCGTGGCCGAGTTGGGCCACCTCGACATCGTTGTCGCGCAGGCCGGCGTTGCCGGAATGCGCGGTGAACCGGATATCGCGGCCTGGTCCGACACCGTCGACACCAACCTCGTCGGCACGATCAACGCTATCCAGGCGGCGCTGCCTTACCTCGGCACGGGTGCCTCGATCATCGCCACCGGTTCGACAGCGTCGATGATCGACACCAGCAAGGTCGACGTACCCGGCAAGGACCTCGGCGGCGTTGCGTACGTGTTCTCCAAGCGTGCGCTCTCCCATTACGTACACGAACTCGCCACACACCTCGCGCCACGCGGAATTCGTGCCAACGTTGTGCATCCCACCAACTGCAACACCGACATGCTGCACAACGAATCGATGTACAAGTCCTTCCGCCCCGACCTCGAGAACCCGGGCCGCGAAGATGCAGTGCTGTCGTTCCCGGTCCAGCAGGCAATGCAGATTCCGTGGGTCGAGCCCGAGGACATCAGTGAGACCGTCCTCTTCCTCGCATCGGAGCAGGCTCGTTACGTCACCGGCATGCAGATGCGCGTCGACGGCGGCGGCTACCTGAAGTCGTACGACTACCACATCTGATCTTCAGACTTCGCCTTCACGAAACACATTCGTGAAGGCGAAGTTTCAATCATCACCCATCGCGAAGTCAGTGCTCGCTATTTCTTCAGGACGGATACATGAGCACCACGAATACCGTAGTCGCCAGTTCGACTGGCACAATCGCTTCAGGCCACGCGCCCGTGAACCGGACCGTCGATGTCGACGGCATTCCCATGTCCGCGTTACTGATCGAGGTTCCAGAACCGCGTGCGGTCATTCTTGCCGTGCACGGCGGGGCAACGAACTCGGCATACTTCGACTGCCCCGGGCACCCCCGACTGTCGCTGTTGCGCACCGCAGCAGCCCTCGGATTCACCGTGCTTGCACTCGACCGACCTGGGTACGGCAGCTCCAATCCCCATGCAACCGAATTGGCCGATCCCGAGGTACGCGTCGACATGACGTATGCGGCGATCGAACATCATCTCGAAGGAATCGACCGCGGCGCAGGTATATTCGTTCTGGCTCACTCCATCGGCTGCGAATTGGCCACCCGGTTGGCCGCGGACGAGCGCGGAGACGCCTTCCTCGGTATCGAACTCTCCGGCACCGGCCGTGAGCAACAGCCCCTTGCACAGGAAATCCTGGGCGTCACCGCCCGCAACGCCGATCCCATCGCCGTGCGTGAATTGTTGTGGCAGCCGAGCCGGTTGTACGCCGAAGAACTGTTCGGCGGTCTCCCGATCGCATCCCGGACACCGAAGTACGAAGGTGACGTGGTGCGAAGCTGGCCTCGGGATAACTTCCCGAATCTGGCTGCACGCGTGAATATTCCCGTTCATTTCACTGCGGGCGAATACGAGCATGTGTGGCGGAACGATCCCGAGGCGCTGCTCGCCGTCGCCGAGTTGTTCACCGCTGCACCGCGAGTGGTCGTGGACAAGCAGTTCGACGGCGGACACAACCTCAGCCTCGGTTATACCGCGACTGCATATCACCTCCGCGTCTTGGCGTTTGTCGAGGAATGCATCGCCGGTCGATCCGAATTCGCAGACCTGCCAACAGACGACAGCACGGCTCACGCGAGCCACGGAAGGTGACTCCATGAATTCCGCAGACGTTGCACTGCTACTGATCCGATTGGCCGTGGGTTCGACCATGATTGCTCACGGAGTCAATCACTGGATCGGCGGCGGAAAGATCGAGGGTACCGCCCGCTGGTTCAGCGGACTCGGACTACGCAACGGCACCTTTCAGGCCTGGATGAGCGTAGTCACCGAAGTCGGTGCCGGCATCTTACTGATCGTCGGATTCCTGAATCCGTTTGCCTGCGCGGCCGTCATCTCGGTCATGCTGGTTGCCGGCATACTGGCACACCGCCCCAACGGATTCTTCATCTTCCGTGACGGCTACGAGTACGTGATGGTGCTCGCGCTTGTCGCGCTCGCCTCCGCCATGCTCGGCCCCGGCAGCATATCCCTCGACAGCGCACTGAACATCGATGTCTCCGGGTGGGCAGGTGGCGGTATCGCCCTCGGAGTGGGCGCAGTCGGCACCGCTGTACTTCTCGGCTTGTTCTGGCGGCCACAGCTACAGGAGGTTTCATGATCACTCTAGGAGGACCCGCGATGCACGTAGGATTCATCGGACTCGGTAGCCAGGGCACGCCGATGGCACGGCGAATCGTCCACTCCGGCTATGAAACCACTCTGTGGGCACGACGTCCCGAAGCCCGAGTTCCCTTTTCCGACACTACTGCCAAGTTCGCCGAATCTGCGGCCGAACTGGGCGCGGCAAGCGATCTCGTGTGCATTTGTGTCGGCAGCGACGCGGATGTTCTCGACGTTGTCACCGGCGAGGACGGAGTCCTCGCCGGAATGAAGCCGGGTGGAATCATCGCCGTGCACAGCACAGTTCACCCGGATACTTGTCGCGAACTCGGCGAAACAGCGGCTGCTCGAGGAGTCTCCGTCGTTGACGCTCCAGTCAGTGGCGGTGGCATCGCCGCTACGGAAGGCCGCCTTCTGGTGATGGTCGGAGGAAGCGACGAAGACTTCGAACGCGTCCGTCCTGTCTTCTCGATGTACGCGAATCCTGTTGTTCACCTCGGCCCGCTGGGCTCCGGTCAGATCACGAAGCTGCTCAACAATCTTCTCTTCACGGCAAACTTGGCTACAGCCGCGAACACGCTTGCACTCGGCCAGTCGCTCGGTGTTGATCCCAACCGCCTCGGAGACGTCATCTCGCACGGCACCGCAAACAGCTTCGCGCTGAGCCGGATCGTCTCTGCCGGCGGAACACTCGAGCGTATCGCCCAGCACGCGGGCACCTTGCTCCAGAAGGACGTCGGGCTGATCGCGGATCTTGCGACGTCAGCGCAAGCACCCACCGGAGTTGTACTGACTGCGGCTGATGCCACCCTCGAACTCATGGATCACCGCCGATGACGCGCGTCGGGTTTATCGGCGCCGGACGGATGGGCGGACCGATGGTCAGTCGTCTCGTCGAAGCCGGTCACGAGGTTCGCGGGTTTACACGTTCTACCGAATCGCGAACTGCGCTGGAAGCATCCGGCGCTCGAGCCGTGTCCACCTTTGCCGAGGTCGGCGCAGACACCGATCTCGTGATCATCTGTGTCTTCACGGACGAGCAGGTTCGCGAGGTATGCCTCGGCAGCGACCTGCTCGCGTCGATGCCTCGCGGATCGACCCTGGTGTTGCACACAACGGGAAGCCCGCGCACAGCTGAAGCCGTCGCCGAGCACGCAACACAATTTGGTGTCGCAGTCGTGGACTCACCGGTCAGCGGCGGACCGCACGACATCGCCGCGGGCAGGCTGACCCTCTTTGTCGGCGGCGATGCCAACACACTCGCACGCATCCAGCCGACCTTGGAAAGCTACGCCGATCCAGTTCTCTACGTTGGACCGATCGGCAACGGGCAGCGGGTCAAGCTTGTCAACAATGCCCTCTTCGCTGCCCAGATCGGCCTTCTCACCGAAGCTGTCCGACTGGGAACGCAACTCGGGATCGAGGAGGGTGATCTGCTCGCGGCGCTTCCCTACGGCAGTTCCAACAGCCGGGCTCTGACCAGTGTTTCTGCCAAGGGTTCAGTGGCCGCATTTGCGGACTCCGTCGGAGATTTCCTGCGCAAGGACGTGGGCGTCGTCCGACAGATCGCTACCGAACTGGATGGCAATCTCGGACTGCTCGACGACGCGGTCAACGCCGCACTACCGAATCGCGTCTGACTCACGCCGGTACTTCCGAATGCGATAGCGTTGCCGATGAGAATATCGGCAGTCAATCGACCATAAGCGGGAGAACAAGATGGGCGGGTCAGTCCTGTCGGGCAGTACCGATCTACCGGGGTACCGACGCCTTGCTCTGACTCTCGCCGAAGCTGTGGCAGCCGGCCGGTACGACCAGACAACCCCCCTGCCGACGGACACCGAACTGATGGCCGAGTACGGACTCGGGCGACAAACGGTGCGCCGAGCGTTTCAGGAACTCGTGGCGGACGGCCTGGTGTATCGCGTCCGCGGCCGAGGAACATTTCCGACGGACCAACCAAGCACCGGCCGCTCCGTCCGTTCCACCGATTCGATCGAACAGCTCGAGGAGTGGCCGGGCACCGAGATGGAAGTCATCTCGCCTCTCGAACTCCGACGTGACCGTGTCCACGCCGAAAAGCTCGAGCTCGACGGTCTTGTTGTGGCGCAGTTGAAGGTTCGGCGCTGGATCGACAACCAGCCATACGCCGTCAACACGATCATTCTCCCGCCCGACGTCGCCGAAAAACTGATATCCGAGAGCCTGATCCCGACAAGCCGCACGCCCGGAACCATCCTCGCTTCGGTCGGTAGTGTGGCGGGTCCTGTTGCCGGGGCCGAGGAAACCGTCACCGCAATTCTCGTCTCCGACGACATCGCCGAAATTCTGCACACCGCGCCGGGTAGACCTGCCCTACACATCGAGCGGGTCTACCGAAACGGCAATGGAGTTCCGGTAGAAATCTCGTTGACGGTACACGCATCGGAACGGTACGAGCACCGACTCTCGATTCAGCGTGCCGGTCGTCACGGCTCCTGAAAATTGCTGCAAGATCCGCCGATACCTCTGGCTCCAAACATCATTCGGAAGAATGTGCCCGAAAAATCCCTTGAATCGAATGGATGTTCGAGTATAATTGAGGTCATGGGTGGGGAGGCCTTGATGACGACGGTTTTTGATTCTATTGCGGTGGGGGATGTTGTAGCCGGTTCGGCTGCGGGTGTGCGCGGCCGGTTGTGGCGGTTGCACCCGTCCGAGGTCCGCGATGTTGCCGTTAGTGCATCGGCGGAAATTCTTCGGCTGGAAGCGATTCGAGTGGCCGCGGTCGACGAATTGGCACTCAATCCCGATGAGCAGGTGCTCTGCTACCGCGGTGTGGGTCGGTGGTTGGCGGCGAATACGATGCTGCAGAACTCGGCCGGCAACAAGATCGCCGCTCTCGGTGCCGCACTGCGGGTGTTCCCGGATATTGCGGCGCAGTTCGAGGCCGGTGATCTCTCGCTCGATCATGCAGCATTGATCGCCGCGTTCTGTGAATCCCCGCCGAAAGGGATGCCGGACATCGCGTTGACGCCAAGCCTGAAAACTCTTCTTGCCGCTGCGTCCGGGGTGGAAGCGACCACCACGAAGGTGCGGTATGCGATCGCGGTTTTGGAGCGGATTTTCGAATCCGACGAGCCTCCGCCCGGTGAGGATAATGATCTGAATGCGTTACGTATCGCGCCGACGTTGAACGGTCGGGTTGTCATCAAGGGCGACTTCGATGCGTTGACCGGTGAAATGCTGCTATCGGCGCTGTCGGGGTTGTCGATGCCCAAACCTGCCGCGGACGGGACCCCGGATGCGCGGTCGGCAGCAAAACGCACCGCCGACGCGTTCACCGAACTCATCCGCCGCTACCTCGACAACGCCGCCACCGGTGTGGATGGTGGTCAACGTCCGCACGTGAATGTGCATATCACTGCGAAAGACCTTGCCGAGCATCGTGAATGCGCCACCACACGAGCAGACAACGATGACGCGCCTGATCTGGATGACGAGTCTGTGTTCGAGGATCTCGATGTCGGGTACATGCCGTGGATGGGTCCGCTCAGCGTCAGCAAAACTCGGATGCTGGCGTGTGATTGCATGCTCTCGACCGTCTTGATGGACGGTAACGGCGCACCGTTGGATGCGACACCGCTCAAGCGCCTCGTCACAGCCCAGCAACGTATCGCGTTGATCGCCCGGGACAAAGGCTGCGCATTCCCCAACTGCGATGCCGTCCCCGCCTGGTGCGACGCGCACCATATAAAACCGTGGTCGACGGGCGGTTTGACGGTGATGGACAACCTCGTGTTGCTCTGCCGGAGCCACCACACGTTGATCCACAGCACCAGCGGGTTCCGCGGAATCTGGGAAATCAAAATGGGTTCCGATCACAAACCCTGGTTCATTCCGCCAGCAGCGATCGACCCGAAACAACGACGCCGACGTTCCACCACCCGCCAAGGACCAGTCCACCGAGACTGAAACCAGCTCTGCCGGAACCACATACCGCGTGAACGCTTCGCATCACCAGCTAAGACGATGCGAAGCCCACACGCATGCGCGTAGCCCACACGCAGCGAATCACCAGTGCACTAGTCGTGAAGCGACACCTGGGCAAGCTCCTCGAGGTATCGCACGACCTCGGTTTGGTCCGCTCCCGGAGCCAAGCCGTCGACAGCGGTTTCCCAGATCTGGCCGAGCGTGTCGCCGAGGACAGTGGATACGTCCTGAGAACGAGCTAAGTCCAGGGCGATGCCGATGTCCTTACGCATCAGTGTTGCGGCGAAACCGGAGTCGAATGTTCCTGACAAAACAAACTTTTCGTACTTCGTCTCCGTTGCCTGGTTCCGGCCACTACTGGCGTTGATCACTGAAAGCAAGGTCGCCGGATCGATGCCGAACTTGCGACCCACCAACATGGCCTCCGCCGCCGCGACAAGGCCGTTGGCGGCAAGAAGGTTGTTGAGTGCCTTTGCAGCGTGTCCCGAACCCACCGGACCGACATGGATGATCGCAGATCCGGTGGCGCGCAGGAGCGGCAACACATCTGCGACCACATCGGCGTCACCACCCGCCATCACGGCAAGATCCGCCTTCAGGGCGCGTCCGACTCCACCGCTGACGGGGGCGTCGACAATTCGAATACCCTGTTCGGCGGCTACTTCAGCCAGCTTCTGGGTGCGATCCGGAATGCTCGATCCCATGTCCACGATGGTGCTGCCTGCCTGCAGTTGCGACAGTAATCCCCCCTCACCGAGAACCACGGCATCGACGATGTCGCTGGTCGGCAGAACCAGCACCACCACATCGCACTTCGAGAAGTCTGCGAAATCCGTTGTGCCCACAGCGCTCGGATGACTGTCGAGAAACCGTTGCTGCGATGCGGCGTCGGCGTCACGGACGATCAACTGTTGGCCCGAGTTGACGAAGTTGCGGGCAATCGGTCCACCCATCGCACCCAGCCCGACCAGGCCGACACTTTTGCCCGGCAACGGGATCACGCTCATGCGGATACCTCCGCTGTGAGGGGGCCCAGTTCTGCAGTCAGGGTTTCCTGAACCACCCGCATAGCCGCCATACCCAGAGGAACTCCCACGTACGCCGTGGCGTGGATAACGGCCTCGGTGATCTCGCCCCGAGTCAGGCCGTTGCTCAGACCGACGCGAACGTGGACGGACAACTCATGCGGCTGGCTGAGGGCGATCAGCATTCCGAGATTGATCAGCGAACGACTCCGTCGGTCGAGGCCGGGCCGGGTCCATGCACCTCCCCACACGAATTCACTCACGAACTTCTGCAATTCTTCGCCGTCAGTTCCGGCACTGCGGGTCATTGCCGCATCCACGTACTCCGCTCCGAGGACTTCCCTACGCACCGCCAAACCGGCCGCGAAGACAGTCTGGTGAGCCAGATCGAGCGGGCTCTCTTGTGTCACTGTGAATCTCCCTCGAATTTGATGGTCACGCACTTGACCTGGCTGTAGTGATGGAGAGCCTCCACACCCTTTTCGCGACCGTAGCCGCTGTTCTTCCACCCGCCGAACGGAGTCTGCACCGATCCTGTGGACCAGGTGTTGACAAACACTTGACCCACACGGATCCGCTCGCTGACCCGCAGTGCCCGCGACACATTGCTGGTCCAAACACCGGCTACCAGACCGTAATCCGAGTCGTTGGCCAGTTCAATCGCCTCGTCCTCGGTATCGAACGCGATCACGAGAACCACAGGTCCGAATATCTCCTCGCGTGCGATCCGGGCGGAATTGTCGACACCGATGTACACCGTGGGATCGATGTAGAACCCACCCGTTTCCTTTGCCATCGCAGATACCGTTCCGCCGGTCACAGCCTGTGCACCTTCGGATTCCGCGACCTTGAAGTATTTCTGCACTCGCTCGAACTGGGCTCTGGTGATAAGCGGACCGATATCGCGCCCAGGACGCACCGCCGCGGCACCCGAAACCAACTTCTGTACAACCTCGTCGTGGATCGACCGATGAACGAGAAGCCTGGTTCCGGCTGAACACACCTGGCCGGCATTAGCCGTGAATGCGAGGAGCGAACCGGCGACGGCCTTCGCCACATCGGCGTCGGCAAAGATGATATTGGCGGACTTTCCTCCCAATTCCAGTGTGAGTGGGATGATTCGGTCTGCCGCAATTCGCCCGATGACACGGCCGGTGTCCACGGAACCTGTAAATGCCACCTTGGACACATCCGGGTGGGCCACCAGCGCCGCACCGGCATCTCGGCCCGTACCGAGAACCACGTTGAAGACTCCGGGCGGAAAACCCACCTCGGACGCGAGTTGGGCCAACCGAACCGTCGACGCCGACGTGCTCTCCGACGGCTTGACCACCACAGTGTTGCCGGCAGCCAGAGCCGGTGCGCATGCCCTCGCTGCCTGGTTCAGCGGAACATTCCACGGCGTGATGACGCCGATTACTCCGAAAGCCTCACGGCGGGTGTACACATGCTGGTCCGGAGCCACGTCGAGAGTGTCTCCGGCCGGCATGCCGATCAGCCCGCCGTAGAAATCGAAGTATGTTGCCGAGTTCTCGACCTCAGCCAGTGCAACGGCCTCCGGCTTGCCGGTTTCGCTGATCTCCAACCGGGCCAACTCCGCGGAATCGGCGCGCATGGCCCGGGCGAGGTCGCCGAACAAGCGCGCCCGAGCAAGCGCCGGTATCTGCTTCCACGCCGTTTCAGCAGCAACTGCGGCCTGAACCGCCAGGTCGACGTCGCGAGCATCGCCACACGCGAGCTGCCTTGCCTCACAACCGGTTGCCGGATCCGTGACGGACATGTAGTCGGCACTGGTCGGCATCACCGCAATACCGGCGATCCAATGATCGAGCTTGTCCAACGTGCTTCCCATCTACAAGGTGACGTAATAAGCCGACTCTAATATCGAGAATCTAACAAAGTGCCGACCCTTTGTCGAGAGTCCTCTCTACAACTGCTGCGGCTCCAACACCGCGCGCCGCTCGTTCAGGAAATCGTGCGGATAGCCCAGCCGTATCCGCGATGCAGCGTCGAGACGCTCGAGTTGCCCCTCCTCGAAGTTCACATGCAGTGCGCCTAGGTTGTCTCGAAGCTGTTCCACCGTGCGCGCCCCGATCGACGGCATGAGCCCGCGACGGATGACCCACGCCAGGGCAACCTGCGCCGGGCTGACGCCGAGTTCGACTGCAATGTCGTGGGCAACGGTTCGAGCCTCCCGGCCGGCAGGCGAGAGCCGTTCGGGATCCCCTTTACCGGCGAGCAGGCCGCGAGCCAATGGACTCCACGCACACACGGCTAGATCCAAATCGTGTGCCATCGGAAGAAGCTCACGATCGGGACTACGTGCGACCAAGGAGTATTCGACTTGCATAGCGCTGTACGCACTCCAACCGCGCAACTCGGCGATTGCGTTCGATCGGGCAACGACCCAGGCCGGAGTATTGGTGACACCGATCGCCAAGACCTTGCCACTGCGGACCAGATCGTCGAGTCCGCGGAGCGTCTCCTCGGCCGGTGTCTGTCGATCCCATGCATGCACCCACAACAAGTCGATGTAGTCGGTGCCGAGACGCCGCAGACTCTCTTCGACACTGCGACGCAGGCTTTTCCGATGATTTCCGCCGGAATTCGGATCACCCGGATGCGTCGGGAGCGTGTACTTCGTGCTTACGACGACATCGTCGCGCTCGGAAGCGATCAGCCGTCCGAGGATTGCCTCGCTCGCACCGTTGGTGTAGTTGTTGGCCGTATCGATGAAATTCCCACCGGAACTGCGGAATTCCTTGTAGATGTCCTGACACGTGGACTCATCGGCTCCAAAGCCCCAGTCCGTTCCGAATGTCATGGCGCCCAGACACATTTCGCTAACCCGCAGACCGGATCTGCCGAGCACGCGCAGCGGCATGCCGGCACTGCTCACTGCTTCAGGCATCGTCGTCCACGACCCAGTTGACAAATCGATGCAGCGGATACATGCCGTCGTGCGGACTGCCCATGCTGCCGGTCAATGCACTACCCAGCTTGACCACACGCTGAACTCCCGCTGTTGCCAGCCGATCTCGCACCTCAGGCTTGCGATGTGTCGGGTAGACACCCACGGTCTGTGTTGCCACCGTCGCGAAATGTGCCGCATCAGCCATCGATGCAATGGGGACGACGTTGACCGTCTTGTTCGTCGGGTGGAAGTCCACCGGTTCCGGTGAGCGGACAACAAGACCACTGCCGTCGTAGCTGCCCCAGATGCGGTAATCGGGCTCGAGAAATCGCATTCCCTCCACTTCTTCGCGAATATCACGTGGCGTCTTCGGCCCGATCGCCTCGGCGAAGTCGCGGTCGACTGCCAGACGCTCGCACAGCAATGCGCAGAAGCGATCCACCTGCTCGATGTCACCTTCGACGGCAATGTGACGCGCTGCGAGGCATGCGTCCTGGTTGAAGATCGTGGCGTCGGACGCTGCCAGCTCCGCCACCTCGCGCAGGGTCTCTTCGGACTCGAAGGCTTCGCGTCCGATGACGGACATCGAGACCTTGGGGTCGAAGGAAATCAGCTGGAAGCCGGGACCGGCGTACTTCGCGGCATTCTCGATAGCGGGGCCACCACCCCACGCCACGAGCTTGTCGAAGTACTGAGACCGGTAGAGCACGCTCTCGACCTTCTCGTCGCCGCCGCGCCAGTACACGGCGGACATCGAACGCAGGATCGGATGGTCCGGCTCGATGTCGGACATGGTGCGCAGCACCGCAACAGTGGTGAACGGGTCGGCCGATGGCATCTTGAAGACGTTGACGGCCTTGACGAGTGCCGCGTCGGCAATCGACGTCATGGCAGCGCTCGGGGAGTTTCCGGCCAGCATGTGCACGAGTCTGGGCGGGAATGCCCGCACCCGGCTCACACGACCGTTGGGGTCGGTGCGCTCCACCCATCCGTCGAGTAGGTTGCGATCGCCGAAGGTGCGGTCCAGGCGGTATTCCAGCGCCTCCCGGGTCAGAAACTGCCCCGGCCGCGCGAAAGTGTTCTCGATGATTCGCCTGGGTAGCGCGCTGACCTGCAGGGTCATCTCGAGGGATTCCTGCAGGTATTCGTTGGTCTCGAGCGTGAGATGCTTTGCCGTCTCGACCAGGAAGTCGATGATGTCCGTGATCGGCACGTCGAACGCCGGTCCTGGCTCGGTACGAGGAACGAACAATGTGTTCAGTTCCAGAGCGGGCGTGACGAACGGAACCCCGAAGTCCCGCGACAGATACTCGGTGTCCTCACCCCAGACGAGCTTTCCTCGAATGAAGTGGGGTACCCGGATCTTGGACTTGCTCGGTGCGAGTGTTGATGACGTGGTCATGAATGTTTCTCTCAGTCCTCGAGGAATCCGCGGACATATGCGTCCGTGGTGCCGGCACAGGTGATCTTGTCGTCGTCTGCCAGATCGGAATAGCGGGTGATGTCTGCATCAACCGTAGGACCGACTCGGCCACAGGAGCATTCACCGAGTTCGACCGAGATTTTGTCTCCGGTGATCGTTCCGCCCCAGCGTCCGTCGACGGTGGTGTCGAAGAACGCGGCGCGGCCTTCCACCTTGCCGTCCGACTCGGTTGCCAGTGATTCGCCGTTCTTGTCGAGAACGAACAGCACCAATTCCGCAGGCACGTGATACCGGCCCGACAGGCACTTCGGCAGACGAATATTCAACTCTTGCATCGAGTAGTAGTGAAAGAACCTGCTCGGATCGATGTTCAGCATGCGGAAGATCTGATTCTGGTAATCGGCGGGCAGTGACATCCCCTTGAGCCCACCGCCCGCCGTCATCGCATTCTCCCCCGTGATGTCGCCTTCCTTCATCCCGAGTTCTCTCAGAATCTCGGTGAGGTGGAACAAGTTCGGAAACTGTGAATTGAAGAAGATCTTCTCGGTGCGGTGTTCGATGATCTGCTCAGCCCAATGGCGCAGGCGGCGTTCGTTTTCTGCTTGTCGGACAGCGGCCGCCGTCTCATGCGTAGCGAGCTCGTCCGGTGCCGCGGTCCCGTCTGCCATCGCCTTGCGCATGGCAGACAGACGCGCCATATAGGCATAGTGACCGCTTGCCGCCGCACCCGATGGCGGTTCGATACCGTCCGGCCGGCCGTACTCCTGGTAGATGAGATCACGCATGGCGTTGTGTCCACTCAAGCCGGTTTCCGGTCCGACCGGGATGACGTGCCACGAGTTGTCGCGATGAATCCCCAAGTCGGTCAGGCAATCCAGCATGTTCTGCATGGACACTTCACGATCCTGTACGGACTTGTTGAGGAAGGAACTCTTCCCGCTCGTCCCACTCGAACTCGACACCAAGTGCCCGACTGCCTCGAGGGTATCGATATACCCGTCGACATCGACAACGGTTGACACGTCCACTCCCTCGACGCGATGCGCCGAAAGCGAATCGAGCCACCGGTTAAGTTGTGCCCATTGACCTTTAGCGATCAACGATTCCGGGTAACTCTTGTACGTGGTGTGAGGAAACAGCAGCGGAATCATATCCTCGCGGCGTGCGATTTCGGTGATCCCCTCGTCGTCCGCCCGCTGCTTCAGTACCGGCACCTGCTGACGCAGTTCCTGGAATCGCGCGTCGAGTCGCTCGACAATCTCATCTCGCTGTGTGGTCGTCCCTGACATTGTGCCTCCAGTCGATGTGGCCCCCGAAATTAACTTTACCCATCGGTTTAGTTTTCTGTCTATAGCTGAGTTCGACTGGCACACTGATGTTCATGACGTCGCACAAGTCCGAACCGGGCGCAGCCGGACAACGCCGAAGCCGCGGGGGGCGCCCCACGCTCGAGCAAGCCACCGCGCTGGATCACGCCATCCGTGAGGGCGCCCTCGCCATGTTCCTCGAGCATGGCTACGAGGGCACGTCGATGAATGCCATCGCGGCTGCGGCCGGCACTACCAAACCAACGCTGTACACACGATTCCCCACGAAGGAAGCCGTCTTCCGCTCGGTTCTCGGTTGGGCTGTCCAACGTACGGATTGGCCTGTGCCAGAACCACCTGCACCTGATCTCGACAATCTGGAAGTCGCATTGACCACCATTGCGAGGACAGCGCTGAGCCGCGCGCTGAATCCGTCGATGATCAAGCTCGAACAGATCGCGATCACCTACGCGGAACGCTTTCCGGACATCGCTCGTCGAACACACGGCACGGGATTCTGGCCGCGCAAACAGTTGGTCACAGATCTACTCGTGCGACATGCCGAAGCCGGCGAGATCGTTGCCGAGGAGCCGGACGTACTCGCCGAACTCTTTCTCGGCATGGCATCCGGCGGTCCGGCTCGCCTGGCCTCGTTCGGAATCGTCCACGATCCCATAGACCAGGAACGCCATGTTCAGTCCGCAGTAGCGCTGTTTCTTCGCAGTCTCAGGCCCGATTGAGATCGACTAGGCGGGCGTTATTGTGCGTAAACAGAATTCGGTGATCCGATCGATATCCGAATCGGTAGGTTGAATCCGCTGCCAGAGGTAGTCGGAGAGCTTTCCGACTGTCGCGTGCGCCGCCAGTACGGCATCGAACTCCGGTGTCACACTGCCGAGCTCTGCAAGGGGACCACGCAGCAGAGTCGCCAGTGGACCGCTCGCCGACGGTGGTCCCGATACAGCGCCGACGCCCGTCCCACCCGCATTCCAGAGTACTGCGCGGGTAGTCGCCGCCGAATCTTCGTCAGCCTGCGACAGGACTCCTTCGACCCACCGCCTAACCTTCTCCTCTGGGGTCGTCTCCTTGTCCATCTGATGTGCAACATACGTTGCCAAACGCTCGGAACCATCCTCCAAGATTGCTGATACCAGTGCATCTTTCGACTTGAAATGCCGATAGAAGACATCGTTGGACAGTCCGGCTTGGGCCACGATATCGGCAACCCGAGGGCGAGAGTTCGTTCCCAGCGACCTGATGACCACCAATGCGGCGTCAAGCAATCTGCGGACCTCGCTTGCGTACACAGCACCGCGATCTGCCAAAGCCCGCGCAGCGATGCGGGTTGCCAGATCTTGTGTCGGTTCGGTTGCCGAGCCACTCATGTCCATCGGCAGAAGATACTCCGTCACGAACGAGCCGTACTCAGTCCGCCGCTGGTGTGCACCGCGGCGCAGATTCCACCGTCGACGAGAATATCTGTTCCGTTGAGGAAGCTCGCGTCGTCCGAGAGCAGGAACGCCACGACTGCTGCTACTTCGTCAGCACTACCGGTGCGGGAGAGAGGCGTCTGCGCGACCAGCGCACTCAGATGCGCGTTATTCTCGGCTTCCTGTCGGCCTTGAGGGGTGTCGATCAGTCCGGGCGACAGCGAGCAGACGCGGGCACCGACGGAACCCAACCGCACGGCCTCGTTCTTCACGAAACGTTGAACACCGTATTTCGCCCACGCGTACGCTGCACCGGTGTGTTCGATCGCCGGTCCGACTGCTTCGTAGATCTCGTCCAGAAAGTGCTCTCGCAGAGGATCTTCCAATGCCGCAGCGGTAGCTGCATCCGGTGCGAGCGACGCCAGCGTCGGCGCCATGGATGCAAAACACACCATTGCCGTTCCGGCCGTGGCGAGCGGACGCAACGCATTCGCAAGCAACGCCGTACCCACAAGATCGACGGAAAAGATCCTGCGCCAATCGGCCATGGTCGGCGAGATTCCGGCAACGTGCGCGACCGCCCGCAGAGTTCCGAGTTCACGCACCCGATCCACCAGACGCGTAAGGCCGACAGGGTCCGTGACATCGAGAACAAACGGTTCCACGACAGCGCTGCCGGTTTCGGAGAGCTCAGCTGCTGCCGCTGTGACGGTTTCCGGATCCAGGTCGACCAGCAGCAATCGGTCTACCGAGTCGGTCAGACGCCGCGCGCAAGCAAAACCCATGCCTCGTCCCGCGCCGGTCACTACCCCGACAGTTGTCATGACTGCGCACCAACTTCCACTTCTCGTGCGACGGGCGCCGCCCAGCACTGTTCAAGGCCTGTCTTCGCGGTTCGGCTCACAAGTTCGATCCGAAATCCCCACGGACTGCACTGGAACGAGAAGAACGGGATGCCATCAGGTCCGAGACGTGTTGCCTCGGTGATGTATCCGTGGCCTGCAAGCTCAGCAGAGTCTGCCGCGACGTCGTCGGACCAGTACCCGACATGATGAATACCCTGCCCCTTAGTTGCATCCCACAGAGACGACTGCGGAACGGCGCGAATGATTTCCACCCGCGGCGCGGTCACCGAATACGCACATCGCAGGTCAACAGTGGTGTCACCGCTCGGCAGTGTGACGTCGATCGGGCCACCGACCTCAGGGCCCCATTCGTATCCGAACAGCGACGACAGTTCGCCCCTGGTCTGCTCGAAGGTCTCGGTGACGATCCCGAGATGGAAAAGATCCTCGGCCTTCATTCCGCGGTCACATCGATCTGCGGCGCCCTCTGTGACACCCGTGCGCACGCAACACCCAGAACATAATTCTTTGACATGAGAAGAATATTCTCACTTCAGGGCGCGCAAAGCAAGGGAATTGCAGGATCCCACCAAACCTTCACGCGACCAACGCTTTCCAAAGCAACACCGCTTCCACGACAATGCTCCGGCTGTTGATACACGATATGCGTGTCAACAGCCGGAGCAGGTGGCTTCTCGATCCTTCCCGCACGGACTGTGCGCGGGAAGTAGTTCACTAACCGACTGACACGAGGTTCACTCCGTCCGCCGGACACTTTCCGAACAGGCTGACCCCACGAAACGATTCGGTTGCACTGACGGGATCGGGCGAACTGGATGCGGCAGCAAGCGCATGTGACTTGAAAACCATTGCAGCGCGGCTCAACTGGTGCGAACTCGGCCCGAAGTGATGAGCAAGATCGCTCGGAACCTTGTCACCCCACAACGTGACGTCGATGATGCCGCGATCCAGGGTATCGAGCAATCCTTCACGCACCATCGCGTTGGACTCGAACAGGTCACCTGCCAGAGCAATCGCCTGCGGGCGCGGCCCGTTGGGCGAGGCCATGACAGACTCCAGATCCAATGTGGTTGCGCCGAGAATCTGCAACGGCCGAGTATTCTCGTGCTTTTCGATGATTACCGTGACGTCCCAGCCGGCCATCACCTGGTCGAACATCCACCCGCCTGCATGACGCACCACGTCGGCAACAGTCGGCGCGAGGACGGCAAGACGGTACCTCAGACTGTGCCTACGAGCGCGAGCTGTCGAGTCAGCGATCGCGTGTAGTCCTTGAATATTTCGGTCAGTGGAATCGAACGATCGAGCAGCCATGAGGTCTCCATTCCGTTGAGAAACGCGACAATCTCTACGGCCTTGACGGCCGGGTCAATATCATTGCGGTACTTGCCTGCGCGTTGACCGCGCAGGATACCTGCGGCAATCGTGTCGATGGCCGCACGCTGCCGAGCGAGCAAGCGACCATGCAACGGGGCCTCCGGATCCAAACTCTCGATCAAGAGCACCGAGTACATGCCGATCAAGTGAGGCGAACGTTCGAACCGCGCGCCAACTTGCTCGAGCTGTTCCAAGACATCGCCGGTTCGATCAGCATGAGCGTCGTCATCCGCATCCCGCGCGTCCAACACGGCATGCAACAACTGTTCCTTGGACTCGAAGTGGTGCAAAAGTCCAGCGGACGTCACACCGGCTTCACCAGCGATCTGTGCAAGCGTCGTACTGCGCCACCCATTTAGTGTCAGCAGTCGCTGAGCAGCGGAAAGGATAAGCTGTTTCCGGTCTTCGCCCTTTGCTAAGAGAGTGGCATACGGGCGCTGCGCGGACATCGAACTCCTCTGCTCAAAACAACCTACTGAACACACAGTAGGTTGTTTTCAGCTCTGTGACAAGCGTCTCATCCAGCGCACAGTTACGCAACAGGTCACAGCTAACCTGTCGCTTTCGGCGCCCACCCGAGCAGGAAGTCGCAAATCGCCTACAAGCCAAGGGACTTCGCGATTATCACCTTCATAACCTCACTCGTACCTGCATAGATACGGGCCACACGTGCATCTGTATAGAGTCGCGCGATCGGATACTCCATCATGTAGCCGTAACCACCGAAAAGCTGAAGGCATCGGTCGACCACACGCGCTTGCATTTCGGTGCAGAACAACTTGACCCGCGCTGCATCAGCACCCGACAATTCGCCGTCGACCAGATCGAGTACCGCCCGATCGATCATCGCCTGTCCGGCCTCGACCTCAGCCGACATCGCGGCCAACTCGAACTTCGTATTCTGGAACGACGCAACCGGCGTCCCGAAGGCCTTGCGTTCCTTGACGTACTCGATAGTCGCCGTCACCGCGGCGCGAGCCTGAGCCACCGAACCCACGGCAACAGTCATCCGCTCCTGAGGAAGATTGCGACCGAGGTAACCGAACGCGGCGCCCTCGTCGCCCAATCTGTTGGCGACAGGCACTCGCACAGTGTCGAAGGACAACTCGACTGTGTCTTGAACCTTGCAGCCCATCTTGTCGAGAACACGCCCACGGGTAAACCCAGGCATTCCATCCTCGACGACCAACAGCGACAGACCGGCACGCCGATTCTCCGGATCCGTCGACGTGCGGGCGACCACGATCACGAGATCGGCGAGCAGTCCGCCGGTGATGAATGTCTTGGCACCGTTGACGACGTACTCGTCCCCGTCGCGCACCGCAGTGGTGCGTACGCCCGCAAGATCCGAACCGGTACCCGGTTCCGTCATCGCAATTGCCGACAGAAGGGTTCCCGCCGCCAATCCGGGGAACCAGCGTGATCGCTGCTCGTCATTAGCGTAAGCAAGGAAATACGGGAGAATCACATCGAGCTGTGTGCGAACCGTGCTCAGTGTGACCAGAGCGCGCGCCGACTCCTCCTGCAAGATGACGTTGTATCGATAGTCGGGCATCCCCGCTCCCCCGTATTCCTCGGGGATGGCGGTGCCGAGCAGTCCCAACGAGCCGAGTTGTTCGAAAGTCGCCCTCGGCATCTGACCGGCCTTTTCCCACGACGGGTACTCGGGCACAACATGCTTCTCGATGAAATCGCGGGCGAGCTTACGGAATGCCTCGTGATCGGGAGTGAACACATCTCTACGCATTTTGTCTCTTCCTCACACAGCCAGTTCGACGAGCGTGGCATTTGCGGTGCCGCCACCCTCACACATGGTTTGCAATCCGTACTGAATTCCGTTGTAGCGCATGTGATGAATCATTCGAGTCATCAAAACCGCCCCGGATCCCCCGAGTGGATGTCCGAGCGCGATGGCACCGCCGAGCGGGTTCATCAATGCCGGATCCGCACCGGTTTCAGCGAGCCACGCCAGCGGCACCGACGCGAAGGCTTCGTTGACCTCGAACACTCCGACCTCGTTCAGGTCGACCCGCGCCTTCTTCAAGACCTTGTCCGTTGCCGGAATCGGACCAGTGAGCATGAGCACCGGATCGGAACCGGTCACAGCACCGGCGCAGTAGCGGACGATCGGCGTCAGTCCGAGCTGGCGTGCCCGCTCCGGCGTCGTCACCAACAGTGCTGCGGCGCCGTCGGAAATCTGCGACGAGTTGCCGGCATGTATGACTCCGTCGTCTGCAAATGCGGGTTTCAACTTCGCGAGTGTCTCCACCGAGGTTCCGCGGCGAATACCCTCGTCGACCGAGACTGTTCCGGAATCTGTTGACACCGAGACGATCTGGCTTTCAAATGCACCGTCGTCCTGGGCTGCCGCAGCGCGCTCGTGTGAGAGTGCGGAGAACTCGTCGAGATGTGTACGCGTCAGAGCCCACTTCTGTGCGATGCCCTCCGCAGACAATCCCTGATTGAACGAGAAATTGTCGTATCGTTCGAAGACTTTGGGGCCGTATGGCTGCCCGGACGCCTTGGCGGCTCCAAGCGGAACCCGGCTCATGACCTCGACGCCACCGGCGACAACAACATCCTGCTGACCCGACATGACGGCCTGCACCGCAAAATCGAGTGCCTGCTGACTCGAACCGCACGCTCGGTTGACCGTCGTACCGGGGATGGACTCGGGCCATCCCGCTGCAAGTACCGAGTAGCGGCCGATATTGCTCGACTGGTCACCGACCTGGGAGACGCAACCCCAGATCACGTCGTCGACGACGCCGGGATCGATACCGGTGCGCTCGGCCAGGGCGGCGAGGACCACTGAGGACAAGTCCGCCGGATGCACGCTCGACAACCCGCCGTTACGCCTACCCACCGGAGTCCGAACTGCTTCGGCGATTACAACTTCACGCATGTCTCTCCACTCTCCGAACTGATTTCTGTTCAACTACCGATTCGCGGCACGGCCCAGCGGCCGGCAAATCGAGGTTCACGTTTCTCCGCGAATGCGGCGTACGCCTCCGGTGCGTCGGAGGTACCGAAATTCATTGCCTGCGCGCGCGCCTCGTTGGCGAGCGCATCCCGCATCGTGCGGTCGGCACCTTCGTTCAACAACGACTTGCTCTGCGCCAGCGCGATCGGTGGTCCGGCCGCCAGACGCTGTGCCAGGTCACGGGCATATTCGTCGATCTCCGATTTCGGCACAACCCAGGTCACCAGCCCCAAGGCTTCGGCTTCATCGGCACCGATGGTCTCGGCGAGCAGAACGAGGCGTTTGGCCTGCTGCAGGCCGACAAGCTTCGGCAGTAGCCATGATCCACCGAGGTCCAACGACAGTCCCCGCTTGGAAAATATCTGCGAAAATGTCGATTCGGGCGTGGCCACCACGAGATCGCACCCGAGCGCCAGATTCCACCCTGCACCGACGGCCACCCCGGATACCTTGGCGACAGTAGGTATCGGCAGTTCGTGGAGCAGTAGGGCAACATCGGTGAGTACGCGCAACTTGTGCATGGGGTGGATGTCGGCGATTTCCGATAGATCCGCACCCGAGCAGAAGGCGCCGCCTGCCCCCTCGATGACCAACGCTCGGACGTCGCGGTTGATCTCGAGGGATACCAGCGAATCACGCAGCGCTGACCATAGTTCCGGGTTGATCGCATTCTTACGGTGCGGGCGGTTGAGCGTCAGGGTCCGGACACCGTCACGGTCCTCGGTCAGCAAGACGGGGCCGGGCGCCACCGATGTGTTTTTCTCGTCCGCCATCAGCAGTACGCCGGTCCGATCGCGCCGTCGCCGCGCAGCGCGGCGATGTCGTCTCCGGTAAAGCCGAAGTCCGCGAGAACCCGGTCCGTGTGTTCGCCGAGTCCCGGCACCGCTGCCATCGGCGGATCGAATCCGGCAATGATCGGCGGCGGCAGCAATGCCTCGATCGGACCGGCCGGTGTATCGATCTGCCGCCAGCGGTCACGAGCACTCAGTTGTGGATGCTCGAGCACTTCGCTGGGGAGGTTGTAGCGAGAGTTTCCGATTCCAGCGGCGTCGGCAATCTTCTGAATATGCTCGAGATCGTGCTGACCACACCATGATTCGATGGCTCCATCGAGAATGTCCCGATGACGAACCCTCCCGGCGTTACCGGAAAACCGTGTGTCATCCGCAAGGTCGGGACGTCCCAGTATCTCTCGGGCAAGTCGCTGCCATTCCCGGTCGTTGGTCGTGCCGAGTACAACCGTCTGCCCGTCTCTGGTCCCGTACGAACCGTACGGGGAAACAGCAGGCGAACTCATTCCCAATGGTTGCTGATCGATCCCCGAGTACTTCGTGTACGTGAGCGGATAACCCATCAACTCCGTCATGGTGTCGAACAGGCTCACCGACACCGACGACAGGTCGCCTCCATGTCCACGACCCTTGCCGCACAGGAGCGCCAGAATCGACAGCGCCGCATACAAACCCGAGGAGATGTCGGCGACGGGTGGTCCGGGTTTTGCCGGCTCACCCGGGCGGCCGGTCACGGCACACGCACCGGACTCTGCCTGGACGAGAAGGTCGTACGCCCGCTTGTGCGACAGCGGACCGCCGGCGCCGTAGCCGTCGATTTCCACGGTGATCAGATCCGGATGCCGTTCGGCCAGATCACTCGCAGACAGGCGAAGTCGTGCCATCGCACCGGGCGCCAAGTTCGACACCAACACGTGAGCCTTGTCCAACAGTCGGTGCATGGTTTCGATCCCGGCGTCGGACTTCAAGTTCAGCGTGACCGATTCCTTACCACGATTGGCCCAGACAAAATGGGCGGCAAGACCATTCACGACATCGTCGTAGTCTCGCGCAAAATCGCCGCCCTGCGGATTTTCGACCTTGATCACGCGGGCGCCGAAATCCGCCAACGTACGTGTACACATCGGAGCGGACACGGCTTGCTCCAACGTCACCACGGTAATTCCCGCGAGCGGCCCCACTGATGTAGCAGAGGAGCACGCGGCAGGGTCCGAACCTGACATCACATCACCATGCCACCATCCACCGGCAGCACCTGCCCGGTGACGAAGGACGAGGCATTCGATGCCAGGAACACAAAGGCACCCGCGATTTCCTCGGGCTCCGCCCAGCGTCGCAACGGGATTCGTGTCATCATGTTCGCGGCGAACTTCTCATCGGTGCGGATGGTCTCGGTCATCGGCGTGGCAGCCAACGGAGCGAGTGCGTTCACCAGGATGTTCTTGCGCGCCAGTTCCCGAGCCAGAGACTTGGTCAGGCCGATGATCCCGGCCTTCGCGGCCGAGTAGTTCACCTGACCAAGCGTTCCGGTGATTCCGGCCGAAGACGTCACGTTGATGATTCGCCCCGTCCCGTCGGTGGCCAGGAAGGGCAAAGCTGCCTGCGAGCAATGGAAAGCCCCGAGCAGGTGGATGTCGAGCATCCGCTGGAACGAATCCTGCGCCAGATCCTTGAACATCGCGGGCGCGGTCACTCCGGCATTGTTCACCAGGATGTGCAGCTTCCCCTCGGTGAACCCGGCCGCACGTGCCACCGCGGCGTCCGCGGCAGCACGGTCCCTGACGTCGAGGGCAAAGCTGTCCGCCTTGCCGCCCGACGCCGTAATGCGTTCTGCAACAGCAGCTGCCGCGTCGCCGTCGACGTCGGTAACCAGCACGGTCGCTCCGGCCGTCGCAAACGCCCGCGCAACGGCGGAGCCGATACCGCCGGCCGCGCCGGTGACCAGTGCTGATCGTCCCGTCAAGTCGAACATCGGATTGGTTGCGGTCATCAGTAGCTCCTCGGCATTCCCAAAGTATGTGATCCCAGATAGTTCAAAATCATTTCCTGACTGATGGGTGCAATCCTCATCAGTCGGGCCTCACGGAAGTAGCGAGCGACGTGGTATTCCTCGGAATAGCCCATCCCGCCGTGAGTTTGCAGTGCTCGGTCCGCGGCGGCAAAACCTGCTTCGGCACAAAGATATTTGGCTGTGTTCGCTTCGCGGCCGCATTGATTTCCCTGGTCGTACAACCAGGTTGCCTTGCGCAACACCAGCTCTGCGGCATCAAGATGGGCAAGCGCGTCCGCAAGCGGAAACTGAATGCCCTGATTCATGCCGATCGGCCGACCGAATACCTCACGCTCGTTGGCATACTTCACGGCCTTCTCGAGTGCCACCCGGCCAATGCCGAGCGCCTCGGATGCGATGAGCATGCGTTCCGGATTCAATCCGTCGAGGAGGTACGAGAATCCCTTGCCTTCCTCTCCCACCCTGTCCTCGACGGGAATCCGAAGATTGTCGATGAACAACTCGTTGGACGTGACGGCGTTTCGACCCATCTTCGCGATCGGCCGGATATCGACACAACTGCGGTCCAGATCGGTCAGGAACAGAGTCATTCCGTCGGTCTTCTTCGTGACGTCGTCATAACGCTCGGTACGGGTCAGAAGAAGAATCTTCTCGGATTCAAGTGCTTTCGAGATCCACACCTTACGTCCGTTGACCACGTAGTGGTCTCCGTCGCGCTTGGCGAAGGTCGAGATCCGAGACGTGTCCAAGCCGGCGCCGGGTTCCGTTACTCCGAAGCAGACATGCAGGTCGCCCGACGCGATGCGCGGCAAAGTTCGTGCCTTGAGTTCATCGGATCCGTGGACGACCACGGGGTGCATTCCGAAGATGGACAGGTGAATCGAGCTGGCCGCGTTCATACCGCCGCCGGACTTGGCGACCTCTTCGAGAAGTAGTGTGGCTTCGGTGATTCCGAGCCCATGACCGCCGTATTCCTCGGGGATGGTCATTCCCAGCCAACCCCCCTCGGCGATGGCGTTGTAGAACTCGACAGGGAACTCGTGCGCCCGGTCCTTCTCCATCCAGTACTGATCGTCGAACTTCTTCACCAGTTCAGCGACCGACTTACGGATCAATTCCTGATCCTCGGTCAGTTCGAAATTCATACCGCCGGACACAATCGACTCCTCTGCTGTGCATCACCTGAAGACTCGCCGGCGCGGCGCCCGGTTGCCCGAACTCCCCGTACCGACTTTTGTTGCTGTTACGTGTTCAATCGGAGGCAGGGAGCGCCTTGGCAGCCTTGAGGGTCATGGCAACGCCGTCGCAACTCAACTCGCCCACTCCGGACGACGTGCACAGCACTTCGAGGCTCTGATTGGCGTCTACATAGCGTTTTCCGATGAGCGTGACTGCGTCGGTGACTGCTGAGGCGGCAGCCTGGCCCGGCGCAGCGGGAACCATTGGGCTGCCCCCACAAGCGATTACAGGGTTTCCGGCTGCGGGCGCGCGGACGACGATCACCCGCGTGGTGCACACGGCACTGGCGAGCTGGCCTCCCGGCCGCAAAGGTATTGGTGCGGTCATGGTGAACCTCCCCTTTTCGATAGGTCGATCGCCGAGCAGAGCCGAATCTGTGGGCATCGAGTGTCGACGCGAAGAAATCAGGCCGCGCCGACCGGCGCTCGTCGGTGGATCGTCCAAATTGACGACTTCTAGGAAATTATATTCTCCATACTAGAGAATCAAGCTCTCTTTGACTATTCGCAGGAGGAAAAATGTCAGGACAGCGTCGTGGAACCACTATCGCCATGACAGAGGAGGAACGCACTGCATTCCTCTCCACACAACCGATCTGCCGAGTTGCAACTGTCGGCCCGAGCGGAAGACCGCACGTCAGCGCCCTGTGGTTCGTCTGGGACGGAACTTCACTCTGGCTCAACTCCCTCACCCGAAGCAGACGCTGGACCGATCTCGAACTCGATCCCCGCGTAAGTGTCATCGTCGACGAGGGAGATACGGACTTCCTCGGCTTACGCGGCGTTGAGCTGGAAGGAAAGGTTCGACAAGTAGGCGAAATACCTCGCCGCGGAGAACCGGATGCGGAGTTGATCACCCCTGAGCGCCTGTTTGCCGACAAGTACATAGGCAACGGCGGGAACTTCAGTTACGACGGCAGGCACGGCTGGCTCCAACTCGTTCCCGAGAACATCGTGAGCTGGGATTTCTCCAAACTCCGGCGATAGCGGTTGACTACCGACATTCGCATATGGCAGTCTGAATTTCGTTGTTGAGAATCGCATTCTCATTCGAGAGAGTGCATCCTTCAGAAATCTTCTGTACCAGCCGAACCAGCCGCAGTGCACAGCCATTCACGCTTCGGCATCGCGGCGGAACACGAACATGAGAACGAGAGGTAGACCGTGCCACACTTCGCCAAACCGGCCGCGGGAAGCTGGACCGAACAGTATCCCCACCTCGGCACCGCACCCGTCGACTACACCGACTCCATCGACCCCGAACACTACGAAGCCGAACGCGAAGCAATCTTCAAACGCACCTGGCTCAACGTCGGACGCGTCGAACGAGTCCCCCGCACCGGCAGCTACTTCACCAAAGAACTCGCCGCCGTCAACACCTCCCTCATCATCGTCAAAGGCGCCGACGGAACCATCCGCGCATTCCACAACGTCTGCCGACACCGCGGAAACAAGCTGGTATGGAACGAAATCCCCGGCGACGAAACCTCAGGCACCTGCCGCCAATTCACCTGCAAATACCACGCCTGGCGCTACGACCTCGACGGCAAACTCTCCTTCATCCAACAAGAAGGCGAATTCTTCGACGTCGACAAACAAGACTACGGACTCGTCGAAGTCACCTGCGAAACCTGGCAAGGCTTCATCTTCGTCAACCTCAACCCCCAACAGAGCCTCGAGGAATACCTCGGCCCCATGCTCAAAGGCGTCGAAGGCTACCCCTTCCACGAAATGACCGAGGTCTACAGCTACCGCGCCGAAATCGGCAGCAACTGGAAACTCTTCATCGACGCATTCGCCGAGTTCTACCACGCCCCCATCCTGCACCAGAAGCAGGCAACCAAAGCCGAAGCAGACAAACTCGCCGCCACCGGCTTCGAAGCACTCCACTACGAACTCGACGGACCCCACTCCCTCATCTCCTCCTGGGGCGGAATGGCACCGCCGAAAGACCTCAACATGGTCAAACCCATCGAACGCGCACTCCGCAGCGGCCTCTTCGGCCCCTGGGACCGCCCCGACATCGAAGGCCTCGACCCCCTACCCCCCACACTCAACCCCGCCCGCCACGCAGCCTGGGGCGAAGACAGCTTCACCATCTTCCCCAACTTCATGCTCCTCATCTGGGCACCAGGCTGGTACCTCACCTACCACTACTGGCCCACCGC